>JABSSL010000040.1:47179-81408 GCA_013214355.1 Saprospiraceae bacterium | reverse complement strand
CTTGTTCAAAGCCCTCTTTTAATTCTTGTTGCTGAGCTTGTGTTAATTCCTTGATATATCGCATTAGTATCTCTTTTGATACTGAATATACAACTTTTCTTTTGTCGAACTACTTAAGTGTTGGATCCAAAGTAAAATCTAGTTCCAACAACTCGTTCATTACCTTATTCCAATGTTCAGAATATGGGGGTGCAGCTTGTTTCCACAAACGACCAGCTTCGCCAAAGCGATGTTGCTCATTCAGGTAGTTGTAATCCAATGGGTAATGTTGGACCGTACGATCGGCGAACAAGGCTTCCGGGAGCCCATACCAGTGTTCCATAGAAGTTAGGCCTGCTCGAGCAGAATTTAGCACATTCCACCTCGCCACATCCATTTGCGCATGATGGCAGGCAGAACCTAGCCCTAATCGCTTGTTCTCTTCCAAAGCGGCCTTCATGATTTCAGGTGGTGCGCCGAAGAATTTAATCCCATCTGCTCCTTTGCTTTTGTTTTCTCTTACCCATCGTTTTGCTTCTTCCGGGGTACTCGGTGATTCTTCCCAACCCTGTCCGAAAACCGTGTAAGCCACAATCCGGGGTGCTACTATTTCATTAGCCTCACTCCTTGTTTTATGTTCCAATACCCAATCCAAGCCATTACCACAGGCAGGTTCTCTAATCGTGGTAATCCCATGTCCCATCCAAAGTTTGAATACGTATTCAGCGTCTGCCCTTTGGGCTTTACCGCCTATGTGCCCGTGCATATCTATAAACCCGGGCAGCACGTACATACCTTCTGCTTCAATTTCTTTGCCACCGGGAGCTAGTGCAGGTCGATTCTTGGGATCTATTTCCACTCCCGGATAACCTACATTCTTGATGGCCTTAATTTTATTGTTTTCGATCACGATATCGACTGGTCCAATTGGAGGTGCACCATTTCCATTAATCAGGGTCGCTCCTCTGACAATCAGCTGCGGGAAGGGGCCTTCTCCCTCCCCATCTCCTCGATTAGGAGATTTCAGCACTTGAGCTTGGAGACAAATCATGCCAAGCATCAAGCTTAAAGCTAGGGTCCATTTTTTCATAAAGGTTGGTATAAGTTTTAAGTGTATTTAGGTAAACTGACTATCGTCGACAACTACATTGAGTAGGCATAAAAGTGTTGCTTTCGCTGAAGATGGGATAAGCATTTTTGCTCCCTGGCATTTCAAAGAAGAAGCGATCTCGCTTCTTGTCATAATTACCAACTTCATTCATACTAGCTGCATCGTATAAGCGACCATTTACCATGGTGTATTTTACCTGCTCCGTATTTTGAATATTGTCTAATGGATTGGCATCTAGGATGATAAGATCCGCTAGCTTGCCAGCCTTTAGGGATCCAATCTGATGGGCCATACCCAGATATTTCGCACCATTTATAGTGGCACATTTTAGCGCCTGATGATTACTCATTCCTCCCTGTTGCAGCATCCACAATTCCCAATGTGCTCCTAATCCCTGCAGCTGTCCATGTGCGCCCAGGTTAACATTTACACCGGCGGATTGTAGCTTATTTAGCGACTTGGAAGTAAGAATGTGCCCATTAATGTATTCTTCTTCTGGAATCATCGTTCGGTGGCGGGCCCGAGCATCCACGACTGCCCGGGGTGTGAAGCTTAGTAAACGATCTTTCTCCCAAACATTTGTGTGCTGATACCAATAGTATTCTCCGCTGACACTGCCATAGTTGACGACTAAGGTGGGCGTGTTATAGGTATCCGTATTTGACCAAAACTGAATCACATCAGCGTATATCGGAGCCACTGGAATATTGTGTTCAATGCCGGTATGCCCATCTGCTACCATACTAAGGTTGTGAAAAAAGGTAGATCCACCTTCCGGCATAACGAGAATATCTAATTCCCGTGCAGCCTGAATCACTTGTTGTCGCTGCTCCCTTCTGGGCTGGTTGTAGCTCTTTACAGAAAAAGCGCCATAAGCCTTAGTCCTGCGAATGGCTGACTTAGCATCTTCCAGGCTATTAATCACAGCCTTGAAATCTCCATCAGCACCATACAGAATTGTTCCAGTTGAGAAAAGACGCGGTCCAACCATATGTCCCGCTTTGATCATCTCAGATTGTGTAAAAATCATCTCCGAGTTAGCCGAAGGATCGTGGGAGGTTGTAACTCCGTAAGCTAAATTGGCATAGTATTCCCATTGTTTTTTGGGACTTTGTCCAAACCGGAAATTCCCAACGTGGGCGTGTACATCTATAATTCCTGGCATGATAGTTTTACCTCGACAGTCAATCACTTGGGCGCCGATTGGGATTTTGACTTGTCTGGCCGTACCTACTCCTTTAATTACATTGTCTTCCACTACCAGTGTACCCCGTTCGATCACCTCATCTCCCTCCATGGTGATGATCCGAGCATTCTTAAAGGCAATAATGCCACTAGGTCGATCCGCCATGACTGGAACTTCAATCTTCTGCCCTACGGTATCCAGAGGAGGCAAACTATCTACTGCTCCTTCTAAGAACTTGAAACGTTCTGTCAACTCATCGCTGAAAAGCTCATTCCCAAGCATCCAGTACAAGCGTTTACTATCCGTTGACCAATGCAAGTTAATCCCCGCATCTTTTGCAATTTGCGCCACTGGAACCGCCTTGGTAGAGGCTGAGAGGCCTACCGTCTTGCCGGCACGAGGTAAGGGTGCTACATACACTTTGTACAACTCTGACCAAGCTACCCATTTGTTATCTGGGCTTGGCACAAAACGCTGGCCATATTTTGCGGTAAAAAGCGTCTTTTCATCCTTTCCATTAAGCTTGATGCTTTGATAAGATTTTGTTAGGCTGCCAAATAGATATCCTCCTGTTTGGAAGAAAATCTCTTCTCCGTTTTGGCTAAAGATCGGATATTCTCCTTTTGGGGTCACGAGGGTACTTTCCCCACCCTGTGCGGACATCAGATAAAGGCCAGGATTCTTCGTGTGAATAAAGCCCTGATGGTTATTTCCACCATCCCTTCGATAAACAATTTGCTGCCCATCCGGGGAGAAAGTGGGCGTTCGGTAGATTCCCTTTTCGCTCGTTAATTTCTGTTTTGCCCCGGAAGTTAGATTCATTTTCCAGATGGCGCCCATCGCTTCATCATCCCAACTGGTATAGACTAGAGATTGGCCGTCTGGGGAGAAGGCGGGTTCAAATTCGAAATGTTGATCGCTGGTTAATCGTTCTGCTTTTCCATCTGGAAGGTCCATTTTCCATAGATAACCGATTGCATTAAATACCAACATCTTTTCGTCGGGCGAATGGATAGCTTGACGAATTACCTTTACATCTACCTTTTCCTCAAAGGCAGCATTTTTGAAACGTACTGTTGGCGCTAGTTGGTGGGTAAGCTCAGCTGAGAACGGGATGATTTCTCCTTTGCCAGTGGCCACGTCAACTTTCCATATTTTACCCTGTCCCCAAATTACGATGGATTGATCATCGGGCATCCAATCATAGCCGGTGTAGGCTCCAAATATGGCCCAGGCTTCTTGCTGATCCTTGCTGAGTTGATCAAAAATGGCCCGCTCCTCCCCTGTTTCCAAATCATGAATAAATAAGACACTTTTTGTTCTCACTCGCCGGATGTAAGCCAGCTTCTTCCCATCATTAGAAACCTGTGGACGGATGGCACCACCTGGCCCGCCGATTAAGGTCTCTAATGCACCCTTTTCACGATCATATCGCTTAATGACGTATATCTGGCTGTTGGGATCCTTATTATACTGAAAGAATCCACCTGGATACATGTCTTCACTAAAATACAGGTACCTACCATCAGGTGAGACAGCAGGTTCATTTACATCTTGCTGATCATTCTTACGCTTAGTCAGCTGAATCCCTTGTCCGCCGCTGATATGGTACATCCACATTTCCCCCGCTCCTAGAGAACGGCCGCTAGTAAAGTGCTTTCTAGCTACAAAATACTGGCCGTCAGGCATCCAAGTTGGATTGTTGAGGAGTCGGAAGCTTTCTTTGGTGATCTGCTTAGCCCCCGAGCCGTCTGTCTTCATCCACCAAATGTTGTCTCCCCCGCCTGCGTCACTAGTAAATAAGATACTTTGCCCATCAGGACTGAAGCGCGGCTGCACCTCCCAAGCTAAACCACTTCTTAAGGCAGTAGCCGTTCCCCCTGTAATGGGCATGCTATAAATGTCTCCAAGAATATCAAAAACAATGGTTTTCCCGTCTGGACTGACATCCAAACTCATCCAGGTGCCTTCATCTACCTTAAAGCTTACCTCCTTATGATCTCCTGGAGGATCATTAACATTCCATTTTTCATTTTTCTTGCCAGATTGGGTCCACGCAAGTTGGAACATTAGTAGGAATAGAATCGTTGAAAAGAAGTACTGTCGAATCATGTTGTATCTGGTTGGTTGTTATTTTCGCAAGATGAGATCTCTGCTAGTCAGGCTTCTACTTACCAAAGTAGCAAAACTCCATGGATATTCCAGATGCTCAAGGCTTTGTAAGCAGAGTTTTAGATGCTTTCGGTAAATGCGCAAGAAGATTGTAGATTTTGTGCGCGAATGTGGTTCTAAGTCCAAAATAGTTTAGCATTTTGCGTAAGCTGAAAGGCAGGATGAGCTATGGTAGCTGATTTTGCCCATCTACAGCAACCAAAAGCTTGAACAAATAAATATTCCAATGCAAATTACCTACCCCCCTACCAGAAGGGTAACTCAGTCAGATGACTACCATGGTACTAGCGTGCCTGACCCCTACAGATGGTTAGAAGATGATATGGCCCCCGAAGTGGAAGACTGGGTAAAGGCTCAAAACCAAGTGACTAATCAATACCTATCGGGAATCCCATACCGTCAAAAAATAGGTTCACGTCTAAGCGAGTTGATGAATTATGCTCGCTACTCCTCCCCTTTTCGAGCGGGCGACTATTATTTCTTTTATAAGAATGAAGGTTTGCAGAACCAGCCCGTCATATATTTTCAGAAAGGTCTCGATGGTGAGGCTGAGGTATTCCTTGATCCTAATGAGGTTTCGGAGCAAGGAACGGTGGCCATTACGCTGCTAAGCTTTTCGGCAGACAACAAGTACGTAGCGTACTCCAAAGCTGAAGCCGGTTTAGACTGGCAGGAAATACACATCATGGAGATCGCCACCAAACGCAAGCTGCCTGATGTCTTACATTGGATCAAATTTTCAGGTGCTTCATGGTACAAAGATGGCATCTTTTATAGCCGCTATCCAGCCCCAACCAATGTTTCCAAAAAGAGTGGGAAAAATAAAAACCACCAAGTTTATTACCATGCTTTAGGCACGGACCAATCGGAAGACCAACTAATCTACGAAGACGCGGCGAAGCCTGATTTAAATCACTATATTTATATCACGGAGGATAAGGCCTATCTTATCGTGAATGCTTCTCCAGGAACCGATGGGTTTACCACCTATTACAAGGCATTGGGCACAGATGAACCTTTCATAAAGCTCTTTGATGGGTTTAGCAATAAGAACTATATTATCGATCACCGAGCGGGAAGTTTCTGGGTACTAACCGATATAGATGCCCCAAAATATCGACTGGTCAAAATTCAGCTATCAGCCCCCGAACCAGCCCATTGGGAGGAGATCTTGCCCGAATCTGAGCATCTCCTGCAAACGGTGAATATTGGCGGTAATAAACTCTTTGCCAATTATCTACAAGATGCCACGGATCGTTTCATCCAACTCAATTACGATGGCAGCGGCCGACAGGAAATCCAACTGCCAGGCCTAGGGTCGGCGGGAGGATTCCGCGGAAAGAAAGAGGATAAACAGCTCTTCTATACGTTTACCTCTTTTTTATATCCGAATGCTATTTTCAAATACGATATTGAATCAGGTACCTCCACCCCTTTTTTTGTAGCGGACTTACAGTTTAATCCTGAAGATTACGAGGAAAAGCAAGTTTTCTACACCAGTAAAGATGGCACCCAGGTACCTATGTTTTTGGTGCATAAAAGAGGACTTAGTCTGGATAGTAGTCACCCTACCTACCTGTATGCCTACGGAGGATTTAACATTAGCCTTACCCCTAGTTTTAGTTCCACCCGCCTTATTCTTCTGGAAAATGATGGTGTGTTTGCGATGCCCAACTTAAGAGGAGGGGGAGAATATGGCGAAGCTTGGCATCAAGCAGGTATGCTGGAGAAGAAACAAAATGTATTTGATGATTTCATTGCAGCAGCGGAGTTTCTGATTGATGGCGGTTACACCAAAACTGAAAAGCTAGCCATCGGTGGCGGCTCAAATGGCGGTTTATTAGTGGGTGCATGTATGACGCAACGCCCTGATCTATTTGGTTTGGCTTTCCCTGCCGTCGGAGTACTCGATATGCTGAGATTTCATCTCTTTACGATAGGAAGAGCTTGGATTCCCGAGTATGGTAGCAGTGCTGATCCTGAACAGTTCAAAACGCTCTTAGCCTACTCCCCTTTGCATCAACTTAAAGAAGGGGTGAGTTATCCCGCAACAATGATTACCACAGGGGATCACGATGATCGAGTAGTACCAGCTCATTCCTTTAAGTTTGCGGCTCAATTACAACATGTTCATGGCGGTAATGCCCCTGTTTTGATTAGGATAGATACAAATGCAGGACATGGAGCGGGCAAGCCAATTTCAAAAATAATTGATGAGCAGGCTGATAAGTGGGCGTTTCTGTTTTATAACACTAATCATACACCCATTTATTAATCTTACGAAAATGTGCTGTTATTGTTGAACTAAGCAAATCTAGCCTAGGTCTACTTATCACTTGTGTTTCAGGCGATAGTATATCACAATTCTTTGCTATTTAGGCTTTTTGGCCTATCTTAGTAAAAAGTCCCTTCTAAGATACCTGCACGCCACTCATATCTAATTTTTTGGATATGAAACCATGTGCACCCGCAATCGTATTATCATCTGACCCTTGTCAGATAAGCACATGTATCGTTCATATTTCAAATTCAATGTATAATGACACAAAGAAACAAGCTTTGTTCGTTCCTACTATTAGTGTGCCTATGTTTACCATTCTTACTAGCTGCACAGGGGAATGAAATTCACGATCACGGTGGCACATCAGAAGGACTTGACAGTGTATTTTGGTTCGGCGTTTTAGAACTCCCCTTTCTCTTTTTATGTGTATATTACAGTTTCCGAACGGCGGGAGCCTTAAAGGGTGGAATTTTCGGACAAGGAATGAACTATTTGGCTTGGGGATTTCTGGTCATGGCAGTTGGACATATCGCTATGCAGATTCAGCACATCTTCCATTATGACGTTTTTCGAGATACCTTAGGCCACTTCTTAGGTAATACTGCCTGGTTCATTGCACTGATCATCACCTGGGGATTATCTGCCATTGGTTTTTACCGAATCTATAAAGTAAGCAAGAGTGGGTAGATACTAGCGTAAGTTCAAATTTCAGCTATCTGACACCCCACACTTTCGCAAATGGTGGTCAACTAGTGCTATCCTATAGCTCTCTTAACTTCATGGTACATCGTTTGCCAAATTACTGAGGTGTTTACTTTAAGTTTGGACAAATTTCAAGCAAGCTCTTAGATGTTATCAAAAGCGCTAAGTTGGATTAAACGCCTGGTCCTTGGTACTCCGAAGGCAAAGGCACCTGTATTCTGGGAGATCGAACTTTTACATGAGTTCTTGCTATCACAGTCGGCGCAACCGCTACTATCAAGTCCTATTCAACAGTTTGATAGAGAATATTTTAAGCTACCTGCAGAACAGATGATCGAGCAGGTGTCGGCCCTATATTTGAATCACGAGCAACGCATCTCTGAGTATAAACCCAATCGAAAAACAAAAGCAGATCTCCGTGATGCCGTTCGGTCTAGGTTTCCCAAACTGGTAGAACTTCCACATTTCAACCTGATCTTCCTTCCAGAAAAAGAGCAGAATGTTCTTCTGGGTAAAACCTTCTTAAGCGCTATTCTTCGCGGTGCTATAAATATTCTGGGGAAAGCGGAAGATCACTTCTTCGAGCACTCTCTACAATGGGTAGATGACCTTCCAGACGTGGAAAGGGCTTTTCCTTATCTCTTGGAGGAGATCCCACCACTCCCAATGACACCGCAGTATTTATCAGATGTGAGTCAGCAGATTGCTAGTAGCCTAGAACAAAAAATGGGTGCTCGCTTTACCCAAAGAGTCTATGATAATGCCTATCAAGATATTGCCAATCGCTACAAATTACTGAATACTTTTCCCATCATCATCTCCATTATCCCCCAGCAATTTCTAGATACTGATAAAATTGGACTTCTGACTAAACACCAGCTTTCTGCCACCCTGTTGGAGAAAGTGAGTTTTCTAGAGGATCTAAACCAACAGTTGGGCGAACGGAATATCGCCTTACAGCAAGCACAAGCGGAGGTTCGAAAAGCCCAGAAGGCTAGTGAAGAAGCTTATCTACAGCTAAGAGAAGTAATGAACGCAGTAAAGGACGGCATTGTCACTGCAAATGACAAGAGTGAGATCATAATGATCAACAAAGAGGTGGAGGAAATTTGGGGATATACTTCAGCCGAACTCATCGGCAAGGATCTCACCGTTCTCATGCCAGAGCACTATCGATCTAGACATAGCAGTGGCATGAACAGGTATTTAGGGACCCGAAAATCAAAAGTGTTGAATACCAATGTCATTATGGAAGGCCTAAGAAAGGATGGCCAGGTATTCCCCCTAGAGATAAATATATCAGATCTCGAGTTTCAAGGGCGACATCTGTTCACCGCTGCGGTCAGAGATATCAGCGCCCGGATCAAAGCGGAAAATGAACTGAAGGCCTCCAAGGCTCTGCTAGAGCAGCGTACGCTCGACCTGGAACAAGCTCAAGGGCAACTGAAGATTACCATCGAAGAACTCAAGAGTTCCAATCATGACCTAGAACGCTTTGCTTATGTGGCTTCTCATGATTTGCAAGAGCCCCTACGTACGGTCAAAGGATATCTGAATCTCATCAAGGAGCGGATTGGCCCCGAAGTGGCGGAAAACGTTAAAGAATATCTTTCATATGCCGACCTAGGGGTACTGAGGATGGAACAACTCATTCAAGGTCTACTGGAATATTCTCGGATTGGCCGGGGAGCTTCGCGGATGGTAGACGTTGATTTTGATGACATTATGACCTTGGTGCGCTATAACCTGCAGGAAAAACTCCGAGTTACAGGTGCTAGCATCCAGCTGGAAGGCATTCCAAAGCAGATCATAGGGAACAAGATTCAATTGGTTCAACTCTTTCAAAACTTGATTTCCAATGGAATAAAATTTGTAGCCCCAGGTACTACCCCAGCAATAACGATAAGATGTCAGGAAGGAGAAGATCGTTGGAACTTTTCCGTTCAGGATAATGGGATAGGCATTCCAGAATCGCAACAGGAAGAGATTTTTGAGGTCTTCAAGCGAGCCCATGACGGACGAAATTACCAAGGTGCAGGTATAGGATTAGCCATCTGCAAAAAGGTGGTTGAACGTCATGGCGGATCCATTTCCGTAGCATCACAGGCTGGAAAAGGTACCACATTTTCTTTTTCACTTTCCTTTTTACCGGTACAATCGGTACTCTAGAGATGATTTAAAAACATCTTCAGCAGGATGTCCTGTCGAATATTCTTTGACGGGAAGAATATTTTTATTTTTGCGCCATAATACTGGCACATGAAACCACTAATTATTGGGATAACCGGCGGTAGCGGGTCTGGCAAAACTACGTTCATCCGTCAACTCAGCGAGCGGTTTGAGCGGGATGATATTTGCGTGATCTCTCAAGATGACTACTATTTCCCTCGGGACATGCAGGAAATAGATGCCAACGGCATTAAAAACTTTGATCGTCCCAAGTCTATTGATAAAAAAGCCTTCTACAAGGACATCCAGCGTTTGATTGCAGGGGAAGTAGTAGAAAGGGTAGAATACACCTTTAACAATGAAAAGGCAAATCCCCAAATGCTCACTTTTCACCCTGCACCCATCCTAATCGTGGAAGGACTCTTCGTTTTTCATTATAAGAAGATCAAACAACTATTGGACTTGAAGGTCTTCCTGCATGCCAAAGAAAACCTCAAAGTAATCAGACGGATTAAGCGGGATCGAGTGGAACGAAATTATCCGCTTGATGATGTCTTGTACCGATATGAACATCATGTACTGCCCACCTTCGAAAAGTACATTAAGCCCTACATCGAAGAAGCGGATTTGATCATTAACAATAATATTGGATTTGATATGGGCATGGAGGTCCTAGCAGGATTCCTGCGAGCCAGGTTGGATGGATCACAGGTCTAGTAAACCCTCTGGCAAGCTCGCAAACACTACTTTTTCTGAGGGATCGATACCTTTTACAAAGGCTTCATTGAGTGGGATCAATACTTCTTCTCCTTGGTAATCTATACTGGCCATCCATTGCTGGGGCAACTCATATATTTCTTCTATTACACCCAAGGGACCTGCCTTTTCATCCTCCAATCGAAAATCGACGAGATCCGTCCAGTGGCTGATTTCAGTCATGCCCAATGGCCCCTTGACTTCCTCCGCTTCCAATTCCAAGAATAGCTTTTGCCCAGAGATGACCTGAGCCTCCTCTTTGGAATTTACATCCTCAAACTTGATGGTGGTGGGATTCTCCTGGGAGATTTTTTCCAGGAAATAAGGAAGCTTGTTGCCAGCTGTTTCTATAAATACGACTTCAGCCGTTTCTAGCTGAGCAAGGAATGAGCTTTCGATTTTTACTTTGAGCGTCCCATCAAAGCCAAAGGTCTTGCCCAATTTTCCAACTTCTTGCAAAGAGGTTTTTGCCATATACATTTGCAGCTTCGCACCGTCATCAGCACCAAATTTCCTAAGTCTTGGAAATGAGATTCTAATGGTAGAGCGAAATCTTGTTATTTATACCTAATGAGTCTTTGTTGCACTTCAAAACCTAGTTCCGCTTTCTCTTCCCAGGGTAGATCTCCACAATCTCCCCCACAGCAGATCTGGCATTGCGTGTCAAAAATAGTAAGACTTCTGGAAATTAACCCCACTCCTTTGGCATAATACTCCTTCCCTTCTCTTCGCTCAATAAAAGTGTTGAAATCAGCGATTTCTATTTCTAGAACTTCCCCAAAATCTAAATCTCCCGCTTGCCAAGTTCCCTCTTGACTCAAAATCGTTGATTCCCATCCTTTAAACACCTCTATATCGCCTCCAGCTACAGGAACGGCAGTAAACTCATCAAAATAGTTGGTACCAGGCCAGGATCGATTGGTATTGGGCGGAAATACCATTTTCAAAAATCGCAAATTATCCTCCACCCGGAAGGCTTGCTCCTCATTTCGAGCCAGGCGCAAAACATTGCGAACCTGCCAAGGATCATTATCCGATCGACGAGTATATTGTTCAACGATAAAGTTGAGGAGATTGGCATTGTCACGAAAGGTATCTACCACAATTTCGCGCAGCTGGGACTGAATGCTATCAATGGCAACGCCACCATTTTGTCCCGGGCGATAAATGAAGGAATCAACCTCATATTCCCAAAAATCACCTACGGCAAGTGGAAAATATTCATAGCCAAAATCCAGACTGGGTTCCTGGATAACACGCTTATTGCAAGCCAAGACACATAAAAGGGCTAGACTAATCAGGATAGAGGGGATTAAGACTCTCATAGTAAGTTAGTTCATCCGTTTAAGGTACCTCTATTCTAACGTAGAAAAAGCGTTTTAGATGCCTTTAAGTCAGACAATGGTATAGAATTGAATCATCCGTACTTTGCTGTTGGAGGATTACCTCCCTCCAAATCGCCAGATTAGAGAAGTGCCAAGCCATTGATCCCTAATATTGATCGAACCTATGTTGTACAAGCTAACTGGCGTGCTGCTGTACTGTAATCGCCAGCCCATTCGCGGAGAGGGATAATAGGTAAAACCGATAGCTCCGGAAAGCATAAAACGATGAAAATCATTCGTATTGCTGCCGATTTTAATATTTGAATCCAGATCATTGGCGTAGGAGCTGAGTGGAGGAACCCCAACTTGGCCACTACCACCGCCGTTGTTATTGAAAGCAAAGTCCTCCGTTGCAGTTCCCACTGGACGATCTGTATGTTCCAAATAAGCCTTCGCCAAATAGGAGAATCGAACACTCGCAAATGTCTCCCATCTTCGCCCTAATTTATAATTAACCTGCGTGGGAATCTCTAGGTAATGTAATCTTTGGATTAGGTTCAGGCTATTGATCGGCACATTGATGGAACTATCGCCAGAAGCGAACCTCGCTACCCCAGTAGAAAAATCTACATACTCAAAACCACCGGTATTGGCTTCTTGATTAATCGGAGAATCTAGCTGATCTGCATTATTTGAACGTGTGGTCCTCACCTTCAATAAATCAGAAGTTTCGAAAGGTAATATCTGCTGTCGATAGTGAATTCCCGCCCCAAAAGACCAACGGCTTTCAGTCCTTTGCCATTCCTTATTCAAGCCTATGAAGAAACCATCTAAGGCCAGGAAGCTACGAGTAGAAGTTCCCATCTCTAGCATATATCGGCTATTGACGGGTGAGGCTTTGGGATCCATCTGGAAGCTTAAGTCATCCGTGGGCAATTCCGTCGTTAAAGCTGTAGGGATAGCTTCCAACAAGGGAAGCAATTGTCGATTGCTCGCTATATTCTTGGCGGGCGTTAGGGTTTTAGGGGTTCCTGCCTGGGTATTGGGCCGCTTAGGTTCCAGGGCTGGTTCTTGGCGAGTGGGTGATTGAGGTTTCACATCCACTATGGATTTCGTTGCTTGATCATTGACTATCTGAGGGGAAACTGGGGAATTAGTTGTAAGTGTTCTTTTCGATATTACTGGAGGTTTAATAGAAGAATTTAGTGAAGAATGAGTTGAGTTTTCGATATCTACTACGGCTTCTACTGGTGCCATTTGCTGCTGGATTTGCGGGCCGGCAATGGCTTTTCCTTGGCCGGGGATTGGAAGCGCCTGTAGCTTGGGAGCCGCGGTCCGAGGATATAGTCCCAGTCCGATCATAATTGGCAATAAAAGGGCAGCACCCCACCACCACCAGGCCAAGACGGGGCGACGTTTCTTAGATTCGACCGGCATGGCTTCGTCCAATTGCCTGCGCATATCTTCCCAGGCATTATCAATAAAGCTGGGATCCAATCCGCTATTCCTGTTATCCAGCATAATTTGTTCGGTTATTAACTTGTTGGACTAGTTTTTTCAATTTAGAACGAGCATTAGACAAATGCCACTTGGAAGTACCCACACTGATATTTACACGCTCAGCAATCTCTGCATGAGAATAGCCTTCAATAGCATATAACCAGAATACTTCTTTGCTCGCAGCCGGTAAATAGTCCACCAACTTGATGATATCTTCCCAAAACAATTGGTCAAGGGCAGTTGATTCGTGTGGTGCATCTCGATCCTCAATCGATAGGAAATGCACCGATCTTGTTTGCTTTTTGAAATGATCCGATAGACTGTGGAAGACCAATCTGCGGATCCACCCTTCCAGCGAACCGGAAAAGGAGAAGGTGTGTAGTTTTTTGAAAACACGCAGGAAACCGGTATTGACGATTTCCATCGCAACGTCTCGATCATCAGCGTAGCGCATGCACATACGCATCATAGTAGGAAAGAACCGTCGAAACAGCTCTTCCTGTGCACGCCTATCGTTGGCGACACAAGCCTCTACTAACTCTTTTTCGGACAATACCTTTTTCTTAAACATAAACAGCTAGACTTCGGTCTCTAAAAAACCAGCCCAAAACGTAATGTAAATCGCCTGTACAGTATATCTCTAATTTCCAGATCTCCATTAAAATTGGAGATTCGTTCGATGTATGCTTCTTGATATTTGACGCCCAAATCAATGGTAAAGTTACTCTTCGCTGAGGCGCCAAATCGCCAGCCCAATGCCGGATGAATCATCCAGCCACCTTCTGCCTCAATCTGAAAGGCCTCCGTATCTCCTCCTACTGCAACTGAATAGCCTCCGTTTAGCAGGTAAAATGGAGATTGCCATTTTTTTCGAAAATATCCCCTAGCTTGTAGATACAAGGGCATCAAGGTAGTCCCACTGCCGAATGAGTTGTATCCATCTAGGCCTATTCCGATCCCTGTTCCGATCTTTCTATTCCATTGCTTCCCCATGGCAAAATGTATCCCTACTGCCGTCTCGTCTGGTTCATCAATATCCGTATCACTAGTGAAAGTGCTCAGGGATAGTTCATAGTACATTCCCTTCTCTGTAAAGGCATAGTTGAAGGGGCGCATCATTCTTCTTCGCTGACGAAGGTATCTCTTGAGCGTTGGCCGATCGACATCTTGTACAATTCGTCGGATATCAGCATCCTTAAAAACGAATTCATTACCCGCCTGATCGTACATTCTTAGCTGCTCTCCCTTCCTGTAGGAATCAATTCTACCCACGATAATTTGTCCATCATTCAAATAGACGGTTTCAATCAACGGAATAGAAAGATTTCCTTGTCCCATCTGTAGCTGTACCCTGCTCATCCTGATGGCCTGTTGGGTATCCATCATTTGGGAATCGGACAACTTATTCACCCATTTGATACTATCGACATCTTCCAATCGAATTCCCATCTTCACACCACCCGGTAGTGATAACTTTAAGGAACGATCTTCCTTGAAGTTAGTGACTAAACCTTCCATGATCATGCCATTTTTCAGGTAGATTACGTCCAGGGTATCTTGGCTTTGGCCATAGAGGGAAATGCAACTAAACAGAGATAGGAGCAATAGTTGATAAAATTTCATAGCTAGCTAGTTTCCAAATATTCGGGTGATTCGAGTCGGTCCAGCAATTTAAGTAAATGCGGACGGGCTTGCAAAATCTATCTTCCCCCTAAAATGGAAGCTAAACAACCATATCTCTTATTGTAAGCTTTCTTACTGCTGGGTAAGACAGGTAAAGAAAATGGAAAGGTTGGGTCGCTTTGAAATTTTTTATGAATTAAAGCTTTACAAGCTACTCTCGCATGCGCTTATAGGCATTGATCAAGCCATTGGTTGAGGCATCATGACTGCTAATGGATTCCTCTCCCGTTAATTCTGGAAGAATCCCTTTCGCCAATTGCTTGCCTAATTCTACGCCCCATTGATCAAAGCTGTAGATATTCCAGATGGCTCCTTGTACAAATATCTTGTGTTCATACATAGCTATCAGCAGCCCCAAGGTATGAGGGGTCAAGCGCTTGAGTAAAATAGAGTTAGTCGGTTTGTTGCCTTCAAAAACCTTGAAGGGAAGCAATTTTTTAATTTCTTCCTCAGATTTTCCAGCCTTTTCCAATTCAGTTCGCACCTCATCAGCTGTTTTACCCTTCATCAATGCCTCCGTCTGGGCAAAGAAATTGGACAAGAGGATGGGATGGTGTTGACCAATGGCATTGTGGCTGTTTGCCGAAGCTATAAAGTCACAAGGAATCAATTTTGTTCCTTGGTGGATGAGCTGGTAAAAAGCGTGCTGGCCATTTGTTCCAGGCTCGCCCCAGATGATGGGACCGGTTTGGTAACTTACTTTGTTCCCATTTCGATCTACATACTTACCATTACTTTCCATATTACCCTGCTGAAAGTAGGCTGGGAACCGATGCAAATATTGATCATAAGGTAAAATGGCCTCCGTCTCGGCTCCAAAAAAGTTATTGTACCAAATACCGATTAAGGCCAGAATAACAGGTATGTTCTGCTCTAAAGGTGCCTGCTTAAAATGTTGGTCCATGGCGTACAAACCGCCAAGTAATTGGGCAAAATTATCGTATCCAATCGTACAAGCAATAGACAAACCGATGGCGGAGCTCAAGGAATATCGACCACCTACCCAATCCCAGAACTCAAACATATTCTCAGCTGCCATACCAAAGGCTTGTACCCCCTCCGCATTCGTAGAAACAGCTACGAAATGTTGAGCTACAAATTCTTCTTTTTCTGCAGTTTCCAGAAACCAAGTCCTTGCCGTATGCGCATTCGTCATGGTTTCCTGGGTCGTAAAGGTTTTTGAGCTAATGATAAATAAGGTGCGCGCTGGATCTAAACCCTTTAAAGTTTCTGCAATGTCTGTTCCATCGACATTAGAAACGAAATGGGCCCGTATTCCCTCTACCCAGTAAGGCTTAAGCGCCTCCGTCACCATAACGGCCCCGAGATCAGAACCACCAATACCAATATTGACGATATCTGTAATGGTTTTACCGGAGTAACCTTTCCATTCTCCGCCATGTAATTGTGCGGTAAACCCCTTCATCTTGTCGAGGACCTTGCGAACCGCTGGCATGACATCTTCACCATCCACCTTCATTGCCTCTGCCCCTTGATGTCGCAAGGCCATATGATATACAGCTCGATTTTCTGTCTGATTAATTCTTTCGCCCGCAAATAGGGCATCGATATTGGCCGGAAGGTCAGTTTCCTTGGCCAAATGAATCAAGAGATCCATTGTTTCCTGGGTAATCCGATTTTTAGAGTAATCTAGCAGGAGATCCTCAAATTGGATAGAAAACTTATCAAAGCGATCCGGGTTTTCTGCAAAGAGTGACTTCATCTCCATCGTACTGATGTCAGAAAAGTGAGCTTGCAATGCGCTCCACGCAGCTGTAGTGGTAGGAATTTGTTTGCTTAACATGGCGAGAATGTTATTTGAGGGCGTAAAAATGTAATATATCAATGAGAATCGGAAGAAATCCAAGGACATTCCATCCGAATTTAAGCTTCAGATAACAAGGAGTCGCGAGGAACTTCCCTGAATCCTGAGAGAAAACGAGAGCATCAAAAGTCAGAGCCTGCGGTTTTGCTCAAGGCTTCCTCCATATAAGCATGTTACTGTAGACTTAGCTGAAATTTGGGGCTTAGATAAGCCGGCCTTTTTCACAAAAAACTTACCTATCTAGTACTTCTAAATGAGCGTTTGGTTTCAATTTTCCTCCAGGACGGATGGTAGATAAGTCGGTTCGATCCTAAGGCAGGCTTGTTCCAGCTTGTTCGATCGGTAAATCAAATTGGACTACGAACTTCATCTCTTGTTCAGGGATGTCGAAATCAATAGTTTGGGATAAGAGTTGTATAGAGTGATGGGGAGTTTGTTCCCGCAAGTGCCCATAAGCCATAGCTTATAGCCCCCAAAATGAGCCTACTTCCAATCGAACACCTAAAGGACCGTCTAGTCAGCTACTTCCGATTTTTATCAGAAGGGCCACCATTGGACGGCCATCAAAATCTAGGTAAAGTGGCAGCAATAAGCTGGCCACCTTACCGATGTTTTCAGTAGTGCGACAATAGATACTATTGTATTTTTCTAAGGACCAAGTTTCCTTTTTCCGAATTCACCTTTAGTGCAGTTGTACCTAGTAATTCATAGGAAACGGCATCCTCAAGAATGCTAAGCATGTTAGCTTCCTTCCCCATCTTGCCGGAACAAATTCTGCTCCCCTTCTTGAATCCTGAAATAGATAATGTATTGTTTTCCCCTAGTGCGAAACCACCGCTAAAGCTATTGCAAAGAGATTTACCATTGAGCTTCCCACGTTCCAGGGAAAAACTGGTTTTCTTTTCTCCTCTCAATTTTACTGACTTCCCATCCAATTCAGCACCAGCCACTTCATAGTTGCCATCAACTTCTGTCACGGGTAGTAATTCTTCCGCTTCTCCCTGTGATGCTCTTGTTCCGTTTCTCACCGCAGAAGCACCATCCGCTCCTTCCTTTCCTTCCGAATTTTGGCAAGCCGCTAGCAGGCATACACATAAAACTGTCCAAAAAAACTTCATCTTTCTTGATTTTATAGCCATTGATCTGTTTCAAATACCACCTTAAGATCTGCCCAAGGTATAATCACCTCGGTGGGTCCAAATACATAAGGTGCAATTTCATAGGTATTATAATAAAGTAGTAATCCATCTTTCACCAAACCGTAGTTCTTAGGCAGTGCAAATTCCTCACCCTCAAAAAATCCCGCTTCTTCTAAACTCTTACCAACTGGAATCTCTGCGGCCTTCCGAAAGGCTTGCTCGGCAATAACTTCTAAAGTATCGGTCCTAACGCCTAAGTCTTCCCACTGCAGTGGTTCGCTACTAGCCTTATCAAACATCCAAATGGTACTAAAAGTATTTGGATGAGCCCCTCCGGTATAGGAATACTGATAGAGCTGCACAGATACCAATTTATCATTTTGATAAAGCACCTGACCTTCAGTCTCCAGACTCCATGGCATCGAGAAGGGTAAATCTTCTCCCTGTAACTCTTTATAATCTTCCAAAAACTGGTTCATAATTTCTTTCACAGTGCCTTTTTCTTCCTCTCCATTTACATCTGCCAATGATCCTCGCAAATATTTTAATTGCAGTCGGTTAAAGGCTACGCACATCGCCGTAGGGCCTCTTTCAGCGTAGGGGAACACCAAATTAACCTTGGCACAATTGCTGGAGTCTGTCTCACAATTTGGCGATTGTTGAGCCAAAGTATCTAGCTTGAAGGTCAGTCGTGAAGATTCCTCCGGATCCTGTCGCTCCGGATTGGTGTCGGCGGGAGTCGAGCGCTCTCCACAGTTAGTAACCAGGACCATAAGGCCAATAAGAGCCAAGAAAAAGTTCAGTGTCTTACTAATAGCTGGAAATATGCTACTCCCCATAGGTTTTTGTTTAAAATCGGTTGTTTTGGGAAAATTGATTGATAGCGTCTCTATATATACAGGTTAGCTAGGGTATAGTTTTCTGTCCAAAAGAAATTTTGAAAAGCCTCAGAACATGCTTGATCAAGCCTAGCCACTAAATCGGCAAATTCGACAAGGGACTTGCCAATTGGCGGCAAATTTACAAAACCCTTACAGATAGTATGGGCAATCCTACGAAAAATAGAAGCTTAACTCATGATGAAATCCAAGTCGTGATAAAGTGGGGTTCAGTACGTTGGTACAAGGGCCGTTCTAAAAAAGTGGAATTTGCTGATTCACAGCTTCTTCATTCTCTACGGTTTCCTCCTGAGGACTAGTCTTGGCAGGTGCAATTAAGCGTTTAATAATACGGAGTCGGTGGGTATAGCCACCTTTATCTTTGCTAAAAATCCCATAGTGGTCTAGTTTATCAATGCGGACCTTACCATGAGCATGAATAATTTTTCCTTCAGGCAAAACAATGCCAGTATGCGTTATCCTTCCTTTCTGGTTCTCAAAAAAGGCTATGTCCGCAGGTTTAGCTTGTTCCGCAAAATCTACATTTTCCCCCTTCTCCACCTGTTGAAACGCTTCTCGAGGCAGCGCATGACCTGCGATTCCGAAAACTACCTGGACCAAGCCGGGACCATCAACTCCCAGGGGTGATCTTCCCCCCCATAGATACGGTGCATTGAGAAACTTTCGTGCAATTTTCTGGATAATCTCTGGACCTTGGACAAGATCTTTTGGAAACACGGCTTGACCAGGAAAATTGAAAGTCTTTTCACCAATAGCAAATTGTAATCCATCAAAGTTTGGCAGTCGTGCTCCTAAGGTCAACGGTAAAAAGGCATCTCCAGTGGCCAAAGCCTGAAACACATCCAAAACAAAGGCATAATTATCTTGGTAGGTATCAAATTCGGAAGGAGTAATCCGCTCCAATTGGTTAGTAGCCACCCATCCCACAAGATTATCATGTCCACAACGAACCTTGACCCATTGGCGGCCCTTTCTTTCGAGAACCTCCACTAATTCACCAAAAAGAAGCTGAGAAATCATCTCGCTCTTTTGAGACGCAGAATTCCGGATAGCGACCGTACTTAGTGGGCAGATACCATGTGTCATGTACATTGCTGTTTTTGATCGTGCACTGATCCTTGGGCTCAGGCTATGCTAGTCTTTGCTAAAATCCAGGATCTCTCTTGTTTACTATCAGCTAAATACAAAAATACAGTACCTCTTGGTAGGATTTATCCTTACTGCAGCGAATTGCTGATAGTAGACGAAGACTACTTTATCAAAAATAATAAATATTGGAAAAAGTCCGTTGCTTTGTAAATGAAGTTGTTTAAAATATCTTTCTGATCAATAGAATCAAAGCCTGATCAGCAAGAAACTAATTTCATTTGATTCCGCTGGGTCTCTTCGCGAGACAATAAACAGGAATCAGTGCAAGTTCAATAAAATAAACCTTACCTTTGGTGCTCGCAAGAATATCATAATCCTATGAGTAAAAAAACTTTACTATTCCTCCTGTTATTGGGCTTTGTTTATTGCCTACCCGCTCAAGATCAACATTTCACACAGTTTTACGCTTCCCCGATCAGTCTCAACCCGGCCTTAACTGGCGCATTGCAAGGGAAATACAGATTTTCTGTTATATATAGAGACCAGTGGGCGAATGTATTACAAAATCCATATGTAACGTATTCCGGAGCGATTGATTTCCGCTTTCGCATGAGCCCTTACCGCAAGAAATTCGATGATTCTTTTGGTGTAGGAGTGATCTTTTACAGCGATAAGGTGCCTTTTATTGGCTACTCCAATAACCAAATTTTCCTTTCTGGAGCCTTCCATAAATCCTTAAGTGATCAGAACAATCAGTTTCTTAGTATTGGAGGGCAAGTAGGTCTTGCTCAGCGCAATATCAACTACGGTAATATTAATTTTGGAGATCAATTCAACGGAGACAACGGATATACCAACGGTACGGATGAAATCCTACCGGAGAATAATTTTGCCCACTCTGACTTCAATATTGGCATCAACTATGCCTATGCACCGGCCAATAAGCTCGGCTTTTTCATTGGAGCAAGTATGCATCATATTCTAGAACCACAAATTAGCTTCTTTTACGATAATGATAATCCGGATAAGTTTCCGGAGGATCGTTTAGCAGCAAAATATGTAGGGCACGTTTCCTTCCAAATACCACTTGGGCCCAATGTTCAGATGTTGCCAAGAGCCCTAGTGTATAGCCAAGGACCTCACCTAGCGATCAACGCTGGCTCTAATTTTCGTTTCTTGGTGGATGATGTGAAAGGCGTGGCAATACACCTAGGTAGTTGGGTACGCCCCGTAAAGAATGAAATGGATGTTTTCTTTATGGATTCTGTGGTCGGAATGGTTGGATTGGAACTTAACAACTTCCTCTTAGGGCTAAGTTACGATGCAAACCTTAATGATCTCAATCAGTCTAGGAGAGGCCAAGGAGCTTTCGAGATATCCATTGCCTACTTAGGAGAGTACGATGATGAGACGGTCCTTTGTCCGAAGTTTTAGTTCCAGGAGCTTCCCATTGGGTTGCCAAAAAAAAGGCGGCGAGTGAAGATACACTCGTCGCCTTTTTTTCTTTCTGACAAAGCTCTCGCTATTAGGCGCGGTCTTTGTCTCCTTTCTTAGCTTTCTTCTTGCCTTTTCCAAAGCCAACGAACTTGCGCTTACCTTTAGTGGCCATGGCTTGCTTTACGGCATCGTAAGTATTGACCAAGCCTCCGGTGATGCACATATCGGTGAAAGGAACCATCTCTCCATTCTCAGGATTGATGACTCGGTATTTTTGCTTGCTAGAGGATTCCATGATAATGGATTTCACCTGCGCTGCTGTCAAAGTTGGAAAATAGGAACGAAGTAAGGCCGCCAGTCCAGCTACGTAAGGAGAAGCCATACTAGTTCCTTGCAAGTTCTTGTATTTATTATCTGGAACTGTGGAGTAGATTTCAACTCCCGGTGCAAAGACATCAACTTTATCGGCACTGTAGTTGGAAAAAGAGGCTACTATGTTTTCGTCCTCAGAGAAGGTGCTCGCTCCAACTTCCAACCAATTCTTAGCGTGCCTAGGGGCCAAAAATCCTTTTTTGTCAAACCGATCATTCGGAAAGTTATTGTCGAAGGTTACTTCTTTGGCATCGTTGCCTGATCCGTGTACAAGTAATACATCATTTTTCAGCGCATACTTCACGGCTTCATCAACTACCCCCTTGTTAGGAGATTCTCCCTTACCAAAGCTCATATTGATGACGGCGGCTCCGTTGTCCACAGCATATCGGATGGCATTTGCCACATCTTTGTCTCGCTCATCACCGGCAGGAACGGTACGAATAGACATAATCCGAACATTATCTGCTACGCCATCCATTCCAACGTCATTTCCACGAGCAGCAGCAATAATACCAGCCACGTGAGTCCCGTGTTCGCTATCTGGTCCCTTGACATCATTGTTACCATAGAATTGCTCACGTGGGTTGTTGACATCATCACCTACAATATCTCTTGGGCTAAATTCTGGATTATAGTAGTAATTAACTTGTCCGTAGTAGTAATCGTAGATTTCCTCTACCTCGGCATAAATACTTCCAAAGTCCTGTCCTTGTTCCACAAATCCAACTACTGCTTCCCGCACTCTACCCAGCATCTCATCCTTGGTTTTGAAATTCTTTACGTCGGAAAGGGTAATATCATCCGGTTCTTTTCCAATAGCTTGCGCCAGGGCACTGAACGCTTCAACCGTTGCTCCATACAACATCACTTGCGGGGCCAATTCTTCCTTTTTCTTTTCTATGATCTTTCCATATTCTTCGTATTGGTCAAATTCCACTTTTTCCTTCTTGGATAGATCGGACTTATTTTTCCCTTCGTATTTCTTTTTGTACAAGGTATATAGGCGTGTCATTTCTAGATTCTCATGAGCCAGGTTTTTGCCATTTTTACCGCCAATAAAGTTCCAGCCATGAATATCATCGATATAGCCATTATTATCATCGTCGATACCATTACCCGGTATTTCATCCTCATTCACCCACATCACTGACTTCAAGTCTTCGTGATCTTTGTCAACTCCGGAGTCAATCACGGCAACAACGATCGTTTGTGAGGTTCTTCCCTGTAAGAGTTCTTTATAGGTTTTCTGGGTACTCATTCCTGGATAGCCATCGGCCTTTGCATCTAAATGCGGCCAATCCTTAGGAAGTTCTTCTTGGGCAAAGCCCACTAATGCTAGCGCACTGGAGAGTAGAAAAGCAATTAACTGCTGAATCTTCATTTTGATTTTTTTTCTGAATTAAATAGTTTGAAACCCTCACTTTCCTTATCTGGCTTTTGCCAAGAATTTATACAACGGAGAATGAGTGATGATATAGCTCGTATCTAAAGCTTAAATAAAGGACATCCTTTAATCCAAAGCTGAATTATCTTGCTTTTTTAAACAAACGTATGGGTTTTGGCAAATGCTAGACTATTCGTCGGCGAAAATACTAATCCTTGTAACAGATTAGACAAAAACAGCGAGCATTATTCAAAACGGATAATTTGGTAAAGAAGTTGTTGTAGGTAGTACTTTAGGGGCAACTTTCATCCCGGTGGATGATTTTTCCCGATTAAAATTACGATTATCTAGATATTTTGGGGATTTTTGAACTTTGTAACTAGACCCTTCAAGATATCTTACCCCATTGGCAAGGACGCTAGTCATGCCTTCGGGACCCTGTAATAATTGAATTCAACTTCTTATAAGGTCTCAATTTTAATTCATATGAAATCTCTTTTTCCGTTTTTGGCTTTGTTTTTCCTCCATACAGCCTTAAATGCGCAGTACTTCGAAGTCGGCATCTTGGGTGGTGGTGGCAATTACCAGGGGGATCTTTCGAACAATTCCTCCACGGTATACCTCGGACAGACGCATTTTGCCGGCGGGGTATTTGGCCGCTACAATGCCAATGATTTTCTCAGTGTTAGACTGGGATTCAATTACACTTCTCTGTCGGGTGCAGATGCTAATGCCCCGGTAGGTGTATTTAGAGATAGAAACCTGCATTTCCAAACCGATATATACGAAGCCTCTTTAATCGGAGAATTCAACATTTTAAGATATCAGCCTTACAATCTAGCTAATCCCTTTTCGCCATACTTGTTCGGGGGGATAGCTTTCTTCACTTTCAATCCAAAAGCAGAATACCAGGGCGACTTGGTAGCCCTTCAGCCACTGGGTACGGAAGGACAAGGATTGCCTGACCGTCCGGATCCCTACCAAACACAGCAATTTGCCATTCCTTTCGGATTTGGTCTCAAGTATGCCCTTAATGATCATTGGAATTTGGGGATCGAATTGGGTATTCGCAAAACCTTTAGCGATTATATCGACGATGTTAGTACAACCTACGTTTCGTATGATGAATTGCTAGCAGCAAGAGGTGAATTGACAGCAGCTTTGGCCAATCGGCAAGGCGAGTTATTGGGGTCAGACCCAGTAATTGTTCCGACGGGTACACAAAGAGGGGATGGTAGAACGACCGACACCTATTTCATTTTAGGCCTGACCGTTTCTTACAACTTCATTGATAATGGTTTAGTGGGAAGCCGAAGCCGCTCGGGAAGAAGACGTAGCGGTTGCCGCACAGACTAAGTCAAAATAGTGGAAGAGAAATTGGAAGTGAGGCATTTGAAAACACTCACTTCCGATTTCTGACTTCCCCCTATCCCATCTGCGCTACTTCAATCATCTTATCCTCTACCATATGTACCAGTTCCACGAAATGTGGATCTCTTTTGGTTTCTTTTGTGCGATGGAAAGGCAAGTCTACGTGGATGTGCTCCACTATTTGGGAGGGTTGAGATTTTAGAATATAGATATCGTCCCCTAGATATACTGCCTCGGCAATATCATGCGTCACAAAGATCACCGTAGGATGAAATTTCAACCATATTTTAGCTAGCATGTCCTGCATCTGAAGACGAGTATTGATATCTAATGCACCGAAGGGTTCATCCATTAGCAGCACTTCAGGGTTTGCCAGGAGACTTCTAGCGATAGCGACCCGCTGCAGCTGTCCACCAGATAAGGTAGGATACTGAGCAAACTTATCCTCATGACCTAAGAGTCCTACCATTTCAATCATTTCCATGGCCTTTTCTTTCCGTTCCTTCTCTTCAATCCCTTGGAATTTCAGTGCCAGGGAGACATTTTCTAAGACGGTCATCCATGGCAAAGAAGAATACTGCTGGAAAACCATCCCAACTCGCTTGGTATCGTCGATCGGTTTACCATGGATTAACACCTCTCCCGCTGTGGGCTTCTGCAGGCCCGCAATGTAACGAAGTAAAGTTGACTTTCCACTACCCGACATCCCCAGGATAACTACGAACTGGCCTTGCGCTGGTTTATCTTCTACCATAAAATCCAAGCCTTGGATGATAAAGCTCTCGCCTCCATCATAGCTTTGATCGATCTGTCTTAATTCTATTATATTAGGATTCTCCGTATCTGGAAATAAGCTCATTTTTGTTCTATTTACATCATTTGGAAAGGGATACCATTAGGCAGCTTCCACCGAAGCCTTGCGCAATCGGTATTCTCCGTACAAACTCACTACCACGCCAGTGATGGCCAAAATAGTAGCCAGATTCCCCATCATTCCTAAAGTGGAAGGAATAATGGCGGGAACAATGATCGCCAGAGTAATGGCCAATAGGATAGCCATTAAGCCATACTCTACTTCCTTAATTCCATTGATCCGTTTTTTGGCGTATTTGTGGGGGAATAATCGTTGGTCCATATAGACGAATATGCGATCCTGGAGGAAGCCGATGAGGATGATTACAATCAAGATCGCAAATACCTTTTCCAATTGCCCCTGCCTGGCCTTGACGTAGATCAATGCCCCGAGCCCACCTTGTCTATTCAATAGCTCCGCAATAATGATATAAGTCCAGGAAATAGCCGTCAAGACCCGGATGTCATCCATCAGTTTCGAAAAAACGGAAGGAAAATATACTGATCTTATCGTCTGCCAATCCGTAGCTCCAAGCGTAAAAACGGTTTTGAGATAAACATCCTTGACCTCATCTATCCGTTGTACCACTACCGGTAGCATATACACTAGAATACCGAAGGCTAGGAAGGCAATTTTCATTTTGTCTTCTATCCCAAACCAAATAATAAAAAGTCCGGTCAAGGCCGTCAAGGGTAAGTACCGCAAGGCATCTACCTGTTTACTAAATAGTCCCCGAAAGAGAGGGATTAGCCCGATCATAAATCCAATTACTACAGATATCAAGATGGCCCAGAAGTAACCTTGCAAGTTCCTCCAGATGGACAATTTAGAATTGTAGATCAAACGATCTTCCTGAAATAGATCGGGGAAGGCAGCCACCACGTGATTGGGTGGTGGGAGAATGGGATATACCTTTTCAAATTCTGTAGCATTCGCTAGTTTGATAGAATCTGCGCGCGCCAAGGAATCTCGATCAATGGGCTGAACAGTAGAATCTTGCAGAATAGAAGAAGGTAAGTGTGTCTCATAATCCTCGATCACCGCACGCTGCTCAGCATTGACTTCTGCCAATATCCACCAGACAGCGACGAGGATGAAGAGACCAACAATTCCTAATACGAGGTTTTGGGTTTTGGTTAATTTACCCCTTAATTTGAATAAGGACATGGCTTTCCATTGGTTTCAATGCGAAATATAGGCTTTTTAAGCATATGGTTTTCATTCCAAGAGCTTCTTTTTGATACGAGACCAAAGAGTAGGTATAAACTTTGTCCATGGACCCAGCAAGTTCTCTTATCTTGCAGCCGAAAAGAAGGAATGTATGTTGAATCAATTGGCGGTTAGGTGGCAACTTTTTAAGCGATGGCTGATCTTCTACCGAAGGGCCACGAGACTCCGCCATGTCCGTAACCCCTTTGTTCTCCATTTAGGAAAAGCCTTGTTCCAAGATAAACGTTGGTTCTATGCCTTTTCCGATGCAGCGGGCTTGCGGGACTACATTTACCAGAATCACCAATTGATTCCGCAAAGCCAATTTGGAGCGGGATCACAAATTATAAAAGATAAGCAGGTTAGGATCTCTGATCTCGGCCGAACGGTAGCCGTAGATGCAGGCAATGGCCAATTGCTATTTCGGCTTGTCAACTATTTGAAGCCGACCCAAATGCTAGAAATGGGAACCTCCCTGGGACTATCGGCGGTCTATCAGGCTGCTGCCGCGCAAGATGCTACTTTTCATACCATTGAAGGTTCCCCGGCTATTGCGCAATTAGCCAAAGGACACCTACAGGGAATGAAGTTTAAGAACATGAAGTATTACCAAGGTAGTTTCGATGAAGTTCTCCCGAAGCTCCTTCCTACACTTCCGCAACTTGACTATGTGTACCTGGATGGTGACCACAGCCACGAACCGACGCTCCGCTATTTCGAAATCTGCCTGCCTTACCTCAATGAGCAAAGTGCCTTTGTAGTCGCAGATATCTACTGGTCGCCAGAAATGATGGAGGCCTGGCAAGCGCTCCAAGCTCATCCAAGTGTTACCTTTAGTGTAGACTTTTACGATTTTGGTGTACTCTTTTTCCGAAAAACGGAGGAGCCTAAACAGCACTTCAGCTTGATTCCAAGCGCTTGGAGACCATGGATTTAAGCGTCAGTTTGCCAGCTGCAAATCACGCTGTCTTTGGGATTCCAGGTATACATTTGCTCCTTTGGAATTGGCAGTACTCCAGGGTTTGTTGATAGTAGGTAATTGTTTGTACCAATTTCTATAATCCTGTGGTTTTGATGCGGTGGCCCTGTTATTCCATTCCTCCGGATCTTGGGCGTGATCGTAGAATTCCTCACTTCCATCCTCGAAATGAATATACCGATGCCCCTCTGTTCTTACGCTATGATTGTTCCTTCCATAAGTCGTGATGGCTGCCTTGTCCCAAGCTGCTGTTGGATTCTCAAGGAGGGCTTGTAAACTTTTCCCTTCATTTTGCCTATTGGCTGGTAAGCCGCAAAGTTCTAACAAGGTAGGGTAAAGGTCCAGCAATTCGACGGGGCGATCACAAACGGCACCACTACTAATGCCTGGCCCAGCAAAGATTAGTGGGACATGTGTCGATTCTTCCCAGAGGGAATGCTTGGCAAAACGATTCTTCTCCCCAATATGATAACCGTGATCAGACCAAACTACTACAATGGTATTATCCGCATATGGGCTATCCTCCAAGGCATCTAAGACCTTCCCTACATAATGATCAACAAATGAGATACAAGCCAAATAAGCTTGCACGATGGCTTTCCATTCTTTCTGTTCTTTGGCCCATTCGGTGGTTGGCATTGGGGGAATCTTGTGAAGTTGTCTTGAGATATCTGGGATGTCTTTTTGGTCTTCCTCTAGATAAGGCGGTAATTGGATACTATCCAATGGATAGAGATCAAACCATTTCTGGGGTGCATAAAACGGTACATGTGGACGGATAAAGCCTGCAGCCAAGAAAAATGGCCGCTCATAGGTTTGTTTCAGTTTTTGGATAGTCCATTCAGCCGTTTGGTAATCGATCATATCCTCATCTTTCTCTGGAAAGACGCCCCAGTCGGTCTGGGTACCTGGTGGTTTGCCAAACCAGGCTGGATCATACTTAAAACGTTCTTTGGGCTTCGGACCAAACCCACCTTCTCTTCCTCCTCGTTCTTCGAACACTCCTTCAGGTGCAAAGTGGTGAAAGAGTTTCCCTTTTCCCATTGTCTTGTAGCCAGCGTCTTGGAAATATTGGGGTAGAAAAGTAATATCGGCAAGTAGACTGTCCGCCTGTCGAATTTTGTTGTCATTGATCTGGCCATAGATACCAGTGGTTGAAGGTCGCAAGCCCGTCATTAGGCTGGCTCGGGAGGGGCCGCAAATTGGCGCTTGGCAGTGTGCGTTAGTAAAGAGTGTGCCACGGGCGGCCAAGCGATCCAAATTCGGCGTTTTGGCGTTGGGGTGACCCTCCATGCAGCCTAACCAATCGTTGAGATCATCGATAGCTAGAAAAAGTACATTGGGCGGTGATACTTGCTTACCCTCCGCTTGGGAAGGCGTTGTAGACTGGCAGCTGATTAGGCAAAGGCTCAGGAGGCCTGCCATAAGAGTGGGAACAGGAATAGACATTCGTTTAGTGGTTTTTCGCTTTAAATCCTAATTCAGCTTAAGATAAGCTAGTTCACCCAAGTTGCGATGGATGAGCGCAAAAAAGGAAGATTTTGCAGCAAATATCTGACGCATTTGGGCGCTCTAAATTGAATCGCAACTTGCATTAGTCAGTTAAGCCATACCATTCCTGTTCCCAAAACATGCTGGTTTCAAGTACTAGTACCAAGCATAAATCACATTGATTTCTGCACTAGGCCCCAATCTTCTAACCCCTTCACCAAAGGAAAAATCCATTGCCAAGCCAACTTTCAATTGGCCGTTAGAAAGATTTAGGGCTTCTCCACCAATGAAACCAAACTCGGTATGAAAAGTCGAAAAATCTGTCGCCAGATCGGTACCTACTCCAAAACCTACCCAAGCAATTTGACTATGTTGATAACGAACATTACCATCTACCCGAAACAGATGGGCAAAGGAATCGGCCTTACTCTGACGAACAGGAAGGTATCTACCCCAGCCGGAAATTTCTAGGAAGGAGGAGCCATCTCCAAAGCCAAAAAAGTCGAAGGGAATATATCCCCCTCCCACTATATAGTAATGTCGCGGCTGCTTCAGAGAATAAGCAATTTGATCCTCGCCAAATTCGGAATCTAAACTTAATAATTGTGGAATAGATACGCCCGCATACCAGATGTCTTCCTTGTAATAATAGATACCGATACTCACATCCGGCTTCAAGACAGAACCAGGAACGATACCTTCTTCAGGAGAATCAAAATATTCATTGTCCGATCCATCAATCATAGATCGATTTTGCAAAAAACCAGCTGCCAGGCCGACAGAGATCATCTGCTTAGAAAAACGATCCAAAGGAATCATGTAAGCAAAACGCCCATAGAATCCAAGATTTGAAAGATCACCTGTACGATCTTGTAGAACATGCCCACCGACTACGATTCTACTAAATTCCAAAATACCCTCAAAGTTGATCAACTGGGTATTGGGTGAATAGTCATAGTTGAAGCCATTCCCTAACCACTGATGTCGATTGGTAGCAGAAAGGGCAAATGTGTATTCGTCCAGCGTGTAATTGTTCGAAACACTGGCTGGGTTAATCACCCCCCATTGATCGCGATAGAGCGTGTAGGGCGTGAGTAACTGTGCTTGTAGTTGGGTTAAGCCAACAAAGAAAAACAGAACGGATATATATAAAGATTTCATGATCAGGTTTTTAGGTGTTTCTATTTCAATAGATATACAATGCCTTTGACGACGATCGGTTTATCGCCCGAGGTGGGCGTACCTTCAAAGATGAAGTAGTAGGCTCCCGTATACATACTCACCCCAGCAAAGTTTTTGCCATCCCAAGCCTCCAACATATTCCCCTTGGATAAGTTATCCTCAGGAAGATACTCTTCTGAATGAATACGTTTACCCCATCGATCCACAATTGTGAGCTTCGCCTCCGTGAGATCTCGCAGGAGGGTAATATTCCAAGTTGGACTCTTCCCATCGGGTCTAAGTCCTTTCTTGTAGGAAATGATCTCCGTCTCCAGGTACTTGATGCTGAGCGTAATCGTAGATTCACTACACAATTCTCCGCATTCAGGGTCCACATTACAAACCTCATAAATAAACTCCAGATCTAGATCCCCCTCTATATCAAGGTCTCGCTGGTAAATCAATTGACTTGCCTCATCATCCACGGTAAGTTGGCCTTCATCAGGTTCTTGTATGATGGAGAAACTTAAATTAGAATCAGGGATCGATTGAGTAATCTGATCGAATAGTGCCTTTTTATTCAATAGTAAGGTGGCCTGGTTAGCCTCCATGGTTATACTTCGGTCCTGCGTCGTAGGTGCTACAGCGTGATATACCTCAACCGTATCTCTAACCAGACAAGACCCGGTATTAACAATCCAGAAGAAGGTGTTTATTCCATTGACTAAGGAGTCTACAAAGGAGTTGGGATCGCTATCGTCCTCGATGAAAGCGGAGGAAGTGGTAAACCAAGTTCCGGTAGCCCCTTCCGGCATACTGCCTTCCAGAACAAAAGAACCATCCCCACAAAGCCTTAGATCCTCCCCAGCCGTAACTTCACCTGCTCCCTCATCTAATGTCACGACTAGGGGACCTAGTTGCTCGGAGTCACATCCACCGATGTTATAAGCGACCAAATACTCTCCCACATCTTCTGCTCCAAAGTTATTGACAATAAGCTCTGGAATGGTGGTCGTGATTGTACCCTTGGGTGTATCCCAAACGTAGGATGGATCACCGTCAATTTGTACTTGAACCTTTAATTCTAACTGTTGCCCAGGACATAAGGTCGAATTGGTAGCAATCAATTGTGCTGGACCCGTTGGCGCTGGCGCAAAAGAGAAAGGTGTTCCTGGCGCAACCGCCAAACAGGAATTATTAAAATCAATCAGTCCATTTCCGTCATCCTTACCGACCACAGCGGAGACGTAGTACTCAACATTAGGGCTCAATGCACTGGTATAAGCAATGGTAGGATCGGTGGAGACGTTGAGGATTGAAGTTCCCAACATATCTCCACTGGCATTGTGTATAACAAACAGTCTTACTTCTCCGTCTCCCACTACTTCGTTGGTCGAATCATAAGTAGCTGTCAAGATCTGAGATTGGCAACCCATCAGCTTTTCTTGTCCCATGGTACCGACAGCGACTGAACAAGGATCGAAGCAATTGATTGTAACTTCTAAGATATCTTCACATTGATCAGCATCGGTAACGGTTAGCGTATACATACCTGCATCAACCCCACTTAGATTCTGCTCTGTTGTACCATTTGACCAACTGAAAGTGAAGGGTTCGGCCCCTCCCTGTAGATCAATCAAGGCACTACCAGAGGCTTCACCACAGACACTTTGTTCGGTTGACACCAAACTTAGTACAGGAGCAATTTTACCTTCTACCACAATATCTTCCAGGGTAATGCTACATGAAGCCGCATCTCGTATGGTTACCTGATAAATTCCAGCAGGTACTCCAGTAGGACTTTGTTCATCATCATTATCTCCGGTTCCGTCAATACTCCAATCAAAAGTGTAAGGCTCGGTTCCGCCACCAACCTCTAGCAAAATACTTCCATTAGCCTCATCGCAGGTGGCAGCTTCGGTCTCCGCACTAGCTGATAGCTCGGTGGTATTAAATACCGTGAAAAAGTCTTCAAATGAACAACCACTTGCATCGGTGATCGTAACATCATATGCTCCACCTTCCACATCCACCAAGTCTTCCGTAGTCGCGCCATTAGACCAAGTAAACTGATAGGGCTCAACGCCTCCTACTACAGATATATCCACTGCACCATTGGCAATTCCACTACATGCTGCATCAGTAACTTGAGAGTCTTCGATAAACAAAGCTGGAGGCTCTGTCAAAACAAAGGTTGTATCGAGTACACAGTTATTAGCATCACGCAATAATAGTGTGTATTCTCCGGCTGGTAAGGCATTATTTACCGGAGTGGATCGATCATTAGACCATTCAAAGCGATAACCTCCGGTTCCTCCGGACGCGATAACCACAATTCCCCCATCAAATTCTCCCGCACAACTGATCGGTAAAATGGTAGCCTCAATGGATAATGGTGGAGGTGTTTCCACCACAGCCTCTCCCAGTTCTTCACAATTATTGGCGTCTGTGACCGTGTAAGCATACGTGCCAGCAGCAAGTCCTGTCCTTTCCGTAGTGGTTGATTGATCATCCCAGAGGATAGTATAAGGAGGAATACCACGAGATATATCTAAGCTTATGGCTCCATCGGTAGCGTCAACACAGCTTGTATTCGTAATATTTGCTACCACCTCAAGTCCTTGTGGTTGATTCACCGTTCTTTCATGAACTGTGGCACAGTTGTTTTCATCGGTAACTGTAACTGCATAGATACCTGGTCCAATATTTTGCAAATCTGGTGTCTCATCTCCTGTGTTCCAAAGATAACTATAGGTACCTGTCCCACCGGTGACCGTCAGACTTAGGCTACCATCCATTCCGTTTCCACAAGCGGTCGCATCCACTACCACTGATTGGACCTCTAACTCCATTGGAGCACTTATAGTAAAACTATTACTCTCATACACACAATCATTGGCATCCGTCACCACCACACTGTACTCCCCTTCATCCAGATCTTGGATATCCTCAGCAGTTGCTCCATTCGACCAAGAAAATACATAAGGGGGCGTTCCTCCAGTAAGGGTAATGTTTATCTGGCCATCAGCTTCTCCCGCACAACTGATATTAGTGATATCTGCTATGATTTCTAGTGAATCGGGTGAGCCTATATCTGCCTGCGCTAAGAAAGTACAGTTATTAGCATCTGAAATAGTCACATCATATACACCAGCCGCCAAGTTTAGGCGATCTTGTTCCGTATTGCCATCTGACCACAGGATGTTGTAAGGTGGCAGGCCACCCGTGATGGTCCAACTAGCCGAACCATCTGCCTCGCCAAAACAGCTAACAGGTGTGACGGTTACTTCGGCGCTTATACTAGAAGGTTCTCCTACCTCAAAGCTCGCGACCTGTTCGCAATCGTTTTCATCGGTCACAGTTAGCGAGTATACTCCTCCACCTAGACCACTCAGGTTTGGATCAGTAGAGCCAGTAGACCATAAGAAAGTATAGTTACCTGTCCCCCCAACAACAGTAGTTGTAATAGCTCCGTCTGGAGTGGTCTCACAGGAGGTAGCATCCGTCACATTGCCTTCAATAATAATCTCTTCTGGCTCTAGTATTTCTAAAGTGGCCGATTCCAAGACACAATCATTCGCATCCGTCACCACCACACTGTAGCTGCCAGGACCTAGGTCGCTGAGCGTCGGCGTAGTAGCCGCATTCGACCAAGCATAGTTGTATGGAGGGGTACCACCGCTTACCTGAGGATCGATGGAGCCATTTTGGTCTCCAAAACAGGTAATGTTAACCACAATTGGATCGAGGGCCAGGGCGGGTGGCTCGGTAATCTCGGGCGCACCGGTGAAGGTACATTGATTGGCATCCGTCACGGTGTAACCGTAAGTGCCCGCGCCTAGATTCTGACGATCTGTACCCGTCGTCCCATCTGTCCAAAGTACGCTGTAAGGTGGCAAACCACCACTGATCGATAGACTTAAGCTGCCCGTTAAGTCGCCATTACACAATACATCCACCTGCGTCACTTCTACCGACAAGGAGGAAGGCTCATTAACGGTAAAGGTTTCTATCTGTTCGCAATTATTCGCATCGGTAACGGTTACCGTATAGGCTCCTCCAGATAAACCACTCAAGTCTTTGGTCGTTGCTCCCGTAGACCAGGCAAATGAATAATCTGGGGTACCGCCTTCTACCGTCAACACGATCGCGC
>JABSSL010000040.1:0-47079 GCA_013214355.1 Saprospiraceae bacterium | reverse complement strand
ATCCGTGATCTCGCCCATCACCGTTAGTGCTGCCGGTTCCAAGATTTCAAAGGTACCCGATTGTAAAACGCAATCATTCGCATCCGTCACCACCACACTGTAGCTGCCAGGACCTAGGTCGCTGAGCGTCGGCGTAGTAGCCGCATTCGACCAGGCATAGTTGTACGGCGGGGTGCCGCCACTTACCTGCGGATCGATGGAGCCGTTCTGATCTCCAAAACAGGTGATGTTGACCACAACTGGATCGAGGGCTAAGGCGGGTGGCTCGATAATCTCGGGCGCACCGGTGAAGGTACATTGGTTGGCATCCGTCACCGTGTAGCCGTAAGTGCCCGCGCCTAGATTCTGACGATCCGTGCCCGTCGTCCCATCTGTCCAAAGTACGCTGTAAGGTGGCAAGCCACCACTGATTGATAAACTGAGACTGCCCGTTAAGTCGCCATTACACAATACATCCACCTGCGTCACTTCTACCGACAAGGAGGAAGGCTCATTGACGGTAAAGGTTTCTATCTGTTCGCAATTATTCGCATCGGTAACGGTTACCGTATAGGTTCCTCCAGATAAACCGCTCAAGTCTTTGGTCGTTGCTCCCGTAGACCAGGCGAATGAATAATCTGGGGTACCGCCTTCTACCGTCAACACGATCGCGCCATCGGGAGCCGTAGCACAAGAAGTGGCATCCGTGATCTCGCCCATCACCGTTAGTGCTGTCGGTTCCAAGATTTCAAAGGCACCCGATTGTAAAACGCAATCATTCGCATCCGTCACCACCACATTGTAGCTGCCAGGACCAAGGTCACTGAGCGTTGGCGTCGTAGCCGCATTCGACCAAGCGTAATTATACGGCGGGGTACCACCGCTTACCTGCGGATCAATGGAGCCATTTGAGTCTCCAAAACAAGTGATGTTGACCACAATTGGATCGAGGGCCAGGGCAGGTGGCTCAGTAATCTCGGGCGCGCCGGTGAAGGTACATTGGTTGGCATCCGTCACCGTGTAGCCGTAAGTGCCCGCGCCTAGATTCTGACGATCTGTACCCGTCGTCCCATCTGTCCAAAGCACGCTGTAAGGTGGCAGGCCACCACTGATCGATAGACTTAAGCTGCCCGTTAAGTCACCATTACACAATACATCCACCTGCGTCACTTCTACCGACAAGGAGGAAGGCTCATTGACGGTAAAGGTTTCTATCTGTTCGCAATTATTCGCATCGGTAACGGTCACCGTATAGGCTCCTCCAGATAAACCGCTCAAGTCTTTGGTCGTTGCTCCCGTAGACCAGGCGAATGAATAATCTGGGGTACCGCCTTCTACCGTCAACACGATCGCGCCGTCGGGAGCCGTAGCACAAGAAGTGGCATCCGTGATCTCGCCCATCACCGTTAGTGCTGCCGGTTCCAAGATTTCAAAGGTACCCGATTGTAAAACGCAATCATTCGCATCTGTCACCACCACACTATAGCTGCCAGGACCTAGGTCGCTGAGCGTCGGCGTGGTAGCCGCATTTGACCAGGCATAATTATACGGTGGGGTACCACCGCTTACCTGCGGATCGATGGAGCCATTTTGGTCTCCAAAACAAGTGATATTAACTACAATTGGATCGAGGGCCAGGGCGGGTGGCTCAGTAATCTCGGGCGCACCGGTGAAGGTACATTGGTTGGCATCCGTTACCGTGTAGCCGTAAGTGCCCGCGCCTAGATTCTGACGATCCGTGCCCGTGGTCCCATCCGTCCATAGGACGCTGTAAGGTGGCAGGCCACCACTGATCGATAGACTGAGACTGCCCGTTAAGTCGCCATTACACAATACATCGACCTGCGTCACTTCTACCGACAAGGCTGAAGGCTCATTAACGGTGAAAGAAGCTATTTTTTCACAATCATTTGCATCGGTAACGGTTACCGTATAGGCTCCTCCAGATAAACCGCTCAAGTCTTTGGTCGTTGCTCCCGTAGACCAAGCGAATGAATAATCTGGGGTACCGCCTTCTACCGTCAACACGATCGCGCCATCGGGAGTCGTGGCACAAGAAGTGGCATCCGTGATCTCGCCCATCACCGTTAGTGCTGCCGGTTCCAAGATTTCAAAGGTACCCGATTGTAAAACGCAATCATTCGCATCCGTCACCACCACACTATAGCTACCAGGACCAAGGTCGCTGAGCGTTGGCGTGGTAGCCGCATTTGACCAGGCATAATTATACGGTGGGGTACCACCGCTTACCTGCGGATCGATAGAGCCATTTTGGTCTCCAAAACAAGTGATGTTGACCACAATTGGATCGAGGGCTAAGGCGGGTGGCTCGGTAATCTCGGGCGCACCGGTGAAGGTACATTGGTTGGCATCCGTCACCGTGTAGCCGTAAGTGCCCGCGCCTAGATTCTGACGATCTGTACCCGTCGTCCCATCTGTCCAAAGGACGCTGTAAGGTGGCAGGCCACCACTGATCGATAGACTTAAGCTGCCCGTTAAGTCGCCATTACATAATACATCCACCTGCGTCACTTCTACTGACAAGGAGGAAGGCTCATTGACGGTGAAAGAAGCTATTTTTTCACAATCATTTGCATCGGTAATCGTCACTGTGTAGGTACCTCCAGATAAACCACTGATATCCTTAGTCGTGGCTCCTGTGGACCAAGAATAGGTATAATCAGGAGTGCCGCCTACGACGGTCAAGACTATAGCCCCATCTGGCGACATCGCGCAAGAGGTAGCATCTGTGATTTCTGCCGATACCTCAAGACTATCGGGCTGATTGACCGCAACGGGATCACTGATAAAGAAACAATCATTTGCATCTGTAAGGGTGAGAATATATTGTCCAGCAGGAAGGTTGTCGATAGTTGGACTTCCTTGAGTACCATTGGACCAACTGTAGTTATACGGAGGGGTTCCACCGGTTGGAACAACGGTGACACTTCCATTTGATTCTCCAAAACAAAAAATATCCGTCGCAGATAGTGATCCGTCCAAGGCAGGAGGCTCCCCGATACTTCCCTCTCCAGAAATCGTACAACCAAAGGCATCAGTCACCAATACAGAAAAGGTTACTCCTGCAGAAATCTCCTGTAAGATGGAATCGGTACTTTGATCCGACCATAGGAAGCTGTAGGGCCCTGTTCCACCTGTAAGGATTGGCGTTAGGCTACCAGTGCTAGCTCCGTTACAATCCGCGTCTGTCGGAACCAGCTGAAGGTCCAACGCTTGGATATCCGTTAACGTGAAGCTAGCTGTGATAATACAATTGTTTTGATCCGTTACGGTAACGGCATAGCTACCTGCACTTAGGTTAGTGCGCGACCCAGTCGTAGCGCTAACATCATCCGCCCAACTAAAACTGTAGGGGGGGGTTCCGCCACTTGGTACTACATCAATACTGCCATTTGGTACTGTCCCACAAATTGGGTCGACAACAGTTGTATCCAGGGATAATTCCTCCGGTTGTATAATATCTACACTATCAACTTGAGTACAGAGTCTTGCATCCGTTATGGTTAAAATATAACGTCCAGGCACCAGTCCAGTCAAATCCGCGGCTTGTGAGCCCGTATTCCACTCATAAGAGTAAGGAGGAGTTCCACCCGACACGTCTGTTACAATGCTGCCATCAGAGAACCCGAAGCAACTAACATTAGTTGGTGTCATGTCTATTACTATCGGCATTGCGATATCAACCGTGACGGAATCTCTATCTCTACATCCATTGACGTCCGTTCCTTCTACCCAATAAATACCACTTGCTGAAACCGTGATATTGTCACCGGTTTCACCTGTACTCCAACTGTAAGTATCTGCACCTGTGGCAGTCAGAACCGTAGTTTCCAAAGCACATAGAATGGTATCTCCTATGATTTCGACCACAGGTAGTGGGTGAATGATTAATGTAATTGGTGTTCTACTATCACTCACACAACCACTAACAATCTCCTCATATTCTACATAATAGGTGCCTGCTTGGCTAGGTACAAAGCTAAATGTGGAGGCGAGGAATTGCCCATCCACAGCTGCATCATACCAATTGGCATTCAACCCACTAATCTCGGGCACGATTAATGGAGGTATGGTTTCGCCATTACATATTTCTTGATCTCCGCCACTCAAGGGCGGCGGAATATCTGGACAGGGGCAGGTCGGAGAAAGCACCGTTTCCATATTGGAACAATCGGTATTTGGATCCACTACTGTGATCACTACATTTTGTCCAGTTGGAATGCTGCTAACGGCAAATACACCGCTTCCTAAATCCTGCACTTGACCTACATCAGCACTTACAAGATTACCTGGCGTGGTAAAGAATTCCACGCGATAAGTCAACAGATCAGGAGCACAGATCGTATCGATGTTATCGATCGGCGGTTTAGGGATGACGGTCACCTGCGTGGAGTCTACAGCCTGACAACCGTTTACATCCGTCACCGTCAGGTAAAAAGTTGTCGTTTCCAGAGGCTTAGCGAAAGCGGTAGAGCTGTTACCTAAACCGTCACTCCAGGCGTAGGTATAGGGGGGCTTACCGCCGTTAATTTGCGATTGTAAAAGCGTACTGTCTCCCTCACAAATGACATCCACTGTCGTGCCTACTTGCACCACCAAATTATTCTTTTCTCCGATGGTAACCTCACCAATGGTTTGGCATCCTGCATCATTAGTAACTGTCACGGAATAGGTGCCGGGAGCAACTCCACTAATGGACTGGGTCACCGCCCCATTACTCCATTCATAAGTTGGACGCAGTCCTCTAGATATCACATATCCAGGATCAATATATACCGTTGCGGTGCCATTATCCGCCGCACAATCCGCATCGGTCCAAGTAAAGTATATGTCAAAGCTACAATCGGGATCTTCACAGTCTACCAGACCATCCTGGTCATTATCTAAACCATCATCACAAATCTCTGGACTTGGCAGTGGGCATTCAAATATCAGCTCACAGTTAGTTAATTGCTCAGCTAAATCATTATTAATTCCACTCGTTCCACCATAGGTAAAGAGTAGTTGCCCTGTACAGGTATATACTTGTCCTTCTCCAAAGGAGCAGAGGTAAGGATTATCTCTTAATGTAATGACGGGCTGTCCTTCATAGCGGCAGGCGAAGACCTGCAAACCACATGGGGCGTTGTCACAATCAATCAATGCTTGTAACCAGGGGAGCGTCAAAGGATCTGAAGTACCACAATCCTCTGGTGGACAGGCCTCAAAAACTACGCTACATTGACGCCAGCACTCGCAGGATTCCTGGAAGTATTCTACCGTTACCACATAAGTCGGACAAGAACTAGAAGCTGCCAACAGATCAGAAGTATAACCGGAGCCAAATGGTGCCATATTGGGTGCATCTATTCGCCAACTTACATTTGAATAGTCATCCTCCTGCGGAATATTGAATTGAAAACTCGACTCCGTATCTAAATATTGCCAGTTTATGATCGTACAATCGAATGGATCACACAAATAAATCCTGCGGCAGCAACTGTACCAGCTGTAGGTGTAGAAGTCGAAGTATCGGATACAAATAGTTCGAATCTCGCAGGGTAAGGCATTAGGATAAGACACCATGGATCCCTGCCCTTGTCCAAATTCAACCCCGGTCTCCAATTCACTCCAAGTGACCGTAGACGGATCAGCTGTAGTAGGTAGATCGAAATCAAATATGAAAGTATCTCCACTATACTTGTAATTGATGTTACCTGCTCCACAATCTTCTGGGGGACAGAGCCAAACGGTACGACTGCAAAGGAACCAAGCGTCAAATTGAGGATCGAAATAACTGACACTCACTGTTGCTGATTGGCAAGAGGTAGGGAAGTCTAAGATATTTGAAAGTGGTCCGGTTCCCAAAGGAGAATCCGTGTCTTCCCAGGTCCAGGAGATGGTTTGATAGTTTGTTCCGTTATTTAGGGAAAATCGATACCCCAGGTTAGTTACCAACTCATAATCAATTGCCGTTTCCCCACAATCAAAAGGAGGTTGTACATAAATGGTTTTACAGCACTGAATAACACAATCCTCCCCCGGCACTTTCAGATACATACAGATGGTGTGAAGTCCCTCTTCTAAGGAGTAGAAAAGCACATCTATATTTTCGGTTCCTGGTACTTCTACCCCATCCACTTCCCACTTGCAGATTTCCATGCCGGAGATGTTCTCAAATCTATAACTCAACGAACCATATCCCGAATACGTATCGTAATTTTCTTCTATCGTGTACACCAAGTTATTGCAATTGGTATCACAACAATTGTCCATGCAAAGGTTATCGCAAGTATTAATGGGCGCACAGGTTGGGTGTTGAATTTCAAGTGTAAAATTCCCTACACTACCATCCCAGCCTTCAATTACCAAATAATAAGTCTGCCCAGCCGTAACATTCAAGTTTACCAGCTCATCTTCTCCCGCTGGATTCTTGCCGTAGCCAAGACAATTGGCGGCTTGATCACAGGCATCCAAGATCAACAGATCCAGGTCTACCTGGGTATCTAATCCACTTAGACTTACATTCACGATGCCATCAAATGTTGCCACATAAGTATACACTCGCTCTGGACCGGTATATCCCCCTCTCCTATCTATCGGCTGACAATTATAGGCACTCACATTATTGGGTTGTCCGTCGGTCGAGGCAGAGATAGGTTGTCCACAAACGATACTAATGTCATCACAGAATAGGTCTCCCTCCGTTGCGGTAATGCGGAAAGGGCCTTGTTGGGCTTCATTATACCCATCAACGATCAGGTAGTATGTCCCTGCAGGAAAATCCGGAAGATGGATGGCATCGAAGTTACGATTGAAGTAAGGTTGTCCAAATGGGTTGATACTTTGCCCCAGGCAGGTAGCGGGTAATAAACAATCATCCAACAGGAAGATATCCAAATCCAGCGGCAAGCCGCTCAGGTCCTCATTGATCAAGGTGATCGTTAAATCTCCCTCATTGCTGGTTTTCGTGATTTCATAGATCTTATCCGGTGCAGAAAAAGTGGATTGACCAGCGTAACAATCATAATCTGGTGCGACAAACTGGCTGCTACCTCCTGAATTGTCACCCAGTGTCTGTACCCCCATAGTGAGTACCTCTACCCCAGCGCAAACATCTTGAATCGCAACGGTCCAACATTGACAAATTCTGGTGCAGCCGTTATAGTAAGTCACACAAATGCGATAATGACCCGCAGCTGTGAAGTCGATTACCGGGCTAGGAGTGCTAACATCTGTGCCATTAGCAAAAGAAGCTCCCGCTGGAATCTGCCATTCATGTGAGTTCCAAAGTCCTCCTTCCGGCATGCCGATGAAGCTGACTTGCTGTCCATTGATCTGCGGTTGCACAAAAGGTGCAGGTTCTGGAATTTCGGTACATCCATCGATACTACAGAACTCTTGGCAAATGGAGGAAAGTCCACAAGCATTATTCACCAATAAACAAACATCAGCACATTCATTATCAGGGAAGAAAACCCAAACAGCCTGCCCCCCAGGAACGTAAACGGTTTCTACGTAATCCGGTATATCCCAGGTAAAGTTGCTTGCTCCTTGACTGGTGGAAGCATCAAAATAATACCAGCCCGTTTCCTGATCAATATTCCAGGTAAAATGTGCCACCGGGGGAGCAAAACAAGCCGTCTCAGTAAGATTGATGGTCTGACAGCAACTAAATAGCTGAACAGGAATACTTCCCACATCGCTAAATATCTGAATACAAGCTTCGTACTGGCCAGGGCCAGGGAAATCTACAATCGGATTTGCATCCGTTTCACTGGTACCTTCCAGATAAGTAACATTCACAGATTGTCCAGTAGCTGCGTCAATGAATAGCCATTGATAGGTCAAGTTCAAAGGATTACCAAACTCATCTTCTGCTTCACAATAGTTATCATAAAAGCTAACGGTATAGTCGTTGACCGTTCGAGTATCATAGAAGAAACAATCTACACAATCATCACAGCCTGCCACTGCTTCACATAGCTCGACCGTTAGGCAACAGATTTTCCAGCAGCCACTAATGTCATCGTAATAACGGACACAGATATCGACGATGGGACAGGTGTTGTCAAAGGGTACTAAATTAGATATGGGGTCCGTACCAATTTCGATTACTTCTCCACCAGCAGTACGCATGCTCCAAGTAATCTGAGAAACTGTTGTTTCAAGCAAAGTAAATTGGAAGCCTTCCCCTGGTAAGGAGTCTTTTTGAATATTGACAAGTCCACAAGCGTACGGGTCTTCGATGCAATAATTATTGCAACATCCCACTTGGCATCCACTAGTATTCTCAATGTAGTCATAGCATACCTCGTAGGTCCCAGGGGTTGGAAAATCATAGTTTAATCCGGTCGTTACAATATCACTAGCCTCTTCCCCATCTACCAGCCAAATCCAGCCATCCGTAAACTGTTCCCAATCGGGCAGATCAGCTGTGAAATCAAAATTTAGGCCCGTACCGGTAAAAGCATAGCTCATGTTGTCACAGTTCTCAAAAAGCTGATCATTGCAACAGTTAACGGCTAGTGTAAAATTGGATTCTTGGCTAGCGTCAATCCCATCAACTACTATGCGATAAGTTCCTGCTGAGACATCTAACTGAATGAGCTCTTCAGTGGTTCCGGTATTGGTACTCGCAGCCACACAAGCGGTCGAACTGTTACAATCAAAGACGAATAAATCTAGGTTCGCAGCTAATCCGGACAGCGAGACTTCGATAAAATTCACATCGGTCGGCACCGTCAATTGAAAAACTCTATCTCGTGCATCATAAGGTTCGGTTGGGGCACCACAATTGGAAAAAACGGCTGTATCAAAATTATCTTCGCTACTGAAATTATTACTGTTCACAGTCTGATTACAGTCAATCAAATTGGCGGAGGTAAGACAAGGATCATCCTCGTACTCACACTCAGCTGTGATTCGAAAATTACTCGTTATGTTTGCGGTGCGTGCATCCACAATCAAATAGTAAGTTCCGGACGGATTATTAATGGTAATGCTTTCATTGGCTGCCCCACTTCTCGTACTTCTAGCTATACACCCACGTAATCCACTGCAATTGTATACGAAAAGATCCAGGTTATTACTCATGCTCGTCAAGTTGAAGGTCACAGAGGTGACATCCTGAGGCGTGGAATAGCGGAAAATACGGTCATTTCCCGAATAGGGATTTGAGGTGGTAAAACAGTCTTCGTATAGGTCTGCGTAGAAATTACTTCCACCAAAGTTGTTATTGAAAAGACCAGAACTCTGATTACACAACAAGTCCATAACTGTACTGGTACAAGGATCTTCGCTGCTCTGGCATTCTATCGACAAAGTATAGGTAGACTGTGAATTTGGATCTACCCCATCGACAACAAAATAGTAGTCCATTCCAGGAATCGGATTATCAATGGTAATTTGCTCATCGCTGGTACCGCTGCTTCTACTCTGGTCAATACAAATTGTAGAGCTGGTACAATCAAAGAGGAACATGTCTAGATTAGCGTTGAGGTCCGTCATCCTTATGGTAATCGGCAATGGACTGGTAGCCGTGATACGGTAGAGGCGATCATCCCCATCGTAATCGGCTCCATTGGTTACACTGCAACCATCATAGGCATCAGCAAAAAAGAAGCTTTCTGTATTAATATTGTCTTCATTATAGGTCTGACCACATTCAAGTTGATCAAAATCACTGTTGCATGGATCTTCACTGACATTTCCACCATCACAAACCACCTCCAAAGTAAAGCCTCCCACATGAGAAAGTCCATCGGTATCCTCTCCATCAATAATAATATAGTAGGTACCCGAAGGATTATTAATCACTACATTTTCGTTGGAAAACCCAGATCTGGCATTATGCTGTATACATTCTCCAGAGGGACTACAGTCATAGATAAACATATCCAAATCAGCCGTTAGCCCACTTAGGAAAAACTCCAATTCTGTAGCTCCTTGAGGCGTCTGGAATTCGTACATGACATCCTGGTTATCATAAGGCCAAGTACTGAGAAAACAATCCCGATACAATTCTACCTGAAAATCATCACCCTGTCCAGATGTATTCCCACTTATCGGTTGATTACATACAATGGGAATAGAGGAAGTACTCCCTGCACAAGGGTCATCACTGGTTCCACAATAAGCCCAAACCACATAGCTTGACACGTTATTATCCGTTCTACCATCTACGATTACATAATACTCGCCCGGTGGGGGCGCAGGATCCAGATTGACAATTTCATTGGCGGTACCTGTTCTAGTTCCACTCGCAATGCATTCGCCCGTAAGACAACTGTACAAAAATATGTCTAGATTGGCTGTCATACTGGTAAACTGAGTCGGCTTGCTAAAGGGATTTACTCTTGGGCCTGTTAGCCGCAACTCTAGAAAATCTAGGCCCGTTGGGACAGTCAATTCATAGATTTGATCTCTACCGCTATAGTCAAAATTTGTACTAGCACATCCACTTCCATAAGTCGAAATATCAAAGTTATTTTCCTGCTGAAAAAGATTAGTGCTCTCCCGGGGAATTCCACAACGGAGTATCAGGTTACTTCCTACCTGGCAGGGGTCATCTGCCAAAAGGGTTGAGAAACCGGCTTCTTCTGTAGCTAGCTCAAAAGTTTCTACTTTAAATTGTAGGTCGTCATAGAGGAAGTAGACCCAGTCTGCTCTTTCAAACGGATGGATCTGTTCATTTTCTGTAAAGCTCCAGCCTAGGAGAGGCATGCAGATAAGACAAAGCGTGAAAATGGAGTAAGACGTTTTTTTCATGATATGGGGTATTCAGGTATACGATCTAATCGGTTTGCTGCTGACTGGAAAAGGCAACAGCAGTCAAATAATATTTGGGTCCTAGCAGGTAGCACGTACGTACTTGAGCACCTAAAACGGGACCTAAGCCCTATTGCATCAATCATTCAACACTAGGAGACATGGAATTGAGATAGAGACCGTTTTTCAGGTCTCACAGTCAAGGAGTAATTTTTTTTTGACGTCTGAGTATTCGTCATTGAGTACACGAAGTTCAAAAGTGAATGTACAGCAAAAAATTGTAAAACAATGATATTCCCAAAGAAATTATAAGGGCCTACCAGGAACTTCTCAAAGCAACCACATGAAGATGTTGTGCAAACATTACAAGGTCTCAAAACGTGCCCCTCTTAGGTACCGCCGCACTAGCCATCTAACTACAGCTAGGAGAGCCATTAGATGCTATGACCATTCATTTTATAAAACGGAGGTATTTAAAAACTTAGCCCTCTTGGTTTCTCTGAGCGGATAGTTCCATGCAAACAAAAAGAAACTTCCTTGGCTTGGAACATCTAACTAGAATTTCCTAAATTGAGAGGAAGCAAGCCCAATTATTACAGATGTCAATAATTGGTAACTTTTTTGTTTTGTCTCTGATAAAACACCTTTATGCTTTCAAAACGAAGAACCTTTATCAAAAACTCTTTCCTCGGTGCCGCAGGTACCCTCCTTTCTGCCTACAGTTGTCAGGACCAGCAGCATAAGGAAGCCCTTGCCGGCCCTCCATCTATTGATTATTCTACATTAGATGCAGCCCTGGCGAAACCGGTCCTGGATACTACAGGTCTCAATGATCCAGTGCTAATTGAATCCTTGCAATTACTTCGGTACAAAAACAATTTCCTCTGTCGCGTCCGATCGAGAGATGGAGCTATTGGCTTATCGGTAGCCAACAATGCACAAATGAGGTCTCTATATCCCATCTTTTTAGATCGTTTGCAAAATTTCTTTATTGGCCAGGATGCTAGACAGCTTGAAGCACTGATTGAAGAAGTGTACGTTTACCGAAGCAATTACAAGCTACAGAACCTGGCTTTGTGGGTGCCGCTTGCCACTATTGAATTTGCGATACTCGACCTGCTGGGGCAAATAGGTAATCGGTCTATGGGCACCCTTTTAGGAGGGGTTAAAAACTCATCTATTTCGGTATATCAAGCCAATAATTATCGTGGGGAGTCAGCGACGGCTTCCATCGAAAAAATTAAGGCTACGGTGGCAGATACACAGGCCAAGGCGGTCAAGTTCAAGATTGGCGGCAGGATGAGTAAAAACAAAGATTATCCACCGGGCCGGACAGAAGAACTCATTCCCCTCGTGCGAGAAGCCTTTGGTCAGGAGATGACCATCTACGCAGATTCCAATGGTTCCTATGATGTGCAGGAATCCATACGTATTGGTAGCATCTTGGAGGAGTACCAGATCGACTTTTATGAGGAACCTACACCTTTTGATTGGTATGAAGAAACCAAGGCGGTGGCAGACGCACTGAGCATACCTATAGCCGGCGGAGAGCAGGAGCCCAGCATGCGCAACTTTCGTTGGTTGATCGGCAATGATGCGCTAGACATTGTACAACCAGATATATTTTATTTCGGTGGTATGATTCGTTCCATGCGGGTGGCCCGTATGGCTGCTACCAAGGGTAAATCCTGTGTCCCACACATTTCTGGCTCTGGACTTGGCTATTTGTACATGATGCATTTTGTCTCTGCGCTACCCAATGCAGGCCCTTACCATGAATTCAAGGGCTTTAATACGAATATTCCCTTAGAATGTCCAACTGCTGATTTAGTCAGTAAGGAGGGTGTGATTAAGGTGCCCACTGGGCCGGGGGCAGGTATAGCAATTGATCCAGACTTCATCGCCAAGCATGTGGTTGTCAAGTAAAAGAAAGATGAAATCTGACAATATCCTTTACATCAGTTGGTTAGCTTTTATCTGCTTGGTCAACTATCCTAGTGCATGGGCTCAGTCCGTACCCATTGTACCTGCTCCACAGATGGTAGTTTGGGGAGAAGGGTATTTTCCGCTAGATGAAGCCATTGAGTTAGTCTCCCCCAGCGATCTTTCTTCCACCAGTATTGAATTGCTGGATGACATATTTTGGTATCGAGCGTCCCATGCCAAGCGGATCGTACGCGTTGGTTTGTGGAATGAAGATAAAGGGATTCGGAAATTCTGTTTGCAACGAGGATTGGACACAGAGAATCTCGATCCGGAAGGTTATCATCTCTCCATTCAGGAAAACAGCATTCATCTCATTGCGGGAACACCCACAGGGCTCTTTTATGGTCTGCAAAGTTTGAAGCAACTGGCTACTGGCTATCGCCAGACAGGTCGTCTGCCCACTTTGCTCATTACAGATTTTCCCAGCTTTAGGAATCGAGCCGTGATGGATGATATCAGTCGTGGACCACTATCTAACATGCGCTTTTTGAAGGAGCAGATTAGAAAATTAGCCGCCTTGAAAGTGAATCACTTGACCTTCTATATCGAGCATGTGGTAAAAACCAAGGGAGATCCTAACTTTTCTCCTCCTGATGCCATTACAATTGATGAATTCGAAGCCTTGACAGCCTATGCCAAGCAATATCATATAGAACTGATTGGCTCCTTTCAGTCCTTGGGACACTTTCGGAATATCCTGAGCCATCCTGAATATCGCAAATTGGGGGCCTCGGATCGAATGTTGAAACCTGCCGATCCAGAGGTGCTAGATTTCCTAAAAAGCGTCTACTCGGAAATGTTGCCCGCCTTTTCCTCCCCTTATTTCAACATTAATGCTGATGAAGCCTGGGACCTCGTGCGGGGTAGTATGAAAAGTGTCTCTGATAGCGTCGGCGCTGGGAACTTGTTCGGCCAACACATTCAGCCCTTACTTAGCTATCTTGATAAAAGTGGTAAACGGCCCATGCTTTGGGGAGATATGTTACTCGCCCACCCCGAAGCATTTTCATACCTGCCCAAAGGAACCACTGTACTCACCTGGGAGTACGGAGCGTTAAAGGATTATTCTGCCTGGATTGATCCTTTGCAGCAAAGAAAGCTAGACTTTTGGGTCTGCCCTGGAATCTTGAATTCTAACAAGATAATCCCTGATGTACAAACCAATTTTACCAATTTGCAGCATTTCATCAAAGAGGGTAAGGAGAAGGGCGCCTCGGGCGTCATGACGACTATCTGGGATGATGGTGGTGGGCATTTATTTGCCAGAGATTGGTACCCCCTAGCCTATGCTGCCGAACAGATGTGGAAACCTAATTCCACTTCTACCATCACTTTTGATCAACGCTTTGCTCAGGCACTCTATGCAGATACCGCCGGCCACCTGCCGAAAGTGATCCGGATACTCAACCAAATAAGGGAACTCCCAAGCACCCAACAACTCAATAATGCCTTCTTCCAGGAACAGCTTTTGCCAAAAGTAGGGGATGTTCACCAACTATATTTGAAAGATGTGCAGGCTATCCTAAAAATTGCTAATGCTGCTGAGGAAGAACTTGAGAAATGGGACCTTAGTGGTAAGGATTATCTACAAGCTTGGATAGCTGATATTGCAAGTTGGCGCTTGCTCATCGATCATTTACAAGTCCTTGCGGAGAGCTATCAGGCTGTACTAGACCTTGCCCATAGATATGAAGTTGCTCAAGACCAGGGGCAAGAATCAAGGTCTATGATCCCAGCGCTTAAAAGTCAAGCCCATGAATTTCGAAAGCAATGGGAAGAGCTTCGCCTGAGGTACATCGATTTATGGTTTCAAGAAAACCGGGCATACTCCCTGGAGGTTGCCTTACAGCCATTTAATCAGAAAATACAGGACTTTCTCAGCCTGGAAACTTTACTGGGGCAATCTATGGCCTGGCCAGCAGATCAGCCACTACCCGCTCCTTCTCTTCTTCGCTTGGAGATTAGTGAAAACCCAGATCGTCATTTTCGTTTTTGGCTCCTTTCCCCTTTTTATCCCATAAAGGATGAAGAAAATAAAGAACAAGACTTTCTTGAATCCTTGGGCGGGGAAGAGGAAGCACGACCTACCCCCTACGATTGGTTAAAGTACCAATCCCCATACTCCGATAAGATTGATTTCCAAGAAGCCTTATCCGTGGAAGGTACAGGGGTAGTGTATACCTATGCTCGAATAGAAAGTCCAGCCGAAAAGCTTACGCCCGCCCACTTTGATCATCTAAAGCCCATTGCAATCTTTCTCAATGGCCAGCGACTGCCCTCCTCCCAGCATAAAACGGATCTGCTGCTGCCACTCAAAGCGGGTAAAAATCATTTGATCCTAAAGTTTCTCTGTACAGGAAAGCAGGATCGCTTTTCCTTCTTGTTACCAGCCAAAAAACTGCGAAATAGAAAGCAAAAATACAAGATCATGGAGTAGGTGCTCGGATTGAAAAGACCTACCCAGGTAGAGTAAAATCTACTTTCGCTGTATGTGATACCGTAACAATTGCTGAGCACTAGCAGGCAGGATTAAATCATGACCAGCCGCCTTTAACTCAAACTCAAACTGGGAGCCATCACTTCCCTTGACCTCATACATCCCCGGTCTAAGTTGCCATAATTTTACTTTTGCCTGGGCCTCTTCCTCCGAATGATTGAAAATAGCCAGCTGAATGTGCGTATAGGATTGCGCTTCTAGAAGCGCGGTGAAACCAGCAAAGGTCTTCTCCCAAGTAAGCGCCAAATAAGGGGAAGTACTGGCAATCACTACATCACCCGTGAGCATGGCTTTCACTGCTTCGCTATCCAAACGATTACCATATCGCTGGTTAGTGGCCAGCAGCCGATCGGTAAAGATGACTTCGCTGGTCAACATCTCCTTATTATAAGCCGTCGTTTCCAGGAATTGATCCAAGCCTCGGGTCAAATAAGCCTCATCCTTAGTGATTTGGTAACGGACATAATAGGGAGCATATTGAAGCAATAGCGAGTCAAATCGAGTATCCTGAGTCAGCAGGCGCCATTGCCCAGCTACCCCCCAGAAGGAGCGCTGTTGAAGCATCTTCCTGGCAGCCCAAGCCGCTGAGCCCTCCACTTCCTCATTCGCTCCGTCAACATGATCTTGAATCAATTGCAAAGAAGCCACAATCGGAGCTAGCAAAGCCGGATCCTTGGTATACTGCCAAGTAAAAAGTAGTTGATCCAACATCTGACCATCACCCGTGAAATCGTAATAATCCCAAAACATATTCGCCTTATACCAGGTTGGTTCATCGCCATTAATAGCTCCATCTGAAGATCGAATAGAGGGAGGAAGGATTCCCTTAGGTTTGCCCTTGTCGGTGCTTTGCGCAATGGTAGCCCAAGCCTTGCTCCAGGCCTGCAGGGCATCGCGGGCAATGGTATCTGCCGGGTAGCGCCAGAGCCAATAACGCAGCGGTTGCATAGCTCGAGCATTGTATTGAACATCTTGATTTTTCGGGGGTTCTTCAACGATTTCCGTAGCACTGTACCAGGCAGATTTGAAAAGGCGAAGGCCATCTGCGTTCACCCTTGTCCAACTATCCAAAAAGTGTTTGAGCGTGAATAAAGTTCGGCGATGATAACTGGTATCTTCAGAGGCTACCAGCAGCAGCGGGGCCGTATCTGACACAAACTCCGAAGCGTGCTCTACATCATCTATGTAGCGGGCATAACCTAGGTGTACCTGATGACTATGCCAGACCCCATCGGCCAGTTTTATCCATCCCATCTTCGCTAAAGAATCCCCCGTATAAATTAGCGGATGCCAAAAACGCAAGGCCTCCACATCATCACCCAGTTTACCACCCAATTCTCCGTTGCTGGCCTGGCGCTCTTGCACCCAATAATGGACGATGGCGCGGAGCCTTTGTAAGGCTTCCAGCTGCTTCTTTGACCATTCAGGAGCGGCCGCCGCAACAGGTATCCTAGGTTGTATATTCCATTTGGCGGGAAGCATTTCGCCGGTATACATCCGTAGGAGTCGATCAGTTGGATGGGCCTGCAACAACAACTGGAAATCATCCGCCGCGCGTTTGGCCTCCCCTGCATACCGATATTCTAAATCCAAGTGATGCAAGAATCTAGCCCTCAGTCAACGAGCGCGCTCCTCTAGGGGGTGGCCTGGCTCTCGAAGCAATGGATCTAGTAACATACCGCCTTGCTGATGGCGACGAATCATACTCATCCTCGTTTTGCGTTTAGCCCATTCCCAGCCGCGCCAATCTCGAATCTCCTCCGCCCTACTGAGCAAATCGAGGTATTGCCATTGCTGGTAGCACCAATTTCGGTCCGTATGCCTCTGACTCTCGAACCACAGTTCTTCCAGCAAGGGTTTAATGGATTTATCGCGACCTTCCCAAGACCCCAACTCATCAATCTGTTCTGCCAGCCAAAACTCTTTGGCTGTCATGGGGTCATCCATCTTCACTAATTCTAGGCTGAGTAGTCGAACGGAATCCCGCTCGCTATTAAACCGAAACTGCAGCTTTCCATTGGATGTCTTGATATTACCCAACCATAATCGAAAATGTTCAATGGGTTTTGTCAGCGGTTCCGGAGGGGGACGGAAGCCATGCCAGCCTAATACTTGTTCTTCCCGATTGATCTGCAAAGACAGGCTGGAAATATATTCCGTCCCAGCATCCGCCGCCAGGCGAATCTGCTAATTCCCCGGAGAGAGATTTATGGTAAACTCCAAAGATTTGCCGATCACTCCATCAAGCCATTCGGGAGCTCGAATGGCTGCAAACTTGGGTCGGTAAAAATGATCGTTTGGGGGAGATACCCAAGCAAAGTTTCGTGGGTATTGTTCAGCATTTACGGTAAGAAAGGAGGACTGAGGTCCTTGATGGGTAGTGCCGAAATCCAGTAATAGTCGATTTTGAGCATTTCCAAGGGGTAAATATGCAATAAGGAACATGCCCAGGCAAAGCCATAGGGTTGTCCAGTGGTTTTTCATTTTCGTTTTGTCTTGTTTCAGGATTTCAATTTACATAAAAATGCAAAGAATAGCTGCTTATGAGCCATTGAATTCACGGAGACAACAGTAGATAATTTCTCTCAGGAAAACTGCTATAAGTCCCCTTCCCTCTTGCAGATAATACCTACATTTGAGTTTCTATCTACACCTTGGTAGAGAAGCAATTGAAATCAGAACGATTACGAAAAACGAAGCAAGATGAAAAAACTTCTAATCCCTTTTTATCTCCTCCTCTGCTTACCTCTCATTGGTCAGGAAATCCAAAAATCCACTCATCTCTATGCTGAAAAAGACGGGCAAAATTTAGAATTGGATATCTATCAGACAGCTAATCCAAGCGGAAAAGCGCGCCCAGTTTTGATTTGGGTACATGGTGGTGGATTTTCAGGTGGGCAAAGGGACAATAAGATGGAAGTCAGATTGATGGAAGCTGTGGCGAAGGAAGGATATGTCGGCGTTTCGATCACTTATCGTCTACTCCGCAAAGGGGAAGCCACCGGTTTTAGTTGTGACTGCCCAAGAAGTGAAAAAATCAAAGTTTTTAAAGAAAGTGCTTATGACACCTGGGATGCCATTCATTATATCCATCAAGAAAAAGAGAAATTTCAGATTGATCCTGAAAAGATCATTGTAGGAGGCAGCAGCGCTGGAGCAGAAGCCATCCTCAATGCCATTTACCTAAAAGATTGGCTGTTTGAATCCAAGAGCAAGTATGATGACATCCAGATTGCTGGCGTTTGGTCGCAGGCCGGAGCTATTGTAGACCAGCGTTATATCGGTGCTCACAATGCCGTCCCTGGCGTTTTCTTTCATGGAACCAAAGACAACCTCGTACCATACGCAACGGCACCTCATCACTACTGTGACCCTGCGCGTGCCGGCTATATCTGGCTAGATGGTGCTGCCTCGATTATTGATAGGCTCAAGCAATACGGAAGCTCCTATTTATTCTATACTTATCAGGAGGCGAAGCATGAGATCGCGGGGGTACAATTCGACCAGCTACCGGCAGTCTTTCGGTTTTTTGATGCCATTTTTGCTGGAAATAAAGTAGTGCAAGAATCCGTCATTATTCCTCCGAAATAGCAGAAAAATCTCTGTAAGCCTAATTATATCTTTTAAAAACTAACCGATGAAACAACCATTAGTATCTCCACTGGACAGAAATGCCAATAAAGAGGCGGAAGAAATGGCCCGCTTTTACGAAGAAACGCTTGGCTTCACGCCCAATAGCCTATTTACCATGATGCATCGTCCTCGCATCGCCACTGCTTTCCTGGAAATGAATCAGGCTGTGATGGAAAACAAAGGACGAGTGACTAGTGCGCTTAAGCGATTGATTGCCTACCTATCTAGTATGACTACTGGCTGTCGTTATTGTGAGGCTCATGCCATTAGAGCAGCTGTTCGCTATGGTTCAGAAGAGGATAAATTGCAAAATATTTGGGATTATAAAACCTATCCCGCTTTCTCGGAAGCAGAAAGAGCCGCCTTTGATTTAGCCATAGCGGCCTCCTCCGTACCAAATGCTGTGGATGATGAAATCGCTGAAAATATGCGGGCTCATTGGGAACAGGGAGAGATTGTAGAAATCATGGGCGTCATTGCCTTATTCGGATACCTCAATCGTTGGAATGACAGTATGGGCACCCAGTTGGAAGAGCCTGCTGCCGAAGATGGGAACAACTTATTGGCTGGGCATGGCTGGTCTCGCGGGAAGCATCAGTATTGATCGCCTTTGATTGACAGCAGTACCAGAATTCCTACTGAAACAAGTGCTCAGATTAATGCAGTGTTGAGCTCAATTGGTTTGATGTTGACAAATATCACCATACGGATAAAGCACATCCACTATCTTCATCCCTGAACTTACATCATTGGACTAGAGTAGAGCTCCTCTCCTAGCGAAATCACTCTAGATCAAAAATTTCCCATACAATATGGAACATAATGAAGCCGTTTCTCATCATCAATCCCATAGTTTTTCCCGTTATCAAGAATATTTAGGTGAATTTGTGTATGGGGGCATTGATGGCAGCGTCACCACTTTTGCCGTGGTAGCTGGATCAGTGGGTGCAGGCCTAGATAGTGCTATCATAATTATTTTGGGCTTCGCAAATCTCTTCGCCGACGGCTTTGCCATGTCCATCGGGGCCTATCTTTCTACTCGATCAGAGCAGGACAATTATGAAAAACACAAAAGGGTGGAATATTATGAAGTGGAGGCCTTTCCCGATGCCGAACGGCAAGAAGTCGTAGATATCTATCGGGAGAAGGGATTTGAAGGGGAGTTGCTTCAACAGGTGGTAGATGTCATTACGGCAGACAAAGACCGATGGGTGGATGTAATGATGAAGGAGGAATTAAAAATGATGAAGGACGGGAAGTCCGCTTTTATGGTTGGCTTCGTAACCTATGTTTCATTTATTCTGATCGGATTAATTCCACTCAGCCTGTATGTATGGGACTACGTTTGGGGCTTCCCTGGCAATCTCTTTCTTGGCACCAGTATTTTGACCTCCCTAGGCTTCATTATTGTTGGTTTTCTGAAGACTTATGTTACGGAAACTAATCGTCTTAAAGGCATTGCTGAGACACTTCTACTAGGGATCTTAGCCGCTCTTGTGTCTTACTACGTCGGGGATTTTCTAGAACAATTAATTAGCCGTTAGTATTTCTCTACTAACATTGATCTAAGCCTACTCTAAAAAGGAGGCCACCGCATCGCTGCAGTGGCCTCTTCAATATAATTCAGTAAGTTATAGCCGAAATATTAATCAGTTCCTAGCGACCACAAACTTCCGCGTTTGTTTGCCTTCAGGAGTGATCAAGTGCAAGAGATAAATGCCCGCTGGATAGCGTTCTACGGCAATTCTCTGTTCCATAGTACCTTTGGCATTTAACAAGCGTTCCATGCCAATTCTTCTTCCTTGCAGATCCGTTACTACTAAAGTTACATCAGTAAGTTCTGGTATGCTGAACCTTACGGTCAACTCATCTGCAACGGGGTTAGGGAATAGCTGTAGCTCAGTTGGTGCCGCTTCTAGTTCTGGATCTAGTTCAAGTTCACCAGACATACTCACCTCTTCCTTAGCGATCTCCTTCGCTCTCTCAGGACCAGCAATCAAGCCGGTGAGATCCAGACAACCAGAGATTCCTACATTGTCAATGTATACTTGATCATTGTTACCAGAAGCATCACAGCGGAAACGTAAGACTGTGTTCTCAGTGAATTCACCTGGAATGGTAACTGCATCAAAATAGCGAAGTCCATTTTGGAATTCATCACCTAGATTCCATTCTTCTACCGTGGTAAAGGTAACTCCCCCATCTAGAGATATCTGCAACCAGAAGTCCTCCTCTTCATTATCCATACTAATTGTCACATAAGTGAAATCTACCGTAATTTCGGTGTAGGATGTCAAATCTAGTGGATCTGTAGTCATGACAGAGCTACTGGTGTTGTCTCTTAATCGTACAGGTCTACCTGAACCGCCAAAGGCGAATACCGCATCGCGAGCGCTACGTCGACAATCAATACCACCATCATTCCAAATACCCCAAGTGTTATCGAAGTTATTGAAGTCAATCAATTGCTGGTTACAACCGTCACAAACACTGTCTTCATCGACGAGCCCATCACAATCATTGTCAATCCCGTCACAAACTTCAATCGCTCCATTGTTGGCATCTGCATCGAAATCCTCACAATCAATGGTATTGTCGAATCCATCACCATCCGCATCATCGTCACAAACATCTCCAATTCCATCATTATCCAGATCAGCCTGATTTGGATTAGGTGTATTGGGACAGTTGTCTTGATCATCGGCCACACCATCATCATCTGTATCATCGTCAACTGCCGGTGAAACTACGATAGTGGCACTAGCTGTATTACTTGTTTCGCCTTCATTATCTGTAACTACCAAAGTCACTACATAAGTACCTGGATCTGTAAAGGTGAATTGCGTCAATGGGCTGTTATCCGATCCATTGGCCGGACCGAAGTCCCAGGTGTAAATTTCAACAGTACCATCAGGATCCGAAGAAGCACTAGCATTGAAGTTAACTGTCAATGGTGCAGTACCAGAGGTCGGGGTAGCAAAGAAGGAGGCCACTGGAGGTTGATTGGTAGAAATGTCACAATCAGGAGCCGTGCCACCTACACCATCAGGGAATTGCAATTCTGTGCTGACTAAGATCTTGTCTAGCAAGGTGCCATCCTCACGGTAGGCGAATTCGATCGTGTTCGACCCGGCCTGCAGACTAAATGGACTTTGAACTACTTCTCTCCAGTCAAATTCGTTTCCGGTAAACAAGCCTTGCCACCATTGGATCCATCCGCCACCGTTCACTCTGACCCAGAAGGAATCACCGCTATTGCTTGGCGCTTGGACTCTGGCTACGATGTAGAAGTCTCCCGCCTGCTGAAGATCCACCGTGAATTTCACAATGTTCGCAGGGTTGTCCGCTGGTGGTGCGAATATCGAGTTGAAGCCAGATTGAATAGATACATAGGTATCATTCGAGGCTCCACTACTCGGATCAACGGTAGTATCCCAATTGCTTCCTACCTCAGCACACTCAGCTTCCAACCAAACTGTCACTACACTAGTAGTCGCATCTTGGCCATCACAGTCTTCGTCGATATTATTGTCTGGAATATCCGTAGCGTCCGGGTTGATGGCTGCATCGAAATCATTACAGTCCTCCCCTGCGTTGAAACCATCACCATCGGCATCATCATCACAAAGGTCACCAATGCCGTCATTATCCAAATCTTCTTGACCTGGGTTCGGTGTGTTTATACAGTTATCATCCGCGTCAGGTATTCCATCCTCATCCGCATCAGGTACAACTACTTCATCAACCACAATGGTTACCGTAGCGGTATTCAAACTGGTTGCATCGTCATTATCCACTACTGTCAGTGTCACTAGATAGGTACCTGGCTGCGTATAGGTGAAGCTAGAAACCGGATCATCATCCGTACCTGTGCTTGGGCCATAGTTCCAATTGTAAGTAACTACAGAACCATCCGCATCACTGGAAGTACTTGCATCAAAGTTCACAGTTAGCGGTGCTGTACCAGACAATGGATCCGCCGTAAAAGCAGCTACCGGTGGAATATTTTCCGTACAATTTACACCTTCTGGTCCAACCGAAGTTGGAGCTGCAGGATCACCGCTAAGATAGATCTTATCAAGCAGGGTACCATCTTCGCGATAAGCAAACTCAACGGTGTTAGCCCCTGCCACCAAAGTAAACGGACTATTTAGGACTTCCTTCCATTCAAAGCCGTTATCGGTGTTGAGGCCTTGCCACCATTGGATCCAAGTTCCTCCATTAATACGTACCCAGAAGGAATTATCATTGTCGCTTGGTGCGTCAATTCGTGCAAATAAATGGTAGTCTCCTACTTGATCAGCCGTCAAGTCAATCACAAACTCTACTTGAGTAGCAGAAATATCCATAGGTGGATTCGCTAGTGAGTTGAAGCCACTAAGTATAGTAACGTATTCTCCATTGGAAGCCGTCGGGTCACTAATTGTATTCCATAACATGCCAACATTAGCACATTCCGCTTCCAACCAGAAGGTACCCGTTCCGCTATTCGTAGCATCCTGACCGCTACAATCTTCGTCTATGCCATTATCCGGTATATCTACTGCATCTGGGTTAATTGCTGCATTTAGATCATCACAATCTTCCCCAGCCTCAAATCCATCACCATCTGCATCAGGATCACAGATATCACCAATGCCATCTAAATCCAAGTCAGTTTGGTCAGGATTAGGTGTATCTGGGCAGTTATCGTCTGCATCTGGAATTCCATCCTGGTCGGTATCTGGAGCAGTATCAACGGTAATAGTAGCCGTAGCCGAATTAGTGCTACTAGCACCATCATTATCTACCACCGTTAAGCTTACGGTATAAACACCAGGGGTAGTGAAGTCAAAGCTACTTAGAGGTGTATCCTCATTAAAGGAAGCCGATGTAGGTCCAGTAATGGCCCACTGATAAGATACGATGGAACCATCTACATCACTTGAGGTAGAAGCATCCAAGCTTACGGATAGCGGTGCAATACCGCTTAACGGATCTGCGGTGAAAGCTGCGATCGGTGCTTGATTGGGCAAACAGTTCACCCCTTCTGGTCCAGTAGTCGTCGGAGCTCCTGGTTCAGCACTCAAATAGATCTTATCTAACAAAGTACCATCTTCACGATAAGCGAATTCGATCGTATTCTCCCCTTCCGCTAGACTAAATGGACTATTCAATACTTCTCTCCATTCAAATCCACCATCGGTATCAAGACCTTGCCACCACTGGATCCAAGTTCCATCATTCACACGTACCCAGAAAGAGTTGTCGCTACTAGTCGGGGCATTTACTAAGCCAAAGAGGTAGTAATCTGCCCCTTCTTCCGCGCCTAACTCAAAGGTAAATTTCACCTGATTTGCAGGAATATCTGCTGGTGGCACGGGAAGCGAGTTGTTGCCTGGTACTGGAGTAACGTATTCTCCATTAGAAGCACCTGCATCCGAGACCGTTACCCAGCTGTCACCTACTTCAGCACATTCCGCCTCTAACCATAAAGTCACATCTGGCGGTTGAATGGAACAGGCTTCCGGAGCCGTTCCTGCCTCCGTATTCGCAAAAGTACAAGCAGTATCATCCGAGAAAGTAGCCGTTAAGCTGATGGTAGCTCCGTCTGCTGGCATTTCCACCCCAACGAAGGTGTAAGAAGTCCCAGTCAAAGCACTTACATCAACGGAAGCCGTACCACTGCCTAACAAATCAAGTGTTCCCGTTTCCGGGATGTTTTCGAAGGTCACCGTTACATCTGCCGTGAAAATATCATCAGTCAGATCTGACGTTTCTAGATCATTACATGCGGAAATATTATCCACTGTCAGAGCGCTAATCGCACATACAGGTTCAACTATCTGTAGTCTGACTACATTAGAAACGTCACAAGCTCCCTGTCCGCAATCATCTGCTTCTGGAATGATCGTTGCCACAATGTAATATATCTGTTGATCGGAAGTTCCAGTAAGATCGATAGCGATCTCGCCTGTTCCAATGCCGTTCAAACTTGTACTAAAGGCCGCGATGGATTGCGCCTTGTTCATTTCCAACGGATCGACGGGCAAACCATTTACTCCAATGTCTTCAATCGTTGTGCCAAACACCAACACTTCTACATCGGCATTATCAGGGCCTGAGATCGATACAATTTGTGCAGTTTCCGTCACTTGACCGTCAGTCGTGATTCCACCTACAGACAGCCCTGGTGCTGTACAGGCTGGAGTAGCTGGACTAAAGAAGTTCTCCGCATTAACCTGGCTATTTCCAACTTGCCACAATTGACGAGTCGCTGTAGCACCATTCGAGTAGGTTACCGTTACGGTTGAACCGATCAATTCCGATCCTGAAATTGCCCCTGCATTACCAGCCGAATTAAAGCCTTCAATACTACGTGGATCAACATCCACTGCTACATTCACCGTCTCACCCGCCTCAAACTCTGTGAAATCCAAGGTCATAACATTATATCCTCCTGGTCCGTTTGGATCAGAGAATGGATCTACACAGTCCGGATCAGTTCCTGTACCGTTGTTACCAGGTATGGTCAATCCAACGTTGCCGTTACCGCCGGTCTGTGATACTAAGGTCACACATTGTGCCGTTGCATCTCCTGCTGTACCTACTGGATCAAACACCATGTTAGGGAAAACAGCTGTGCTAAGATCAATTGATACAGAGGTGATATTGACTGATCCACTAGAATTATTGCTAATGAATAGTCCACCACCAAAAGTACTAGAACCTGCCAATCCGCCGCCAGTATCAAATGCTACTCGAGCACAGGGATCTACGGAACAACCAGCAGGTGCAGGACCCGCATCTTCATTGGTCAAGGTACATTCTGCCTCAGCACTAAAGGCCGCCGTTAAGCTGATAGCGGATCCATCCGCAGTCATCACCACATCTTCAAAAGTATAGGATAGTTGATCAACTAGTTCGCTGACGTCAACTGAACCGGTACCATCGCCAGACAAGTCAAGCGTTCCTGTGGTAGGAATGTTCTCAAAGCTCACAGTAATATCTGCTGTAAAGAAATCATCCTCAAACTCAGGTGTTCCTGCATCATCACAGAGAGAAACGTTAGAAACTGTGAGATCTGTAATGGCACAAACCAGTTCAATGATCTGCAAGCGAACTACATTAGAAATATCACAGGCACTTTGACCACAGTCATCTGCATCTGGTAACACCGTAGCTACGATGTAGTAGATCTGCTGATCCGATGTACCGGTAAGATCAAGGTTTACATCAGCCGTACCATTCTCATCCAAGGTCGTAGTGAAGGCTTGAATAGATTGCGCTTTGTTCATCTCCAAAGGATCGGAAGGCGCATTTCCAGCCAAATCTTCCAGTGTAGTACCATAAACTAGTATTTCAACTTCAGCATTGGCTGGGCCAGTAATCGTTGCGGTTTGAGCCGTTTCTGTTACTTGGCTGTCTCCCATCACACCACCAACCGAAAGCACTGGAGCCGCACAAGCTGCAGCAGTTCCATTGAAAAAGTTCTCGGCATTCACCTGGCTATTGCCTACCTGCCACAATTGGCGAGTAGAAGTGGCGCCATTAGAGTAGGTTACCGTAACTGTCGCACCAATCAATTCCGATCCTGCGATCGCTCCGGCATTTCCAGCTGAGTTAAAGCCCTCGATACTTCTTGGATCAACATCCACTGCCACATTCACCGTCTCACCGGGCTCAAATTCGGTGAAGTCTAAGGTCATCACATTATAACCACCTGGGCCATTGGGATCCGAGAATGGATCCACACAGTCTGGATCAGTTCCCGATCCATTATTACCTGGAATGGTCAAACCTACATTCGAGTTTCCGCCTGTTTGAGCAACAAGCGTTACACACTGTGCCGTTGCATCACCTGCAGTGCCCACCGGATCAAAGACCATGTTGGGGAAGACTGCTGTGCTAAGATCAATTGACACAGAAGAGATATTGACTGCTCCAACTGAATTATTCGAGATGAATAAGCCTCCACCAAAAGTACTAGAGCCGGCCAATCCGCCACCGGTATCGAATGCTACTCGTGCACATGGATCCACTGAACAGTCAGCTGGGGCTGTACCTGCATCCTCATTTACAAATGTACAAGCAGTATCGTCAGAGAAGGTAGCCACCAGGTTGATCGGACCTCCATCAGCACTCATTTCTACACCAACAAAAGTATGCGTCGTACCTACTAAAGTAGTTACATCCACTGATGCTGTACCATCTCCGGTCAGATCAAGGGTACCCGTTGTTGGTGCACTTGCAAAAGTGACCGTCACATCAGCTGTAAAAGTATCATCACCTGCATCGGAGGTCGTCTGATCATTACAAGCAGAAATACTAGACACATCAATCGCACTAATACTGCAAGGCGCCACAGAACAAGGTTCGGGAGCGTTGCCCAGATCATCATTCGTCACTGAACATCCAGGAATTTCTAGGATGCTAGCAGTATAGGAAATAGGAGCACCATCCGCAGGAACCTCAACGTTAAATTGAATATTGGTCAGCGGGGCATTCAGAGGGCTTAAATCAAGCGTATAGGATGCTGAGCCAGTAACCTCTAAAGTTCCAAAGGCAGGCGCATTATCCAAGGTGACGATAAGCGATTGAAAGAAGGTATCATCAGAGGGATCTTCAGGAGTACCTTTATCGTTACACGGACCACTAGCTACTACAAGAATATCCGTTAGTGTGCAGGGTACAACGGAGCAGGCCTCTGGGGCTGTTCCAGCATCGATATTCGTCAATTTACAGGTTGACTCATCCGAGAACTCGGCGGAAACTATAATGGCGGTACCATCAGCAAGCATCGTAACCCCTTCAAAGGTGTAGGAATTACCCTCGATATCAGCAACGGCTACGGTACCTTCAGCCTCCAGTCCCAAGACTAGATTTCCAGTCGTTGGCGCACTTTCATTGAAAGTGACGGTAATATCAGCTGTGAAGGTATCATCATCTAGATTGGCATTCGTACCGTTGTCATTACAATCAGAAATATTGTCTACCAGGATTGCGGTAATCTGACAAGGAACTTCTGGTACGACTTCTATTTCGATAGTCTCCGTGGTCGTAATTCCACATTGATCTGTCACTGAAGCAGTGATCGTATGCGTTCCTACTACGGTTAAAATTGGATTCAGCGTAAAGCCGGTACCTAGCTCGCCATTATTAGCCGTTTCTAGATCTGAAGACCATGTCACCACCAAGCCGAGATCATCTTCTTCATTATCAGAAGCGGTCGTAGACAAAGACACGCCTCCACCGACTGTAACAGCTGTCTCACCAGCTACGATTGGGGTAAGGCTTGGCGCCGTATTAGTCAAGACATTCACGGTTACGGTTTCCACGGTGGTAGTTGGAGTAGCATCCGTCACCTCAGCCGTGAAGGTAGCTGTTCCACTAAAACCGATTAGGTCTAAGGTTGCCCCTGTACCTACCTCGACCTCACTGGCATCTCGCCAAATGATTAAGGAACTAAAGTCGCCTTCTTGCTCCGCATCTGTAGCACTCGCCGTCAAAGTGATGTCTTCTCCATCCCCTTCGCAGTCCACCACATCCTCTTGTACAGGGATTTCTATAACGGGTGCCGTGTTAGCCACAAAGTCAGCAGTAGGTGTGATACAGAAACCATTCAATTTTCCATTGTCCGCTGATGCTTCTATAGCGATATTCAACAAACCATCCGTTACGCTTACATTGAAGGTTTTAGTAGCGGCTACCAATGGACCGTACTCCACAAAGAGATCGATCCCGTTTTCGGTTTCACCTTCCACATCAATATCAAAAATTCGGTTTCCTGCTCCAAGTCCTGAACCACCACCAGGAGAGCCGATGTATAATTCTGTCAAGTAAAGTTCTACGGTAAAATCTCCATTCCCAGTTGGAATAGCATATTGCAGGAGGGGTGCATACTTTTCTGACTGGTATATGTCCTCCTCTCCACTATCAGGGAAGGTACCTGAAATTGCTGCATCAAATTTATTAAAGTTCTCAGCTGACCCCACCAAATACTGTTCAGGACTAAAAGTACGTCCGAAGGCAGTAATGGGGCTAGCTACATTTCCACAATTAATACACAAAGGAAGATCGGCGCCAACTTCAACTGTCCAGTTAAATGTAAGGGTAGCTGCTTCTGGCTCATCGTCTGTGGCAGTGATTACTACCGAATAAACACTCCCATTGGCAGCACCTTCCGAAATCGTACCACTAATTTCTCCTGTATTTGGATCAATTGTTAAGCCTGGAGGCAGTGTACCGTTATCGGAAAAAGTTACCGAACCACCATCTGGATCAAAGGCTGCTACCGTTGGACCATTTGGTGAATCCCCTTCTAAGTTGAACTGATCAGGAATCACCGAGGTGAATAGTGGAGGCAAGGTACTTGTGCTTTCAGTGAATTCGAATTCTCTGATATTCGTACCTCCATTAAATTCAAAGCGAAGTAACTGTAAGCCTGCCGTGGAAAATACCACTGTGGTATTGTAGTCCACATAATTTCCCCATCCTTGGCCTGGAGGCACTTTCACAATAGACACTGATCCTAAGGTGTTCCCCTGGTCATCCTTCACAGTAAGTTCAGTTGGTGGTGGTGTACCTCCTCCTCCTTTGGATGCATTGATTCTCAAATCATATGCCCCTGGAGCGGGTACGTCGATCAGATACTCAACAAATTCACCATTATCAATCCAACCAATATTCGCCGGTGGACTATTAGGGTTTTCGATCGAAACCAAACCTGCCGGAGGATTATTGCCATACCAAGGATTGATGGGCGTAGCAAATGTCATAGCCAGAATTACGCCAGGGATATCCTGAGCCACATTGATTTGGAAAACCTCTTCTGCTATAGGGTTGAGCCCATCATCAGCAGTGACTCGAGCCTCGTAGGATCTACCGTCTGTCCCTCCCGTTGGCCAATCCAATACGTAAATGCCTGAACCAGAACTCGTCTCTGCAAAGGTATAAGCCGTATTGGGTACAGTAGCTGCTGGTGTAAATGGGTTGTTCGTTCCACCAGGGATACTCTTATCATAAATAATGATGGACACATTATTGTTTTCATCTCCACCAGTCACTGTTATCGGCACATTAAGTGTAGCACCTTCGTCAATGTCCTGATCATCTACGGCAGCAATAACGGGCGCAGTACTAAGAGAAAGTTCAAAGTAATCAATGTTGAATTGGAAACCGGTAGCACCTACCCAATCAAAACGCAAAGTCTGAGGGCCCGCAGGTAGAGCCACTATAACAGATTGGGTTTGATAATCACCAAAACCGTTGGTAGCTGTTGGGTTGAAAGTCGCCAAAAGATTTCCATTGGAAGAAATATCCATGCCTTTGTTCGCTCCGCTTGGCACACCCACAAATAGGTCAAGTTGGTAGTTACCGGCCGTTTCTACATCAATCTCATATTCCACAAAATCACCCGCATTGGTAAAGCCGATATTGACAAATCCGCCTGGATCGATTTCTACACCTATCCCACTATTATCACTGTTATTTCCAGGTGAGGTGTTATCGGGGCCTTGCTCGTCAAACGATTCTGCTTCAATTCTAGTTGTTCCGATTTCAGTTACAACTTGATCTACGTCGTTAACGGTAAGATCTAAGGTTTCGGTGATGGTGTTACCATCTTCATCAGATACCTCTACCGTAATGGTATAAACTGCATTCCCATCACCATTGGATCCACCGTCACCAAAGGTTGGAGTGAAACCGAGGCTAGAACTGTAAGCACCAGCAGTTGATGAAACGGATGATTCCGTCAAAAAACCGGCCGCGCTAGTGGGGAAGGGATCGACCTGCTTAGCACCATTATTAAAAGACTGCAGGTCTTGAGGCTCATTTGAAACCGATGTAATGGCGACTGTAAGATTGTCACCATCTGCATCGGTAATGTTAAGAGGGACACTGACACTACCTCCCTCATCCACACTTGCGGTAGGATTGATAGTGATCACTGGTGCGGTATTCGCTTGCGTTACTGTAAAATTCACCACGGCTACGGCTCCAACGCAGGTAAACTCAGTATGATCTGCTGCTGCTGTAGCAACTACAATCGTATTTTGACCCAATACAATTCCATTTCCATTTTCATCTTTGGCTAACTCCCCACTATCTTCGTCAAAAGTAAAGATGACCTGTGGCCCATTATTAGCGGTAGAAATCCGCTTTTCTTGGTCCAAAGCATTAATGTCTGCTGGATTCAGGAAGAAGTGTAAATGCTCATTAGGCGCTTGTACCGTACCAAAAAGCAAATCAGTGACATCCACTTCCACCTGGACGGTGGTTCCTACAAGCGTTTCACCTTCAGTAGGTGTAACAAAGCTAATTTGTGGACAAGAAACATTTACCGTTATTTCATCCATTCCTTCTAAGCCGCCAGCATCGGTCACGGAAGCCATGATCGTCTGAGGACCAGGCATTAACAATTTATCAGTAATGGAAGTACCGGCTTGGCTACCGGAAAAGGCCTGATCACTGGAAGACCAGAGTAGGTTATTCCCAAGATTGGGTTCCTCGGCGTCAACTACCGTAGCAGTTAAATTGAAGTCTTGTCCACGAGTGATATCTGCTCCATCCAATGGAGTATCAATGGTTACGGTTGGGGCGGTGTTTATCGCAGAAATGGTGACACTCAATGGCGTCGTACCTGCCAGTACATTCGATCCATTAAATGTTATTTTTGACGGATCCCCACTAAAATCTACTGAAGTAGAAGGACCAGACCCAATCACTTGAAAATCAATTGTTAACAAATCAAATCCAGCCGCCACATCTGTTAAAAAGATACCAGCTACATAATCAATTGTCCCACTGGTATTGTTGAATGTAGGAGCAATAATGGGAGTAGGTAGGGTGGTACCAGCAGTTAATCCACCGGTCTTTACTTGCAAGACCGTTGGATCGAAACTTAGGTGAATTTCAGCCCCTTCGAGTAATCCAGTCCCATTAACGCGGACGACCGCTGTGAATTCATCACTTACATTGAGATCAACCGCAACATTCGCTGGATCAAACTCCAAGGTAGGCTGTGCAAAACCTGCCACAGCCATTAATAATAAGGCCAATACGCATACAAGGGAGCGTAGGAAGGCTCTCCCATTAAGGAAAGGAGTTCCAGCAAGCCTTTTATTTTTTGATTTAAATGCTAAGTGCATATTTATATTTTTAAAGAAGAGGTCATTTAAATTTATTCTTACCTCACATCAATTTAGGGTTGCTCAACTGGCTGTTCTCCCTCCACATTAAAGTTTCCACTAAGTAAGGAGAAGTCTTCTAGTCCGGTGGAACCGTCCCCATTGAAGTCCACATAATTAGTGGGAGATTCAGGGTTCACATTAGTGGTGTTGAAAACACCGCTAAGCAGGGAGAAATCCTCCAATCCCACTGAATTATCGCCATTTGCATCACCCGCCAATAGCTCAGCAATCGTAGCCGAATTGGCCCCTTCTGTCAAGGTAATTACCTGTACACGCTGTAGAAATCCAGCACGTTTAACTGCTACTTGATAAGTTCCAGGGGTGATATCGGTAATGGTCATGCTACCAGCCGCGTCTGCGGTTGTTGTATAAGAAGCCACTGGAGTTTGAGCATCCGTCATGCTGAATAAGTTCACCGTATAATCACCAGCAAATCCAGTGTTATCCGAACTTGTACGTCCTTCATTACTTACTGTCAGTGTCAAGTCTGCCCCCGTGCCCGCACAGGCAGGATCCAGTTTCAAGATCAATACATTGGAAGTTCGACTTACCTGTTGATCTACAGCATAAGGACCATCGGATAGGACAGCTACGATGTGGTTCAATCCACCGTTGGTGGTGCTACCAGGACCTGGTGTTTCAAGCAGCGAAACCGGGATTTCCACGGTCCCGTCATTTCCAATGACAGCCGTGTATAAGGTCTTACCACTCATAGCCTCATTGGCATAGAAGGTCTCATCGGGAACATTGAATGGTGGGTTTCCAGATTGGATAAACAAACGAGAATCCATCAAGAGCAGCGATACATGGGCACCAGCCGGGCCACTCACCTGGATCGTCTGATTTGCAGATTCTACACAAGTAATGTCATCTTGTCCTACCGCAGTAATACTTGGCGTAGCAGGTGCGTTCTCTGCTACAATAGCTTGACCTCCTCCTAAACTACCGTCTTCATATATACTAGAAACCAAAGTAGTTCCATCACTAAAGGTGATCGTTACCGTAGCACCAGTCAACTCATAACCAGAAACAGACCCGGCAGCACCTGCTCCCGGCACACCTTGAATACTATTAGGATCGATATCAACCGTATGAAACAGGGCCTCATTTGGATCAAAATCGGAAAAACTAATACTCATTACATCAAAACCACCATTACGAGGACCACTGAAAGGACTGGAACAAGGATCAGCTGGAGCAATTAAACCGGTAGCCGCAGCACCACTGTTAGCCGTAAAACAACTAGCCACGTCATCTCCACCAGCGCCGACAGGATCAAACACCATATCTGGAAGAATTCCGGTGCTCAAATCGAGTGTAAAGCTGGTGATCTGTAGATTGCCGGTCGAGGTATTCGTCAACTGAATGCTACTTCCACCAAAGGTGCTTGCACCTAGATTTCCACCAGGAGTAATCTCGACTAAAGCAGAGGGATTCCCTGTTTGTTGTGTTTCAGAAATCACCCAAGCAAAGTTCACACTGGAAAAGGCCGGTGGATCGCAAGCATCGGTGACCGTGACCGTGACATTATAAGGGCTGCCATCTGCTGCTCCAGCGGTACCTCCTACCGCTTGCTCGGATTCTGCTCCATTTAAGGTAGCTGTTGGTACTCCATCATCGACATCATCGACATGGATCAAAGCGAAACGATCTACCTTGTGTCCAGCAGAACGCTCAGACATATTGATCGTATAATTACCAGCGTTGGCAAAGTAAGCGTAGATGGGGAAACCATTATTATCGATAGTATTGGTATTCCACTTGTTTCCTCCTCCACCGCTACGATATACTTTGAAATATCCTTTATTACCAGGATTTTCATTACCATGATCAGGGCGACCTGCCGCATTGCCTGCGGGGTAAAAGTAGGTTGGGTTATTGATATCGAAATTTGCGATCTCTTGAAGAAAAGCTGCTGTACTAGCCACTGCTCCATCTTTGGAACAGAAAAAGTGGACGTCCGCAGTATTGTCGATCTTGAACCAAGTATCATTTTCTTCTGTGGTATTCGATCCAGAAATATCACTCTTCATGTGAAAGCGATAAAGACCTGGGGTGTTGATCTGGATATCATAAGTCAGAACCTCTCCACCTGTTGCGTTCCCAAAGTTATTGTCTGTAGCTATCAAAAACTGCGTCCCAGTTTGCGAGAAAGGTTCCCAGCCATCAGGCGTATTGACAAAGTCTGTCTCTGCCTCAATAATCAAAACCCCTTCATCTTCTATAAAGGCTCCCGCTACTCCTGATCCAGTGCCCTCATCTAAAGTACCTGTGATTAGACCGGTATTTTCATCAATACTCAAGCTAGGTGGCAGACCTGTCGCAGCATAAGTTAATCCATCACAAGGATCTGTATCCGTAGCAGAAATCTGTAGCGAAACAGCATTTCCTTCGACACCAGATTGCGTTCCCGGATTCACCACTACTGGTGGATCATTGTCGGAAGTAGCAACGGTAGAGATTTGTATACCCTTGATGGCTGGATTTTCTACGCCGTGAATCAGCTCTATATCAATCGTACCATCTGAAGTAGTGGTAAAGGTTCGAACGAAGGCCCCTTTGGGTCCAGCTACGGCATATGCATCTATATCATCAAATACCGGAGGTATAACGCCATCAATAGAAATATCAAAAACGCGTTGTCCAGCTTCCGTGATGTCTTGAAATAGTTCAGCGAACAAAATCGCAATTTCTACTTCTGTACCTTGTGGAACGGGGAATTGCCACAACATTTCTGGAGCACCGGGCCCATCCCAGCGTTCTGTATTGAAAACCGCAGTAGGAATCTCTGGGAAGGCCGCTAAGGATGGGTCAGTCGTGATGATTGGCCCTGGATGAGCACTGCCACTATTGCCGGTGAATGTACCACCTGTGGTGGTAGCAGCAATGAGATAAGGCGAGTTTCCGGCCGCTCCAAATGATCCAGTATCCGCACTCCAAACCGGAGAAGACGCATCGGCCGCAGCCAACTGCCCGCCACCCGCATTTACTCGGAATAGTGCCTGCGTCTGAGAAGGCTCAAGTACGGTCCAAGTAAAGCTGGTAGACACTAAGTCATTGGTTTCCCCGTCACTATCATCCACCGATACAGTTACATTGTAAATACCATCATTGTTGGGGCCTCCTGCGGATGCTCCAACTGCTATTGTGCCAATGATATCTCCATTAGTCGGTTCTACACTCAAGCCACTCGGCAGACCACTAGCAGAATACAACAAATTGCCATCACCGCCAGTCGCTACAATATCAAATGGGGCAGGAACGCCTTCTACACTGATTTGGTCAGCGATTTGGCTAAGGTTAATCGGAATATCTCCCGTTGATCCAAAGCCTAATACTTCGATGGCAGAGATTTTACCATTATTGGCTGAAGCAGGGAAAGAGATATTCAAGGTTCCATCACTTACGATAATATTACTGAAGGTCTTAATCGTTGCTGCTGCTGCTCCTACTTCTGCAAAAATGTCGAAGTTCAAGAGCTTGTTCTCTCCTTCTATCACAATATCAAACACTCGAGAGCCAGCACCGCCAGCAGAACCACCACCAGGAAGCCCAAAGTACAACTCCGCAAAATGCAAGTTTACTTGGTAGGGACCGGTTCCTGCTACAGGGATTTCGTATTGCAAGTTCGCATTGTATCGCTCTGTTTGGTATAGCTCATCGTCATCCGTATTGGCTATTGCGGTCGCATTGGTAAAGGTCTGACCATTAACAAAAAAGTTATCAGCAGCCCATTCTTTGCCCTGTCCATCCGTGTAGGTTGGACCACCTGCGTTTATACGAATTTCTTCTTGAGGCGCAGCGTCCGGATCGTACTCTACAATGATAATATTGGATAAATCACTAGTAGCTCCATCATCGTCTACGATAACCGCAGCAAATATATTGTAGCCCGCTTCATCATCAGAATCGGTTAAGGTCACATTGAAATCTGCCGTGAAAGAGTTACTGATTGTACCGGTAAGCTTAGTCACTACGATTACACTGTTCACTTCCCAAGGATCAATATCATATCCATCTGGTGCATTCGGGCCATTCAATCCATCCAGGAATAAGCCCGCTTCCAGTTGCAGCAATAGTACTTCACCGCCAACTGGACCCGTAACTGTGACGGTATGATTCGGGGTAACGACTACGGATTGACTGGTTACATTATCGATGGATATGGTAGGTGCATCAGGGAGTGCATTACGCGCAATGCTCTTGGAATCTCCCTCACTATCCGTTTCGCCACTCATCAATTCCACTTCCCATTCTTCACCCGTATCAAAAGTAACAATGGCCCTGGCGCCACTAATTTCTAAACCAGAAACACTACCGGATTCATTGGGTCCCGGAGAGCTACCTCCTTTTATACTGACCGGATCGATGTCCAGCCCAAATTCGATGGTCTCTCCACTGGTAAAGTCATTGAAATTTACCTCTAAGGAGTAAAATCCTCCCTCGTAGGCCTTGCCAAAAGTATGGCTTGTATAGCCTGTGCCACCATCTGAACCACCATTAAGCGTTAGGTCCTTGGAGGTCGCATCGCCCGCCGTTCCGTTGGGATCAAAGACAACCTCTGGGATAATCGTGGTAGATAAGTCGATGATCACTTTCGTAATCGCGGAGCCAGTAGATAAATTTTCTATGAAAAAAGATGAATTGCCGAATGTACTGCCATTGATTCCGCCAGTGTTTACCTCGATCTTCGCTTGCGCATCCGATGGGTTCTGGGTTACCTCAAAGTAATCCCAGCTAGCAGAGAATTCAGGAGCAGCACCAGTGGAAGTCGCGATTGGACCGGCAGCCAAGGCCGAGGGTTGTCCATTAATGGTATATGTACCTTGGACGGCAGCAAGTAAATCCCCGGTCAAGGTGACTGGGGTCCCAATATCCGTTCGAGTGCCACCATCCGCAGAATAACTCGCCTGTACCTCACCCGTTGCTGGATCTACACTGATGTAAATAATGATAGTAGAAGCATCTAAAATACCAGCGACGTCGACCAATTGAGAGGAAGTTAATCCGTTATTTTCTAACAACACCTGGAAAGCCGAAGAGCCGTCATTATTTCTTACGGTTACTTTGAGATAATTTTGCTGATCCCCCGTACCAATAAAGATTCCATGAGAAGCAAAATCTAGTGGCGCTTGGTCGTTGAAGAATGGACCATTAATCTGCCCTAGTACGGTGAAGGGTCCAGTAGCGGTACTCACATTCACAGGAAACTGAAAAGCATTCTTCTGCGAGTTAACGCCCGCGAAAGCATCTCCAGCAGCCACCGATGGATCGGTATAAATACCAGCCGTTCCTCCAAATACCAGTTCATCACCATTATCATCAATCAGTCCAAAATAATCTTAAGAGCCATTGGTCATAATACCGGTAAATCCGAGGCTACCAAAGCCATAACCAGTAGAGTTGAATAGGTCTAGGCGGACAGGAAGATCTCCAAGTCCACCCTTACCATTGGTGGCATCAAAGCAGAAGGCATCATCAACATCCGGGATACCGTCTTGATCGTCATCCGCATCATTTAGATCTGAGCGCTTAAAGCCGTTGAATTCTACCACATTATCGAAGTCGGCAGGCTTACTTGCACCGGAACAAGGATTAGTTCCATTATCGATTTCATCTGCATTGGTGTATCCATCATTGTCCTCATCAATCGTATCATCATCATTACCTAAGCACTGACCAGGATCATTTCCGTCATAATCAGAAGGCTCAAAAATGGTAATGTTATCTGCGCCATAAGTAACTGCCCATACCGTGCCACCGAACGCATCGTCATCACCTTGTGCAATTACGTCCAAGGGATTGCTACCAAAACCAGAAGCAAAAGAATCATTACAGTTGTTGGCCGGATTGGATGGACAATTCGTTGCCACGGTTCCATCTTCATTCAGAAATACCTGATAAATGTTTCCGTTGAAAGCAGCCAGTAATAGCGCACCTTTAAGCGCATTGCCAAAATTACTGGCGGTATATTCTGCAATACCGTTAGTGGATGGACCATAATTAGCTATAGCATTATCATCCACTCCAGACTGCTGAAAATCGCATTCTATGGGATTAGCTTCCGTGACAGGCGGCCAACTTGCTGGCAAATTGGCATTATTAGGAGCATAAAAGGTACCATTATAATATAGGCCTGCACCATCCGGATTACCCCGAATTGGTGTAGGGTGCCCCGCATAATAGCCCTTGGAGAACAAATGCAGTCCATTCTTATTATTCACCTGCGGATCCGGGTTCCCGTTACTAGCTACGGTACCGTTTAGTCCGTCCAATAAGGTAATATTATTGGGGTAGGTGGAGGGATTGGGGCCTTGGCCCGTAGAACCCGGTTCACCATTTAGATAGTTATTAGTTGCATCATAGGATTCTTCATATTCGGGATAACCACCCCAGCCACCATTGGCACCATTGTCCACACCGTACATTCTACCAGACGCTGTAATTACCAGGTCATACAGGTTTCGCCAACCCGGCGAAAAGATTTGCACGGGTCCATTGGGATCCAGCATGGCTTGGTTTAAACCATCATCTCCCCCCCAAGGATTTGGGTGATCATTATCATTGGCCAATAAATCAGCTTTAGTCACATTCTTGGCCGTAGGCAGATTATACTTGTAAGCTGCTCCATCTCCATCTGTTTTCGTAGACAAAGCTTCAATAACATCCAGATCAGCCTCCAATACAGCTGCGGATAATGCATATTCCGTCGTGAAGGCAAAGTTATTGGATGGTGCACCAGCATTGGTATGCCCGCCTTGTGCAATGTAAAGGATGTTGTTTTGCTCATCCAACTGCATACCATTCGTAGCGTGGTTCTCTTCTGATCTTGGTAACCCCCTGATCAGGTCAACTTTGGTCCAGCCTGTACATTGGCCAGAACCATCGATACCCCTGTACAGGTAAGCTTAGAAATGACACCGGAATTGGTATCCAAGCCTGTATCATTTCCACCGCCACCAGCTCCGATCCGAGGATCACTAGAACTTACGTAGAGGATCGGATTGGCGCCCGTTCCGGTTATCAATATCCCAGTAACCTGCCGGTTGGTATTACCAGCTTCCGTTCCATCATCATTGTGATTTTGGATGTTTTTCACCAGGTTGATGGTCTCGGTACTGGTGACTTCATAATCATTCGGACCATTTCTTTGGATCGTATAAGCGTATATGGTTCCGTTTTGTTGGGAAACATATAAACGACCATCTGGCCCAAACTGTAAAGAGGTTGGGTTGTTTGAGGACTCCCCTGCCAATCCACTCGACGAAAAGTTCACTTGCCCAATCAAAGACAAGGAACTCAACAGCCACGCTATCAACAGTATGGCTTTTTGAGATTGAAAGGTTCGTAGAGAATAGTTCATATAGCTGAAGTTTATATTGATTGCTTAGGACTTCTGGAATTATACCTAATAGGCAGCGTGCCTACTCACAGTGCAATCGACTGCATAACTAGACAGCATCCTGTTTTTTACTTAAATCGTTGGGAAAAGTAGAAGTAAACTATTTGCTCAAATAGCCTCACATAATCTTGCTAGGCGCTCCTCTCCAGGGAGGAGGTGGTTGTGGCTGAAAAAGTTTAAGAAGAAGACAGTGGACAGTCCATCCCAGAACTGGATTGACTTGAGAAAGGAAATGGAATCTTAGTGTTTGTCCTGTTTTGGCCATGGCGATGGACGCCATTTGTTGCTCACCAGAGAACGTCATGTTTGAACTACTTTTGAGGTCGATACCTATGAAAATAGAAATAGGTTAATATTAACATTAGCTTCTAACCCTTAGCGATAGCACTAAAGTGATGAGAGCGCCTAATGCTAACTAATCTGTATTTAGTTGTTTAGAACGCATAAACAATCTAACACTAGTGAAGTCTGATTGGATCCACTAGCGATAAGGGGGGAAATAGTTAATTATAGGTACTACCTATTTATCCTTAACAGACTTGCATATAGACTGTTAGGAGCTCATTGGTAGCTATGAACTATAATCTGATCCGATAGGTGGTTGTGTAGTTAAATGTATCTGGCTTTACCGAATACTGCGGGAAATATTCACCAAATTCTGGTAATAAAAATACTATAACTATTGCTATATACTTACTGAAAAAAGGATAGACATTTGATTATCAAAGAGATAACCTCAAAGCACAACTTACATGATGGAACTGAAATGTCTCTAAGACAAAAGCAGCTACCTCCTTATCTGATATAGGATGGAACATCCCAGTCCTATACTTTCATTGAATTCTTAGTTTTCGACAATTTTTGTTCTAGTAGTAGTCTTATTTGCTTATCTATTTGTTTGACGGAGCTCGGACTTTAGTAGTAGCTGATTCAATGCAGCATACGATCCTAATAATAATCGATTAATAAGTCATGGAGGGGGACGGAAACTCAACTGCAGCGGCAAAATATAACTTTCCTCTTACATTAGCCCTATTTTTAATAATAAAAATCCAAATTTCATACAAACTTAACAAACTGGACACATATGGCCTATGTTTGCTTATCGGTTGAATCAACTTACCCATACCTCACGCTTAGATTTTTTGCCAGCTGTTTTCTTAGATTGCCTTGACCAACGGAAGGTAAATGTTGATCCAATTCGAATTAAGTGCAACCAGACATAGATCAGGGGAAGAACTAGAGGATCATCGGGATCATCGCTTTCCCCCTTCGCTAATGCTGAATAAAAAAACCAATGGTTTAGGAAGAGATACTATGAAGCTTACTGGGTTTTAATGGAGCGGGAACCCAATCTCCTTCGGAGAGTATGGTGACCTCTTCATAGCCCGTTTCCAACAATAGAGAAGCCCCAAACTCAAACCCCTTCGTGATATCTCTGGGATGATGAGCATCAGAGGCCAAATGTACAGGGATACCCATTTCCTTGGCCTTAGCTAACACCCAACGACCGGGATAAGGTTCAGCTATTTCATTTTTGTAGTATCCCTTGGTATTTACTTCCATTATGGATCCGGATGAAGCAATTGTAGTTAAGGTCTTTTCAACTGCTTCCCTATACCAGAGCGATTGTTCTGAAAAAAAACGTTCACCCTGATTGAGTTTTTTGATTCGATCCAGATGCGCTACAATTTTCGGCCGATACTCCGCCACCATTGCTCTAATCAGGGTATAATAGCGTTCGACAGCCATCTGAATATCTCCCTGGAAGATTTCTTCTACTCCTCTTTCAAAATTTTCTACCGATCCCTCAAATCCCCAAGGTGTTCCATCTCCAAACGCATCAACAAAATGGACGGCCCCAATAACATAATCCAGCTTAGCCTCCACAATGTAGGGACTATCCATAGTTATTAAACCTGGGATATAATCCACTTCCAAGCTTTTATAGACCTGAATATCCTCTTCATAGAGTTCCTTTAAGGTATCAATCTCGACGAGGTAACGTTCTAAACCCTCTAAGCTCATAAGTCCGACCGTGGAGTTCGGAATCGGAGCATGATCCGAAAACCCATAAGCACTGAGACCTTGAGCAATGGCTTCCTGTAGATAGTCTCTTGGACTTAGTCTTCCATCGCTGAAGTATGAATGGGCATGGTGATTGGCTAATTGCATTATGCAATATAGCCTTGGGATGTGAACTCTAGATTAATCTTAGGTTGTCCCAAAATAAAATCTCTTGGAAGCTTGCTTGCTGTGAGACAGATAAACCGAAAACTCCGTACCGGACGCTCCTATCCTACTGTCATTCGCCTTAAGAAAACATCTATCTATCTCCTAACTGTGGAGATCAGATAAATGCTGTGATGCTAGATAATGAATACTGGTTTTGGATCGAGCTATGGACTTGTCCTCCGCAAGCGGGAGTACAAATCAGGGGAAGCATGTAGGTATCGTGGATCAGATACCTTGCTTTTCCATTTGGCACTGATCATTTCGCTGGTTTGCAGCCGAGCATCTACGTTTTGAAAAGTCGGATTATCGAACCACATTCGATTGGCCTTCCAGTGGCAATTGATATAACTCACTGCCTTTACCACATCCTCATGCTTTTCGATGGTTTGAAAAAAAGGCTCAAACCACTGTTCCCAGGCTTCTGTAGCTTGGTTCGCATTGGAGAGAATCGTTTCCTTTGTTTTCCCATTAGTTTTGACCGTTTCGGTAGAAATGGTAGCTGTCGCTTCGGCAATAAATACGGGTTTCCCTCTCTTGCGAGCAAATTCAATCATCTCCACTTCATCAAAGCGAGAAAAGAAAGAATAACCACACCAATCAACATATTCATCTCCCGGGTACCAGCTTTCTAAAGCATTTTGATCCATTCCCCAACCGTGCGACTGCCATACATAGGCGACATTCTCAATTTCTAGGCTATCAAACAAGTGATGAATTCGTTGAAAGGCGGCTACATACTGTTCTCTGTTATAATGATTCCATTCTCCACCAAACTCGTAGCCGATCCGGAGAAAGACGGGTCTTTCTCCCAAACTTTTGATCCATTCCCCGAGTGCAATAACAAGGCTATCATGGGTTCCGTCTGCGACTTTGGCTTCATGATTGACAAGTTCCAGACCAATAGCCAGCGCCATATGCTCAAAATCTGGATCGGCGATCTGTTTAGACATATTACTGGGTCCGTCACCCCAATCATCTGTTGTGAATACCCCCGCTAGACCATCATAAGTAAAGCCAAACTCTTCGTCTCCTGGTCGAATCTTTGTATACATGGTAAATCCACCTGGCCGCTCAAAGTGATCTAGGTATCCATCGTTAAAGTCCTCTAGGCCGCCAATGGCTGCTAGTTCCTGTCCTACGAAAAGGATGCATTTGCCATCTTTCGGTTCGAATTTAGCAAGCGTTGAGGTGGGTACTTGGGCAGTAGTATCATTTACTTGATGAGCTTCCTCAGCAGCATTAGGTGCACAGGCCTGCAGGGCAACTAGCCCTAAGCCATACAAAAGTGTTCTCATGTTTTTCTTATTTGGTCCGCCGGTACTGCTGTGCGCTGTGCTTGTTCCTAGCCTTGAATAGCTCTCATCTTGGAAAGCCAGTCTTCATCACAAGAGCTACCGGAGATTTTTTTATTTTTCTAGATATTCATACCATTTAAAATCCGCCACTTTCCGGTGTCCACTCAGATCCTGACAACACATACCGACAAAAGTTCCCGTAAAGGCAGGTCGATAACGATCAGTACCTCTTACATAGTCGTCCGCTAGAATGGTACCATCCAATACGGGACCAACTGACATCCATTGGTCTTCCTCCAAAGCATAGGCGGCTTCTAAGGCGCCATAATCAAAAGTGAACCGCAGATAAACTTCTCCCGACGCGGGTAGCTGAATGGGATCTGCCAGTTTTTCCTGCATATCAAAATTGTCGCAGTAAATCAGCTGTAGATACCGATGCTGTTCATCCTCTCCTCCGGATAGATGCAGATAGACCCAATGTGAAGTATTGTAATAGGCTACCAATCCAGCCATCTCCTGAAAATGCGTGGGCTGAAAGTCTAGGCAAGCTGAGACTTGCGCTTGAAAGTGCTGAATTCTCCTGGCTACTAGGCTTTGTCGGTGAAAAGAGCTTAAAGATTCGCGGCCGTACAGACGCAGATAACCGGGCCTATCCGTGAGTGAAAGCCAACTTTCCTCTACGGGAATGCGTAAGCTCTGGAAGTTTCGATTTAAGGTTGGCTCGCTGAAGTGAGTCCTGTCCGGCAGTATCGGGGCTGGCTGTAACGCTACCCCTTTCGGGGCTGGAACCTCCAGGCGTGGAGCGTCGACGCCTTCTTTCATGTACAACCAATCGTCCGCTCTCCATTCTACTTGCTCGATGGCGGTCTCCCGCCCTAAAACGCATCGCCCACCTTGCGTGAGTGGTCGACCTACTAGAAAAACCGCATACCATTCCCCGTTTGGCGTCTCCACCAAGTCCGCATGTCCACATTTCTGGAGCGGAGCGGCTGGATCTTCACGGACGCTAATCACAGGATTGGTCGGATGCAACTCGTAGGGACCATCGATCTTTTTGGAACGAGCCAAGCTTACCGCATGGCCATATTCTGTGCCTCCCTCTGCAGTGATCAGATAATAATATCCATTTCGTTTGTAGATGTGCGGAGCTTCTGTGATCCCCAATTCCGAGCCTGGAAAAATCTGTACTGCCTTGCCGACTACCTTCTGCTGCTCATGATCGTATTCTTGCAAGAGGGTTCCGCCAAAGAATTTGCCTTTACGATGATCACACCACATGCTGGTAAACCATTTGCGGCCATCATCATCATCATGAAACAATGAACCATCGAATCCACTGGCACTCAAAAAGATTGGATCTGACCAATCTCCCAAGATATCTTCGGTAGTCACCAGGAAGTTTGGCGTATCCTTCCAAATCCCATCAAAGGAACGGACGTTAGAATACACCAAATAAAAGGTACCCTCATAATACGACAAACAAGGTGCCCAAACACCACAGGAATCTGGATTACCTAACATGTCCAACTGTGTGGTTCGGCGTAGCGGATGGGCCACCAACTCCCAGTTGACTAGGTCCTTGGAGTGGTGAATTTGCACCCCGGGAAACCATTCAAATGTTGAGGTAGCTATATAGTAATCCTCCCCCACCCTAATGATAGATGGGTCCGGATTAAAGCCCCTTAGGATGGGGTTTTTAATCAAATTCATCTAACCAATTCTTTTTCTATCTGTTCTAAAGACTTCCCTTTGGTTTCTGGCAATATCCTATACAGGATCACAAAGCCTACAATAGCAAATAGCCCATAAATCAAGTAGGTAAAGGCATTGCCCAGGTTTGCCAATTCCCAAGGGAAAATAAATTGTACCAGCCAACTAGTGGCAGAATTGATGAAACCGATCACAGAAATGGCCAGGCCTCGAATCCAGTTGGGAAAGAGCTCTGACAGCATCACCCACATAACTGGTCCTAAGGAGATGGCAAAAGAAGCCACAAAGCCTAGAATTCCTATGAGTATCAGAATCGGATTCATTTGAATTGCCTCTTTAACAATATTGCCTTCCAGTTTGGAAAACTCCACCTCTCCAAGGGCCTTCTTCATGGCTCTTTTGAAGCTTACATCATCTGAATACAGCTGACCTATAACTCCACTCAGTTGCTCTTCTTCCAATCCCTCGATTTTAAATATATCATCACTAGTCAATTGATAAGTCGCTTGCTTAAAGCCGTAACTCGTCAAAAACATACTTGCAGCAATGCCAAAGATCCCAATGAGGAGCAATGGCTTTCGGCCCATCCGGTCAATCAGACTCATCGCTACCAGGGTAAAGACCACATTAATAATCCCTACCCAAACCGCCTGAGCAAAAGCAGCATTCTGCCCTACTCCTGACTGCTCAAATATGGTGGTTGCGTAAAAGTATATCGCATTCACCCCAGTAATTTGCTGCAGGATACCAACCGTTAAACCGATCAGAATCACAAACCGCAAGGAAGGATGTAAAAGACTACCGAGTGAAGCTTTCCGAGTGGTACTCGTTTTCGTTTCTTCGATACTTTCCTTTATCTGTTGGTACTCCAACTCCATCTGCTCCTTACCATGCAGGTTGGCTAGCACTTCCCGTCCCTCTTCTTCACGGTTTTGCACCAGTAGCCACCTCGGACTACGAGGTACAAAAAATAGGGCTATGAAGTAAATAATCGCTGGTGCGAATTCTATCCCTAACATCCAGCGCCATACCGTCTGCTCCGTAACATCTCCGCCAGCACCAACTAATCCTTGCAGATAATAGTTACTGAAATAAGCCGCTGAGAATCCCACGACAATGTTTAACTGCTGAATGGAAACCATCTTGCCGCGATTTTCTGCTAAGGAAATCTCGGCTATATAAATCGGAGCCAAGACTAATGCTGCTCCAAACGCCAGGCCACCGATCATTCGCGCCATCACCAATGAGGCAAAACCACCAGCCATGGCGGACCAGATGGCGGAAATGGCATAGAGAAAGGCAACCACAATTAGCACCTTCTTCCGACCAACGCGGTCACTGATCGTACCTGCCACTAACATGGCGAACATAGCTGAGAAAGTCGGCGAACTAACTACCCACCCTAACTCAAAGTCACTTAAAGCAAATTCTGGTTTAATGTACTTGGTTACCCCTGAAATTACCGAGGCATCAAAGCCAAAGAGGAACCCTCCAAGAGATACAAGTGCTGCGATCCAAATCTGGTTTCGTCTGTCTTTCATTTTGTGTTTACTGTTTCATACATATTATTGAAAAACTCCCCCACCCTTCTTAGCGGGGAATCTCTCAAATATAGGTAATCTATAGCGCTCTACCGTTCTTCTATCACCTCCTTAGTGGAAAACTTATATCGCATATTACGGTAGACCGCTATATCAGTAATATCTTCAGGTGTATCTTTGGGGATCGCCCTGGAGTTGGCGGATATCCGGTATTCACCATGAACCGGCAATACACGATGCCAAAGGTGGCCATGTAAGAGGATCAAGTCTCCCCGTTTAGGGCTAAGTACGATCTGTCCTTCCAGATCTTCATGCGGGTGCCCGCTTGGTATGGCTCCCCCTCTGTGCGTAGTCGGAAAAACAATAGTTTGCCCGCCTGATTCCTCGGTGATATCGTGGGTATAGAACAGTCGATTTAGGTTAAACTGTTGTTGATCTTCCGGCGGGCAATCCTGATGCCAAGCCTGACCCCTAGTACCCTTCTTCGAAAACATCGCCATGAAGTAGAGTTTCTCCCACCCTTCTCCGAGTATAGCTCTTGTTAGCTTTAGGAGGCGCCGATCTCGTTCTATGACGTCGAAGACATTATTGCCTTCTCGAAAGGGAAACCAAGGCACCACTTCGGTGGCAGATTTGGCAATAAATTCATTGGTATGCTCCCAAGCTGGTTTCATACCATAATGTTCCAATATGAGTGAATTTAGGGTATCCATCATATTGGCATCAAAAAAACCAGGCAAATGGAGGAAACCTTTTTCCCAGAATTCCTCGGCGTGTTTCTTAACATCCATGGTAATACAATTAGTTATAGGTGGTTTTCACGACCTGATCCATCAGGTCTGCTGAAGCATTTAGGTAT
>JABSSL010000004.1 GCA_013214355.1 Saprospiraceae bacterium | reverse complement strand
ATCGTGATCTCCTTCGTGGTCGTGATCGTGATCCCCTTCGTGGTCGTGATCGTGATCTCCTTCGTGGTCGTGATCGTGATCTCCTTCGTGGTCGTGATCTTCCTCCTCGTGGTCATGTCCTCCTCCATGATCCGCATGAACTAGCCAAACACTTTCGAGATTAGTCATGAGGAGCTGGTCCAATACTGAGTTGGTTCTTTCTAAAATCCCAACTACGGTATAGTTGTACTCGTCGTGTACATGACCACCATCAACTTCTCCGTGCGTGCCCAAAAAAGTATCTCCGAGCTTCAAGCCCGTTTTTTGGGCTATATCTATACCAATGGTTGCTTCCATCGTCTTCTCAAAAATCCTACCCTCCCGCAATTCTGCATCATATTTCTTGATGTAGCCTTCGGTGGTACCCAGTATGCGAAATCCTCGATAAGAATCCCCATAAGCCAGCGGGATAGCTTCCTTGACTACGGGAGCCTCCATTATATTGCGAGCTTCAGCCAATTTGATGTTACCCGTTGGCGCATCGATATGATATACCGCAGACAACACCAATTGTAATGGACTTCCCTTAGCCCCTACCACTAGGTCAATATCTTGTAAATCTCGAGCAAATTTTTGCTCAAGCTGATTCTGAATCAATAACATCAGGGAGATAATGCCTACCCCGAATAGAAGTAGACTAACGCATAATGCCGTATTCAGCGGTTTATAGATTATATTTTTCCAGGCTATTTTCCCGAGCATTCTTATTGATTTTAATTAACCAAATCGTTTAGGGTTACTGAATTGCTTACCTCCTGAGCTAGACGGTCGTCGTGAGTTACAATAATTAAGATCGCGTTCTGCGCCTTTGCCTCCTCCAGGAGCAGATCTATAACTAGGCTACAGTTTTTGTTATCAAGCGCACTGGTAGGTTCATCAGCCAGCAGGAGTTTCGGTTCGTTCATAACGGCTCTAGCGATCGATGCTCTTTGTTGCTGGCCAACACTCAATTGATGTGGGTAGCGAAATAATAGGCCATTGATATTAAACCGATCAGCAATAGCTCTTGCCTTGCTTCGACTTTCCGCATAGGGAGAAAGCAGCAGGTTTTCTAGAACGGAGAGCGATTCAATAAAGTAGGTTTGCTGATATACGATACCAATATGCCGCCCTCGGAATTGATCAATTCTTGCTGGTGGAAAGGCTGAAATCGCTTCGCCATCCACGATTACTTGACCCGATGTTGGTCGCCGCAAACCCGCCAATAGATGTAGCAGCGTAGTTTTACCGCAGCCCGATTCTCCACGAACTAGTAAAGCTTCTCCTGCTTTCACACTAATATCAGGGAAGTGAATGGGTTCGGATCCGGGATATTGGTAGGTCAAATTTTTAGTGACGATCATTCACGTTTATTTTTAGTTTGACACTTCAATTTTACAATGATGCCGCTGGCCATGGTAGAAATTCTTGATATGCCCTATGACCAGCGTAATGGAACCAACATACATGAGCCAATGTCCTATGGCTAGATGCTGCGGCTCAAGTAAAAGTCCAATGGCAAATACGGTCCACGCTCCCCATAAAACCCATTTAAGGGAGGTAAAGGGTGTGTTCCGGGCAGAATACCATACTGCTAGGAAACTAAGGACCAAGAAAACATAATCTAATGCTGCCCAGGCCCCGTGATGGTGCACCTGCTTGCCTATCATACCGTAATAAAGGGGTTTGGCTGTAAAGATTAAGGGCGTCAGCGCGCAATGAACGAGACAGAGCCCGCTGGCTGATATTCCCAACCAGTCTGCGTAGTTAACTCTTTTACTTTGATTCATGTTGTGTCTCTCGAGTGAAACGGTTAAACATTTGCACGAAAGTCTCTTTTTTTAGCCCAAGACCGATGAAAACCAATAATTGCCCTGATTTCATCGGAGGACTCAGTACAAAGGGATAAAGTGGAATGAACCAGATATACCTCAGTAGTATACTAGTTCCTGATAGTCAGTCTATTTAGTCGAGCGGGTAAGACCTTTCTAAAGGCCATTCGTCTCTATAACCTCTTTTCCATCTTTGATTTGCCAGTTCTTCTTCCGTCGATAAGCAAGCATCTAGTTCCTGCTTAATCTTATCTACCTCCATATCTTGTCCAATGAAGACAATTTCATTCTTTCGATCACCAAAAACTGGATCCCAACCCGCTTTGATACGCTTTCGATTTTCTCTAAATGACGGATATTGCATTCGTTTCAGAAGCGACATACTGCTCCACCAAACGCCCGCACTTTCAGCTCTCAAAGAACCTCCTGCTTGACCCCAGATCAGTGCTTGTGCTGGCCGAGAGGCGAGCCAAAACAGGCCTTTGCTCCGAATAACTGTGCTGGGGAAATTTTCCTCTGCATATGTCCAGAAACGATCAGGGTCAAATGGCCTTTTCGTTTTGTACACAAAAGAAGATATTCCGTATTCCTCCGTTTCGGGAGTGTGCTCTCCCCTTTGCAGTTCTTCTATCCAGCCAGCACTCTGTTCTGCCTCCTCATAATCGAATAAGCCCGTATTGATAATCTCACCCGGTGCCACCTTGCTAAAGCTTGATTCAAGAATTCGCGCCGACGGATTTAATTTATGAATGGCGGCTTTCAAAACGCCAATTTGTTCTTCTGACACCAGATCTGTCTTGTTCAGAATAATGACATTGGCAAACTCAATTTGGTCCGTCAGTAGATTTGCAATGGTTCGATCATCACCTTCCATATCGGTAAGCGCTCTATCCATCAAGGTTTCCACACTACCTAAATCCTTGAAAAAGTTGAAAGCATCCACTACGGTTACCATCGTATCAATGTAGCTGAAACGGGAAAGGTCAATGCCGTTATCTTCATCTACAAATGAAAAAGTTTGAGCCACAGGCACAGGCTCGCTAATTCCTGTACTTTCAATTAGTAGATAATCAAATCGTTCTTCCTTGGCCAATCGCTCCACTTCAATCATCAAGTCCTCTCTTAGGGTACAGCAGATACATCCATTGCTCATTTCAACCAATTTCTCCTCCGTCCGCGACAAGGTGTTTTCATTTTTCACCAATTCTGCATCAACGTTGATTTCACTCATATCATTCACAATGACAGCTACTTTCAAGCCCTCTTTATTGTGAAGAACATGGTTGAGGAGAGTCGTCTTCCCTGCTCCGAGAAAACCACTCAAAACCGTTACCGGGAGTTTTTTTTCCGTTATCATACTCTTTTTAAATGCTTAATTATTGCATGCCATCAATAAACTGAAGACTATTTTCTTCGATTTTGAGTTCCCTATAAAAACAAGCCTTTCGATGCTTACCCGCTGAATCATAGGTATGGCAAACACCATTTCCCAGAAGCGTGACCTGATACACCAAGGCATCCTGATCACAGTCAATGAGAATCTTATCTACTCTGAGTAGGTCTCCCGAGGTCTCCCCTTTTGTCCAAAGCTTATTGCGGGAAGTGCTCCAAAATGTTGCCATTTTCGTTTCAAGGGTTTTTTCCAAGGCTTCTTTGTTGACCGAAGCTATCATCAACAGCTGGCGGGTAGATGTCTCTTGTACAGCTACGGGCAACAATCCTCCCCGCTTGTGAAACTGAGGATTCAAGCTTAGTCCCTCTTCCAATTCAACTGCTGCAGCGTCATCTAATGTGTTCATCGAAACGTATTAGGTTAATTTTGCAATTCGATTTCCAACTTTAAAGGGCAAAAACCAAGTCGGGCATGTTCCTGCCCAATACCCTGGACTACTTTGGAAAGTAGTCTCCAGGACTTCAAATGCAACTGTGTTGCAAAAATAAGTAGATAACTTCAAATTGCAACATTGTTGCGCTATATTTGTGTAAAAGGAACAATTAGAAAGAGAAAAAGCCTTGCTTCTAAGATACCTTGGAGCAGAGGTGCACAATTGTTGGCAATCCCAAAAAGAATAAACCGCAATCGCTTTTTCGGCGTTTATTACCCAGTTCTATCCTAAGCATTCACTACCTAATGAAAACTACGGAATTGAAGTACCCATTATAAATTCCCGAAATATGTAAGATTTCAGCAGGATATTCAGGGAAAGGGTTCTCTAATTGAGAGCTATTTTGGTACTTCTTTATTTATCTTTGGCTTGCTTTGAGTTTGTATAAGTCACTTAAGGTTAACAACCTGACTTACATGAATTCTTATGAAAGGAATATACTATCAAAAATTAGTTATGAAAAAAATTTCCACCCTGACATTGCTATTGGGCTTAATAGCATTTGTGATTCAAGCACAGAATCCAAATCTCAATTACAGTAAGTTTAAGCAATTAAAAGAAGAGTTTCCGACTCCCAATGCTTATCGTACTGCTTCCGGTGCTCCTGGTCATGCTTATTATCAGCAAAAAGCTGACTATAAGATGAACATCAAATTAGATGATGAAAATCAAAGAATTTATGGTGATGAGATGATCACCTACTACAATAATTCTCCTGATGTTCTCACCTACCTTTGGCTACAACTAGACCAGAATGTTAGAGCGAAAGATTCTAAAACCCTAAAAATACAATCGGGTGACATCAATGGCCGTATGAGCTTTGGGCAATTATCTAGAATGCACAATCCTTTTGATGGTGGACATAATATCGAATATGTCAAAAATGCATCAGATAAGGATATGAAGCACCACATTGTTGGAACGATGATGCGTGTAGATCTAGATCAACCCTTGAAGCCTGGTGAAAATGTATCCTTCAAAGTGAAGTGGTGGTACAATGTCCCAGCTAGTGGCCGTGGTAAAGCCGAATACTTTGCTGATGATGATAACTACATCTATACCATTGCTCAGTTTTTCCCAAGAATGTGTGTCTACAATGAGGTAGAAGGATGGCAACATAAGGAGTTCCTAGGAAGAGGGGAATTCACATTGGTATTTGGTGATTACGAAGTAAACATCACTGCTCCTGCTGACCACGTGATTGCGGCTACGGGTACTTTGCAAAATCCAAAAGACGTAATGACTAAGGAGCAACGCCAAAGAATGGATAAAGCTCGCAAAACGACGGATACGCCGGTAATGATTGTTACGGAGTCTGAGGCGATTGAAAATGAAAAAGAAAAATCTACAGAAGAAAAGACTTGGACCTTCAAGGCAGCAAACGTACGTGACTTTGCTTTTGCATCCAGCAGGAAGTTTATCTGGGATGCGATGGCCCTGAAGCAAAATGGTAAAACCATTATGTGTATGTCTGCCTATTCCAAAGAAGGGTATAACCTTTGGAAAAAATACTCTACTCGTGTAACGGCACACACCATTGAAGTATACTCCAGGATGACATTCGATTACCCCTATCCAGTGGCTTGGTCTATTGATGGAAGTATGGGTATGGAATATCCTATGATCGCCTTCAACTATGGTCGTACCGAGGCTGATGGTACCTACTCTGAGCGAATGAAGTATGGACACATTGGTGTAATCATCCACGAGATTGGTCACAATTATTTCCCCATGATCGTTAATTCTGATGAGCGTCAGTGGACGTGGATGGATGAAGGAATCAACAGCTTCTTGGATGCTGTTGCTGGGCAGGAATGGGAAACAGATCATGACTGGGGCGCACAGCCTAAAAAGATTGTTCCTTACATGAGTTTGCCCAAAGAGGACCTCTCTCCCATCATGACCAACTCAGAGTCCGTGCTTAACTTCGGTCCTAATGCCTATACCAAGCCAGCTACCGCTTTATACATTTTGCGTGAGACCATCATGGGTCGCGAGTTATTCGATATGGCTTTCAAAGAATATGCAAATCGATGGATGTTTAAGCACCCTACACCTGCTGATTTCTTCCGCACGATGGAAGATGCCTCGGGTATAGATTTAGATTGGTTCTGGAGAGGTTGGTTCTATTCCACAGATCACGTAGATTTGGCGATTAAGGGCGTAAAATGGTTCCAGGTAGATACTAAGAACCCAGAGGTAGAGAAGGGTTTGGCGAAAGCTAAACGAGACAACGCACCTAAGTACATTGGTGACCAGCGTTATGAAGCCATGGAGTCAATGGTAGAGCGTGATCCCACTATGAAAGATTTTTACAACACCTACGACCCGCTTGACGTAACACCGGAAGATAAACGAGCTTACGAGCGTTATTTAAGTTCATTGTCTCCAGAAGAAAAAGCCTTCTTGGATGCAGGTTACCACTACTATTCCATCGAACTTGATAATGTTGGAGGTTTGGTCATGCCGATTATTCTCGAATTCCAATTTATCGACGGCACCTCTGAAATTGTCAGAGTACCCGTTCAGGTTTGGCAGAAGAATAGTGAAAACATAAATAAGGTGTTTTTCTTCGAAAAAGAAGTAGAGAAAATCGTTTTGGATCCACTTCTAGAAACTGCTGATACGGACAGAAATAATAATTACTGGCCAGAAACACGAGAGCCTTCCCGTTTTGAATTGTACAAAGGCCGTTCAAGACGTAGAGGAGGAAGTGGTGCTGGCAACCTGATGCAGCGCTCCATGCAACGTCAACAGCAGAGCAATGATAATAGTGGCAGCAGTGGAAACTAAGCTGCTCTGATACTATTTCCCTTTACTTAAGGGATTAAGAAGTGCGACAATAGAGGCTCAAGTTCTTATGAATGAGGTTACTATTGTCGCACTTTTTATTTGTAGCGGCTTACAAAACAGCACTAGTTCATATATTTCCATAATCCTATTTCGCAGATAGCACAAATAGTGCAGCCTACCTCAAGTCTATATTCAAATCCTACGCTACCACGCTCCTCTTCATGGTCTTCTATTTTGGATTAGTACAACATAAAGACTTATGGTATGCGGTCAATAATCTCCAGTACCTGCTTCAATGGCGGCTTCCAATCCAAGGATTCCATTATTACCCCTTGCTAATCCGCAAAAACCATATTCGGATATCGACCTTGTTGTATCCGCTGATCGAAAAACGTATCAAAATAATTCATTGACAAATGCGTGATAGGTTGGTCTCTGTACCCATTTTTCGCATACACCTTTTGCCAGGCATTGAAGTCCGTATTGACATCCACCAGGCAGATATTCAAATCGGGATGAGCGACTAGTTTACGCTTCAGTCTTTTGAGGTAACGGATAATAAAATCTCCCCGCGCAAGACGTCGATCATAAAAGTATAATACCGTAGGCTGTCCTATGAAGAAGGAAGAATCAAGTCGATTGCTATTCTGTAATTGAAAAACCTCATATAGCAGTGGCCCGCCAACGATCGAAAAGGATTTCATCGAGTAGATCTTAGGAGGGCTTTCTTTGAGTCGTCTAACCTTACTTTTCAATAGCTTAGGAGATTTAGATACCATAAAAGCCTGATATTCCTTGGCCATATAAGCAGGATCGACTAACCACTGTATGCTACGCTCAAATACCAGGTACTGCATGTAGTACAGCGGTAGCCCTAAAAAATAGCGGTTCAGCTCGGTATATTGTTGCTCACCACCAGTCCGAAGTTCCCACCCCATGGGTCTCTCCATTTTGTAGATGAGGAAAGATTCCAAAAAGCGCTGATAGCTATCCAGCAAGATAGCCTCAGGATTATTAAGGCGGATACCAGTCAAAAAAGAATAGTAGCTAGCAGGGGGAGTTCTCGTCTTAGTCCCCTTATGCAGATCTTGGAAGACAGAAGGATACCTCAACAATTTGGTGGCGTAAGTATAGGCAATGTCATTTCGAAGCCACTGCAACAAGCTTGGGTCTACTTCCGCCTCAGCCGATGAGGAATAGGTAGACACAAAGCGCACTCTTGCCGCCCTATGTTCATCCATTAGTCTACGGTATTCCTTAGCTGTAGATCGGGCCAACTGCATGGAATCTAATGGCGGTGTCTCGGCCTCCAGAAACCGTAGGTAGGCTTGGAGAAAGGTATTGTCTCCTCCTCCTGGTCCACCAAAGCGTATTCCACTGACCTCTTCTTGACTAGCCGTAAATTCAAGGGTGAAAGATTGATCAGGTAGAATAAAAATAGGGATGGTACTACCAGCGTGTGCAATCACAGCAGGAGTCGCGATCTCCGTCTGGATGGAAAAGCGAAACGTATTCCCATCAGACAGGCGCTTGGTCCGTTTTCTGGTTTCTCCACCTAAACTAGTGGGCGGAACAATGAGTGTAATTAGGGAGTCTTTAGGTTGTATAATTTTTCCTGCCAGATCGACTTGAGCGAGCAAGGCGGATACTGAAAGGTTTAGTAGAAATATAATTCCAAGTCGAAAGCCGCGCATCAGAAGGAGTTTATACAGATCAACACAAAACGGACTAGATATTACAATGACAGTCCATGAAGATTTTAGTCCGTAATTAATTTATGCATAAACCCTTGGTAATCCAAAATACAAGTAGGGTAACAAGACCGATTTCTCAATTTGCCCAATTGAGTATCACAGCTCAAAACTCAGCTAAGAGACTGCTGCTGCTCTTGTCACACTACTTATATTTGCTAACAGTTAGTCTTCACACTATACTTAGTAATTACCTGATTGCACACAAAAAGGAGAAGTTCCTTTTTCAGATGCTTACAGAACTATTAGTTGATTAGAACCCCTATCCATGCTTATCCTCACCTTTGATCTTTACATTTAGAAAGTAACTAAGCGCTAAAATTACCACCCCTATTGCAACCCCAAAATTGAGTAAGCTTGCATCGCCATCCCAGGTAATTACTCGTCCCATAAAGGAAATACCCATTACTAGAATAATCACTTTGATCAGCATGCTTTTAAGGGCATCTAGATCCTTCACTTGCAACCAATGTGGCAATCTTTCAATTGGACTTACAAATAACTCATAAATTCCAATGGCTGCGATGAAAATACTAAAGCTGAGTAGTATGAGATCAACTACTCCCATAGCGCTATAGATAACGGTATCTTCACTAGTAGAAAACTTCAATATCTTCTTTACCACCAAACCTCCTTCCATAAAGGTATAGAGTAGGACTGCTAATCCTAGAATGAATAAGCAAAAGGATGCAATAAGTCCGATGCCACGAAAAAGGTACTCTAATACTTTCATACATTGATACAGGTAAAATGTGAAGCGGTTCTTAAGTTCTTCATTTAAAGGATGACTTAAACCTTATGCCAATTATTATCAGCACTAGCAGACTTAGGCAAATTGAAGCGGTTCTTATATGATGATAGAACGACCATTTGTCAAAGACCTCCAAGGCAGCAGATGCATCCAAACTCCCCGATTGTAAGGCTGGATTATATACAGCACCATGCAATCCAAAATTGAAAGCCTGACAAATTAACAGCGTAATAATTGCTAACAACCACAGCAAATTGAAGGGCTTTTCTTCCTTACGATGAAGTACATAGGAATAAATGCCCATCACAATAGATAGCAAATGCAGGGGTACCATTAAAATGGAGAAACGGGTAAATGGCCCTGACCACCAAGCTTGAATTTCGTTCCCTGATAAACCTTGCCAATAGGGTACTAAGGCTATGGAAATCAACAAGTAAATGAAAGCAACAGCAGCGACAAAAGTAAAGGCCAAAATATAAGCTGTATTTTTTCTTCGGACATCCATCTTTTAAGAATTGAAAGGCAATAATTAAACTAACACCAAGAGCTAGATTCACTCCACGCTAAAATGGATTCGCTCTATCTCATCTTCTTGCGAACGCTTCAGCGTCCCTATTTCATGGTCAAACAGTCCGTTCAAGTTGTTTCCAGCGGGATCTTCCAAGCGGGTATGGACATAGATGTTGTATCCGCCTGCTTGCCATTTGCGGATGGGTGCAAAGTGCCAGATGGTTTCTTGGCCCTTGATTTCTACCTGACCATCAATAGCTTGATTATTTACATCCGTCAACTGTACTCTTTGCAATAGCGAAAGTCGATCCAGCATAGCTGGAAACTGAATCACTAGAGGGGATTTACTATTCGATGCGGGAATATGAACTTTCCAATTTTCGGTATTTGGGGCCACTATATCTTCCTCTTCTACCCAAAACGTCTTTGTGAAGGTCTCTTCTAATGGCTTGCTATCAACATCTTCAAGTTTTTCAATGCTCAAGGTGTAATACCTTCCGGCTTGTAAAGCTCGGCCCATTGTCTGGTGAGCCACCAAACCTGTTTTCACTCTGGCTGGATCCAAAATAAGGGTGAGTTGTCGCTGATCGTGATCCCAAAGTTCATGCACATTATTAAAGATAGCGCCCATGACTTCTTGATGATTTTCATCCAACAGTTTTATATTTTCCAAATTGCCTACGGTTTTCATAGGCTTAGAAAAGTGGATGTACATCCTTAGCAAATTTGCGGGTAAAGTGTCAGCGGAAGGAAATACCGCCATCACTCTTGGCGGCATGCCTTGCGCTGTCTCCGAACGTGGCCAGAAGAGATAGTAACTGAGCAAAAGGCACAAAAGGCCGCTGACTCCCCATGCCAGTCTCATCTAGTTTCTTCCCATTTTCTCAGAAGTCAAGTCTGGATAACCCTCCATTTGTTTCGCCATATCATGATACTGCCTAGTACCCTGGCCCATTTGAGAATCTGGGTAGCGATAATCTGGAAAATCATACTCCGAAATAAAGTCACTCAACCTGAGAAAGCTACCTGTCAGTTCGGAAACCAAATCAATATCACCCGTATCGATGTTTCTGCGAACAATCCCCAACATCTGTGGATTCTGGATATCTATCTGCATCACATTCGCCGTTGGAATTTGCTGTATACCTTCCAAGCCGGTGGCAAACATGGCTTGTTGGCCTGCCATACCTTTCCCACTTGCGCCCGCCTCTACAGAGGTTAAAGGAATCATGTTGCCCCCTCGGTTTTTGTTGGTCACTAATAAACTTTTGCTGATAGAGCCATCAAAACTTTGCGTAGTCACTACCAACATATCAATAGGCGTGTTGCCGTATCCTAATTCAGCGATCGTTTTGCCAGTAATAGCCGCCCCTGCCTTGATTTCGGTAGTTGGTATAGTCACTAGCGGCGTGCAGGTATAACTTGCCAAAAGCGTAGATGCTCCATTTAACTCACTAAACAACATGCTACGAATAGGGGCACGAGTTTCATTTTGCGTATGCACTGCATGATAGATCTCTATGCTATTGACTGACTCCTGCTCATCGGTAAAGGGATATTGGATTTTTCTCAAAGTTGAAGCAAACTCGCTATTGGTCAAGCCTGCCACGTAAACAAATCCATCATGGTAATCTATATCCGTAATGGTCAAGGCGCTAGCAGGTGTTTCTTTCCAAAATAGCAAATCAGGAGAAGCAGGATTTTTAATCGAAATACTGGTGCTGTTCGATGAATTGACCTCTAATAATCGGATCTCTGGCATAGCGGGATGAACGATAGCAATCACAGACTTGGCATCCGGTTGATGTCCTAATCGGATAGCCATATAGGCCTCCTGGCTCACCGCGTGAATCTTCATGTCATTCACAATCACATCTCTGGGCTGGATGCCCAATTTTTCTGCTAACTTGATATCAACACCTTCTAGATTGAAGGGAACGGGTTCTTTAAGTTCCGTCGCTTCCGTTTTTACGGCATGTATCTTGGCTGCTTTGCTATCCCCTACAAAAAGGATATGATCAGGTCCAAAGGCTAAAGTATTAGCGCCATTTAATTCATATTTTTCCATACTAGTAACTGCAGTGGATACAGCTGCTTGGGCAACTGAAACTTCACCGGTGGATTGATTACAAGCCACTATCAAAGACGAGGCAAGTACAATCGCTATTGAAAAAAACAAGCCTGATTTCATGTATGATATATTTTAGGTTCAAAAACTCAAAACCTTAGGGTTCCCGTCAGAGCAAATTGAAAAATGGGTTCTGATGCTCCCGACTCTTCGATGTAGGTAGCGGGGAGGAAATAGGAACTTCTGATGTCAAAGGCTAGATGGGGGTCGTGGGTATATTGCAGAAATAAACCAAACACATCACCAATGTGTCGATCTGAAATGCCTTCTGCTCTTCTACTTTGAATGCGCGGTGGAGAATAAAACCCATCCGATTTATTTGTCCTATAGAAAAAAGCGTACTCTATATTGATGAGCCATTTCTTAGTCGGAAACAAAAGCAGGGAAGGGTGAAAACTTAGCAAATTAACCGGTGTATTGACTGCCGCTAGACTGTAAGTAGCAGGATTGACGAAAATTGGATTAAAGCTATTCAGACGGCTATCTCCAGCTTCACTATCTCCTGATGACCAGTCTAGTTTTAAACCAGCTGTAGGTCGCCAATTTTCAAAGTTAATAACGTATTTCCAATCTGTTTCAAAATTGAAAGCGCTGACAGTACTCCCCGCCAAATCACCAAATTGGTAGATAAACTCGGTATTGTATATAAATTTCCGATTAAGAGAGCCGAAGCTTCTGGCACCAATACTATGGCGTGTTTCCTCGCCTACCACATCGCTATAGGCCGAAAAATCGGATTGGAATCCTAAATAATAAAGCTCTACGGTATGATTGACCTCATTATTATTTTGAACTGGAAATTGGCTATAAACACCCCATATTCTTGGGGTTTCAGCGCCTTCCGTAAACAAGGTGAAATGGTTATCAAAAGCATCCAAATTAATTTCTGCTTCCTTACCGTAGAATACATCCATTTGAAGTTGTTCATTGCTGAAGGCAGCTCTAGCCATGTCAAAAGCCCTGCGCACATTCGGGCCCACCCTTAAATCCACCAATCGGCCTACCCCTAGCTTCATTTCTTGCCTACCAAACCGGAGTGTAAAATCATTGTTATTGTTATCCGTAGAGGATCTGATTTCAAGGAAGGCTTGATGAATATCCAGATTGTCTGTCTGTAAGAATCCTTCCCCATCCGTCTTATAGCCATGTTGGAGTTCTCCGAAAAACCGAAGCTTGGGGCCGATGTGCAGATCCGCGTGGAAGGCTAAGCGCTGTGAGTAATACGTTTCATTGTTATCCTTAACCCAACGATTATTCGTAAAATGCTCATACCTAGGCCGGAACGTACCGCCAATACTTAGGTAGGCACTCTTTTGTCTATCTAGCGCAATATACTTGAGGGCATCTTGCCAAGTCAGGCTGGTGCTGTCCTTTAAGTGTCTATAGTCTTCTTCAGCTCTCTGTTCAAGAAAATGGGTTTGGCCCTGGGCTAGTGTAGGAAGTGAAAGTAATAGGAATATAGAACCCCTTATGATCGAGCTATAACTAGCAGACATTTTTATAGCAATTTGTTATATGTCAAAGCTAGGGAATAACAGTATCGTGGCCATTAACCTACATTAAGAAATGAAATCAGACGGTTTATACCTGCCTTCTTCGTTCACTCTTAACTTTACTCAAGCCCTCGGGCGTAATCCCCAAATAGGAAGCGATCATCTTTTGCGGTACTCTTCTTACGATTTCGGGATAGGTTTGCACAAAATGCTCATAGCGTTGTATAGCAGGCTTGCTCATCAGCATAATGATTCTAGTTTGCATTTCCTCGAGACAATTCCTTAATTTCTGCTTTTCAAAAAGCGCAACGGAAGAGTCCTTTTCATAAATGACAACTTCCGAATCTTCAATAGCACTGATAAACAATTGACAAGGCTCGTAGGGAAGGCCTACATCTGCCATCATCCAATCCTCTGGGGCAAACATAATTATATATTCCTTCCCCTTGGTATCAATGGTGTAACTACGAAGTAATCCAGATTTTACTTCGTATATTTTTGTATTCAAATCTCCTGCTGTCTGCAAGATTTCTCCTTTTTTAACCTTGACTTGTTTCAAGCCCTTTCTATGTTTATCCATTAGTTGACTATAGTGCTTATACTCCTAAAGCAATTCACGAATACATCTTAAATGTAGGAAGCACCGAAGGCAAATGCATTAATGTAGATTAAGAAAACACTGTCATCATGTCTTGTCATTGTTTGAAAAATTAAGAAAGTATTTACTCTCTTAATACCTAATTCGTATCTTAGGAAGTAGAACTCACCTGCAAGGAGCAAGACTTAAGCACAAAAGCTCCCCATCTAACAGCAAATAACACAAAATGAAAAAAGCATTATGCCTGGTTCAAAAGCATATGTTCTCTAAGGAGGATATCCAACGATTGGAGGCTGGTATCAAGAATATCTATCAACGCCACTATAGTAATGAAAAAGTGAATATGCTCTGGATGGTTATGCCGAAGGGATATGCCTATTCCGAACGGAAGCCTTCCAATGCTTCGGTTATCATGGTAGAAGTAGATAACGATATTACTCAAGCGAAACGGGAAGAGCTCATGGGCTTGATATCAAGGTTCCTACTAGACAACTTTGAAATTTCCCCCTTGGATTCCGTCATCACCGTAGCTAATTCCTCCTTCGTTAATGCCTTCTTCGAGGCGCAGCGGAAGAGAATTCACCCGCTCTATCGTCCTTGGATTACGCTAAAAATGATGACTACAGCCCTCCTGTCAAAATTCACAGAAGGGTACCTCCGATTACGCGTTAAGTATTAATCTCTCAGAAACTGCTTTGAAATATGTGGTGAGAATTATTATGATGTATTTTTTCATTAGTCGAAGCTCTTTTTGAGGTCAATAGCTAAGGCTATTCACCGATAAACAGCTGAAGAATAATGGGAAAAGACGTATAAGAAAATTACTGACATCTTTCAAAACAGTTTCTAAAGTTTTAATCAAATCCACTATGCCGTTATATAGTCTTACCTCTACCAAAAAGATATCATCTTCTAACAAGCAGAAACTAGTCAATTTATTCACAGATGCGCACTGTAGCATCATGATTGCACCAGAACAATTCGTCCATGTCGTCTTCTCCGATGGGATTCCCATTACCGGCAACAGAAGTTTGTACATCCATGCCAATGTGAGGAAAGGAAGAGCAGATCTAGCCATTGAAAAACTGTGCAAAACCCTGACCAGCAAATGCGCAGAGATTCTAGAAGTGGGAGTAGATAAGATTCACATCAACCTGCTAGAAATAGATGCCAAATGGGCGATGGAAGGAGGCTACGTAATGCCAGGACCTGGTGAAGAGGAAGAGTGGATGAAAAATGTCACGGAAGCCTTGGCAGAGCGAGAAAGAGCTATCGCAGAATAACTCCTCAGACAAAGTGGCAGGCCTCTGTCTCTAATAAAAGATAGCCACATTCTGTCTTCCCACCATCACCAATTCTCCTCGATCATTGTGAATCGTCATGTTTTGGCTAGAATAGCCTTGTTTAGCGTGTTCTGCCTCCATCCCGAGCCTCCACCAACCCGAATCATTTTCTAAGTCATCAGTGAGGAGGTTAAACATCCAGCTCATAGAGCTAATCGGAGCAAATTTCTTAAAAATAGGTACCACTGCTGGAGGAGGCATGTCCGCCAAGGCCACCAATGCAGAAATACTAGTAGCTGCAGCATCTTTATGTTTAACCCAAAGTTCAAAGGAGGTCTCCGCTGCCCCGGAAAAGGGCCGACTACCCTTAATCAAGCGCACTTCAAAGTGCTGGGTAAATGCGGGTAGCCCAACCGGACGCTCTCCGGCAGATCCACGCTGGGGGATAAAATCAACGGCTAAGGAAGGCTTGGTCACCGGCTTGGTTTCCTGGAATAGCTCGTTGAGCTGAGACTCTCGCGCAGCCCCGAAACTAAATACCGACTCATTAATCAGGCCTTGTTCTCCCAGCAATTGAGCCCGAACAAAAGCGACAGACTTACCTCGACGTAATACCGCACACTTCACCTCAACCTGCTCACTAGCTGGTCCGATGAAATTGACATTCGCAGATCGAAGTGGTGGCAATCCCTCTATCTGTTGTAGAACACCATCCAAACATAGCGCAGTAGATAAGCCCCCATAGATGGCACGCCCCTGCATCCAGCTCGCATCAACCGCGTACTTTTGACCTACACCTTCAACAAATTGACTAGACTGCAGCAGTTCACTAAAAAACTTCATTAGTTAAGGATATTCAGTTTCTTCTCTATTAACTCAAGTAGCAATGACACTGGCGCATTGCGGAGCCGCAATTTAGGCGTTTACTATTACAAATAGAAACAAGCACCAATAGAGTAAACAATTTGACAACCCTAGCACCAATCCCTTCCTCAAAAGGCAGATATCCAAAGTTTCCCCTAGCACTGACCTAGCGAAAGTTCGAATATCTTACCCAAAAGACTATCTTCAAACTAAACTTTAACCTATTCGCATTTGCGGCTCCTCTAGAAGATGAAGTACCTACTTTCAAATACCGAAAGACAATACCTGGGGCTTGAACCCATCAAGCCTGATTGGGAATACGTCAAATTTAAAGGAGATCAGTATCGTCCCGATAGCACTTTAGTTTATGAAAATGAAACCATAAAAAGGCATATCATATCTACAGAAAATTCTTACCAAGAATATCAATATGATGATCTAACCAGAGAAAGAAAATACTTACTCCCTAAAACAAGCAGAGGAAAAGAAAAAAAACTCACTCCTTCAACCTTCGAAAAACTTAGCCCCAAAGGCGTCTTTTTCCGTTTCGAAAAAGATGAGGTTACTATTGCAAGCTACACCACCCTAACTACCTTCTATTCGACGAGAATGGAATCAATACAAATTCCTACAATCGTAGCTTTCAAGACATGGCTGGCACAGTACATTAACGAAACCACTGAAAAAAATCAACAGCAACTGGAAGCATTCAAAATGTCAAAACGGGAAAATATCAGAGCAAAGCGTGGAGATGTCTTCGCATTTAAAATGGATAGAAACAACTATGGATATGGGCAAGTCATAGAAAATATTGATAAACTCCGAAAAGAGCTTCCTAAAAACCATGACATGAACAGTATAATGGGAAAGGCATTATTGATAAGGCTATTCCATGACAAGACTGAGGGCCTACTAACAGATGTAGGCAGGCTTAAAGACATCAAAACAACACCGAGTCAATATATTTTTGATAACCTTATCTTTTACGGAGAATATCCAATCATCGGAAACTTTGAAATCCCCAAAAATGAAATTGACTTCCCAATTTCCTACGGCAGAGTTTTCGGAGCTCCAACAGAGGTACAATTGCAATGGGGCATAATCCATAAACAAAAACCAGTCGAGCACTACAACAGACATTTAGCGGGATTCAATGAACTAGTTCCATCAGGTTCACCCGGCTACCGAATTAATAATCCGTATTCAAAAAGCGGGGTAGGCTGGCATCTGGATATAGACAAGCAAACACTGCTGGATTGCATCGAACAAAATAGCAATAAGCCCTATTGGAATCAGAAGATTCACACAATGAACCTAGATCTAAGGAATCCAATGAACGAAGCCATTAGAGCAGAACTCTTCACAGAATTCGGCCTTGATGAATCAGCCTATTATTTAGAATGAAATGAGTGAAGATAATGTGCAAGGACATAACTCCGTAAAGGAAGGCTTTCTAAAGCCTAGTCTCCACCCTGCGCTTATATAATGTCAGCCTAAATTTAATCCCAGAAGCCTTTGCTAGCAATGCGGTGTTACGGCCTACGTTCCTACTCGGAGTTGATTATCTTTATCGAAAAAGGTAAACCCTGATGGCAGTAAAGAACTTTTTCCAGGAATTGAAGCGCCGAAACATCTTCAGAGTAGTCTCTATCTACGCCGTTACCAGTTGGCTCGTTATCCAAATCGTGGCAGCAGTTTTTCCCATCTTTAATTTCCCAAACTGGTCGCAACAGCTGATTGTCACTTTGTTAATTATTGGATTTCCACTAGCTGTTATCTTCGGTTGGTTACAGGGGCATCAAACTGAGGAACAAGGCAAGAAACGGAGCTATTGGATACTGCCAACAGCGGCCTTGGGACTTGGCTTAATAGCACTACTGATTTGGCGATGGTCAGGAGCAAGTGCTAAAGAGAACCTACTATCTGAATCAATCCGAGACGAAAAGGTAGCAGTTAATGTATTTGAAAATAAAACGGGTGATGAAAGTCTGGTAGCGCTAGGGTTTCTTGCTTCAGAATGGATCAGTTCTAGTTTGCGAGAACTCAAAGTCCGAACTGTATCGCCAGAAATGGTACGTAAGAACAAAGACCTGATTGGCATTTTACCCAACAACCCCGACGAAAAAGTATCATTTGCGGAGGTCACAGGCGCCAAATACATAGTAGGTGGCTCCTATTACCTGGAAGGAGATACGATCATCTTTAATACCCGCCTAAGTTCTTCCGAATCCGGGGAAGACATCAAAAATTTCCCCATCCTGAAAAATCACAAGGACAACAAAGAGCTACTAATCGAGGAACTCAAGCAATACTTGCTGGGATATTGGGTCTTGAAACAAGATCAACTACTACCAAAGATAAACCCGCCTAAATTGGAAGCCTACCAGGCTTATCTGGATTGCTTCTGGACTGACATTGATTGCTTCCAATCGGTTCTGGAAATCGATCCAGATTTCCTATTGGCGAAAGTACACCTAGCTTATCCACAGGCTTTGTTAGAAAAAGATTCAGCATTCGAAGCCAATTCCGCCTATATCAAAAATCATTGGAACCAGTGTACGAGATACGAACAGAATATTTTTCGTTTTGCTGAAGCAATAAGTATAGGTGATTATGAAAAAGCTTTTGTGGCCCTAGATGAAAACTTCCAGGCCGATGAGAAGGACTACTTGATGATGCACGAATCCTCTTATATTCTTAGTGATGCGCTGAATCGTCCTGCGACAGCAGCGGCTCGATACGGACAGTTCTTTGACGCTGCTGAGGTCTACGAAAGTCGGTTAGAAAATGCTAGCTTCATGGAGTATACTCATGCTTTAAATAGGATTGGCGCATTTGAGAAAACAGTAGACTTACTAACGAATATTAAGCCTAAGATCCGAGCGAAAGATTTTGACGGTTGGCCTGTAAGAAATCTGCTGGTTGCGCTAATGCGACTCAATCGCCTAGAAGAAGCCAAGCTTCTACTTGCTGAACAGGGAGATCGGTATGCCCTTTGGGCCGCTTATGCCTTCGCGACTATCCACCCAGAAGCTGATTTAAATCCTTTCGAAACACCTCTTCGAGCCTGGCTAAAAAATTCATCCGCGGCAACAGATGTTAACCTTTGGATAATCTATCAAAATTTCTGGGACTTTAGCTCTCCCGTGATGGCTCATTTCGTACTAGGAGATTGGTCGAAAACAGAAGCCATGCTGCTAAAAATGAGATCAAAAGAATGGGATGCTCCATCCAATGAATTTGAGTCATCCTCGGACTATTTGAAAATTCTCTGGCTTGAGGCCATGCTGGGCAGTACCTATGCTCATCAAGGGAAAAGGGGGGCAGCCTCGCAGCAATTGGAAATCATGGAAAAGATTGGATTACGGCGGCAGAAGCCCCACACTAACCCCTTTATTTGGGGAGCAACGCCGTACCTAATGGCTCGCATCCATGCTGTTTTAGGGGAAAAAGAAAAAGCATTTGAACTCTTACAAACCGCAAGAGATCAAGGACGTTTATTCATCTGGGGCAATTTCTCATTTGATTTGGATTTAGCTAACCTGAAGGGCTATCCACCTTTCGAAGCATTGATCCATCCAAAGGAAGATATCTCCAACTAATCAATTTGGTTATTTGATGGCATCTACTCCATACTAAAGCAGAGTTCTCCTTTGTATTAAGAAAGCCTAAATTCCTCCACGTAGACATCCGAAGTTTTCCTAGCCATAACTTAACTTCAGATATCTTTGCCCAGCCACCTTTAAGCAACCTCTTTAATCCATCTACATCTTATGTATAAATCTATCATTATCACTTTACTCTTCATTTGCCATCTATCACAAGCACATACTCAAAAGGACACCCCCACCCTACGCGTCATCACCTACAATATCTGGAATGGTTTTGATTGGGGAAAAGACACGGCAAGACATCAACAGTTTCTAGACTGGGCTAACTTCCAAAAGCCAGATATTTTTGCCTTGCAGGAGTTATGTGGCTACACCCAAGAAAAACTAGCGAAAGATGCTAAGGCCTGGGGGCACGATCATGCCATTATCTTGAAAGAAGATGGATACCCTGTAGGCCTAACTGCTAAGTGGCCCATAGAATTGGTTAACAAACAGCGGGAAGGTATGTGGCATGGAATGTTACACGCACGTGTAGCTGGGATAGATGTATTCGTAGTACATCTCAGTCCAGCCGACTGGAAAACAAGAAAAAGAGAGGCTCAAATCGTTACGCAACAGATGGAAGCTATAGGCAATAATAAATACCTCGTTTTGGGCGACTTCAACGCGTTCTCTCCCATGGACGAGGATATTAATCATGCCAAGAAATCGTTATTGGCACGCTATAAAACCGGAGATGCTAAAAACGAAAAGTACCAGAATCTCCGGCATGACTACTGGGACTATACCGCGATGTCAACCTTCTTCGCCGCTGGACTCCTAGATCTGAGTATGCCCTTTCTACAGCCCGCTGAACGCTTCAGCTATCCCGCCCCGGCCCTAGCGAACCTATGGCAGACCGAATCAGAGATCCAACGCAACCGACAACGTATCGATTACATCCTGGCCAGCCCACTCCTGGCTAAGTCATGTGTATACTCTAGGATCCTAAATGGCCCGGAAACCAGCTATTTATCCGATCATTATCCCGTGCTAGCAGATTTTGTTTGGCCTTAATGCCAGCCTTAGGCCTCAGATTATTACCTTACCCTATAATACTAGATGTCTAGAAGACAGATGCCATGGTTCAACATAAGGTCTAGTTGCAGCGTTTTTCGCAGAGAAGAGTCTGACCTCTTACTTCTGACCTCTGATCTCTAGTAGTACAAGCTCGCTTTTATCATCAAGCATTAGAATTCTACAAACATGACAGACTTCAACAATCAGACCGTATGGATAACGGGCGCATCAGCGGGGATCGGAAAAGAGCTAGCCCTGCAAATGGCAAAGGGAGGTGCAAAAATCATATTGACTGCCCGAAATACTGAAAAACTAAATGCCGTAAAGGATAGCTTAGCAGGAAATGGACATATCGTTTATCCTATGGATCTCTTGAAAGTCGATACGATTCCCAATGCGGTAGAGGAGGTCCTCGCTAAAGTAGAAGCAATCGATATCCTAGTCAATAATGCTGGGATTTCTCAACGGTCATTGGCCAAGGATACCTTGATGGAGGTAGATCGTAAAATTATGGAACTGGACTATTTCGCCGCCATCAGCCTGACAAAATCCGTTTTGCCACATATGACGAAAAGAAAGGCAGGGCTAATTATTACCATCAGCAGCATTGCCGGTAAATTTGGCACACCAATGCGAACTGCCTATTGCGCCGCCAAACATGCCGTGATTGGCTTCATGGACGCACTGCGCTCTGAAGTACATGCAGATAACATTAAGGTAATGGTAGTCACACCTGGCTCAGTCAAGACGAATATTTCCATCAATGCATTAGAAGGGGATGGCAAAAAACACAATGTCACAGATCCCTTAATTGAGAATGGTATTCCCGTAGATGAATGTGCTGCCAAAATCATTAGCGGTATTAGGAATGGGACGCCAGAGGTGCTGATTGCCAAAGGCAAAGAAAAGCTGGCGGTATATGTCAAGCGCTTCTTCCCTACCCTACTGTTCAAAATGATGACTAAGTTAAAGGCAACTTGATAGTACAACTCTGCTACACATAGTATGAAATAGGAAAGCAGGTCCGTTCGCTTGGCCGCAATATTGCTTCGATTTCTGCTTCTTGCTGAAAAATTTCAGGTGTAAGCTGCGTTGACTCAACCTTAGGAAATTTACTACTGTTTTAGGGAATAAACTCGGTCAGTTCCTCAAAAGGGAAGTTAGTTCATGTTTGGCGATCACCAATACTATAAAGCTATGAAGCTTGAATCTCTACAACTCTCTCGCAATCAACTCACCATCATCCTATCACTAGTCTGTGCCAGCCTTTGGTCTCAAAACTTCCTATACAGTACCGAACAGTTCGGTATAGATGGTGCAATGTTAGGAGGCGCTGTAGTAGCAGGTACAGATGATGTGAGTATGACTTTCTATAATCCAGCTTCCATTCATGAAGTACCTACCCAGTTTAGCGTCTCCGTCATACAACCCCGCGTTCGAACTTTTGGGTTCCGGGAATTCTGGGGAAACAATCAGAACAGTCCATTAGATAGAGATTTTAGCCAAAAACCCGATTTGATTTCATTTAAATTCAAGATTAAGAACCTTGATATAGCCTTCTTGAAGATCAGTAAAAGTGACTTCTCAGATGTATTTACAGCTGAGCAGGAGTCATTAACGGCCGATCGGAAAAGCACCCAGTATTTCGACTATGAGTATCGGGGAGAGGATGACTGGTTTGGCCTTGGGACTAACTTTAAATTAGGGCCTAAACTCTATTTTGGGGTGAGCCAATTTGTCCGCAACTTTGATTTTTCGTACCGAAATAGAGTATTCTCAGAAGAGTTGGATGTCAATCAAACTAACCAATTAACCCAATTTTTCGACTTTAACTTTGATGGTTCCTACGGTAACATAGGCGCGGTTACCAAAATTGGTTTCCTACTAGATACAAAAGTACATGATATAGGTTTTACCGTCACCACCCCTACCTACCTGCGACTGATTAAGGGGGGGGACTTCTTCAATGTAAGAGCAAATTCAGAAAATGGTGAAATAGTGGTTGACCAAGTTATTGACAATGAAATAGATCCAACCATAGCGACCCCCTGGGAATTCAACCTGGGCTACAGCCTAACCCTCAACCCCAATCAGAAAATCTGGCTCAATACGAGCTACCATACCAAAATCCGGGAATATACAATGGCTACTATCGAAACCCTGGGCTCCACTACCGATTGGAGAAATGGGAGTAAAGCCGTATTTAATTACGCTGTGGGTTACTCGCACAGCGTAAACGCCAATCTTCACCTTTCAGCCGCAGTTCGTACCAATAATTTTGCCTATGAAAATAGCTCAACTCCTCAGGGTACTGTAAGAAATACCATTTTTGATGGAAATCATATACACTACGTCATAGGCTCCAAATTTAACTTCAATAGAAGTACCATCTTATTAGGAGTTGATTACGGCACGATACGCAATATTCCCGAGGAAGGGAACTTCCAACAGTTTTCTAATATCGATGTTTTGACTCCGAATCTAGATGGTTTAAAGAAGAATAACCTCAGCATCTTACTTACCTATGGCTTTATCCTGGATAGCTTCAGGAAAGCTAAGGACTGAGATTGATGATTCGGCTACGAAGGAATAGATGGGGAGACGTTATCACTCACAAATCTCGTCGATCCATTTTTGATCGATTTTACCTGCTGCACTAATATGGAAAACTACTCCAATGACACAGCCATTTGGCCCCACCGAATCGATCAAATAACGATAATCAAACCCCATGTCAATGGGTTCTCCCAGAATGATTTTTACTTGAGTAGTATCAATGCCTAGCTCCATTAAGTCCACTACCCGCTTCAGGCTATGGTAGTCCCTGTGTTTTTGAAACGCTTGACCATAATTCCTCAGGGATGAGCCTGAACTACAACACCAGAAAGGAAGCATAAGTAAAACACAAAACCAGCCGCGGCTTTTCATAATTCACTTCGATTAGGCGCAGGTACCTTGACTAGTCCATAGATACCTTCTCCTCAATTACCAAATGAGGAACCTCCGTCAGGTCCCAATCGATCACTAAGCCTTTAGCTAGGCGGCGGGCTATAGGCGCCCCGTAGAGCAACTCAGCGAGATATAAGGCAGCTTCGAAGGACTTGGCTCCGCCAGCAGAGGTTATGTATTTGCCGTCATGGACAAAAAGTACGTCTTTTCGGATATCCAAATCGGGAAACATATCACGCATGCGATCTATATCACTGGGGAAAGTCGTTGAGACCACCTCATTTAGCAAGCCTGCTTTTGCGAGTACAAAAGCTCCATCGCAATGAGAAGTAATGTATTGAGCCTCCTTATCTGCCCTTTGCACAAAAGCAATCATCGCTTCGTCTTCTAAATCAGTATCCAAATGATGCTCAGCACTCGGAACTACCAAGACATCAATACGCGGTAAGTCATCTTTGGTATAATCATAATCTGGAAGCATACGAATTCCTTCGAAACTGGTGATTGGATTCAAAGTATTGGCTACCAGGAAGGTATTCATAGACTGAATACTATCTCGAAAAATGGTATGCTGGAAAATATCGTAGGGAGCCGTTAATTCCGTATTGTATACGCCATCCATGATCAGAAAGGCGACGTTAAGACGGGTGGAGTCGATTTCAGGGGTGCGGTAAGACACCTTGATAGCCGTTTCATGCTCCTCATGAAGTTGTCCGGCTTCTGGAGCAGTGGTGGTACATTGAAGAAAAGGAAGGATAAATAAAAGTAGGCTGTACTTTTTCATTTTTGTTACAATGAGATGAAGCAATAAGGCCGTAAGGCCCAACAAATTTAGCACAGCTTTTTGATTCTACCTGCAAAAGCCATAAATGTCAGCCAAATTCACTGCTCTGGATGCTTTGCGATATCCAGTACTTGCCCCTTCTTTAAATTAGATCCAGCTCCTAAAAATGGCGCGTTCCATTTTGATACTGTTGTAGCACCTCTTCTGCGCTGAATATTCTGTCCATTGTAGGTTAAGTAACTGTTTAAGGAAAGGCACATAGATCAAAATTTAACCCTCTATTACTGCCTTTCCCTTTGCACGTCCTCTAAGGATCGAACTCAGACCACCGGGGTTGGAAGCCGGGATGCTACCATTACACCAAAGACGCGTTTTTATTATTTGGTATTGCGGGAGGAGCCCGCGAATCGTTTTGCTGGCAAGCAAGAGCTTGCTGCAAACAAGTAGTGGGGGCGGAAGTACTCGAAACTCCTGGCTGAGGCTTTACAGGCCCGTCCTCTCCCTGGATCACCCCCAAAAACAGATGCCCCTTGCCATAGTAAATCGCAAGGGGCATCTGCCGTATATAAGATATATCAGTACATACCTATTCCCTTGCTGGTTGAAGCAGCAAATGCCAATAGGTCTGATATGTTTTGGTTGTATGCATGATGTGTATGTAACTATCGGACTTCAAAATTAGTTCCCGGAGGAATCAATTAACTCGATTAATTTGACAATTGTAGCAACCTGGACCCGCATTGTGCACCTGTATATACCGGGCTGCTGGGTCTTCGAAGATCCTTTGAACGAGGGCTTCCAATGCTGTCCCTTGTGTAGTATGAGCCGCAATCATCATAGCTTCTCCATCATAAACGCGAAGGGATAAGAGGCGATGGCGTAGCATTTTTGGGATCTCATTGGGGGCCAATACTGCGGGAGCGGTGGCGGTGCGGATATAGATAGGACCAGAAGACCTATAAGGTGAAGTAACGGCATGATGCTCGTAGGTAAACAGCAGTACCTCCTCGCCTATCTCAGCATCTGCCAAGCTGAAGCGGCAAGGGTAACCAGGATGGGCATCTACGGTAACTCGTTTAGTTCCCGGCATCGATTCAGCATTCTGGAGTAAGGCTTCGGCTTCATAGGCTGGAATTCCTTCCACTTGAAAATTCACTTTCATTCTGCTTGAGTTTTGTTGTGATCATTTTTTGTTCAACAAAAATCCAGAGAATCACGCAGGTACTCAATCCGATTCTTGCGCTTGTTAGGACAAAACATCCGAAGTTTCCCCCAGATATGCCTGAAGGAGAACTTCGGATGTTTGTGCGTTGCTGTCTCGGGTTATTCCGAACGCAAACTCTCAATCGGATTAACGATAGCTGCCTTAAGTCCCTGAAAGCTCACGGTAAGTAAAGAGATCAAAATGGCAGATGCTGCCGCAGCCAATAAGATCCACCAAGATATCTCAGTACGGAAGGCAAAGTCTTGTAACCATTGGTGCATGGCCCACCAGCCAAGGGGTAGTGCGATGAAGATTGACAAAACGACTAACTTGAGAAAGTCAATAGATAATTTATAGGTTAGCTGTTCCACACTCGCTCCCAAGACTTTCCTGATACCTACTTCCTTAACTCGATTCTGCGCATTAAAAGCCGCCAAACCAAACAAACCTAGGCAGGCAATGAAGAGTGACAGGATGGTAAAGGTGAGAAATATGTTACCCAATCGAAGTTCTGCTTGATAGGTATCATTGAAGGAATCATCCATAAAGTAGTGTTGGAAGGGCTGACTTGGTGCTACCTCATTCCATAGATCACGAATCTCATTAATAGTCGTTTTAAAATTGCCTGCTTGTAGTTTGGCAACTAAGCGGTTGGGTTGGCCTCCCAGCACTAGACTGAGTGCGTTAATATCGCTACGCAAGGTTTCGTAATGAAAGTTCTTAACCACTCCAATAATGGTATAGTATTCCATATTCTCCTTATCATCTCGATGGAAATCACTAGTTACGCGTGTACCAATGGCTTCTTTGGCATTCATCCCTAACATCACCAAAGCAGATTCATTTAAGATGATCGCACTCGAATCCGTTGGAAATTGCTGGTCAAAAGCTCGACCTTCAATGATCTGAAGATCTAAGGTAGATATGTAGTCGTGGTCTACCCGCCAAATACCATAATTCAAAGCCCTATCACTTTGAGTAATAGCTCCCTCAGGGAAAAAGGTACTGACACTTCGATTCGATGGTGTAGGTAAATAGCTACTTAAACTGACACTATGCACCTGCCCCAATTGCTCTACTTGCTCTTTAAAAGAGGGTAATTGTGAGCCCGCCATCTGAGCATCATCCACAACCAATACTTGGTCCTTTTCAAAGCCTAGGTCCGTATGCCTGATAAACTGCAATTGTTGAAATACCACCAAGGTGCAGACGATCAAAAACACAGAGATGGAAAACTGGAAAACGACCAGCGAGTTCCGCACTCTAGCCCCTCCTACCCGCGCCTCACCTCCTCCTTTCAATACCTTGACCGGCAGAAACCGAGACATAAAGAAAGCTGGATAAGCACCTGCCAAAAGCCCTAATAAAAGAGCTGCCCCTAGTAACAAGGCCCAAAAAACCAAATGGGAAAAGGGAAAAGAGATCTCCTTCTCTGCCAATTCATTGAAATACGGTAAGGCAGTAATCGCCAATAGTACTCCCATGATAAGTGCCAAAGCCGTGATCACACCTGCCTCCGTTAGGAACTGCCGAATTAACCCTTTTCGATCGGAACCTAAGGTTTTTCTGATCCCGACCTCTTTAGCCCGTTTTAGCGAATGGGCTGTGGACAGATTCATAAAATTAACAGCTGCAAGGATAAGCAAGAAGAAACCGATAAAGGAGAGAATATAGACATTGCTGATGTCACTATTACTGCTCATTTCACCACGTCGATCTGAATGCAGGTGAATATCAGTCAGTGCAGTAGCGCCAAAGATCATGAAATTCCCAGTGGCCGCTTCGTCTGCCTTTGAGCTTTCCAGGGTAAGGCCCGGGACAAATGTCATGGCCCATGGAATTAGGAATTTATCCTTAATAGTACCCAAGTAAGCTCGTAGCTCCTCTGGATCTGCATGCGGTTTTAACTTGATGAAGGTAGGGTAACTCCAATTGTTCCAGGCTATGCTCCTGGCATCTTCAAAGCTCTCGATAGAGAGAAAAACACCTTGATCTCGAAAGAGGGAGTTAGCTGGAAAATCCTCTACTACTCCGGTAACCACGTAATTATCCTGGTCATTGATCACCATGCTTTTTCCGATAGCCTGCCGCCAGCCAAAATGCTTCTCGGCCGCCGTTTTAGTCATGACCATGGTGTAGGGTTTGTTCAAAGCTAGCCTGGGATCTCCTGCCAGTAGCTCTACACCAAACAAATCAAAGAAGGAGGAGTCTGCGCCGATGACATGTTGTTCTTTGATATTCACTATGGCATCAGCCGGACGGATCAGTGCTTGTCCTACCTCAAGCATTCTTGTGATTTGTTCAATGTGTGGATAATCGTCCTTGATCGCCGCTGCCATTGGGCCCGGTGCAGTTGCGTAGTAGGATTCCTCCCCAGACACACGATAATCAATATCCGTTCGATAGATGCGTTCAGCATCCTGGAACATTCGATCGAAACTAAACTCATCCTGTAAAAAAAGTGCAATCAATATACTCCCGGCTATACCAATAGCCAAGCCGAATACATTTAGCAAAGTGAAGAAAGGCTGCTTCCTAATACTTCGCCAGGCTACCTTAATATCGTTCTTAAACATAACAGATGGGTTGATTTTCTTCCTGCGATGGAAAGACTTGATGAACCTAGGTCGGAAGTAGCGAATAACTGTCCATCTGAATTTCCACTTGGCGCGGATGGGAGCATCAAGATATTCCTCCTCAAATAATTCAACCATATCACCTTCTATCTCTTCGAGATAATCTTCTCGACAAAACCAGCGGAGGAAACGGAGTGAATATTTTGGTGGTTGAGGTAGCACTAGCCAAGGGAAATTTTGGGAATACGTTGGTAAATTCGGGTTCTCAAGTCATACTGCTCATCCAAGATCTTTTTGCCAAGGGCAGTGATCAAGTAAAATTTCTTACGACGCCCTCCCCTTTCTTTCGTAATCCCTCCATAGTGAGATTCTACGAATCCTTTCTCTTCCATGCGCTTTAAGGCTACGTGTACTGCGCTAATATTGAACTTCTTACTCGTCTCATTTTCCAGATTCTTCAAAATAGCAACACCGTAGGCCTCCTTGTCGAGTGCAGCGACAATCAATAATACTAGTTCCTGAAATTCGCCTAAAGAATATTCTCCCATATCGTTTCATTTACTTACCAAAAGTAAAACTAATCAATTTCTTTTACTTTTGATAAGTAAATATCAAATTTTAATTCGCTTGCCTTATATGCTGAGAAAGATCCCTTGGAAATGAGAAAGCCCGTACGCAGCTTTCGCTACCTACGGGCCATAGTTTGTATAGAGAGGGGCGATTTAGCGCCCAAAGAAATTATTTCAAGTTGACTCGGCCGTAGCGCTCGCCATCCTGGTACTTCACAATATAGGCACGGTCAAAGCCCATTTCTCGCAAGCTTTCCATGGCACTGATGGCATCATTCTCTGAGAAGAAATCCGCAATAAGGATACGAGTCAAGCCTTTCGATAGCAATTCTTCTGTATCGATTCGCCCAATAGATTTGGCTTTGCTATACTTAGATTTCGCCTTTTTGTATTTGCCCACCGCAGCCAACTGCACTTTAAAGTAAGTGCCATTATGCTTTGGTGCTGAAGTGGCGTATTCTAAGTTATCTCGAGAAGATGTCCCTCTAGAGGTATATACCACCCCTTCTTCTTCCTCCACTGCATTGGGATCATTCTTTGCAGAAACTTCACCCATCTCGAATTCTTCTTCAGCCACTGGAGGAGTTTCTTCAGTAGGAGAAGTATTCACTGGTCGTTCTATATTCACCATGGCAGGTTCTTCCGTTGCTGCCTCTAGAAAAACAGGTTTTCCGTAAGTAGTAATATCTGGGGCATCCGTCCGGAAACTATAAGTAGTACCAGCATGCCCTTCACTCTTAATCTCTACCCGAAATGACCGATTGGCAATTACCTCAAACAGGTAGCTTCCGTTATAGAAAGGTTTTTCGACTAGTAAGGTTTCGGTACCATCATCATACATCTGAAATAGAGAAACTGTGATATCATTTAATAGCTCGCCGGAAGCCTGCGCATAAACATTACCTTTCAACACAATCCTCTGCCCTCCAACATCAAATCCAAAGATATCAACGTGATGCGTATTGCTCTTTTCACCACCAAATACTCGATTAGACACGATAAATCCATTGGTCTTATCGGCATTGTGGATATAGTAGAAATCATCTGCACTGGAATTTAAAGGGAATCCCAAGTTATTGGGAACAGTCCAAGTACTTTCACCTCCCGAGGCAGAGAAAATATCATACCCACCAATGGAAGTATGCCCATTGGAAGCGAAGTATAATTTGCCCTCATTGCTGTCAAAGAAAGGCGTGATTTCGTCACCAAGGGTATTGATGGATGGGCCTAAGTTTACAGGCTCAGAGAACCTTAGATCTTCAGCTCCAAGATCTCGGGTGGTGTACCAGATATCGAGTCCACCTCTTCCCCCTTCGCGCGTAGAGGAAAAGTATAAAACTTCCTGTCCTCCTTCCTGCACAACATTGGGCTGTGTAGCTGTGGCTCCTGGAACATTGATAAAATCAGGCAAGCGTTCTGGTTGTGACCAGTTTTGTCCTTGTTTCTTAATTACGAAAATCTCGCAGCGGCTATTGAAATCAAGAGGTGATTTCTCAGCACTACAGATATTAAAAAATAGGCGTTCCCCATCAGGACTTAAAGCACCATTAGCAAATTGCCCATTTTGGATGACCGGAAACTCACTAGGGATATTGGCCTTTAACCAATCCACTCCGTTCTTGCGGCTGGAGTACAAACGTGCTTTCCCCCCCATAGTGGACGATAAGTACAGTTGATCTATACCCACTGGGAAAGGAGCGAATTCATCTTCGTCTGTGTTTATACCGTTTCCGAGGTGCATCAAATTGATACTACGATTTGGCGTTTCAGCCATCTCCTTACCCAATTCTGCACCCTTTATTTCTGTTTGTAAAATATCTTCTAAGATGGCCTTACCGCTTCCTGTGTAGTTTTCCCCGAAATCTTCAAAAGCCTTAATGGCTTTATCATATTGCCCGTCTTGCTTTAGCGATCTTGCGTATTTAAGTCCAACCAAGGGAAAATCTTTATTTTCTCCTTTAACATGCTGAAATGCTTCAGCTGCTTTACGATAGTCTTTTAGTAGATAGTAGGCTTCCCCCGCTTTAAAAATCAGTTCCTGCTTCTTCTGCTTTTTCTGCCATGCCATCTTGTAGTTTTCAGCTGCCTCTTTCAGATTGCCTTCTTCCATTAAGTTATCGGCTAGTTTCTGGTGCTTTTTCCAGCTAAGGTTTTGGGCAGTGCTAGCACCAGCGAGTAGTAGTAGTCCGAAGGAAAGAATAAAAATTTTCTTTACCATAATTCAAAAATTGGTTGTGTGTGAGTTGGTATGTCTCGGGTTATATTAAATTATCTTATTCCTCTTAACGTGTTGTTAGTGCATATGTTATGGGGAATCTCAACAATTTTGGTCTTTCATACATCTCAGTATGCCGATGGCCGTGAAAGCTCTCCTTTAGAGCTATCGCTATAACCGAGTCAGCTATGTGGTATTTTTCTTAAAGCTTAGAGACCAAAATCTAGGAAGAATCTGAGGTAAAACACTATCCAAACAACTCGAATGAGGAGTGTACTTGTAAGGAGCGTTTTAGTTTTGTGAGACCAATATGTCTTCTATTACGGTAGCAAAAAATCTATGTTCCAATTGTAGCACCTTTTTCCCGATTTCTTCGGGAGTATCCTCAGGCATTATTTCGCAACGAGCCTGAAAGACAATATCCCCTTCATCGTAGTTCTCGTTTACATAGTGAATCGTAATCCCACTCTCTTTCTCACCAGCTTCTTTTACCGCTCGATGAACGTATTTACCATACATTCCTTTACCACCAAACTTAGGTAGTAAAGCAGGATGGATGTTCACCATGCGCTTTGTAAAAGATTCAACTAAATAAGTAGGTATAAGCCACAAAAAGCCGGCCAAAACGATGAAATCGATCTGATACTTTTTAAAAACAGTCAAAATCTCTTCTGTTTCATAAAAAGACTTACGATCAATCACGTGTTGGTCGATGCCAAACGATTGGGCCATTTCCAGAACTGGGGCGGTGGCTTTGTTGGATACAAGCAGACTAACCTTGATTGATGGGTTAGACTGAAAGTGTTCGATTATTTTTTTAGCATTGCTTCCTGTACCCGAAGCAAATATAGCGATGTGATTCACGAACTACTTTTGAGAAATTAATAATACGATTTTTTTATTATATATACTATTTCTAGATGACTTTTTTACCAAAGCCCTCCAGAAGCCCCTCCCTTGCAAAACCTACCTTTTACTCAAAAGCAAGGTCCGCAAAGCGGAAATTTCGTCCCCTTTCTCCATATACCAGCATATGTTTACTACCAGACTGACGGCAGATTTTAGGCCTGGTAATCACGTCAGCGTCCCGATTGGTGAATAGGGGCATCATCCGAACACTGCCATCAATCTTTACTTCCGCCAAAGATACAACAGTATATCTCCCATTATAATTCTCCCGTACGCGACGGTTGCCACTCTGTGCTCTTCCATCAAAATTTCTGGGGTTATCATTGAAGATGAAGTAGAAGCGATCTCGTACGGTGGCCATTGCATAGGAAGAATAATATCCTCCATCATTCACAGTCTCCTGCCTTTTGGGAATGCGACTCGCCCACTCTATCTCACCCGTGGGCTTGATATTAATTACAAGTATATCATTGTAGTGATAGAAATAATTAACTCGAGTACTGCGATCCCAGTAGGAGAAAAAAGATTGTTCGTACACATAATACTGCTCTGCTACTAGCACTGCCCCACCATCCGTACGCATAATCAACTCATCCAAGGAAAAGCGGTATAGCTCTGGGGCTCGATCTTCATTGCCATTCTTTTCGTTGCGTTCTGCCCTTTTCCGCTGTCCACGTGTCATATTTAAGGTTAAGAAATCCAGATCAAACGCTTTGAAATTCACCTGGTAGATCTCCTTTGCCTTAGCGTTCATCCGAAGAAAGTAGGTCCCCTTAATACTGACGGTTCCTCTATCAGAATAAAAGCCAGAACAAACTAGGTTACCATCATTGCCCACTCTGAAGGTGAGGTCCGTGATGAACTTATCTCCTAAATCAATCCGATATTCTTGCTTTTCGGTTCCACCATTGAGATAAGCTAAGACCGTATAACCATAGGTGGGCTGCCCACGGCGTTGGATTCGGTTACGTTCCTGATAAATTACCCCTAGCAGATACACATTGCCCTCTTTGTCTACCCGATACTCTTCGATCTCAAACACATCATCGTTGTAGGGCAGCGTGATATCTCGGGTCCACTCTTCATTTAATTGATCATCAAAGACGCGGAGCGTGAAGCGTTCTGGTTCATTTTTCTGGTAAGGAAGTTGATTGTAGATTAAGACCTTTGAACTATCTCTAGAAAGAACCAGATCAAAGTCGCCTTCTCGATATTTACTACGGGTATCTATCTCCCCTATCTTGACGATATCTCGGGAAGGCATCAATCTATGGCTCACCTTTTGATAGAAGAGATAGTTCTTTTTCTTGACTTGGTTATTGAAGCTGGTGAAAAGATAGAGTTGTCCCCCTATCTTCACCACGTCCTCAAATGCTCGCTTTTTGTTTCTGTATCGTAGATCAATTTTCTGTGATTTCTTCAAGCGAAGGCGATCATCGTAACGCTCCAAAAATACTTGGTCCCCATTCATCACATTACCTTGACGAAGGCGTAAAACATTGAAGCCCCAAGGGCCAGCACTGACCGTTTTAGCAATGAAGGTTTTAGCAGGTTCCCGCAGCTCTTCTCCCCAGGAAATCTTTGCAGGAATTTCATCCCGCTGCGCCTGCAGCGGGATCGCCATCACCAAGACCAACCACAAAAAAACTACTCGTCTAGTTATCATCTTGTTTGTCATCTAACTCCACCGATCTTCATCATCACCTCAAGTCTACCATACTATAGACCCTCTTTCTGACAAAAGTCACCTCTTGCTAGTCTTGTTTAGGTCCGTTATCCCACGAAAAAGACACTTCCCTACTTAAAGGCTAAATCGGCAAATCGAAAGTTACGACCTCTTTCTCCATAAATCAGCATGTGCTTACTGCTGGACTGGCGGCAAATTTTTGGTCGCGTAATCACAGCGGCATCGCTGTTCGTGAATAGCGGCATAACTTTAACACTACCGTCAATCTTTACTTCAGCCAAAGAAACCACCGAGGCGCTTCCATTGAAGTTATAGCGAACGCGGCGTTGTCCACTTTGTACTCTTCCATCGAAATTGCGCGGGTTATCATTGTAAATGAAGTAGAAACGATCCCGAACGGTAGCCATCGAATAAGAGGAGTAGTACCCCGCATCATTCATAGTCTCTTGTCTTTTTGGGATTCGACTTGCCCATTCTATCTCGCCGTCGGGTTTGATATTGATGATTAAGATATCATTGTAATGGTAGAAAAAATTGGTTTGATTGTTTCCGTTCCAATAGGGGTTCCCCCATCTACCCCATCTGCCCCATCTATTACCCCAGAAGGGATCATACCCAAAATTTCTATCAAAGTTTTGCTGATAAACATAGTACTGTTCTGCCACCAATACCGCTCCACCGTCGGTACGCATAATTAGCTCATCTAGGGAGAAGCGAGCAAGTTCAGGAGCCCTATTTTCATTACCACTTTTCTCATTACGCTCGGCCCGGCGCTTTTGCCCCTGGTTCATATTGAAAGTTAGAAAATCGAGGTCAAACGCTTTGTAGTTCACGTTGTAGATCTCCTTGGTTTTGGCGTTCATGCGCAGGAAGTAGGTTCCCTTAATGCTAATGGTGCCTCTATCAGAATAAAAGCCGGAACACACTAAGTTTCCATCATTTGCCACTCTGAAGGTGAGATCAGTGATAAATTTATCCTCTAGTTCGATTCGGTATTCTTGCTTTTCTGTACCATCATTTAGGTAAGCAATAACGGTATATCCATAAGTAGGCTGACCGCGGCGCTGTAGCCGATTCCCATTACCATCCTTATAGACAATGCCTAGTATATAAACATTGCCATCTCTATCTACTCGATATTCCTCGATTTCAAAAATATTATCGTTATAAGGCAGGGTAATATCCCTCGTCCACAATTCTTGCATCTGATCATCAAAAACCCTCAATGTAAAGCGTTCAGGCTGATTCTTCTTGTATGGGAGTCCGTTATAGATAAGGACTTTAGAGCTGTCTCTAGACAAGGCTAGATCAAAATTGCCTTGTTTATATTTACTTCTAGTATCAATTTCCCCAACATTGACGATCGTCTTAGAGGGAGTTAGGCGGTGACTGACTTTTTGATAAAAGAGGTAATTCTTCTTCTTGACTTGGTTGTTAAAGCTGGTAAAGAGGTACAGCTGTCCTCCTATCTTCACTAGATCCTCAAATTCCCTCTTTTTATTCTTATATCGCAAATCAATTTTCTGTGATTTCTTGAGACGAAGACGGTCATCATACCGCTCCAGGAATACCTGATCTCCATTCATTACATTGCCTTGACGGAGCCGTAAAATGTTGAAGCCCCAAGGTCCCGCACTGATCGTTTTAGCAATGAAAGAATTTGCAGGTTCACGAAGTTCCTCTCCCCAAGTGATCGTTGCGGGCACATTATCCCGCTGCGCTTGTAGGTAAGTAAGATTGATAAGGACCAATAATAGGATAGCCACACTTTTGTTCATCATAATATTTCGGCTTTTTCCTTTCTAATCTACTGCTTCTAGCATAGCAAAACTGCTACTGGAAAGGCAGTCAAATTTAAGGTTAACATTTGGTTTCAAAAAATCAAGCTGTTCTAGGGAAAGGTGAGCGTTTTGCGCTGACAAACTTGAGCAAGCATACAACAGGGAAAAAACAGGATAGTTCCAATTACCGTTACTTATGAAACAGTAGTGAGAGGGCTAAGGTTGACTATTACCCACAAAGTCAGGAGGGATGGAAAGCAGCTGACAAACTCAAGGCTGATGCACCTTCCATCTCTCGGTAGTAGCACAGGTATTTCTTATTTGATCGTGGCATATTGAGGGGCATTGGAGGGGTCCATTACCCGCATAATACGGATTACCTTGTTTTGTTCTTCCATAGTTCCTCGTTTATAAATCTCAATGATTTCCAAAGCTTTTGTATCGTTGAACATTTGAATGATCATTGCATTCCGGTAAGCTTGATTCACCGTGCTAATCGATTCTATGGCCGAGGTGATCAGGGCGCGTCCACCGTCGGGGTTCCCCCCCATGAGATCAAGCCCTTGTCGATGGTAATCGTACATGGCTTGACGGAAAGGACGTACTCTAGGATTTAGTAGGTTCTCGACCAACCAGTAGCGATTGCGGTTACTCTCTACCGAACGCCAACCAGGGAAGGCTGCAGCGGCGCTCTGTGGCACCACATTTATGATCTCTTGCGCCAAACGGAAATAGCGTTCTCCTCCTAAGGGAGAAAAGGAATCGTAATCCATTCCCATGATCACATGCACATAAAAGGCCAATACATGAGACAGGTTATCATTGAACCGATTACGGCTAAATTGTAAGGGCTGGAATTGCTCGTATTCAAAGATTACATCCTTGTCAATATGGTTGATGAGTGGCGTTTGATAGTCCGTACCGAAAACGGGGCGCGAAGATTGAATAGCTAGGTCTGCCTTGAAGCTCGTTGGAGACAATTCTTCTTGAACCGTAAGAATCAGATTACAATTGATCCGTTCCTCTTGCTCAAATACTTGATTTCCCCACTGCTGATCATTCAAAAACTCTTTTAAAGAGATTTCCAAGGTTTCGAATACCTTCGGATCGACCGTTTGTAGTTTTAGCGTGATTACTTTAACCTGAAAGTTTAGTTCCTGTCCGCTAAGTTTGCCAATGGTGCCTAACAATACCAGAATAAAAAAAAGTCTCCTCATCATCTTGAGATTATAAACGTATGTTGAAAGTAGTTAGAAGATGGATCTATGCTGCTTTATTCTTTGCCTGTCAAAACGGCTTCTAGTTCATCAACGATATCTTTAGCAACGGCCACCTTAGATTTTAACTCAAATTTCTTAATCTTATTGCCCTTGCTCGGGGTAGATTTAGCGTGTAAGATGGTGATTTTGTTGGTATCATGCTGAAAGCCCGCCCCTGGATCTTGTAGTGAATTTAGGACAATAAAATCAAAATTCTTTTTCTCCAGCTTGGCTTCTGCGTTGGTTGGACCATCTTGGGTCTCCAAGGCAAAGCCAATATTGATTTGGTCTTTCGTTTTCAACTTCCCTAATTCTGCGGCAATATCGGGTGTCTTTACCAGCTCAATGGCATAGGTATCGGCATTTTTCTTGATCTTATGCTCTGCTACGGTGGCAGGGCGATAATCAGCAACGGCTGCCGCCAAAATGGCCACATCTGCACTACCGTAAGCGGCCTTAGCTGCCTCGAACATTTCCTGAGCAGTTCCTACCCTTTGTATATCTACCCGAGTATCCGTCGTACTTAAAGCACTCGGGCCTAAAATCAGCGTTACTTTGGCCCCCCGACTGCTCGCTTCTTCAGCGAGCGCCATTCCCATTTTCCCAGAAGATCGATTACCTATAAATCGAACGGGATCAATAGGTTCATAGGTGGGGCCAGCCGTAATTATCACATGCTTCCCTGCCAGGCTTTGCTGAGCGGCAAAGAAATCGGCTAAATGGTCAACAATCGCCTCCGGCTCTGCCATACGCCCTGCTCCCACCAAACCACTTGCCAACTCTCCATGCCCAACTGGAATTAAGTGATTCCCATAAGATTGTAGTTGTTGAACATTCCCCTGTGTACTGGGATGGTGCCACATGTCTACATCCATTGCTGGAGCAAAGAACACGGGACATCTGGCGGAGAGATACACTGCCGCCACCATGTTGTCGGCAATACCATTGGCCAGCTTCCCTAGGCTGGTGGCAGTGAGAGGAGCCAAAACCATAGCATCTGCCCATAATCCCAATTCCACATGATTATTCCACCCCTCTTCACTACTAACCGAAGTTTGCACGGGATGCTGGGATAAAGTAGATAAGGTCAAAGGGCTAATGAAGTCACAGGCCGCTTTAGTCATGACTACCTTTACCTCTGCCCCGGCTTTAATGAAAAGTCGACACAAGGATGCTGCCTTATAAGCTGCAATACTGCCGGTTATGGATAGTATAATCTTTTTTCCGCTAAGCGCTGATGACATTTTGGTTTGATCGTTAATTCGTGAAACAACAAACCGGATGAAAACACATTAGGTGTTAACATCCGGTTTGTGCTGCTAGCAGCCGTAAACAGTCACATAGGTCTGATACATCATAAAGCTAGCAATAAAGAATAATGCTAGGCAAGGAATAATACATCTCTTGCCGGGGGCTGATTTGCTCAAGCCCGACTAGCTAGTTATTCTATTAATAGCGCTTTCTGCGATTGCGATCATTTCGGTGGTACAACTTACCATCAATGTACTCTTCAGTAGCAATGATCACGGGGTTAGGCAAACGCTCGTAGAACTTAGAAATCTCTATCTGTTCTTTGTTTTCATTGATCTCCTCGATAGTGTCGGTAGACACAGCAAACTCCTCTAACTTATTGTGCAATTCGTGCTTGAGATCCACTGACAATTGGCGAGCGCGCTTTGCCACTACCACCAATGTCTCATAAATGTTACCCGTTTCGCCGGCCATGCCATGTACGTCACGAGCTTTTACATTAGGATCTAGACCTTGCACCTGGGTTTTGATATCTGACATCTTCTAATTGTTTTAATCTTTTCTTGCTATTGGCCAACATGGTTTGAACCTCCTTGAGAAATTCACCTTTGTCGTATCGGCCTACAAATTCCTCGGCTTTCTCTTGCGCATCCAAGTATCTCTCTTGCTGACGCTCCACAAAACTATTTTGCGCCAACAGATAAGCAGCTTTTGCGATCATGTATCTTACTTCCTCTGCATTGGGCGTTTCAGGGAAGTCCTTCAATAAGTTCTCAAACGTTTGTGTAGCAGATTGGTACTGCCTCAAGTCAAAATACAATTTCCCGCCCTCAAAAGTTTTCTTCTCTAACTTTAAACGCATTTCGTCTATGAGTTTGTTGCATTCTTCCACTCTTGGACTTTGCGTGTAGGTATTGACAAAGGTTTGAAACGACTCAATCGCTTTTTCTGTATTGGTCTGATCCAAACGAAAAGTAGGAGATAACTGATAGTAAGAATAAGCGATCATATAATCTGCTTCTTCTTTTTTTGTACTACCTCCAAAAGTCGTAGAGAAATTCTTGAAATAATATGAGGCCAGGAGATACCTACCTAAATAATAATAGGTATAGGCATAATTGAAGTAAATATCTTCTGCTTCCTTTTTTCCACGATAGCTTCCGACAATCAGTTCATACAGTGTTTGAGCCTTTTGCCACTCCTCCTCTTCATAATATTTGTCGGCGGCTTCCAGCATCTTGGCAGCGTCACCTCCACTTCTAATCTTCTCGAACTCACTCTTACAGCTGGCCAACAAAAAAACAGCCAAACAAAATATAGGAATCAACTTGCTTTTCATAAGTGTGCAAATTTACGTCTTTTTTAATTGATCTACAACAGCCTGGATTCGAAAATCTAGGCACAGTTCACTAAAGAGCCTCTTTTCCCTGGAAGAAGTTGGTTCGCTGAGCCTACTTTCTGAAAAAAAGCGCCGGTTCACGAGAACTTCATCTAATTTAGATCAACAAATAGTGGATTGATAAGAAAAAGAAAGGAAAGGAGATATATTAAAAATTATGTCAATTGGTATTAAATACTGTAAAACCTCTCTATTTTAGCCAGGCAGTACTTTTTCCTAAAACTGAGCAGCAAGGAATTCCCCACGGAGATGAAACGGCTGGAAGAGTTTAGATTGTATTATAACCATACTTTGCATCCTGAACTGATGCGCATGGAGCGGCGAAGGATCCGCCTGCTACGCCTGTTGTTTTTTTCAGGAATTGTGCTACTCGGCTTATTGATCTTTGCGCTGTACCTCAACATCCTCGCCATTACCTTGGTACTTATGCTGCCGGTAGGCTTTTATATCGGATATCTTGGCTACCGAATCCGGGTCTTTATTCAAACCTTCAAACCCAACATTGTCAATTTAATCCTGGACTTCATCGGAGATACACCAAACTATGGAATGATCCGTTATGATGAAAAGAAAAGTATCGATAAGTCCGTCTTCAAGCGCAGTGGTATTTTTTCTTCTCCCATGCAGTATTACATTGGGGAAGATCACTTCAAAGGTAAGATTGGAGAAATGGATTTCGAGTTTTCGGAATTGCGCGTACGGGAAGTTTCCAAGGTTAGTAACAAACTACAAGAGATCTTTGAAGGGGTGTTCATCCATGCACAATTCAATGAGGAGGTCGAGGGACGAATGATTGTATGGCCTAGGAAAGAGCGTCAATATTTAACCAGAGCCATCAAAAACTTTACCTGGGGTAAGGGCAAGAATGTGGATCATGAGATCCTGAATTTAAACTTTAGGGAAAAATTCATTGTTTATGCAACCGTTGATACTCATGTGGTGGGTATACTCACGGAGCCCATGCAGGAGGAAATCCTAGAGTTCTTAGGCAATTCGGATCGTAACTTCTATCTGTCCTTTATCGACCGAGAGATCTTTTGTGCCATCTCAGAACATAAAGATTTACTGGAACCTCACTTGTTCCAGTCCAATTTGAGCTTTGATTTGATCCGTGAGTTTTATATTGATATTTCCCGTAAATTGGGAGTAGTCAGAAACTTTGATCAAAATTTATAATCATCAGGGCACCGTTTATATCAGGCCAGTGTCCCACTAATCATTCGCGCATGTACCGCTTTTTCACCCTCTTACTTGTTATTGTCGCCATCCACCCTTCGTGGGGGCAAAAAGATACGCTAACCTCCTATGCTCCGACGGATGCTGACAAATCTCTTCTTTGGGAAATCAGTGGTGCAGACCTTACCTCGTCTTCCTTCCTTTTCGGCACCATTCACATGATCGACAAGGCAGATTTTTTCTTAACTGAAAGCACTAAAACAGCTTTATCAAATACAGAAAAAATTACTTTCGAAATCAACATGGAGGACATGAATAATTTCGCAGCTTTAATGCCTGTGATGATGAAAATGTTTATGTCTGATGGCAAAACCCTAAAGGATTTGTACACCGAAGAAGAATATACCTTGGTAAAGAGTCACTTTGAGAAGTTGGGCCTTCCATTGGCCTTCTTGGGTAGAATTAAGCCCATGTTCCTGTCTATGATGGCCTCGGAGGATGCGATGAGCATGCAAAACTCCACTCAGTCTGGCGAAATTGTATCCTACGAAATGGAATTAATGAAGCTGGCGCAAGAGCAAGAAAAAGCAGTTGATGGGCTAGAAACGGCGGAGTTCCAAATGAGTCTTTTCGATAGTATCCCTTATGATGTCCAAGCCCAAATGCTTATGGCTACTATTGAATCAGAAGACACTACTAGCGAAAGTAGTCAATTGGAAGAAATGGTACAGATGTACAAAAATCAGGACATCCAAGCCATGCAGCGCATGGTAAAGGGTGATGAAGGAGGGATCAGTGAATACGAAGAGCTTTTGCTACTTCGTAGAAACAGAAACTGGATTCCAGTCATGGAAGATATGATGGCTAACAACCCTACCTTTTTTGCTGTAGGAGCTGGACATTTGGGTGGAGAAGAGGGCGTCATTGCTTTATTGAGAAAGGCGGGTTATACCGTAAAGCCCATACCAAAATAGACAAGAGTTATATCTCCATGAGCGTCTTTATATAAGGTCATACAGAAACTTAGCTTTTCCTTCGTCGAAACTTTTGATTGGGATGGTACGCCACACCACTTCTATTCTTTGCAGCGCGAAGTATACCGTTATAATTCTACCACATAAGCACGACATCCCCCTTTTGCTGAATGTTATAGGTTTGGCCACAGCGTTCGTAGGTGGCCTCGAACCACCACACAAATACTGCAGGATCCAGTAGGGTTCCATTAAGTCGCCCGTCCCAACCTTGCTCAATTTGGTCCGTAATAAATAGTTGATTACCCCAACGATCAAAGACATAGAGGTCAAAGGATTGCAAAATCACGTCTGGAGCAGCAAACACTTTTAATTCTTCATTAAGGCCGTCATTATTAGGAGAAAAAGCATTAGGGATGAAAAAGGCCTGATCCCTGCCATCAAATTCTGGCTCTACGATCACCTGCTGTATTATGGATTCACAAACGTTACTAATGCTTACCTCATAGGTTCCAGGACCATTCACTAATAGACTGGGTAGCGTGCTACCATCTTCCCATTGATATTGCAAATCAGCTTGTTCTCCTGAAAGAAGTGCTGGAGCGATTTCCAAACTGGCTGCGGAACAGGGGAAAGTTGCTAATGCTTCCCCTAATTCAATGGCGGGGATGGCAGGAATTTCAAAAGTTTGTTCGTACGTACAGCCATTTTGGTCTCTAACTGTGTAAGTGTGTATGCCAACATTTTGTGCTAGCCATAGTGGATTCGCCACAAAACCCTGACCATCCACCTGAAAATCAGCTGCTTGGGCTGGGCCAACAATATTGACAGCTCGTACCGTGCCTGTGTTGTCATCAGCACAACTAGCCGTAGTCTCTATTTCGAAATCCAAGGTGGGGAAACTCACGGCTGTTACCGTAACCGTACTATCGCAACCGGCAACGCTTTGTAAGATGAAGGCACGTGTCTGTCCAGGCGCGATCTCCTCCCCATTATAGAGGATGTTTTCTCCTGGGCAAGCCTGCAACGTCAGTTGTACAGATTCTGGGATCACATCAGTCACGATCACATTTACCAAAGAATCACAGCCGGCAGCTGACGTGAATACAAATTGCTGTTGAACTCCTCCTTGCAAGCTTTGTCCATTATATTCAACAGTACTTCCCGGACAAACAGATAGACTTAGATCTGTGGTAGGTATCACTATTTCACTCACGCTGACTGTAACTATAGAATCGCAACCGGCTTCGGATAACAGGCTAAACGTTTGACTTTGCCCCGCTAACAGCTCTACTCCCTCATAGGATACCGACTCTCCAGAACAAACGAAAAAGTTTAAGTCTTGCGTAGAGGTAGCTAAAGACAAGACCTCCACGCTAACGATGGAATCGCAACCGGCGGCAGTTGTTAAGGTAAAGTCTTGGGATTCACCTGCTGCTACATTTACTCCTTGATAGGCAAAGGAGCTACCCTCACAAGCACTGACAACCAAATCAGAACGTAGCACCTCCGTAAATTGAATGTCGACCGTTTCCAAAGAATCACAGCCAAATACATCTACATAGTTTGCCACAAAAGTGGTATCCGTACTAAAAGATTCCCCATTGTAAATCACCTCATTTCCCGTACATTCAATTAGAGACAGATTAGAAGTAGAAGTAATACACATAAGACTAAGTAGCCAATCCACGTTGATCGCCTCATCACAATCCACAATGCTGGTGTCTTGCTGAATCACATTCGCCATCATATTCATGGGCAAACTTGCGGTATCCAGTACTAACTCATAATCATCCCCTGGTATACCAGCAAATAAGTAACCCTCATCTTCTGCGGTGGGTAAAGCATCCTGTAAGACTCCATTCTGTAAGAGTTGAATCACCACTCCACTTACCGTGGTATCCGCTGCATCAATCACCCCATTTCCATTTACATCATAGTATACTTCTCCTCCGATATCTCCAAAGCCGTCAAAGAGTTCCAAATCCAGCGTTCCGGACTCCAGTGTACATCCATTAATATCCTCCATCACCAAGGTATAACTGCCGCTTTCATCAATCGGCAGATTGGGCTGGATAGCCTCTGGACCTGTCAAAGGTACACCATCCTTAATCCACTGAATATTAACCACATCCGGCAAAATCGGCAGACAGATGGTATCTGGTCGGCAACGGGAATGACAACCACTCGGGAACAAATCTATTGCTGGGAAATCAATGATCTCAATCACATTACTTTTGCTTTCACAACCAAATTCATTGCTGGCAGTGGCTTGATAAGCTCCCCCCATATTAGCGATGATCAAGGGGCCTGTCTCACCGGTATTCCAGCGGTAGGTAAGTGAGGCACTCGGGTTGGTTACGCTGAGGTTAATACTTTCTCCGGGGCACAGCGGCGGGCTTTGATCGCTACTGATAGCAAAGCCCGCAGGGTTTTGGTGAATGGTCACGGTAAAAGGCCCAATTTCTTGGCTACAACCCGTACCGCTATCTGTAATTTGTACCGTAAAATCATATGTTCCAGGCGAAAGAACGTTACCACTTTCTTTGGTGAAGGAAAGCCTTGGTCCGCTTAGCCCGTTTGACCACAAGAAGGTGTAGGGTAAATTACCATCTGTTTCCAAAACTATATCCGTTCCTGCACAAGCTTCAAATTGATCATAGTGATAGGAGGTAAGCGCTCCATTTTCGTCAAATTCTAAAGCCCGAATATAAGATTGTGGAGAGGGCTGAAATTCAACGAGAATCGGATCTGCTCTAAATTGGCAACCTTCGTCAGTTGCCACGTCAACGGTAACTACCTGACTTTCCTTAACCCACAGTTCCTCTACCTCCACCGGCGTGGTACTTTGACCTAGCCACCATCTCCAACTATCCGCCCCAGGTGGTGGTGTCAATAAGGTACTATCTCCTGCACAAATTGGATTGGGTACACTGGCGGTTATTTGTCCTGCGAGCGTATTTGGCAAAGCGGTATAGTTGGCCGACAGCGAAGACTCACAACCATAGATATCAATGGCCATAAGATTTATATTATAGTCACCTGGATCTTCATATACAAAAGTGATAGCCTCTCCCTCTAAATCCTCCCCAGAAAAACTAGGATCACCCATATCCCAATAAGCACGAATCAATTCCTCAGTTGAAGTGGCGGTAAATGGCTTCGCTATATCCTCGCAAGCCGCCGTCAAATCCATGATTCCTAAATCCGGAGAAGCACGTACCACTATTTCCTGACTAAACTGTGCCATACAGCCATCAAGTGCAGTAATACTAAGGGTAACTGTATAGGTCCCTCCGGCTTGGTAGATATGAGATGGATTTTGATCAGTGGATTGATTATCCGCACCACTCGTAGGGTCTCCAAAATCCCAAGACCAGCTCTGCACAGCATTTCCAGGAAGGAAAGTCGATAGGTCCGTAAAATTGACCGCCGCTCCACTACATGCCAAGCCATAACTAAAATTCGCGGCTACGGGGATTGTATCTACTTTAAAAGCAAAGCACCCTCCCGTATCACCGCCCGCTGTGAAATCAGCCAACACCAGTACTCGGAAATAGCCCGCACGAGTAAACGTATGGGAAGGTTGGTCCAATGTAGAGGTGTTATTAGCGCCACTCTCCGGATCATCGAAAAACCATGTAGCGGTACCGGGGACCATACCACTGCTCAGCGCCTCATAGGAACGTTCATTACAATTAGCAGTTGGTGTAATGGTGATGTCCGGGCTGGCACCAGCTGGGCAGTTCGGGAAACTTCCACCACCGACACCTCCACCTCCGCCACCGGAGCAATCTTCGAGCACAACAATTTCATTGGATCGAGTTGTACAGCCTAGGCTATTACTAGCTTCCACCCAGTAACGACCAAAAGCAGTCGCCGTAAAGGTAGAACTATTGCCGCCCACTGGGTTACCATCCATAAACCATTGATATTGGTATCCCTGGCTTCCCTCCAACGCAAATAAGCGCGTTTGTGGGACCGTATTACAAAATACATTGAAATCAGGAGTGGAAATACTCACGATCGGAGCCGCTAACTCCACCAAAGTAAAAGCTGTATCTTGACTACATCCGTTGGCATCTGTGACTGAGACCTGATAGGTTCCGGGTGCTAGGTCTATAGCGGGATTGGTACCGATTAAATTATCATTTTCATCCAACCAAATGTAGGAGTCATAAGTGGTGGATAAGTTGATGGTTGCCGTTTCGTTACTGCAAACACCCGTTGGTAAAACCGGACTAGGTTCTGGTAATGGATTTATATTTATCGTTTTATTTATCAGCTGGCCACAAGCATCTAAGCTAACGGTTCCTACCCCACTCCTTCCCAAAAGCACTTCTAGCTGGGACGGATTATCTTGGCTATAAAAGCTAGTACTCGCGGCAGGGTCTACCGACCAATTCAAATTATATCTAGGCGGAAGATCAATAGAATATGTAGGAATATCCCCTAAACAGATGTCGGTAGGACCACTGATTTCACTTAAGGTTAATGGCGTGATAGAAAAGACTTTAGGGAGTGACCGGCAAGCCGCTCCACTCCTGGCAATTCGAGTAATTTGTAGGCTATAGGGTGGATTAGCGCCCCATTCTACATTGATGGAGGCCCCCTGTTTAGTTTCAGTGGTAGTCCCGTTCACTACTTCCCATTCATATTCGAAGGGGCCTACGGCTGGCACTTGATAATTATGTACCTGACCTAAGCAAAACAGGGTATCTCCTTCTATTTCCTCTACCCAATCTGGCGGACTCAACACTTGAAGTTGCCTTGTAATAATTCGGGAACAGCTTTCACTCGCATCATCAGGACGTACCTCGAGGGTAAAAGTCCCGGCCGTGTCAAAAGCATCAACAGTTGGTGAGGCAGTCGCCATCGAAGATTGCCATAAGGTATCCCCTTGCGCATCCAAGGCTAGCCAACGGGCCAGTAAGGGGCTGTTGTTTTCATCATTTATGGATAGAAAAGAAGAAGTACTCCCAAGGCAAATTTCCACCGGCCCTTCTACTCTAAAGGTCGGCCGGATTTGGACATCAAGCGTGTCTTGCCCTCCACATCCTAAGAAGCAATTCTCATACATCACAATCACTTGCTCTATCCCTCCTGAGCTTGCCTGTCCCCAATCCACTACGATCTCATTGGTTCCCTGTCCCTCAGTGATGACACCACCTGCGCTCGTTTGCCAGGTAAAGCTAGTCCCAGAGTAAGGGGGCAAACCATAGGTCTCGACCGCCGCTGTACAAATAAAAGCTGGCCCGTCAATTTCAGCATCATCCGAAAGGATCGGGATATCAAAGGTCGTCGGGCTGGGACAAGCGGAGAAGCCACTGCAATCCTCCACCAAGAGTTCAATCTCCCCTAAGCTACCCGATAGCCATTGAACCGTTACAAAATCATCTGTAAGTCCTCCTCCATCTAGGATTGTACCATTATCACTGATTCCCCATTGATATTGGCCACAAGTTTGTGCCGCATTATAAGTCACCGCTTCCCCCTCACAAACAGTCCCCAAGCAACTCAGGCTAGGTTGCTCGGACTCCAAGACTTTCACTAAAAAAGAGGTGGAGTCCAGACAATTGCACTCATTGTAGGCAATCAAGGTCACCCGATGCGTACCGGCTTCTTCAAAAGCAAATACGGGATCGGCATCATCTGAAGCACCAAGGCTCCCAAATTGCCATTCAAAGCGGTCAGCAAAAGCAGTTTGGTTTTCAAATTGTACAGATTCTCCTCGACAGATGGTCAACTCATTGTTTTCTAAGGGAGGAGAGGCGCTAAAATCAATCTTTGGTCGATCGATCACTTGTACACAGGTGGAAGAGAAGGATTCACAAGCTCCATCAAAAATAAAAGCAGATACTTGTCCAGTCCCACTATTGCCCCAGTTGACTCGGACTTGATTCTGTTGAAAATCTACCTCAAAGCTCTCCGCACCGGTTACCTCCCATTGCACTTCTCGGAATATACCACTGCCTCCCCCAGCTATGGAATCTAGAGCATAGGTAACCGTAGTATTGGTACAAACTTGGGAACAGGAAATAGAATCGATAGGATTGTCCGGGAAAGATGGACAAGGGGGAGCGTCAATCGAGATGATGGAAGTGGAAGTTGGATTTTGAATGCTTATTGCTGTTTCAAGAGCAAACGAATCGTCACCGTTGATAACGCTGACTATGATACGAAAGTCTTGAGGAGTTGAACCATTGCTAGTAAATTCGTCCCAGCAAATATTTACATCTTTAGTATTACCGACGTTCGTGACAAAGTCATCGCCGATTAGCACCACCCATTCATAACGCTCCTCCCCTGTTGCTTCAATTTCAAGGCTATATTCGTGGCATCCCCCACAGACAGCTCGAGGTCCAACAATGAACCCTTGTTGACTGTAGAGCATGTTCAGGGATATTAAACTAAGGACACACGTGAGTGTTTGTGCAAGAATTTGTTGGGAAAACAACACCTTCTTTCGCTTGATCCAAGCTCTGGAAGCCATTATTTTCCCTGCGTTTCTGTTGCGAACGCAAAGTTTTTGGGCTGTGTTCATGCTGTGCGTAGTTGAACCATCAGCGGGTGCTTAAAGGTAAACACAGCTCTACCTGAAAAGGTATCTATCTGGTTTTCTGCGCCAGTCCAGTCCTAAAAAAGGGCACGGACATAACTGACTAGTGTTCCGAAAGAGCGTCAGAAGAGTAGATGTTGGGAGAAGCTAGATGATATTCTATGAAGAATGGGCACTAATCTTAGCTTGGTATCCCTTTTGATGCAGTGTAAAACACTCTTTCTTACTGTATTACCTCAATGCTCGCTTACGCTTTTATAATTTGTTGTAGTTGGTCGTTACTAGGAAGATGCTATGAGATTAAGATGTGCTGCCTGGGTTTTAATATTTATTCAAATAAGGTTGATGAATAGTCTTTGCCGGCATCGCTATCCGCACAACTATTCATCCATTGCAAAAGGTCCAGCTTAAGCTGCTGTTCTAGATTAGTCAATGAATCTGAGAGATTTCGGCTTTCCCCAGGATCATCCAGCAAATCGTATATTTCATAAGTTGAACCCTCGTCATTACTAATCAATTTATACCGATCCGACACCCAGGAACGCTTTTTTCGAATCAAAAATCCTATCGCTGACCCTCGCTTGTCATTCCCTTGCTCCAATTGCTGGCGAACACTTATCCCATCCAATGGCCGTTGAGGTGCCGGGTATTCTATGGCGAGATAATCTAGGATGGTGGGCAGGTAATCTGAAGTACTAATGGCTAAATCTGAGGTAGAGGAAGCAGTCAGCTGTCCTGGCCAAACCACGAGAGCAGGAACACGCACCCCGCCTTCATACAAACTTCGCTTTCTTTCCCGAAAAGGGCCTGCTGAGCCGGGCGTTCTATCCTCTGGTCCGTTATCGCTACAAAACCAAAGCATGGTGTTCTCTGCTACACCGAGTTCTTCGAGATGCTTCCAAAGTCGTCCCACCTGATCATCCATTGCGCTAATGCTTCCATACAAGAGTTGTTCTCGATGCGTCAAGTCAGCATACTTAGCCCGATACTCCTCTCCGGTGACCAAGGGTAGATGAGGGGTATGAAACCAGATGGTACTAAAGAAAGGCTGTCCTTCAGCCACTGCCTGGTCCACAAATGGCAACACACGATCCATGATCACTCGCGAATCATCCCCGTCTAGATTTTGTAAATCGATCTCTTCGGCTCCTTTCCAGTAGAAAGTACCATAGCTTTCGACCTTCTGTGTATCCGAAGCAACCGCTGCCCAACCATAGCGCAAGGATTCTCCCTTTTCTACCTTGAAAAAGCGAGGTTTTATCATCGGATCCCAGGTTGGGGTCTTGGATTCGGAGCAGAAGTAGGTGTCGTAGCCATTGGTAGTCGGAATAGCATAATGGGTACTATCCCTCGGACGGCCACGGTTTGCATCTTTGACCATCCTAGTCAGCGTACCTAAATGCCACTTACCAAAGTGCCCCGTGGTGTAGCCTGCAGTTTTCAAAATCTCAGGTAGCGTGATCTCCTCTGGAGGGAGGTGTCCTGTATTGGCATGATAGATACCCATCCGATAAGGATTCCGTCCCGTAAGTACACTTGCTCGGGTTGGTGAGCACACCGGTGAGGCACTGTAGAATCGATTTAGAATAATTCCTTGTTCAGCAAGGCGGTCCAGGTTGGGGGTCTTGATATTTGGATTACCGTTGAACCCTACATCTCCCCAGCCTAGATCGTCGCACATGATCAAGAGAATGTTGGGGCGGGGCGGGGCTTCCGATGAGGTTGGCTCGGAACAGGCAATGAGTAATAAGCTTAGCAAACTAGATGAGACATAGATTCGGAACATGGTGTAAAGTGGTATAGTAAAGATACAGGGGCGAGATATCCGAAGTTTGCTCCGCCATCGCTAATGGAAACTTCCGATATCTGCGCACAGGAATTAGAATTTCTCGATGTACTCGAGACGGCGATTAACCAAATCATTGGGTCTATCAATCCAATCTGCCGGTACCTCCTTTCGTTTTACCTCAAAGCTCCAATCGTCATTACTTTCAAGCATTAAGGTGACCGTATTGAGGATTAGATTAGCCGAAGTTTCATCTTTCGCATTATAGAAAATCTGCGATAAGACGGGCATGGGATCTATTCGTGCGGCCAGTCCCAGGAATTCGGCGGCGCGCATTCGCACCAAAGGTTCTGGATCATTCTTGGCAATACTTTGAGCCTCGGCGTAAAGAGACGTAGCTTCTGCGCCAAAGGAGGAACATACGACGAGTGCCCAATAGCGTTGCCAAGCCTGAGGGCTAGCGAGTGCTTTAGCGAGGGAGCGTTCCGCCTGTGCAAAAGGTTTCAATTGTAGATTCGCCAGCTTGATCAACTGTTTGATCTGTTTTTTATGTGTTTGTCCGAATTGAACGGGATTGGTCAGACCTTGCTGAATCAAATAGGGCTCTGGCAGAAAACTCAGATCAGGCATACTTAGGAGTTGCTTATTGAGCTGCTTGCGAAGTAACTTAAGCGTACCTGCATAGGCTGGATCACTGGCAAGATTATTAGTTTCGTGCGGGTCTTTTTCTATATCATAGAGTGCTTCTGGAGCTCTAACTTCAAAGAATTGCTGCTGTGCATCATTGAGTTTCCCTTCATCAAATAATTCTCGCCATTCTTTATAAGCTAACATCTTGTAGCGATAGAAATTGAAGAGGCCATCGAAATTGAACGGTTGGAAATTACGCATGTATTTGAACTTCCCTTTTCTAATGGCTCTGACCAAATCGTATTTTTCATCAAATCGATCAGCATAACTAAAGGTTTGATCTCTCTGATCCAACTTCTCCTTGGTCACTCCTTTCCCTAAAAATGGACGGCCATCCATCCCTTTTGGCACCTTCACACCACCCAAATGCAGCACCGTAGGTCCGAGATCAATAAATTGTACAAATCCATCTAATCTGCTACCCGCAGGGGCAGGAGCTAAATGACGCCATTTTGGTGGAAAATAGACTACCATAGGCACATGAACCCCGCTTTCATAGATATACCCCTTCCCTCTTGGTAGTACCCCTCCGTGGTCTCCGTAGTAGAAAATAATGGTATTGTCGTACACCCCATCTTCCTTCAACTGATCGATAAATGCTCCAATCTGCCGATCAATTTCCATCTGTAGATCGCGATACTTTGCGTGTGTATATCTGAAAGTAGGCGTATTGGGATGATAGGGGAATACCTCGACCTCCTCGGTTGCGGTTACCGTTGGGGTCTTCATATCAGCAGTAGAAAAATGCAATTGGCCTTCGTGTGATCGCCCAAAGTTCTGTACATGAAAAAAGGGTTGACCGTCCTTTCGATTGCGATAAGAGGCTTTCTTTGAAGATTCATCCCACACTCCATCTGGCTTCTTGAAATTGTAATCTTCTTTGCTATTATTGGTCGTGTAATAACCGGATTGCCTTAGATAGGAAGGAAACATCTGCACACCTTCAGGAAGCGCTGCAAACTGCATCCGACGGTGGTACTGTACTCCTACTCTTGGCGCATAACAACCGGAAATGATTGTACTCCTTGCCACTGAACAAACTGGACCATTGCTAAAAGCATGTTCAAAGACCAAACCCTCTTTAGCCAAGGCCTCTATATTCGGCATGGAGGCGCCCCCCTCTTCATATAACTTCAGGTAATGCTTCGAATTATCCTCTGAAACCACCCAGACGATATTGGGTCGTTCGCCACTCGATGTTTGACTGAATCCTGAAAAGCAAGTAATAAAACATAGCAAAAGGATAAGAATTGACTTCCGTTGGTAAGCCATAAGCTGGAAATTCATCTTGTTGTTCGTTTTGGCTGTGATCTATTTACTAGTACTTTGTAACATAAGTTATTTGGAATTATGGGGAGCAGATTTTAAGTAAGCTCAAGGCGCGAGGAGGGAAAATAGCCTTAGCTACTTGACCGACGAGCAACGCAGGGCTTGCTTAAAAGATGCCGCCAGAAACCAGAGAAATTTATGTTACAAAGTACTAGATACAGAGAAAAAGTATTTCCTCAGCAAGATACAATGGATCGACCTTCCTTGCGATCAAATTTTGCCAAGATACTTAGAAAAAAATTGGCGATCTACGCTGAGAGCATAGATCGCCTTCGTTCTTCGTTTTGTCCTAGTATTATACGCGATCAGATAATCAATAAGTAAATGACCCAAAGCAGCAACAAGATAATTATCGCTGCCAGGAGCCATTGCTGGCGCACCAAGTATTTTTTTCCAAATAATGACATAGGCGGCGGGCGGCAGTCTGAAATGGAAAGCCGAAAAGCTGTTCGCGGAACACCAAACTCAGAATCCTATTGCCGCGCAGCTCCTCAGCTTTCAATTTCATCTTATTAATATCCGGGGTTTTCTACCAACTTAGGATTATCCGCAATACGACCTAATCCCAAAGCATAGTAGTAGTTTCTTTCTGGATGCAATCTTACTCTTCCTTTATCTCCATGTTCCATGCTTAAGAAATACATTCCGGTATCAAAATCTTTGATCCAAGTCGTTTTGTGTCGAGCTTTATTATCTAATTCCTCAACCGCAATTCTCCATCTTCGCAAATCCCAAAATACATGCTCTTCAAAAGCTAACTCCACTTGTCTTTCCTGACGAATTTTATCCTCCGTGATCTGCTCTGCAGTTAGGGCTGGCATACCGGCACGATCTCTAATCTCATTATTCAAAACATCAGCCATATCTCCATTAGGATCACCTAGATAGTAAGCTGCCTCCACATAGTTCAACATGATCTCAGCTAGGCGGATGATGATCCAATCCGTGCTAGAACGAGTTCCATCAGGAGTAGAAGGATTGATGTGCTTACGGCGAAGTAGGCCGGTTGGATTATTACCGCCTGCATATCCATGTCTAGCATGTCCCGCACCGGGGAATCCCTCGGATCCAGGAACGATAAAGCCAGGTTGCTTGGTGGTAGTCTTACGTTGGCCATCGGAAGGGTCCGTGTACTTTGTACTGGTATGGAAGTAAACTGGCAGTCCTTTGAACATTGTCTCTGGATAGAAAATCCAAGCTCTAAATCTAGGATCTCTTTCTCCAAAGAATCTAGCTGGGTCCAATGGTGTCTCTCCATCATACATGGAAGGATCCATTTTACCAGATGCACCATCAATGAAATCGAACTTTTCCATGGTTTCCAAGTAAACTGGATAATTGGAGTTCCAGGAGAACCCAAAACCAGCAGGTGTTCCTGTCACGTCAAAAGCGTGATTCTTTCCTGCTTCAAAGTCATATTTCACCACAAAAATAGCCTCTGGATTATCTCCCTCATCTAAGAACAGATCGATGAGGTTCTGAACCTTATCAGAGTTCTTTCTGTAAAGGTTGAAAGGGCCATTGTCCATAATTTCTTTGGACGCCGCCAAAGATTGTTGATAGTAGGCATTGGCATCACTGGCGGGGAAGCCTAGCAAGCCATTGAGCTGTTGTGTGCCATTGCGAGCCACACTTGCTGCGTATAACATAGCTCTGCTCTTCAGTGCTAAAGCGGCCCATTTTGAAGCCCGACCAAGCTCATCGGTACCTTCGGGTAAAATCTTGGAGATCTCATCCATCTCCGATCCGATGAAGTCATACACTTCCTTTTCAGAATTTCTAGCAACGAATAGTTCTTCCTCTGTTGCATCTATCCCCAATGCTTTGGTAACAATCGGCACACCACCGAAGCGCTTTGCCATTTCGAAATATTCCCAAGCACGAATGAATCGTACCTCAGCCGTTCTTTGGGCAATGTAATCAGGCCCAAGGGAACCCGACTTGGCTATATTCTCAATGAACACATTACATTCTCTGATATTATTGTAAGGCCAATAATCTAGTAGACGAGCCCCATTTTCATCGTAGGGCGTATTGGTCACCTGTCCGAAGGCTGCTTGCCATGGAGCAAAGTTTCTGTGTTCTCCTCCCCAGGAATTAATGAAGCCCATATTGATGTTGGTTCCACCTGAGGTCATATGGAACTGTACTCGATTATATAGATCGCTGACGAAAGCGTCGGCTAATCCTTCATCTTCAAATACAAAGGCGTCTGAGATAATATCAGTAGGAGTTAACTCAAACGGATCCTCGCAGGAGAAGGTCATACACAATCCGAATAGAACAAATAAATACTTTTTCATATCTAAGAGTTGTTTCTATTTTTAATTATAAGGTAATTCTCACACCAACAGCAAGTGATCTTGTAATCGGCAATCTACGAGTTGGAGAACCAGGCTGGAATTCTGGGTCAAAGGAATTCTTATAGATCCCTAAATTCGTCATCAAAAGCAAATTCTCACCCGCTACATAGATTTCTGCCTGATCAATATCCGACTTATCCAAAAGGCTGGATGGGAAGGAATAAGAAAGATTGAGGTTCTTCAAGCGAAAGTAAGTAACATTTCTGTGCCAAAAGTCGGAAGTTCGAGAGTTATTGAAACTAGGCGACTGCGTAGCGGCAGGAAGAGCCGCATTAGGGTTAATGTTTTCAGTGGGATTATTCAAATCGGGCTGCCATCTTAGATCATATTGATAGGTCAAAGGAATAGACTGGTTGCTAAACATCGTTCTGGCGGAGCCGCTGATATTAATAGCAAAGTTGGAGGCTCCTTGAATCAACGCACTCAATCTAAAATTCTTGTATTGCAGTCCAACGTTCATTCCATACACCATTTCTGGTATACCCGTTGCAAAGCCAATCTCATCCTGATCTCTAAAGGTGATTTGTCCATCACCATCTCGGTCTATATACCGGATATCTCCCGGGCGCAGGGTAGAGTTTTCATTGTCATCTTGTACTACAGGGTGATTATCAATTTCTGCCTGTGACATGAAGATACCATCAGATAAATATCCTACAAATCGGTTAACTCTTTGACCATCTAGTCCAAACAATCGTTTTTGATCAGGATCTTCAAAAGCCTCTTGGCTTCTTACATCAATCCATCTTGCTTGCGCCAAAGAGAAGTTAGGTGCCAATTCTAATCTAAAGTCACCGAAACGTTCTTGGTAAACAGCAGATATTTCTATACCTCTATTTTCCTGACTATTGATATTTACCACCGGAAGATCTGCACCAAAAGTAGAAGGTACAGCTTCGATGTTCTGAGCGATAATTCCTTCACGTTTTCTGTAGAACAATTCTGTCTCTAAAGATAGCTTACCATTCCAGAATCTAGCTTCTATACCTAGGTTGTAAACAGTCATTTCCTCCCAGGTCAAAAGCTGATTTGTCAAACCTCTGGTTCTGATGGTAGGCTCTGCCACATTATCTCCCAAAATGATTGGATTCTGTAGTTCATAGCCCGTTAGGTAATCAAAACCGTTCAATCCATTGGCTGTATCATCTCCTAATTGAGAGTAAGAGGCTCGTAGCTTCAAGAAGTCTAATGGACCACCATTTCCAATATTCAAGAATGGTTCCTCCGAAAGTACCCATCCAGCGGAGAAACTAGGGAAGTATCCCCATCTCGTATCTGGAGAGAATAACACGTTACCATCTGCTCTAAAAGTCGCCTCAAGGAGGTATTTGTCCTGGAAAGTATAATTAACACGCCCTACATAACTCTTTCTTCCGATATCTGATCCAGAGGATCCATTGTTTGTTTGATTATTCTGGGAACCGATAAATAATTCGGGAATAGCCAAAGACAACAAATCTATTCGAGATGCACCAAATTGGCTAAATTCTCGTGTAATCTGCTCGTAGAGGCCTAGCACCTTAACATTGTGACTCCCAAAAGAGCGATCATAAGTCAAGGATACTAGTGGATAGAGCTGTGTTCTTCTAAACTGATTGTCTGATACCCGAGAAACCACCCGCTGAGTAGCCTGCAATAAGTAGGTGTCCGTTGCTGGCTGATATTCGTATAGATCGGTGGGTTTTGCAAAACTCTTAATTGCTCGATTGTATCTCGTCAAACCCACTTCTGCTCTAGCCGAAAGGCCTTTTAGGAAAGGTGCATCATACTTTAGTCCCAATCGACCGATGATGACATCTTCGTCTCTGTCCCAAAAGCCAGCCACGTCTCTTTTACTAGACGAAATCGGATTTCTTTGTGAAAAGCCAGAAAAGGCCTCGCCGATGGAAGGGTCGGGTAAAGAGGTAGGGAAGACAGGCTCCGTAGTTGACAGCTCTGTCATCATACCCTCTATATTATTGGCTGCTCTTTCCGTCTTTTCAAATCGATAGGAGAGGTCAAGATTGAAACTAAGGTTATCGTCAATCCTGGCATCAATATTCGTTCTGGCGTTATATCTACCATAGTCATAGTCTCTAGATCGGAAATAACTTTCCTGATCTACATATCCAAAGGAGGTGAAATATCTGATATTATCTGTACCACCGGATACGCTTAGATTATGTTGATGCATGGGCGCGTTGTTCTTGATTAAGCCATTCACCCAATCGCCACCTTCGTAGCCTGGCTCTCTATTGCCAAAACGCTGTACATCTTCGTCCGTAAAAGTGGCATCAAGGCCCGCTCCGTCCAGAAGATCTGACTCTCTAACCAACTCTATATATTGGTCCGTGTTTACCTGCTGGAATAATCGAGAGGCAGACATAGAAGTGAAGCTACCATTGTAAGTAATCTTGGCTGGCCCAGTCTTACCTCTTTTGGTGGTTACTAGTATCACACCATTACCTGCACGAGCGCCATAAACTGCAGCTGCCGCATCCTTCAATACGGTGATGGTTTCAATATCGTTCGGATCCACCCGATCGAAAGAAGTTTGAATACCGTCTACCAAAATCAAAGGAGATCCCGCATACCCACGAATTCGGATCTGTGTATTTTCCGATCCTGGTAAGCCAGAGTTCTGCCGGGTCATTACACCAGGCACCCTACCCGCTAGCAAATTGGCAGAGTTAGCCACGGGGACTTGGGTTAGCTGTTCATTGTCGATAGAGGCTACTGCCCCCGTCAGGGTCGACTTCTTTTCCTGACCATATCCTACTACTACTACTTCATCTAGCAATGCGCCAACTTCTAGCACCACATTAAGATTGCTATTAGCACCTACCGTAATAGTCTGATTTTGGAAGCCAGTGTAACTAAAGACCAGATTGGCATTATCACCAACTGTGATTTCATATCTACCATCAATATCCGTTACTGAACCATTACTAGTACCTTCTTCCAAAATATTTACCCCAATTAAAGGCGTGCCTTCTATGTCCGTCACTGTACCGGAGACGGCTTGCTGTGCAAGGAGGCCTCCGCTAAACAGGAGACAAACCATAAAGCACGCTGCCTTCAAGCTTTTTAGTTGGTTAATCATAATTAAACTTTAAAGTGTAAAATAAATACCGAGTAATCCTGAGTTGATATGATGAAATTAGCTCAAATGCAGGCCAGCAGGGGGGAATAATCGGTAAAATAGGGGGTAATTATTCGGCATACGGTAGTCAGTGGCCAGAAACCAGAGGTCAGAGGACGGACCGCTCCACTGATAGATGCGAGAAGTGAGATAGCTCGGGCACGCCTTAGTAGGTTGACGGTTCGACCTTGGAAGTCCAAGGTCCAGAGAACAGAGGACAGATGCGAGAAGTGAGATGGCTCGGGCACGCCCTGGGAAGGTTGACGGTCCATAGTCGATAGTCCATAGCAAATGAGAAACTATGAACTACAGACCATGGACTATCGACCCCATTAAGGCGCGCTAGAGCCACTGGCAACTACCCAAATTAACCCCCAATGGAGCGAATGGATTGTATGAGACCATTATTTTGCTGGGGCACTTCCTTGAGTTGCCCAAAGGCAGACGGGGTCATCTGGTAAAGATTTTTAAAGCACTGTCTGAAGTACTTTATACTACTAAATCCTACCTTATACGCTATTTCTGTAATGGTCAGATCACCCGTTCGAATCATCTCCGCGGCTCTACGTAAGCGTACATCTCTGACAAACTCCACCAGTGATTTACCCGTTACCGCTTTGATCTTTCGATACAAGCTAGATTGGCTTTGATGCAGCATCTCAGCCAAACGCTGGACGTTAAAGTCCGCATCCTCTAAATGAGCCTCCACCAGTTCAATGGCTTGATGTACCAACTTCTCCTCAGGCGTCAATTGATTCTCCTTCACTGGCTCAAAGAACAGCTGTTTTCGGTAATACTCCCGCAAATGCTGTCTATTCTTCAGAATGGCATAAATGCGAGATTTCAACATCTGCGCATTAAAGGGCTTAGTAATATAACTTTCAGCTCCCATTCCCAGCCCCTCCAGTTCATATACCCTGGATGTTCGAGCGGTCAGGAGTATAATGGGGAGGTGCGCAATGAGCTCTGTTTCTTTAATAGCCTTGCACAAACGAATTCCATCCATTTCTGGCATCATCACATCACTAACAATCAAATCCGGTGGATCCTCCATGATCATTTGCAGCCCTTCCTTCCCATCTGCAGCTTCGGTAACTACAAAATCTTCTTCCAATACTTGCCGGAGGTAAGTACGAAGCGCAGAATTATCTTCAACTATCGCAACTTTATATTTTCGGCTGCGATCGCTGATCACCTTGAGATAGTGATCTTGGGTTGGGTTGTTGGCAATCAAGTGTCGATTCTCTTCTGGCAAATAATGGCCTAAATATTCCGAGTTCCTAAAGTTTGGAATGATTTGATCGCCGGTTAAATGATTAGAGCCCAATGGTAGTTTAATAGAAAAAGTAGTTCCTTTATGCCTTTGACTTTGCACAGTCACCTGTCCCTTATGCAGATCTATCATCCCTTTAACTAGCGATAGGCCAATCCCGGTACCCGCGATATGTAGGGTGTCCTGGTTTTTGGCTTGATAGTAGGGATTAAAAACTTTCTCAATTTCTGCGGAATCCATTCCACTACCACTATCGATTACTTCTATTAGCAAGTAATTATTCTGTAGAAGCCCCTCTGCATCAAAAACAGCTTCTCCCTCCTCTTGTCCTCTGACCCGTAAACTGATAGTTATGCAACCATTCTCTTTGGTGAACTTGTACGCATTGGACAATAGATTCATCAATACCGTCTCCATTTTATCCCGATCATAAGTCAAGGGGATGGTCTTGGTAGGCGTTTCAAATCGGAATTGGATATTCTTTTCCGAAGCACTTTTACTGAAGATCAAGAACACTTCTTCGCAGAACTTCACAAAATTCCCCTCAGCTGCTTGCAGCCGCATATTGCCCGTTTCGATCTTCCGGAAATCGAGCAACTGATTCATCAGGTTTAGTAATCGATTAGAACTATTCTGCATGATCCGCAGCTTAACCTTCGTTTCTTTGCGTACTTTGGTATGAAGTAATAGCTCTTCCAATGGTCCTCGAATCAGGGTTAATGGACTCCTTAATTCATGAGAAATATTGGTAAAGAAGTTAAGTTTGTACTGATTCAGCTCCTGTTCTTTTTCCGCCAGGATTAATTCATTTTTTAGTACCAATTGCTTCTCCGTCACTTGCCTAAATAACACCAAGCTCAAGATCCCCAAGAGTCCGTAAACAACAAAAGCTAATGGCGTAGCGTACCAAGGGCTGGCGATATGAATGGGCAACTGAGCTACTTCATTACTCCATACACCATCACCATTACTGGCCATTACCTTAAAGGTATAATCTCCAGGCGGGATATTAGAATAGTTGGCGCTGAGGTTCGGATAGCGTGCCTCCGACCAATTATCATTATTGAGTCCCTCTAACTGAAAACGGTAATGATTCTTCAGAGCCGAAGCCATTTGTACACCAACAAAGTGGATCGTAAAATCACTTTCATTGGCTTTCAAACGGATGGCTGGCTGATCGAATAAGGATTTTTCTAAAAGCACTCGGCCTTTCACCTCCTCTCCTACTTTTATGGGTTGACTGTTTACCTGCAAACCAGTGATATAGGTTTCCGGTACAGGTTGGTCGGTTTTTATCGAGCTAGGATCAAAGTAATTTAGACCATTGATACCCCCAAAATACAACCAGCCTTGATCATCCTTATGTACTGCTCCAACCTTGAATGAATTACTTTGCAGGCCATCTTGATAATCAAAATACTGAATAGTACCGTCTTCAGGATTAAATCGAGTCAGTCCCATTCCGGACAGCCACAGGTGGCCTTGATCGTCCTCTGCTAAGCATTCAACATCATTATCAGTCAGGCCATCACTCATGGTGAAACGCTCAAACGTTAACTCCTCGCCCTCAATAACTTTATTCAATCCACCTCCTAGTGTCGCTACCCACAGCTGATTGTCTTGCGTCCGAAGCACCTGCCAAGTATGATCACTACTGAGGGAGCGAGGGTTATCCGCATCATATCGATAGTGTTCAAATTGCCACTGCCCCGCTTGCTCTTCAATAAGATGATTTAGTCCTCCATCTCGCGTGGATACCCACATACTACCATCTAATGGGTCCGTATAAATAGCGGTAAGATTATTCGAAGACAATGAGTTAGGATCAGTAGGATCATGTTGAATATGAGTGTAATTTTGTCGATCCTGATCGAGGATAAATAAACCATCGCGATGAGTAGTAATCCAAAGTCTTCCAAGATTATCCTCACTCATTTGCATGAGATTATCTCCCAATCGGACACCATTGTTTCCCTCAACTGGCCAGTGTTCAAATTGGAGATTATCCCCTTCTTGGTGCACACGAGTTAGCATTCCACCTTTGATCCCCAGCCAAATATCCCCCCGATGGTCCTTATGAAAAAATACCACGTAACGCCCCTGTATTTCTCTTGAAGCTAGCTCACGTCTGTATTCTGTTCCCTTTCCAGCGACAGGGTCATAAATGTATAAACCACTATTGGATCCAGTCCATATTTTACCATCATCTGCTTTGTATACAGCAGCAATATTACGTTGCTGAGTCTTTCCTGGCATCGTACATTTTAGATACCGAAAGGCTTTATTTCTAAGGTTAGTATAATTGACGCCACCCGTAGAACCGACCCACAATACGCCAAAGCGATCTTGAAACAAATGCCTGATCCTATTATTTTGAAAAGTAGTACCTGTAAAGTCCACTTTGACTAGTGCATCAGCCGTAAAAGTCCCTTCTTCTTTAATGGTTTGATTTAGAATGCGCAACCCAGAGGAAGTGGCCAACCAGAACTGGCCATCAAAATCCTTGTAGATCAAACTTACCTCATAGGGTCGCTGATCTGTCTGAAATAAATGGCTTTCGTAAATTTGCCTTTCTTGATCTGGTCTTAAACGCAGCGCTCCTCGAGAAGTAGCTAACCAAAGATCCGGGCCATCCTCAAGAAGCGAATTGACGTGCCACTGGCTGGCGCCCTCCCAATTACTTGCTGATAGCACTTGCACAAAGCCTTCTTCTTCCGAAGCAAAGTGATAAAGGCTATTGTCATTGGCCATAACATATACCCCATTTGTACCCCCTTCCAAAAAGTCCAAGTTATTAGCCCCTTCGCCCAAGCCAATTTTTTGGTGGTCATATACATCAATCGCCTTGATGTCTCCTTCTGCACAAATTGAAATCCTGCAAAGTCCTTTAGTCTTTTTGTTCACCCAGATATCTCCGGTTCCAGAAAGAGCCATTTCCATAGAAATGATTTCGGAAAAAGGCAAGGGTACTTTGCGAAAGTTCATTTCGTTAGGGTAAAAGCGAAAAAGTCCCTTATGCTGAATAGCTACCCAAATTTGCCCAGTGGGGTCAACCAAAAGGTGTTGAATTCGGTTTCCTGGAATAGAGCGTTGATCTTCCAGGTTATACTTAAAGGTCTCTACGCTATAACCATCGAAGCGGTTCAAGCCATTATTGGTGCCTATCCAGATGTACCCTAGGGAATCTTGTACCACACAGTTCACATCACTATGCGATAGATTATCATTGACCGTAATCGATTGAAACCGATAGGAAGGAAGCGGAACGGAGCGGTTTCCAAAACTCGTGAATGGTAAAAAAAGGCAGAGGAGTACTATGTGACACCATGCTTTACGTTTGGCTAAGCTTGCTGACATTCTAAAATCGCTATTTATTTTGTTATTCTATTAAGGTGTTAAAATTCTTGCTATTATCTGTTTTTTTGGGCAGTTGAACGAATTTTATTCGCTCAAACGTATACAATTAGCATCTTGTCACCATATCTGATAGGAATGATTCAAAGAGATTATATACTTCGCTGGACCAAAGAATTGGCAATGGTACTGGCGAGATTGATGGGAAAAGATCCGAAGCAGCAAATTGAGATTATCAGCGAAGCCTACCATGGCACTTTGCACTTTAAGCCAGACGAACTAGATGACCTACCTCCAGATCGTTGGCTCCCCTATCTTACCCTCGAAAGACAACTGCACGAAGGGCAATTGGATTTTCTAGCACATTTGTTGGGCCGAGAAGCAGAATACTACTTTTCGCAACAGCTCAATGATAAAAGCCGTTTAAAAGCTCAACAGGCGATCCGAATTTTTGACTATGTGGATCAACAACAAGCCACGCTCTCACTAGAGCGGCAGGCAGCAGTAACCCGGCTTGAACACATCCTACAAACGCTAGAACAACAGAAATAAACCTTGACATTAGCTGGGCCATCCGGGAAGGCTGATTATTTCCGTATTGCTTAGCATAATAAAAATACAATCAGTAAATTGTTGCGCCTTGCGCTAGCAGGTGTTTCAAAAAGAACCAAATACAATAAATGACCTACGATAATTTCACTACGAAAGCACAAGAGGCCATTCTGAAAGCACAGCAGATTGCTGCCGGTTTGGATCAGCAGCAAGTGGACACTACTCACCTGATGAAAGGGATCATCGCCATTGATGAAAATGTGGCCAACTTTCTGCTTCAGAAGGTCGGTGTGAACATGAGCGCCCTTAGATTAAAGCTGGAAGATGCCGTCAAAGGGTACCCCAAAGTAAAAGGAACCGAAAAGCAATTTTTGACAAACGATGCCAACCGTGCTTTAAGCCGAGCAAAGAAGACATTGGGCAAGTTTGGCGATGAATATATTTCCATTGAGCTAATTATTCTCGGTATCCTACAGGGCACGGATCAAGCCGCGCGGATGCTGAAAGATCAGGGAGCGACCGAAAAGGGCATTATTGATGCCATTGAAGAGCTTCGCAAAGGCCGAAAAGTCACGGATCAAAGTGCAGAAGAAAGCTATAATGCCCTACGTAAGTTTGGTATTAACTTGAATGAAAAAGCAGAATCTGGTCAATTAGATCCCATCATCGGAAGAGATGAAGAGATTCGAAGGGTCTTACATATCCTTTCTCGTAGAAAGAAGAACAATCCTTTATTGATTGGTGAGCCTGGGGTTGGTAAGACAGCCATCGTAGAGGGTATCGCCTGGCGAATTGTGAAAGGAGATGTGCCCGAGCAATTGAAATCTAAAAAGATTTATACGCTAGATATCGCTGGCTTGGTAGCAGGTGCCAAGTACAAAGGTGAGTTTGAGGAGCGGCTAAAAGGCTTGATCAAGGAAGTGACGGAGTCGGGTGGAGAGATCATTCTTTTCATTGATGAGATCCACACCTTAATTGGTGCGGGGGGTGGCCAAGGAGCCATCGATGCCGCCAACATACTTAAGCCGGCCTTAGCCCGTGGAGAACTGCGCACCATCGGCGCTACTACGCTGGATGAATACCAGAAGTATTTCGAAAAAGACAAGGCATTGGTGAGACGTTTCCAGACCGTCACTATTGGTGAACCTAGTGTGGAAGACACCATTTCCATACTACGTGGCTTGCAGGAACGATATGAGGTATACCACAAGATTGAAATTCTGGATGAAGCCTTGATCTCTGCAGCAGAATTGGCACACCGATATATCGCGGATCGCTTTCTGCCTGATAAGGCAATTGATTTAATTGATGAGGCAGCTGCTAAACTAAGATTGGAGCTAGATTCCGTACCGGAAGAAGTGGATGAATGGGATCGTAAAGTCCGCCAGTTGGAGATTGAAAGAGAGGCGATCAAACGGGAGAAAGATTCCAAGCAGTTGAAGACCATCAAAGAGCAGATCGCTAATGCCAAAGAAAAGCGCGACTCTGTTCGTGCCAGTTGGAAAAATGAGAAGGAGATCGTAGATACCTTGACCAACGTCAAAAAGCGTATCGAAGAGCTAGAGATGGAGGCAGAAATAGCGGAACGTAATAGTGACTTCGAAACAGTGGCTAAGATTCGTTATGGCGAGCTCCAAAAGCAGCAAGCTATGCTCAAAGCTGCAGAAGATAAATTGGATCAGCTACCCGACGAAAATCGATTCACCAATGAAGAGGTTTCTGCCAATGATATTGCAGAAGTGGTATCTCGCTGGACGGGCATTCCAGTAGCCAAGATGATGCAGAGCGAAAAGGACAAGTTGCTTCGCCTAGAAGACGAAATACACAAACGTTTGATCGGACAGGATGAAGCGGTACGTGCCGTCTCTGATGCTGTTCGACGAAGCAGAGCTGGCCTTCAGGATGCCGGGCGCCCAATTGGCTCCTTCATTTTCTTAGGACCAACCGGGGTGGGTAAAACGGAATTAGCTAAGGCGCTTGCTGAAGTACTGTTTGATGATGAAAAGGCGATCACTCGTATCGACATGAGTGAATACCAGGAGCGGCACAATGTAAGCCGATTGGTGGGTGCGCCTCCGGGCTATGTAGGCTATGACGAAGGTGGCCAATTGACAGAAGCCGTCCGTCGTAAGCCGTATTCCATTATTCTTTTGGATGAAATTGAAAAAGCTCACCCGGACACCTTTAATATTCTCCTACAGGTGTTGGATGATGGCCGATTGACGGATAATCGAGGACGTGTAGCGAACTTCAAGAATACGCTAATCATCATGACCTCGAACATGGGGGCAGAAACGATCCTAGAAAACTTTGAGGATCTGGATGCTCTGGGAGACGATCATAGAGCAGAGATCATCAATACAACTAAGGAAGAAGTATTTGATCACTTGAAGGAAAATCTCAGACCGGAATTCCTCAACCGGATTGATGAGCAAATCATGTTCCTTCCACTTTCTCGCAAAGAGATCCATTCGATCTTGAAACTCTTGATGCGCAAGGTGGACAAAATGCTAGCCAAGCAGGGGATTATTGTAAAAATTAGTGATAAGGCATTGGATGTACTGGCAGATCGTGGTTATGATCCACAATTCGGCGCACGTCCGATGAAGCGGGTCTTACAGCGGGATGTGATCAACGAATTATCAAAAGAGGTCCTTTCTGGCAAATTTGCTGCGGGAGATACCATCTATATCGATACCGACAAGCAGGGACTCACCTTTAGCAAGGAACCGTTTGAAGGTGTGGTTGTGGAGGAAAAAGCACCGACTGAGGAAGAAAAGGCAGAGGAAGCTGCAGCGGCTAAAGCCAAAGAAGAGGCGGAAGAAGCGAAGCGAAAAGAGCATCGAAAGAAGCAACTAGAAGAACTACAAAAAGCTACGCAAGATGTGATGGACGCGGCCGCAGAAGTGAAAAAGAATCAGAAGAAAGGAAAGGAAACGAAAGAAAAAGAAGAGTAAATCATCTAAATCGGAAGCGGGCTCTTGGCTAATCTGCCGGACCCGCTTTCGATTTTGTTATAAGTAGAACCTACTAAGCAGATGTTACTGCTGTAGGTTGGGAGTTTTCGACAAATTTTTTGCCATCCCACAACCCATGCCACTCTATATCCTTACCCATGGCTTGATAGTGTAGAAAAGTTCTTTCCGCAGCCTCTTTCTCTTTCCGGTGAATCGTAATATTATTCGGAGATGATTTGATGGTAAAATAGTATTTGCCCTTGCCGTAGTCAAAGTTCTTCTTTGATCTCATATAACAATATTTAATGTAACAATAGAATTCCAATCTGAATCGCAGTGCTCGTCGCTTTGGGTAGGTTTTATTGGTAGGTACTGTTCTCGCCAGGCTAAAGAATTCCCTATCATTTCGGGAGAAATGTTTGAACTGGCGTTGTCAAAATTCAACAGACTTTTACACTTTTCACACTGCATCTATTAAAAAGAACGACACAAAAATCAGAAAAGTTGTATGAAATAAAAATTTTTTCCGTTGATACTCAACTATTTCCATCTTCGTGCCACGATAGGCCAGCAATAAAGTGATCAATTTCACGTTGCGTGCGCAGTCGGAAAACAGACTGTTTGGAGGATAATCGATTCAGCTTTTTCAAGATACCAGGACGTCTCGTATTGTTGTAAAAGAAGACGTATTGAAGAAAAGGGAGATTAAATCGTTCTTCACATCCTTCCGCCATATCTGGCCGCGTTCTTCCCCCAGTCTGCCACAAGCGCAACAACACCCTGTAAACGCATAGCCAACGAGACCGATCTAAAAACACCACAGTATCAGCTCTTTGCAAGCGGATATCCATGGTTCCGCCATAGTTTCCATCCATGATCCACCGATCCTGATCCGCCAGTTTCGTAACGATCTCCTCCCATTCCTGTTTGTCTCGCTCCACCCAATTAGGTCGCCAATAGGCCTGATCCAGATGAACCAGTGGCAATCCAAGGATATTCCCCAACTCTCGAGCCAGCGTGGACTTCCCCGCTCCTCCACAACCGATGATCATGATTCTCTTCATATCACCACTGAAGGTAGTAAAAGAGTAAGGGAAAAAATGATGGGTTACATTAAAAAAGATTAAGGTAAAGGGTACTTGGCAATGGCAGAAACGACATCCCCTCCGAGATAAAGGCTATTATGAACCTCCTCAATCGCACCTGCTTCGGTAACCACCTGCCCCTCCGTATCAAACAAAGCTTGTAAGATCTGTCCTTGAGCAGATACCTCTAATACCATCCCAAATTTTTCAGCCTTGGGCTGTACAAAATGAGGTAAACCATAGACCAATTTCTTCAGGCCGCGTTTGGGATGGATCTTATCCAATTGATCATTCCTCTTTGTAGTGAATCCGATCCAGAAATTGCCATTCGCACGCCTAGCTAGGTTGTTGGGAAAACCCGGCAGGTTATCCATAAAAACTTCTGTTTCGCCTACCCGATCGTTATCCAACCAGATTTTCAAGATCCTATATTTGGTGGTTTCAGATAGTAATAGATAAGATTCATCTGTGGCTAGGGCAAGCCCATTGGCAAAGTAGTGGCCCTCTGAAATCATACGCAGCTCATCTTGAACGGGATCATAAGCATAAACGCCTCCTTTAGGTTTCAGCTCCAAGATCAGTTTATTGAAAGTTCTAGTAGAGCTTACATCCTCCGACGACATATTGGCAAAGTAAATCGTACCGTTCGCGCCGATCTGCAGACCAGTCCCCATCAAGATGGGCGAGCCATCAGGAGTGGAGGCAACCAAGGTATCAATTTCTTTATTCTGATCGATCTTAATGAGTCCAACGCCATTCTGTAGCGCGATCAGGTTGCCATTTTGATCGAATTCCATTCCAGTAATCCAGCCTTCCGTCTCTAAGTACATCTCCACCTCACCCGCAGGTGAAATCCTGAGGATCGCTCCTGAGGAAAAGTCATTGGGTTTAGCATGCACCCCACAATAGATATTTCCTGTTTTATCGACAGCAAAATCTTCTGCTCCGGACCATCCTTGCAAAGAAATCGATTCAGCTGTTGTGAGTTTGTTGTTTAGAGCTAGCTCTTGCTCAAATAATGGTTTAATGGGAGGTTCCCAGATGTTGGGTTGAATGGCGCAGCCTTTGAAGAGAATCATTACTGCTAACAAACTAATCGTGCTACCTACTCCCCATCCTATTTTATGTAAAGCATTCATGTTCTGATTTTTTACTGGTAAGTAATACCACAAAACTAGTGGGGCAGAACACGAGAGTCATTTACATATGTTGATAAATCGGATGGCCATAGTATTAACGGGTTGCCAACTTTTTGCGAACACGGCTCAATTGGGTGGGTGTGATACCGAGGTAAGAAGCAATGTGGTATTGTGGAATCTGAGTTTCTAGCAAGGGGAACTCCTCCTGCATAATCTTATACCGCTGTTCCGCCTCCAATAAAGCCATTTCTATTTCCTTCTTTTCTTTTTCCAAAAAGTAGGCCTCCGCAATCTTCCTCCCCAGGCGCTCCAGGTCATGATATTGATCATACAAAGCGGTAACCTTTTCAAAGGAGGCCGCCCAGATAATGCAAGGTTGTAAGGCCTGTTGTGCTACTTGATTGGGTTGCCCAGTGAGCAAAGAGGTGTAGGCGCCAACTAAGGTGGGTGCCATAAAGAATTGCTTGTTGTACTCCTTGCCCGCTTCATTAAGGAAAAAAGCCCGCATAATCCCTGTCTCCAAAAAGCCAATTTGCTTGCTATACTCCCCAGATCTAGCGAAAAAATCTTGGGAAGGAAGTTCAATTCGTCGAAACAAGGGTCGCAGTGCATCTAGCGTAGCAGCTTGCAAAGGGCTGATATGTTGCAGGAATTGGAAGAGTGGCTCCATAGTCTTAAGCGAGTTTCTTTGGCCTTAGCAAGTTAGCGCTTTATTCTCCCAAACCCAAAAGGGAAAGGAGTCCCTAAACTTCATCAGGAACTCCTTTCTACCTTGCATTCACGGTTCAGTTCTTCACTAATGATCAATCTTTATCTAACTAGGAGTCCACTTCGAGGCTGGTCTCCTAAGCGATTGTTTTTTTAGTAGGCCTAGATTATATTGCGCTACTAGTTCCTACCTGCCATAGCCCCACCATCTACATCGAGAATCGTTCCGGTGACCCAAGTAGAATCTTCCGACAATAGGAAGAGGATAGATTTAGCCACATCGCTAGCCGTTCCGTTCCGCCCAATTGGATGGAAGTTATTGAATCCAACCAGCGCTTCCTTAGCCGCATCCTCACCTCCAAAAACACCATGATACACGGGGGTATCTACTACTGCGGGAGATACCGCGTTTACTCTAATCTTATGATCTGCTAATTCCATAGCCAGGTGCTGAGTCAAGGAATGCAAGCCCGCTTTCTGCATGGAGTAAGCCGAAGACGGCGTTGCCTTGACGGCTTGCTTTGCCCACATAGAACCGACATTAACGATAGAGCCGCCACCACTGCGCTGCATTACTTTGGCGGCCGCTTGACTAATGAAGAAGAAGCCTCTATTCAAATCCAAGTAAGCATCATAATCTGCGGGGGTGTGATCGAGGAAAGGTTTGGGTCCGAAAATACCGGAGGCATTCACCAAATAATCCAGTCCTTCCCATTCTCCGATCTGCTCCGTCAATGCCGCTACTTCCTCACGATTAGTAATATCTACCTTGTGCTTAACGAGACGGGGACGGTCGTCTATCTTCTGAGGGTTACGACCTACAATATGAACGGTAGCACCTTGATCTAGCAAGGCTTCTGCTGTTGCTTTTCCAATACCACTGGTCCCACCGATAATTAGAGCTGTTTTTGAATTAAAGTTTGCCATGATTTAATTTTTTTATACAGACAAGTCTGTCTTTATTTGAGAAAATTTTTATTTACAAATAGGAGTTAGTAAAGATGCTATTAGGGTCGCAGCAGCCTTAGTAGTAACTGTATCTTCTGGGGTAGCCAAGCTTCCCTCTTCTAGTTCCCTCCCTAACTTGAACCATCCTGCTAGGTGTTTTTTGATACGCATTTTGTTGTGTTTAATTATTGAACAGACAAGTCTGTCTATAAGTTTAAAAATTTTTTAGCCTTTTTTCAATTTGTCTTTTAGAAGACCTATCGAAGTCTCAATGGGCCAAGCCGCTCCTTGCAGGTGGCTTTCCGTTAAAGCACCCTCATAGAGCAGGTAAAGTTGGTTGCTCAATTGCTGCTGTTGACTTTTATCCAGCTCGGGTTTATTAGATTGGACTAACGCTAGGACAAATTGACGGAAGGCTTGCTTATTGCTTTTGATTTTAGTTCTCACCTTCACATTTTCGCGTGGCACTTCGGCGATCGAGCGAATACACCAGCAGCCATTGAAATCTTCCTGCTCAAAGAATGGGATCAGAAACTCCAAAACGGCGATTAGCTGCTCATCACCTGCTGGTTTACTAGCACAGAACGCCTTAATGCTTTTGAGTAGCTCCTGATCTTTCTCATCCAAATAGGCCAAGAGTAAGTCTTCCTTTGACCTGAAATGGCTATACAAAGTAGCTTTAGCAATACCCGACTCCTCAATGATTTCATTGATTCCAGTCAGATTGTATCCCTTTTCATAGAATAAATCTGAAGCTGTTCGGATAATGGTATGACGAGTTTTGCTTTTCACATCATTAAAAACAGACAAGTCTGTACAAAGTTTAAAGGATCCGAAAACTAGCTTAGGAATAAGAGACAAATAAAAAATACAACTAGACTTTATCTTTTCCCACCATACTGCGTTAACAAAAGCCTCCTGTAGCTAGGCTATACTCGGCTTTTGAAGCCTGGTCTGGTGAAAAAATATTTCGCCTATTTGTGCAGTTTATTTATCCCTCATTCCTTAAATCACCTAAAGCATAAAACGCTTGCAGGATGTTCCCAAAGGCTGAAGGTTGATGCAACCATGGGATATGTCCTGATCCATCTATAATAATGGAGGTGGTGCTGGGATAGCGATCCGACACAGCTTGTTGGCTTTCCCCATAGATATCCTGACTTCCGTATGTAAGGCAAACCTTAAAGGGCGGGGCACTCATCTTTTCTAGTGGCTTGTACCGTACAATACTCGCTCTGGTCTTATTAATTGGTGCCGCTTTAACGGATTTTAATTGTTCTTCGTTTACGTTAATGTTCGGATATTCTTTGTGGTAATTACTCATTACTAAAAAGAATACCTTTTGGTAGGCTCGGTCCGAACCGAACATACCCAAAAGTGAGTACCATCCCATTTTCATCCATTCCCAGTTAGAAGCCATTTTCTTATTGAAGTTCATGACTTCTCTTTCGGTACGCTTCCAAAGCTCATTGGTACCAGAGCTAGGGCTACAGAGAAAAAGACTCTTAATGCGAGAGGGCCGTTCAGCGGAATAGATCTGTGCATAAAGTCCTCCCCAGGAATGCCCAAAAAGGTGAAAGTCCTCTAATTGAAAATGCGCGGCGATAGCATCAATATCCGAAATATAATCCTCCATCGTGTAAGAAGAATCAGGATTACTAGAAAGTCCTGTCCCTCTTTGCTCAAAGGTAATTACCTGGAATTTCCTATGTAATTCCGCTGCAAGTTCGAACATGGGATCAGGAACTCCTGGGCCACCGTGGAGCAGCACTACCGTCTCTGCATGTTCCCGAGGGTAGACAGTAGTATGCAAGGAAACTGTTCCATTTTGAACGAGGAAACGATCATAATCATACATAACTCAAAGCGTCAATTTGAAGTAAATGGTTCGGCGATGAAGGAAGTGTTCTTACAGAAATTGTACATCCAGCGCATCCAACCTACGTTGATCCGAAAAACCCGATTTATTGGTCAATAGATAACTGGCGAGTCCTGCCTCTGGGTAAACTCGTAGTTCTAAATAAAACCCTCCACCTCCGCCGGCATGATGCAAATACCTTCGTCCCTTTAAGGTACCCTTAAACCAACCCAGTGCAAGACCGGAAGGCTTCCCTGAAGCTAGAGATTGCTCGGTAAACATGAGTTTGCAAGAGGCCTCAGAAAGCACTCCATTCCCTTGCAAAAGTCCTTGCAAATGAAGGTTCAGGCCCCGTGGGCTAGCTAACAAACCCCCATAGGATGGTCCATTCAGGTAGTTTTTTCGAAACTGAATCAGCTTGTTTCTTTTGGGCTCCGTGAACTTAGACCGATCCATAAGCAGGCCGAGTATCCAGCCATTGATCCCAGCTTCATGGTACCCGCTTACGGCCAGTTCATTATTCCATCTAAAGTCAATATGAGGGTTACTCGCCAGGACATGCTCAAGAATATATTGCTTGAAGGAATGGCCGCTTAGTTTTTCAACGATCTCTCCCAGCAGCAGATAATTGAGATTGGAATAGACTGCCTTTTGTCCAGGTGCGTACTTGCGTTTAGCTTTTGTACTTAAAATCTCAAAACTAAACCGCTGATAATCAAAGCCTTCCTCTTCTTCGACCAAATGCACCCAGGAAATGGGGATAGGATTGTTCAAACCAGACTGATGCGACAAAAGATGACGGATTGAAACTCCATCTAAGAAGTTGTATTGTGGTAATAGGTCAAAAGCACTGCTCTCCAGGCTAAGTTTTCCTTGCTCCTGTAAATGTAAAATAGCAATCGCTGTGAAGGTTTTGGAAATACTGAATAGCGGAAACTGTGATTTTTCATCAATCGCACGACCTCCATCGATGGCAGAAGTACCTTTGGCCTGCTCCTGAATAATACCCTCTTTATCGAGCAAGCAATAGTAGGCGGCAGGTGCCTTGAGCCATTTATGAGTCGATAATTCGAACGATTTAGTTGGTGATAGGTTGGAAGCTAACATGATCAGGGTTTTGATATTGATCTATGACACAAAACTAGTCCAACCTAAGCCAGTATGCATTAACAAATGATAATAAGTATGAGGATACAATTATCATAGAAGATATGACGGGCATTTTTCAACCTATACTGCGTTGCAAAAATCCTTGGTTAGCTATGGCTAACCGCGGTTTTTGCGCCTTGCCTAGGATGAAAACTCCCTTGGTCAAATACTTTAGCCTAATTATTTCCTCATACTTAAGTGCACTAGTTACCCTTCCGGCTTCTCAAGCGACTCAATGAAATGTTGGTGATGCCAAGGTAACTCGCTATGTAGGAATGAGGAATGAGATTTTCAAGCATGGGGTAATCCTCGCGAAATTGCTCTAATCGATCACTTGCTGTCAGGGCGGCCAAGCCAATTTCCTTGTCGCCCTTCTTTAGGAGTTCATTCTGCAAAACGGTATGTGCAAAATTTAGAATTTCGGAGTTTCCCAATCGCAGCTCGTTAAACACCACAGTGTTGATTGAGGCCACGGTAAGGGGAGTCAATGCCTGTAAATTCAAGATGGAACGTCCTGCCCTAACCCGGGAAATATTTGGGGCCACGACCGTATTAGATGTGTAAAAAGATAAGGTGGTTTCTTCCCCAAGCGGATTCAGCAAGAAACTTCTACAAACACCGGACAGTATGAAGTATTCCTTGTAATTAGGGGCTCCGCTACGAAAAATCAGGTCATTTTTTTGAAATTCCTGCACTTCCAGTTGTTCTTCTATCTTGCTTTGCGAAGTCCTGGAAATCGGGTATACGTCCTGGATAATGGCTGAAAGTAGATGCTTCATGATGAATGAGGCTAAGCTATTTGCTGCATTAGCAAGATAAACACAAAATCTATAGCAGACCTGATTGTCGATCAATATCTCAGTCTGGCCTTGAATTAGATTGACTCCTTCTATAAAAACTAATCAATTAGTAGAAAAACTAACTAAATAGTTGACAAACTAATCAATTAGTAATATACTTGTATCAAAATACCAACATCATGCAAAAATTAGCTAAACGTGAGGAGCAGATCATGCAGATCCTCTGGGAGCATGGTCCGGCCTTTGTGAAAGAGATCATCGAGCATTTCCCAGACCCCAAACCACATTACAATACGGTCTCAACTATTATACGTATTCTCGAGAAGAAGAAATTTGTGGACCATAAGTCGTTTGGAAACTCCCATCAGTTTTATGCACTCATCTCTAAAGACACCTATCAAAAGGAGGCTTTGGGGGACGTGTTAGACAAATACTTCGACAACTCTTACCGAAAGATGGTCACCTACTTCGCTAAGGAAGAAAAGATCAGTACTGATGACCTGGAAGAAATCATCAATATGATCAAAAACAAAAAAGCATGATCCCCTATCTCTTACACACCGCGATACTTACCAGCTTACTGTACGTAGCCTATCGGTTGCTCTTAAAAAAGGAAACTTTCTTTAAGCTTAATCGAATGGTGCTCGTTGGCTCCATTTTATTCGCCTTCTTGCTACCACTCATTCCTATTCCAGCTAATTGGTCTTGGAAAACAGCTACGCCACCCGCTGAAAAACCAATCGCTATGGTAGAGCGGACCCCGGTCCAGTCTACAGAGATTGATCAACTGGACACAAAAACAGAGATCAACCAACCCACGAAGGTGATTCCCTCCACTCCTACTCCACCCGCAACTGTTAAAAAGAAAAGTAGTTTATCCATTTGGTCTATCCTGTTTCTAACCTATTTGGTCGGCGTTGCCATAATGGGCATTAACTTGTTGATTCAGGTCGTGTCCATTCTTTATCAGATTCTACGGAGTTCGCACATTCAGGATGGAAAAATCCGGATTGTGGAACTGGATAACGATAAAGCTCCATTCTCTTTCGCCAACTGTATATTCATCAATCCAACTTTATACGATTGGGACACTTACAGCCAAATATTAGAGCACGAGCGAACCCACGTTGAGCAGGGACACAGTTTTGATATCTTACTAGCAGAAATTCTCGTTGTGATACAATGGTTTAATCCATTTGCTTGGATGCTTCGCAAAACGGTAGAAGACAACTTGGAATTTCTTACGGACGAACAGATGCTAGCCAAAGGTGTGGATCGGGAATCCTATCAAATGAACTTGTTGAAGGTCGCTGTACCCTATCACCCACTGGGGCCTTCCAACAACTATAATCAATCCACCCTAAAACAACGCATCAGCATGATGAACATTAAGAAATCATCACTCAGCTCAAGTTGGAAGTACCTCTGTGTACTGGCTTTATTTGGGCTATCGACTGTTTTTTTCAACCCCACTCTGGCTACTGCAAAAAATACCGACAAACTAGCAGAAACTTCAGAGAAAGAAAACCGGATATTTCCCGGCAAAGGGATCTGGTCATCAATTACTGAAGGAGATGAAATCTGCATCAAGTATGATCTTTCCGACCACCGTCGGAACAATTGGTGGGTCACCACTAAGTGTTATCCCTCCTCCGATTTCCCCAACTTACCTGTTGATCAAGAAGGTACTTTCGCCTTAGAAAGAGCTGCTGGGACGATCAATTTTAAGGGTAAGTTTGAAGACGGAGAAGGCCTGGGTCGTTTCACTTTTGCCCCCAATGAATCCTTCCGTCAGCTCATCAAGCAGGAAGGATATAGTAAGGTATCAGATGAAGTTCTATTTGGTTTCACGCTGGCCAATATTGACCAAGAATACTGGGCCTATTTGAAGCAAGAGGGATTAACGCCAAAGGATCAAGATGATCTGGAGGACATCGGACACCATCTTCCCATTCTAGCTACCTTGAAAGAAAACTTGGAAGGGTACAAGCAACTAGGCTTTGCTGATCTAGATCTGGAACAACTGGTGGACCTAAGCATTCATGATGTTAATCCCGACTTTATTCGTTCGATCCAAGCATTGGGCTTTAAGAACCTTAGCCTGGAAGAATTCGAGGATGCCAAGATTCACAATATCACCGCTGAATTTGCTGCTGATATGAAGTCGCTTGGTTTCAACGATCTGGACTTTGAGGAACTGCTGGAATTAAAGATTCACAATGTGGACAAAGACTTTGTGGAACAACTGAAAAAAGCGGGCTACTCCAATCTCAGTGCGGAGGAAGTAACAGATGCTAAGATCCACAATGTGTCAACCGAGTTCGCTAGTGATATGCAAGAAATCGGATTCAAGGAGCTTACGTTAGAGGAACTGGAAGACCTAAAGATCCATGGAATTAGTGCTGAATATGTTGATCAACTGAAAAAGGCTGGCTATTCAAATCTAAGTCCAGAAGAGATAACTAATGCCAAAATCCACAACCTCTCCCCTGAGTTTGCAGCAGAAATGAAAAAGCTGGGCTTCGACAATCTTTCACTAGAGGAATTACTGGACATGAAGATCCATGGGATCAATGCCGCTTATGTAGCTGAGATGCAGAAAGCTGGATACACTAATCTGAGCGCGGAAGAGATTACCGATGCTAAAATCCATAATCTTTCCCCGGCCTTCGCTCAGGAGATGAAGCAATTAGGTTTTGACAATTTATCCATGGAGGAATTAATGAACCTAAGGATACATAATGTCAACGCCAAATTTGTGGCCATGCTACAAGAAGCGGGCTATACGAATCTTACTACGGAGGATGTCTTAGATGCTAGAATACATAATGTCAATCCTCAATTTGCCGCTGACATGAAAGCGGTGGGCTTCACTGATCTCTCCTTGGAGGATCTAAAGGAGCTAAAGATTCACAATGTAAGTGCCTCATACGTAAAGGAATTAAGATCAGCCGGATTTGAAGCACTAAGTCCAGAAGAGGTACTAGATGCCAAGATCCATAATGTCAATACTCGTTTCATTAAAGAAATGAGGGAGATGGGCTATAAGAAGGAAACTTTGGAGGATCTAATGAATGCATCGATCCATAATGTTAGCAGTAACTACGTAAAATCACTCCGAAGTGAGGGCCTAGATTTAAACCTAGAGGAAGTAGTAGAATTCAAAATACACGGGATCTCTGCTGCTTTCATCCGCCAGATTAAAGGCATGGGTATGGAAAACCTAACTGCCGACGATTACCTAGAGCTCAAAATCATGGGCATTGACAAGAAACTAAATAAGAGTAAAAAGAAATAGCGCTCATCGTTTAAGCATTTTTTCTATCACCCTACCAATCCCGTATCTTTCAGTAGGTACGGGATTTTTTTGTTTATCACCTTTATCTTAATTTAACTAAAATACTTATATAAAAAATAAAAAGCCAAAACGGATATCCCCAAATACGTAACACATGTTTATTTTTTTACATATATTAGTGAAGTCTCATTTTAAAATAAACAGCGTTACAACACCATGCCCCCCCCCTCCCCCCGCTTCAGCCGTCTCGGCTATAGCCTTTCTTTGCTCATTTTATCACTCACTATCATCGGATGTGCCAGCTTCCCGAAGGGCGTTAAGTTACTCCTAGATAAGCAGGAGGTTTCAAAAGCCAAACCAAAATTCGAGCGATCTCGTGGTCACAAGGTTTATGACCCTGGAGCTCGCTTCTATTTAGATAGGATTGCCATTAATCAGAGTAAAAACACTGTAGCCTGGATCAAAATTCATGAAAATTTCTGCGCACTGGAAGAGGAAATTGGCGGATTGCCTATTAAACAAATTAAAAAGCTAAATCGACATAGAGCCGGAAGACAAGAAATTAGGACTGCTCGGAGAAATCTTCGAGAGCGAATTGTAGAAGACTTTTCTCGCCGGGGTTCCATCACCCAATTAATTGCACTGGAAGAAAATTCCAGCCGTTGGCCAGATCGCACCCTTGAAACCCTCAGGAAGATCATTGTAAATAAGTCGATCGACCCTAAACAAGTAGTTTTTAATAATACATTAGATCAAGAATGGGAAGGTAGAGCAGTTAAACTACCTACTGTTGAAGAAATTGAGCAGGAGGCTGGGCGATCCTGTCGTGCCTTTGAGTTTGGCTACAAATGGAATCTCACGTATGAAGAAGTTCGAGCACTGGCACATCGTTATGAGCACGTGGTTCTTCCCGCCAATCTCAGTACCTATTGGGAGATACAAAGGGATGCATGGGATATCTTCCAAGTGCACGAATCGTATTGTAATATGGATCAGTTCAAAGTGGACTTCCCTATCACCGCTACAGCACAAGATTGTTGGTTTGATTCTGCCAAAGAAGCCCTTTGCGCGAGCCAGCTAAAACCTTTGCTAGCCTTCCACCGAGATAATCCCCACACCGTCCTTGACCCCGATATCTGCCGACAAGTACTCTGCATCGCTAACTTTGCTGAAGATGCCAAAGCGCTAAATGCTGATGAGCAAAAACAATTAGAGGACATTACCTTAATGTATGACCTACAGGCACAACTCCTGCAGTGTAACCTAAAGTTAGACTCCTCTGCTTTTATTAATCAGGTAGCCTATCTGGCGAAAGACTACCCTCACCATCGAGTAGTTTTTGACCTAGCTGTCTCTACCCTAGATTTTTTTGCAGGACAGTATCGCTTTAAGGCAGCTCGTTTAGGCCTGGAACAGCTACAGCCTCTTTTTCCAGATACCTCATCCTGTAAAACCGACTTCTACTTTCAAACAGAAAAGCAAAGTTGGTTTAAACTATTTGGATCTCTACTTAAGAAAGCTGAGACCGAGCAAAATTTTCCTGAAGCACTAGATGCGTTCAATACGATTACTCACGACGAATATGCATTGGTCTCTTGGGGTGAAACAGATGAAGTTTTTTTTGTAAGAAGAAATCGGCAAAATCGAATGGCGCAGGTGATGACTTCCATTAAGCAGGAGGAGGAGTGGAGTCAACCTATACGTGTCGAGAAGTTATCATTTGCGGATGATGTAATACCCTTATCGATCAGTTCAGGGGGTAGACAGATGCTCTTGAAATCTGGAGGGAGACTATATACCTCCACCCGGATAGCCATTGGCAGACCCTGGACCACTCCAGAAGTCTTTCCAATGAAACCTCCCTTTGCTGGTTCCGCCTGGATCTCCCCAGATGATTCTCTCATGTTGGTGGAATACTATTCGGAGCGAAGGCATCCACGAGAAGTCCCTAAGATTGATATTGCCACTTCCGACTTAGGTGAAGATGGAGTCTACCATCATCCTATGTCCGTTGGCACGAAAATCAATAGAGTTAGGAGCTATGAACAAAACCCAGTCATGGCCTTACAAGGGAGAATGTTAATCTATACCTCTAATCAGGTAGGCAGTTTAGGTGGTAAAGACGTTTACAGTATTGTTTTGCGCAACCCTAGGGACTGGACAAGCCTAGAAGAACCCGTCAACCTTGGCCTAATGCTCAATAGCTACTTCCATGATCCGGGTGTCAGTTATTTCTCCGAATACAGCGGCAAAGCCTATTTCCATCGTCGAAATCGCTGTACCAATAATTTCGATATCTGGAGAGTTAAATTGGGGCCAGGAGTCTTCCCTGCTAATGCATTGCGACTTGCCGGGGTAATATTGGACGAAAACCACAAGCCTATTGGGAAAGGAGGGTTCGTTGAGTTTACTCCGAATTACGAATTAAACGTACATGCCCAGCCCGTCTCAATTAAAGGCACCTACTCATACACGGTAGCTGATAGCACTGAAGTCGTAAGAGTTTTTCCTGAAGTACCGGGATACTACTCCGAACGAGATACCACACACTATTTATCTGATACAAAACGAGGTGAGATCATTCGTGATACTTTCATCCTGACTTCATTCGATTATATCCGCAAGAATTTCAAATTGGAAAATAGTACCTTCTTCAATGGCAAAGCAGAGTTTGATCGTCCTGAAAAAGCCTTTCCAGAAATTACTCGATTGGCTGAAATCGCCACGCGCATGGGAGCTGATCTAGAACTGCACGGGCACACTGATAACACGGGAACAGAAAAGGAAAATTTAGACCTTTCCATACAACGGGCCAATGCCATTAAGGCTTTTCTTACGGATGTGTGGTTTTGCAGAAGATCGAATCCGTGTGATCGGTCATGGAGATAGCGTTCCGCTTTGTCCCAATGATACAGAGGAAGGGCGACGTTGTAATCGTCGGCTAGAGATTGTCTTTAAAATGCCAGATGACTAGGTTTAGGATTACCAATCTGAACCCCAAAAAGGCCATTTAATCAATAACCAGATAATCATAGTGCACCAGGGCTTTTTTGCCCTGCTGCCCCAGGTGCTGCTGAGCTTTTTCCGAGCCATATTGTGCTATGCCCAAACCAATACCTTCTCCCTCTTCATTGAGAATACGCAGAAGGTCTCCTTTTTCAAAGGCCCCTTCTATTCGTACCACTCCCACCGGTAGTAGGCTAGAGACTTTATCTACGGAGCGCAATACGGTTTCTGCACCCTTATTAATATATACCGCCCCCTTTTGCGGCAACTCATTATAGGCAATCCATTTTTTGACGTTAGACAATTCCGTTTGTGGAGTGAAGCGGGTGCCATTGAAGTTGCCATTCACCAGGTCTAGCAACACATCAGCCTGCCGACCATCCCCGATGAAAGTAGGAATCCCAACCTTGGCTGCTTTCTGGGCAATGCGGAACTTGGTATGCATGCCGCCGCGTCCAAAAGAGGAGCGAGAGGGCTGAATTACCTTTTGCCATTTCTTATCGTGCGGATCAATCTCCGGAATCACTTTACTTCCTTCCTGATCAGGAGGGCCATCAAATACCCCCTGAACACTGCTTAGAATCACCAATCCATCCGCATTCGTCATGGCTGCCACTAGCCCTGCCAACTCATCATTATCCGTAAACATGAGTTCTGTAACTGATACCACATCGTTTTCATTCACTACGGGAACAATCCGATCCCGCAACAAGGCCAGAAAGCAATTTTGCATATTGATATAGTGCTGTCGATCCCGAAAATCCTCCTTGGTTGCCAAAACCTGGGCACAAAACAACTGCTGATTGGCAAATAATTGCCGATAAATCTCCATTAATCGGACCTGGCCAATGGCGGAAAGTACTTGACGGCGGACGACCTTGTTCAAGCCTTCTGGTATCTGCATCATACTTCTTCCTGCTCCAACTGCTCCTGATGATACTAGGATGACATCCACACCTCTTGCCTTTAGGGCAGCAATCTGATCGACCAACTGACTGATGCTAGTGATGTCCAATAATCCATCCTCTCGGGCCAATACATTTGTTCCAACCTTAACTACTAGGCGTCTGTATGACATGACTTTCTCTTAGGGTTTTTAATGTCAAAAAATCGGCGCAAAGATAGGTTTATGAATGATAGGATGCTGAAATATTTGAAGCTTTCCAGGAAGGTTTAGAACAGAATCCAGTCTGGGTTGTAGTATTAGTAGTAACAAAGTAAAGCCACGGAATGATCATCCTTGAAAAGATGGTGAGTTAGAGTTAAGCCTCTAGACGCATTCAGAAACGGGATTTATGTCCATTATTGGCAATAAAACATTAAGTTTTTTACATTTGTTGACTTTTTAGTAATGGCAATCAATAGTTACCAACAGGTAATCCATCATTAATCCAAAAAACAAGCAGTTTATGCCTTTCGATATCGATATGATTAAGGCTCACTACGATGCTTTACCAGGCAAAATAGCCGAGGCAAGAAAAGTATTGGGCCGCCCCTTAACCCTTAGCGAAAAGATTCTCTATTCCCACCTACATGCTGAGTCTCCATTACAAGATTTTACCCGCGGAGGAGATTATGTTTTCTTCCAACCGGATCGGGTAGCGATGCAGGATGCTACAGCACAGATGGCTTTGCTACAGTTTATGATGGCGGGAAAAGACAAGGTTGCTGTACCCTCCACGGTGCACTGTGATCACTTGATTCAAGCTAGGTTGGGAGCAGATAAGGATTTACAGGAAGCGATGAACACCTCAAATGAGGTATTTAACTTCTTGGAATCGGTATCAGATAAATATGGCATCGGATTCTGGGAGCCAGGTGCTGGTATTATTCACCAGGTAGTACTGGAGAACTATGCTTTTCCTGGTGGAATGATGATTGGTACAGATTCTCATACCGTGAATGCGGGTGGTTTGGGAATGGTTGCCATTGGTGTAGGTGGAGCTGATGCAGTAGACGTAATGGCGGGAATGCCTTGGGAATTGAAAATGCCTAAGTTAATCGGCGTAAAACTGACCGGTAAGTTATCTGGTTGGGCGGCTCCTAAGGATGTGATTCTTAGAGTGGCTGATATTTTAACCGTAAAGGGTGGAACTGGTGCAATCGTAGAATACTTTGGCCCAGGTGCATTATCCATGAGTTGTACGGGTAAAGGTACCATCTGTAACATGGGTGCTGAGATTGGTGCGACTACTTCTACCTTCGGTTATGATGAGTCTATGTCAAGATATCTAAGAGCGACAGAGAGAGCCGAGATCGCGGATATGGCTGATGGCATCAAAGAGCTTCTAACGGCGGATGCTGAATGCTATGCAGACCCTGAAAAATACTTCGATCAAGTTATTGAAATCGACCTTTCTGAATTGAAGCCTTTGTTGAACGGTCCATTTACACCTGATCTTTCCACTAATGCAGGCTCGGATATGACGAAAGCTGCCACTGAGAATGATTGGCCGCTAGAGGTAGAATGGGGATTAATTGGTTCTTGCACCAACTCTTCTTACGAAGATTTGACCAGAGCCGCTTCCATTGCGCAACAGGCATTAGACAAAGGCCTTAAAACAAAGGCAGAGTTTGGTATTAACCCAGGTTCTGAGCAAGTTCGATTTACGGCAGCACGTGATGGTATCTTGGAGGTTTTCGAAAAGCTTAATGCGAAGATTTTCACCAATGCATGTGGACCTTGTATCGGACAGTGGGCCAGATACAGTGATCCTAAGAATGCACCAAAGAACTCCATCGTACACTCTTTCAATAGAAACTTCTCCAAGCGAGCAGATGGTAACCCAAATACACATGCCTTCGTTGCTTCTCCAGAACTGGTAGCCGCAATTGCGATTGCCGGAAGATTGGATTTCAATCCGATGACGGATACATTGGTCAATGAAGCGGGCGAGGAAGTGAAGCTAGAGGAACCAACAGGCTTTGAACTACCGCCAAAAGGATTCGACGTAGAAGATAGAGGCTATCATGCGCCCGCAGAAGATGGAAGCAGCATAGAAGTGGTGGTGAAGCCAGATTCAAGAAGACTTCAGCTTTTGACTCCTTTCGTTCCCTTGGGCGAAGCGCAAGTTAAGAACATGAGGCTGTTGATCAAGACCAAAGGGAAATGTACTACGGATCACATCTCTATGGCCGGTCCTTGGTTGAAGTATAGAGGTCACCTAGAAAATATCTCCAATAACTGTTTGATTGGAGCGGTCAACTACTTTAGTGACAAAACGAACTTAGTTGCTAACTACGTTGATAGTGCTACCGACGCTGAATTTATGGCGGTACCTGATAGTGCAAGAAAATATCAGGCTGCGGGCATCAACACGGTAGTATTCGGAGAAGAAAACTATGGGGAAGGTTCTTCCCGAGAGCACGCCGCGATGGAACCAAGGTTCTTAGGGGTGACTGCAGTTATCGTGAAATCTTTTGCTCGTATTCACGAGACCAACTTGAAGAAGCAAGGTATGCTAGCCCTTACCTTTGTCAATACGGATGATTATGAGAAAGTACGTCAAGATGACACGATCGATATTGTAGACTTTGACGAGATGGCAGCAGGTAAAAACCTTACCATCAAGCTTAATCACAGTGATGGAACTTCTGAGACTTTTGAAGTAGCCCATACTTACAATCAAGCACAAATTGATTGGGTAAGAGCAGGATCTGCTTTGAACAAAATTCGCGAAGAAATGGGCGCTGCTTAGGTAGTCCCTTCCTAGAAATAGAGAAGCCCTCTGGAGTGTAACTTCAGGGGGCTTTCGCATTCATAATCCTGTTTTCCTCACCAAATCTAGCCTCTTCATCCCTTCCACCTGGACGATCAACCTTTCCATCTTTGGTAATCAGGCGTAGAATCGTATTTTTATTGTTGTCATGCTAATCTTTTTTTGAGATTAGTTCACCTAACAAACAAAGCAAAAGGGTCTTTCATGCCTTATAGGACCCACCACAATCTTTGCATCAACTTAAAAACACAAACTATGTTAAAGGAATTCAGAGATTTCATCATGAAGGGCAATGTGCTAGAGCTAGCCGTTGCAGTAATTATCGCAGGGGCCTTTGGCGCCATCGTTACTTCCTTCACCAATGACGTAATTATGCCTCCCATCGGGTTAGCCATGGGTGGTGTAGACTTTTCTGACCTAGCGGTGGTACTCCAGGAAGCAGAAACCAATGAAGCGGGAGAAGTAGTTAAAGAGGCTGTTTCTATCCGTTATGGAGCTTTCATCCAAAAAGTAATTGACTTCTTGATCATTGCGTTCATCATTTTTATGCTAGTTCGCACTTACAATAAAATCCAAGAGCGCAACAAGGAGCCTGAAGCTCCGGCTCCACCTCCAGGCCCAACCGCCGAACAGTTACTAACCGAAATTAGAGACTTGCTCAGCAAGCAGTAAAATATCATATGAACATGTTTGACCAGAACTGATTAGCCGGAAGTGAGCAAATTTTGTTTTAGTCAAGGCAGATTTTGCAGTCGAACCGGTCTCGCTGGCGCAACCAGGTAGATGCGGGCAATTCGGCGAAAAACCTGCCTATGCCGGCAGGCAGGTCTAACGATGGATAAAAGAAAAATTGCCACTTAAAGGCAATTGAGGTCTGTTCAAAGATGTTCTAAGTCCTCAAGGTGTCAATACCTTGGGGGCTTTCTCTTTCCCTTCCTTACTTTGTACGTAGCGATTTACCAACAACATCAAGAGGATCGTCAAGGTCATAGTGATAGCTACTACTATCCCCAAAGTGGGATAGTGTTGGATATAGCCACTCTCTTCCTGGAAAATGATCATCCCTGCAGCCGCTGCGGCAATCCCTCCCGACAATTGTTGTATAGAACTAGAAACGCTCATAAAAGCACCTCGATCATCTGCAGAGGGGACAGCAGTCATAAGCGCGGAACTGGATATAATCCGAGAAGTTACACCGATGTACACGAGGCAACTTAACACAATGACTAACCACAAGGGCGTAATTCCTAAGTTAGTGTAGATTAGGATCATCACCATCGTCAGGATAGATCCCCAGAAGAAAACCTTATACTTTCCGGTCTTATCACTCAAATGTCCGATCAATGGTCCACTGAACAAAGTAAAAATACCCGTGATCATATAGACTAGCGGTAAATCCTCTAAGCTAATACCCAGATTATTTACACTAAAAGCAGCACCAAAAGGCATTAGCATATATCCGCCGGTAGCCAACAAGGTGGTAGCCATAAATGCGTTGAAGTAGGGGCGTTTACTTAAGGTACGCCAAAGGTGTAAAAGAGGTGAAGTATTACTAGATCTAGCTAGGTGCGCATTGACCGGCTTCATCTGAATAGCAATCAATACAAATACCAGAGAACCGATGGAAGCGATCAACAGAAAAGGAGAATGCCAGCCCCAGTTATTGGCCATATACAAGCCCAAAGGTATCCCCAGCACTTGGCTTGCCGCAAATGCCATTTGTACATATCCCATCACTTCCCCCCTTTTCTCCAGCGGGAAGAGGTCAGTTATAATGGCAAAAGATACGGCCCCAATCACTCCTCCAAATAAACCTGTGACGACTCTGGCGATCAGCAAGAATTCATAATTCGGTGCGAAGCCGCAGAGGAAGGTACCAATGATAAATCCGCAGTAGAAAAAGAGCAATAAACGCTTACGATCAAATTGATCGGCGAAGCCTGCCACTAGCACTCCAGAAATACCGGCACTAAAGGCATAAGCTGAAACGGCCAAACCAAATTGAGTCGTGGTAATATCTAATTCCTCTAGTAGAATGGCACTCAATGGAGAGAGGACCATGAAATCGAGGACAATCGTAAACTGCAAGAAAGTAATGACCGCCACGATCAATTTCTGATAGGGCGTGAAGGACTGTGAAGGTTTATTTTTCTCCATAAAAGGTGTAAAGTGCTATTGAGTTGGGACCTAACTTAGATCCCAGCTTAATAAGGAATAATTACACCAAAAAGTTCGATGCCCCTAGCGTTATTTACAACTTTTCTGCTCAAGCCTTTTCAATCACCTTTCTTCCGTTTTCTACCACAAAACTAGCCCGAGTAATCAGCGGCGCGCCTGGTTTGGTGACATATTCCACGGCTTGATAATCGCTTCTCCAGCTTTCCGGAGTGACGGTGCATTTTACATAACCACGTTCGCGAGAATGGAACTTCAAGCAGGGGTTATCACTTAATATCTCATCTAGCTTGCTGGGCTTAAAAATACCATCCCCGCCAGAGGTAATGGAGGTACCAACAAACTCAACTGCAACCGTTTTTGATTCCGCCCGATCATAATCTACCTTTAATTCATTAACCCAATTGGAATGAATATCTCCAGTTAGCACAACTGGATTTGATGCTACATCTTTAGCCAGGAATTCCATGAGTTTTTTGCGACTCACTTCATAGCCTGGCCATTGATCTACTGAATACCTTTTTTCTTTGTCAGGGTTTCTATCTATCTGAGCCATCATAACCTGTTGCGCCAAAACATTCCATTCTGCCTTTGATCTACGTAACTGTTTAGCTAACCAACGCTCCTGCTTATGCCCCATCATAGTAGCCTTTGGATCAAATACCCCTTCGCATAAAGGACCACTCCTATCCCCACAGGGTTGATCTGTTCGATACTGGCGGGTATCCAGCACATCAAATTCAAGTAGTCGACCAAATGCTACATTCCTGTACAGTTTCAAGTCCGGACCACGTGGAATACTCGCCTTCCTCAAAGGCATATGCTCATAGTATGCCTGATAAGCATTGGCTCGACGCTTAAGAAATGCCTCTTTGATAATTCCTGGTTCTTCCGAAATAGCATTTGCGTAGTTGTTATCAAATTCATGGTCATCCCAGGTTACTATCCAAGGTACGGCGGCATGCATAGCCTGTAAAGCTGGATCCAGCTTATATTGAGCAATTCTCCTCCGGTAGTCTGCCACGCTATTGATTTCCGGACCAAGGTGTTTGCGAACTTGATTGTCTTTCCCGGCGTATTCATAAATGTAATCTCCAAGAAACACGACAAGGTCCAGCGGTTCTTTTAGCATATGTTCATAAGCTGTGTAGTAGCCCGATTCAAAATGCTGACAGGATGCAAAAGCAAACTGAAAGGTATCTATCATAGCATCCTTGGCAGGTGCTGTACGGGTACGACCTACCGGGCTGAGTTCGCCCCCTGCCTTAAACTGGTAGAAATACCAGCGATCCGACTCCAGGCCTTTCACCTCCACATGCACGGAATGCCCAAGCTCTGGGGTGGCTATGGTTTGTCCCTTTGCTACCACTTGCGTCATCTGCTCATCTTTGGAAACCTGCCAATCTACCGCAATATTCACTAAGGGCATTCCACCGTCCTCTAAGGGTTTGGGCGCTAGGCGCGTCCAAAGTACAAACCCATCGGCCGAAGGATCTCCGGAAGCTACGCCCAGTTGAAAAGGATAATCGGCGAAAGGCGTGCGATGAAACACTCGAGCTAGCAAAGGATGGCCAACCAGAAGCGGCCAAGCTGACATGGCATACAATCCATTGCGCAGGAAGGTTCTTCGATCTCGGCTTTGTTTAAGTAGGTAGGTAAGGCGGTCATCTTGCCACATAATGGTAGGTTTTAGACGTGATAGAAGCTTACCTTCAAACTACATAAAGTTGAGCATAAAAACGCAGTCACCAACGTAAAGAAATTCTTAACTATCATTGCCAAATTAGTTCCGGTTAAGGCCATTCGGCTCATTAGGCACCCCAGATTCTTATGCCGCTTGCATTCGTTCGCTCACCCAGCTATTCTAGTCAATACATGAAGCAGAATGCATCTTGCTTGGTATCCCAAGACAAATAATGATGGAACTCCCATTTGAGTTGAACTTCAAGTAACTTATCTTTATCATCCAAATACAGAAGACCTCTCAACATATGCAACAACCGTCAAACCGTGTTCCCATCATTGATATCTCCCCCTTGTTCACCGCATCAGAAGAGCGTCAAGGCGTAGCGGATGCTATTGGTCAAGCCTGTCGGACCCATGGTTTTTTCTATATCATTGGGCATGGCGTGAGTGAGGAGCTCCAGGCTCGCCTCGAAGCGCAAAGCAAAGCCTTTTTTGCGCAAGATCTAGCGGTAAAGAACCAGATTCCTATGGCTTCAGCAGGCAAGGCCTGGCGTGGTTTTTTCCCCGTAGGAGGCGAACTCACTTCTGGCAAGCCCGACATTAAGGAAGGTTTGTATTTTGGGATTGAGCTGGATGAAGAAGATCCTCGGGTAAAGGCGGGACTTCCACTGCATGGCCCAAATTTATTCCCGGCAAATATGCCTGAGTTCAGGCAAACCGTCTTGGCGTACATGGAACAGCTTACCAGGCTAGGGCATGTTCTCATGCAAGGTATTTCATTGAGTTTAGGTTTAGACAAAGATTTTTTCGCCCATAACTACACAGGTGAGCCTTTAACGCTCTTTCGCATCTTCAACTATCCTGATCCCCCTGATCACGCCAAGGAACAAAAGCTCTGGGGTGTAGGAGAGCATACGGATTATGGTGTGTTGACCATCCTAAAACAGGATGATGCAGGTGGACTACAGGTAAAATCTCAGTCGGAATGGATCGAAGCCCCACCCGTTCCTAATTCTTTTGTCTGCAATATTGGAGATATGCTCGACCGTCTTACGAAAGGGTTATACAAATCCACTCCCCATCGGGTGTTAAACAGCTCCCAAAAAGATAGATTGTCCTTCCCCTTCTTTTTCGATCCTAATTTCGAGGCAGAGATCAAACCCATCGACCTCAGTCAGGTTCCTTTCCCGATCGACGATTCGGCTGAACGCTGGGATGGAACCAGTGTTCACAGCTTTGAGGGTACCTATGGTGACTATATATTAGGCAAGGTAGCCAAGGTATTTCCAGATTTAGAAAAGAAGGTTTTATAGATAATTGTCCGCGAGATTGGTCTGAGAAGTTGGATAATTTGAGACGTCTCAAATGTGATTTGAGACGTATTCCCATCTCTTGCAGCGCATCTGCCTCGTTTCTTCATGAGATTTGGTCTAACTAAATCACCATCATGAAGAACGTACTCTTTCTATTATTACTCCTTAGTTTTCAAGTACAAGCACAAATCAAAGGCAACGGTAATATTGTCACCAAATCCTTTCCGATTGAGCAAGTGAAACAGCTAGAGATTAACTTAAATGCTAGGATCATTCTCGATTTCAAGGCTGATGATCAAATCTCCATTACCGTCGATGAAAATCTAATTGATCAGATTGACTTTCGGGTAAGTCAAGGCTACATGAACCTACAGCAAAAGGAATGGATTGAACCCAGTAATTCCTTAAGAGTGTCCATCGGCGCAGCAGGCCTGCGAAAGCTCATCAATGATGCTCACTCAAGTACCTCACTGCTACATATGCAGATGGATGACTTCCACTTGATAGCTGATATTGGCACCATTGATCTCCAGGGCAGAGTATCCCACCTCGTGATAGATAACAAAAGTGCCAAGATTGAAGCACTCGACTTTGAAGCCTCCTATGCTGAAGTAAAGATCCGAAGTTGGGGAAGCGTATTCCTTAATGTATCGGACACCTTGAATACCTCAATTGGGGATAAAGGCCGCCTGAAAATCATTGGTACCCCAAAAGTTTTGATGGGAAATGCAGAAGCTATTCTGGCCAACACCAATAAACAGATCCGCACCGATACGCGTTACATCAATCTACGCATCAAAAATAACTCCTGGACAAGGAAGAGCTTCGTCGTCGTAGGCCCAAAAAAAGATGGCACCTCCTTCAGCTATGGCTTCTCTTTAATGCCAGGGGCTACAAGATCAGAACGTTGGACGATAGGCTCAGAAGTTTTCAGAGTTAGGAATGGTCAACAGCAGCTTTTGGCCAAAATTGAGGCGAAGGACGAAAATCAACTAGTCAAGTTATTCCAATAAGCAATCACTTATCAATCACCTAATATTTTTCTTTAATGACGATCCAAACTTCCCGACAACTGCAAACGTTTTGCCTACTACTCCTATGCCATTTCTCTAGTTTAGGGCTTCTGGCACAAAACACGATTCCCGCAGCAGATTTACAAAAAGACGTGCAAATTCTTAAAGAGACCCTAGAGGCCTTACAACCTGCGCTCCACAAATACAATACGCCCGAAGAAATGGATGGGCATTTCTCCCAACTCAAAGAACAACTGAGTGTAGATCAAGATCAAGTCTCCGCCTATGGTAATATCTCTCTTTTCACAGCTAAGATACAGTGTGGTCACACCTATGGAAACTATTGGAACCAGGGCCCAGACTTAAGAGCCATTTTTAAGGATAAGGCCGATAAAGTTCCTTTTACTTTCCGCATCATCGACAAGAAATTGGTCCTTTTTCAAAACTTGTCTGAGCAGAAACAACTACAAGCCGGCGACGAGATTGTGGGTATCAATGGACATTCCGGCACTGAAGTCATAGAAAAACTATTCCCATATATGAAGAGCGATGGTGCCAATGACGGTCAGCGCTACTTCAGAATGCAGGTTTTTGGTCACAACAACTATGAGGCCTTCGATATTTATTTCCCGCTAGCTTTTGAGCTCGGAGAAAGTATCAATCTTAGGCTAAAAGAGTACAAAACGGGGAAAGAAAAGAAAATCACCGTGCAACTTGTTACTCGCCAGGAACGTTTTGATCGCCTACAAAAAAGATATGGTAAGCAGATCGAATCTTATGACGATTATTGGGACTTTGCAATCCTTAACCCAGAAGTGGCAAAGCTTACCATTGGAACCTTCGTCACCTGGAAAATGACACTCAAATGGCGCGCTTTCCTAAAACAAGCCTTTCAAACCCTTAAAGACAAAAATATCCCTAATCTAATCCTTGATATTCGGGGAAATGCGGGGGGCGATGCAGCGGTACAGGCTGAATTATATAAGTATCTTACACAAAAGGAAAGCCATCGAGGGCCCTATCAACAAACCCTGCGCAACAATAAGATTCCTCCTCACCTACTACCCTATTTAAGTACTTGGAGCAAGAAAATTCAAGATGTATCTAATCGCACCAAGCCGCTGGATAAGGGTTTTTACACCTTCAAAAAAGGGGGTCTAATTGACGAAAAAATTTCCCCCAAGGCTAAGGCTTATCGAGGGAAAATATACCTGATAGCGGATGCCTCCAATAGCTCAGGAACCTACTTCCTAATTAACTACTTAAAAACCAATCAGCTAGCAACTGTAGTAGGACAGACCAGCGGCGGCAACCAAAATGGTATCACGGGAGGGCAGATTCTCTATCTCACCTTACCCAACTCAAAAGTGGAGGTAGATATCCCCTTAATCGGATACTATTCAACGAGCCCAAAACCAGATCAAGGAATTGAACCTGATATCTACGTTCAACCAACGGTACAAGCCTTGGTAGAAGGACGAGACCTGGAAATAGAGCATGTAATGCAATTAATCGGTGGGGAAGCAAAGGGTACCTCCAAAACAGATTAGTCCAAAAAGACAAATTTGGACTAGCCCATCCTCTTGCAGATTGGAGGTTTAAGTTCAGGTCCATAAATTGCTCAAGTAGAGATGTGCTTCGGTCGTCTCTATTTGAGCATACACATTCACTAAATTATAGACGTATCTTGAAATTTTTCCATTCGCTATCTCAATTATTCAAACAGCTCAACCTCAATATGCTAGTGGCCGTATGCGCCCTAGTTGTTAGTGCTTGTGCCTTATATATTTCCGTGCAGGAAGTCCGTATTATGCGCGTGCAACAAAAGGCCGCCATGTATCCCTATCTGACGGTGGGAAAGTCTTACAATGGTGAGGGTTTCGGATTAAGGCTTAACAACACTGGCAATGGCCTAGCTAAGGTTCACTCCTATCAGGTCTTCAATGACTCCATTTTTTTTAAAGACTGGTTCGATGTAATCGCCACCTACGCACCAGAAGCCAAGGATATTAATTGGAACATCATGAGTTCTGATGGCTACCTGCGTAACGAGATGATCACACCCTTAGAAGAAAAAACGCTCATCTTTGTACGCTGGACACCAGAATCCAGATTACTTGAGCAAAGACTCGGAGACCTGAGGATTAGGGTTTGCTATTCATCCCTGTTGGACGAGTATTGGAAGGAAGAAGGTCAAGGACCTGTCCCGCTTAATGGGCCCTGCACATATGAGGTAGAAAAAGAATTTGGGCTCTAATTTCTCAGTCAAGGCAGTTATTTTAACAGGGAATCTACATAACCCATGTTCAGCTTAACTATCCATGGCTAGCCCTGTTTTACTCTTCTACGTTAGTTTTCTATTCTTCTTTTTTGGAACAAATACTTCCTAATAAACATTGTATATTTACTATACAGTGAATTTTTATAACCAAAATATCATATATGGGCATTTCCGAAAGAAGAGAAAGAGAAAGACAGGAGATGAAGACGAAAATCTTGGATACTGCTACAAAACTAATCGTAGAAAAGGGGATTGAAAAAACAACCATTCGTAGTATTGCTACAGCCATCGAGTATAGCCCTCGTACCATCTACTTGTACTTCAAAGACAAAGATGAGATCCTGTATGCCTTGAGTAAGAAAGGCTTTCAGCTTTTTGTACAGCAATTTGAGGCCGCGCAGTCTTCAGCAAATCCGATGGATCGACTGCGCGATATTCACGAGCGCTACCTACGTTTCGCCTTTGAGAATCCTGCCCTGTATGATCTCATGTTCATTCTGAATGATCCGATGAATGCGGATCCCGTTAAAGATGGTTGGGAAATCGGGCTAAAGGGTCATTCTATTCTCCGCAGTACAGTAGATGCTTGTATCGAGGAGGGGCACTTTCCTGGACAGGATGCAGCTACAGTCGCCTTTACCCTCTGGTCCTATGTCCATGGTATGGTTGCCCTCAAACTTAGAAACCGGATGCGCATGTATCCGAAGGAACAAATCGATCAAATCATCCTTGATTCCTCGGAAATGATGCTTGGGTTGTTGGAACGAATGTAATTTTTTTCGCCTTTTAGTAAACAATGTTTACTAAAACTACGTTGTATACTCATAATGACTTAAAACAAGCCTGTTGGCACACTATCACAAAGATCCTTTTGGATCTATATTTTTTGCCTAATAAGTAAACGATGTTTACTAAATAAACAAAGAATACCATGAAAGATATAATCTTAATCCTGTGGCTCAGCACTTCTGCCCTCTTGAGCTTATCCGCACAAGAAGCGGGGGACATTCTAGAGGCATACATTAAAACCGGATTAGATCAGAATCTGGCTTTACAACAAGAAAAATTGGATGTCAAACAGAGCCTTGCCGCTTTACGTGAAGCAAAGAGTTTATTCTATCCGAATGTATCTTTTGAGGCGAGTTACACCAGAGCCGTAGGCGGCAGAACTATAGATATTCCAGTGGGTGATTTATTGAACCCGGTGTATCAAACCCTAAATGAGCTAAGCAGTATCCCGCAGTTCCCAACAGAAATCCGCAATGCAAGCGAACCCATTTTGCCAGATGATTTTCACGATACTAGACTATTGGTACAATTCCCCCTTTACAATCCGGAGATATATTTGAACTACAAACTCCGGCAGGCCCTGGCTTCTGCACAGGAAATCCAACAATCTACCTATGAACAAGAATTGAAGAAGGAAATCAAAGAAGCCTACTACCAGTACTTGCAAACCCAAGAAGTGCTAGCCATTTATGACACAACAGCATTATTGCTAAAAGAGGTGTTACGAATCAACCAGGAGTTAGTCAATAATCATAAGCTTACCAAAGATGTCGTTTACGCCGCTGAATTTGAATTAGAAGACCTTTACGGAAAAAGAGCGGAGGCACTCCAACGATCCCAAATGGCTCAGAGTTACTTTAACTTCTTATTGAATAGATCTCTTGAGGAGTCGATAAAAATTGACACCAACTTACAAGCTTCCACATCCTTCTACGGGAGTTTGATAGAACAGCAGGAGAGGGCATTGGCGACACGTTCCGAGTTGGCACAGATTCGAGAAGCCATCTACGCGCAAGAGTTGAATGTCCAGCTCCAACAGGCGAAGAAACTGCCCAACCTGTCTCTAGGAGCAATGGCAGGCTTCCAAGGTTTTGGCTACAAGTTTAATGGTCAACAAGACTACGCCTTGCTACAATTGAACTTATCCGTACCCATCTTTACTGCCGGGAAAAATGAAGCCAAAGTACTACAGTCTCAGCTACAGCTAGAACATACCCAGTCCCAGTATCAACGTCTTCAGCAACAGATACAGCTGCAGGTTATCGAGGCTTATACAGGTTTACAGGCTTCGGTGAGTAAAATGGAAGCCAAGCGCTCAGCCTTAGTCAGCGCTCGAGAATCTTTCCGAATCGTTCGCACAAAGTATGAGGAAAACCTGGTCCTATTCGTCGAATTGCTAGATGCACGTACTCGCTTTACCAATGCACAGCTAGACTATGTCATTACCAATTATGATTTGCTCATCAAGCAAGCACAACTCGAAAGAGCTATGGCATTATAGAGGACCTCAACCCAAGCTTTATCACTTTAATCATCAATAAAGGAATCATGAAAAAGAAAAAATTGAATTACAACATAGCCTTGCTAACGCTCAGTATATTCAGCCTCTTCGCCTGCGAAACGCACCCAGAAGCACCAGAGACCGTAGGCTTGGGTGGCCATGAGATAGCTGTCGAATTAGAGCCAGTAGTTCAGAAAGCGATAGGACAGCCGATTACTGGATCAGGGTTGATTTTTTCGGATACGGAAGCCCGTTTATCCTTTAAGATTGGGGGGATTATTGAACGGATATACGTCGAAGAAGGACAGAGTGTCCGAAAAGGACAGCTACTCGCCAAGCTCGATCTCACCGAGATTAGTGCTCAGGTAACCCAAGCATTGAATGGCATGGAAAAAGCAGAACGTGATCTTCAACGGATTCAAAATCTTTATGAAAAGGATGCCGCAACGCTTGAAAATGTACAAGATTTAACCACCGCCCTGAATGTTGCCAAGGAAACACACCGGATAGCCTCCTTCAATCAAAGATATGCCGAGATACGGGCCACAACTTCTGGAAAGATCATCAAAAAATTGATGAATGAAGGTGAATTAGCGGCTCCTGGACAACCCGCCTTTTACATGATTGATAATCGCCAGAACCAGTGGAACCTGGAGATTGGATTGGCAGATAAGGATTGGGTAAAAATTGGTATTGGGGATCTAGCCAATATTCAACTAGACGCTTATCCAGGTGAAAACTTCCAGGGAAAGATCATTCGCATGGCTGAGGGAGCAGACCCTAGCAACGGCACCTATAAAGTCGAGATACAGGTGGATCCTGCTGGAAAGCGTTTCGCGGCAGGGTTGTATGCCGAGGCTAGCATCAAAACTAAACAGCAACAGACTTATCCAATCATCCCCATTGAAGCATTGGTAGAAGGCCATGGCAGGCAGGGATTTGTCTTTGTACCCGATGAATCAAAAGGCGTTAGACGCATAGCGGTTGAAATTGCACTGATCCTAGACCAAGAAATTGCACTGGCTAATAGCCTTACCGGTATCCCCGCTGTCATCACCAAAGGAGCGGCCTACCTAACGGACTACTCCACCATAAAAATAATCACTCCAGAAGAGGGCGCTCGTACGGCCGTTGAAGGACCATCGGAAGCCGTCTCCCTAGCAAAATAAATCCATCATGAAATCCATCATCACCTTTTTTGTAAGGAACACCTCATTTACCATGGTGTTGATCCTCGCCATACTAGCCCTAGGTTTCAATTCTTTGATGAATATGCCAAGGGGAGAGGATCCGGTAGTCAACTTTCCAAGATTCTTTATTGTAGCCGTGTACCCTGGTGCCTCCCCCATTGACTTAGAAGATCAAGTTGTCGATCCTTTAGAAAGTCGGATCAATGAACTGGACGAGATAAAGAAAGTGAAGAGTACAATCGAGGACGGCTTAGCAATTGTGGATGTGGAATATGAATTCGAAGTAGATCGCGAGGAGAAGTACCAAGAGATCATTCGGGAAGTGAATATTGCCAGAGCAGAGCTTCCCAAAGACCTTTACCTATTGGAAGTACAGGAATTTAACTCCTCTGATGTCAATATTTTTCAAATGGCCCTGCTTTCGCAGAAAAGCAGTTACGCCGATCTGGAAGATATGGCAGAAGATTTAGTCGATCAATTGGAAAAGGTTAAGGGGATTAAGAAGGTAGAGAGTTGGGGGTATCCGGAGCAAGAGGTGAGAGTGGAGTTAAACCTTGAAAAAATCGCCCAACTCGGCATTCCGCTAGATTATATCTACGGCGCGATACAAAGTGAGAATCTAAATATTCCTGGGGGTGCAGTGCAGCTCAACACTCGACGATTTAATGTAAAAACTAGCGGCGATTTTGACGCTTTGGAGGACATCGAAAATACAGTTGTCTTTGCGGCAGAAGGAGATATTACCTTGTTAAAAGATGTGGCAGAAGTATATCTAACCTATGAAGAGGAAAGGCATAAAACTCGTTTTAATGGGAAAAGGGCCGTGTTGATCACAGCAAGTCAACAGGACAAGCAAAACATCTTCAAGGTAGGTGACCAAGCCTGGCCAATAATCGAGAAGTTTCAGGATAATCTATCTCCTGATATGGAATTGATCGTGAACTTTGATCAATCTGCTACCGTAAAAGATCGACTGAGTCGCTTTGGGAAAGACTTCCTCATTGCCATTCTTTTGGTGTCTGTAACCCTACTCCCCCTTGGATTTCGAGCCTCCCTCGTTGTGATGATTTCCATTCCACTATCACTAGCCATTGGGTTATTTACGATGCAATATCTTGGTTTTTCAATCAACCAGCTTAGTATTGTCGGGTTGATCGTAGCCCTGGGTATTCTAGTGGATGATGCGATTGTAGTGGTTGAAAATATAGAGCGCTTCATTCGAGAAGGTGCCAGCAGAGCACAAGCATCAGTGGAAGCGGTGAAGCAAATTGCTTTGGCCGTAACGGGTGTAACCATGACGTTAATCGTGGCTTTTCTCCCCCTACTCTACTTACCAGCAGGATCAGGTGCCTTTATTCGGGGATTACCAGTTGCAGTAGTTTCTACTGTACTTGCTTCCCTTTTCGTTTCGCTGACTATCGTTCCCTTTCTATCTAACAAAATCTTGAAAACCCACACGAAGCAGCAAGGAAATTTCTTTCTGCGTTTGCTTCAGACATTCATCGACAAATACTACAGCAAAGTACTGGATGCAGCTCTGCGACGTCCATGGATCACCTTAAGCTTGGCGGGAGGCTTGCTAGCGGCTTCTTTCACTTTAATTCCCATCATCGGCTTTAGCCTTTTCCCTAAATCGGAAAAGCCAATGTTTCAAATCAATATTGAGATGCCCAATACAGCTAGCCTAGCGGAAACGGATCGGGTAACCAGAGAGGTTGAGCAGGTTTTAGGCAGGAGATCGGATATACGATATTTCACCAGTAATATTGGGAAAGGCAATCCAACCATCTATTACAATGTGGTGCAACGGAAAGAGCAGACCAATTTCGCTCAAATTTTTGTCCAACCAGCGGCTCAATCCTTTCAGGAAAAGGATCAAATTATTCAAGCCTTACGGAAACGATTTGCTTACTATCCCAATGCCAAAATTCAAGTTATTGATTACGAGCAGGGACCACCACTAGAAGCTCCCGTAGCCATCCGAATATTTGGAGAAGATTTGGATACCTTACGCCAACTATCTCTGGCCGTAGAAAAGATTGTAGAAGGTACGCCGGGCACCCAGTACATCATGAATAGCTCAGCTAATCTAAAGACTGATCTGAAGATTAGCATCAACAAAAAGAAGGCCGGACTATTAGGCGTACCTACCGCCAAGATTGATGAAACCATTCGCATGGCGATTGCAGGATTACCCCTGGCTTCCTATAGTAAAGGAGAGGGAGAAGAAGAAATGCAGGTGGTTGTTTCGGTGCCCAGAGCACGTTTCGCTACCTATGATGTGTTGGATAATCTCTATGTCTTCAGTCTGGCGGGAAGCGCTGTTCCTCTGAATCAGTTGATCGATATTGAATTTGAAACGGTCAATACATCCATCCGACATCTAGATAAGTTTCGGTACACCACCATCAACGCCTACGCCAAGGATGGCTTTACTTATGCTAGCTTAAATGCACAGTTGATCGATACGCTGAACCGATTCTCTTTTCCTGAAGGCTATTACTATGAAGCGGCAGGTGAACTAGAAAACCAAGCAGATGCATTCGGCGGCGTGGAGGTAACGGGTATGATCGCAGGTGTGCTTTTCATTTTGATCTTAATCCTAGAATTTGGGTCACTCAAAAGTTCTCTGATTGTTCTTTCGGTTATCCCACTAGGATTAATTGGAGCCTTTGTAGCGCTATGGCTTTCTGGAAACCCATTATCCTTTACGGCAGCCGTAGGATTCATTGCCCTGATCGGAATAGAAATTAAGAATTCCATTCTTCTGGTAGACTTTACCAATCAGTTAAGAAAGGAAGGGATGGAATTGCTCCCGGCTATCAAACAGGCCGCCAAGACCCGCTTCGTTCCCATCGCCTTAACTGCCTCCACCGCAATCCTAGGCTTAGTTCCTTTGGTATTGGAATCTAATCCTTTGTACGAAGGCCTGATACTAGTGTTAATCGGTGGTTTGATCAGTTCTACACTATTGGCATTTTTGGTTTGTACGGTAGTTTATAAACTTATTCCGCCAGAGATTGAGCTTGATTTGGTAAATGAGCAACAGCCAGCTACCATGCCGGTATTGACAAACTAATGGACGGTGCCAGGAGTACCTCTTGAATAGATCAGGGGGTACTCCTGTTATCGATTTTCCTTGGTAGTTAATAGAAAAACTGCTCGCTCACAATCTTCCCTTCCTCTACTTCATAGAGTATGATCTCATCTAGGGTCACCGCCTGACCATCTTTAAGCGTAAAGGCAATTTTGTACGGTAAGGCAATGTGGTTGGCAGAAGTAATAGCTTCTCCTACCTGCAAATCTTCTACACGCTGAATATTGGCCCCCATAGCCTGATCCTTTTCTTTGATGGCCAATACCCCCGTTAGATCGGCGAAATGCGGGGATTTTGGCTCAATGTGGCGCACCTTTTCTGCATGAAAAAGTGTGTCATAAATCTCCTCATATTTCCCTTGTGGAAGCAGTGTCATAAGCTGATTTGCAACATCTTTGGTAGTCATTGAATTACATTTTAAAATGAACAGATGCCAGTTAGATGCAGCAAGAAGAGTAGTGTTACAATAAAAAAAGGTACTCAGCCTGCTCTAGGGAGTACCTCCAATAAAAAGCTTAGCAACCCCTTATCATATTAAGGCTACCAAGCTTTTCCAAATTCTATATGCTAATAACAAATTGCCATTCTAGATGGCGACTGGATTGTATGCATCTTATAAACTGAGTTTAGAAGGTTGGGCAACCAAATTGCTTTCCTCCTCGGCGTCTACCCACTTTACCGTTGCCTCCTCTATCACTAAAAATCGTATAGGACAAGGTGAAACCACCCATCATATACCAGTCATCTCGGTCTGGATTTCCCCGTAGCGCACCATCTTGCACGTCTACAGGTTCTGTACCTAGGAATTCGCCAGTTCTATTACCTAATGCAGCTGCCAACTCACCATTGTTGGTTCGCAAAACATCAAAAGGTACATAGGCTCCACTGACATCATCCAGGTAATCTGTAAATGTTTTTCGCAGACCGATTTCCAAGCCAATATTAATGCGATCATTTATCGCATACTTGATTCCCGCACCAAAGGGGATAGATATTTGTGTCAAACGATAAGGTGTTCCAAAGCCGTCAATACCTTGCCCTTCCGTTCCCAAGGGTTGCAACTCAACGGTTTGTCCTTGGTATTCTGTAAGCGGGTTAAATCGAAAAACGGCCACACCTCCAAATAGATATGGAGAAAATCGTGGACCATTACCTCCTGGACCAAAGCCAAAAAGATTTATTTCCCCAATCAACCCCAATTCTAAGACAGAAGATTCGAAGTCAAAGTTCCGTTCTTGTCGAAAATCTTGGTCTGAAAGGCTATCGTCGCCAGTTATCCGTCCATAACTCAAGTTAGCCCGAAAGCCAAAGATGTTATTGAGATTTTGACGATAAAAGAAACTGAAGGATGGTTGGTATTGGCTGGTATTGGCAGAGGCATTTTCTGGGCTCAAATCTCCGTAATAACTGGAGGCACCGATTACGACGCCTAGTTCAGCGGATCTTTGGGCACTTAGACTAAAAGCAGTGAATGAAAATAACGTAATTAAAACAGGAATGAATCTTCGCATAATGTCGTCCATTTTAGTCCTCACTTACAGGGGTTTTATTGGGTGTCGCTCATGGCTAAACACTTAATATGTTCATAGGGAAGCGGTAGTTTTCCCATCTAGGTCACACAAGGGTGACTGGGGGGTAAGACCGTACTGGTCTATCCCTATCATTAAGGACAGTTAAATAATGATTTGTTGTTATGACGTAAAGTCACAGGGTGTCATAGAAGGTAGAAGAAGAAGTGCGATAGATATATTCTTTAGTCTGCAATAATAATGCCACAATTATGGAAAAAATTGTATGTGTAGCAGAAAAAGGTATGTAAGCCTACAGACAATTGCCGTAGGCATTCATTCAAAAAAGGGTCTTACATCACAATAACTGGAAAGAAAAAGAGAGAGGTACTATTCCACAAATGCTCGAATACTTGCCGCAATTTCGGCCAGATCTGCCTGACTTACAGCCATTTTGGGTTTGGTGATATTAATATCGGATTCCCGTTGAAAGGGCAGTAGATGAATATGTGCATGCGGCACTTCCGTCCCGACTACCATCACACCGACACGTTTAGACGGAATAGCTTGATCAAGAGCTTTGGCAACCTTTTTCGCGAAGACCATCAGCCCTCCGATTACATCATCTTCTAGATCAAAAAGGTAATCGGTTTCCATTTTGGGAATAACCAAGGTATGGCCTTTCACGATAGGATTAATATCTAGAAAGGCCAAATAGGTTTCCGTTTCGGCTATTTTATGGCAAGGAATCTCGCCCGCAACAATTCTGGAGAAAATACTTGCCATGGTATTAATCGATTGAAATTTCTACAACTTCAAATTCCATGAATCCTCTAGGGGTAGTGATTGAAGCAATCTCTCCAACGGCTTTACCCAACAAACCTTGCCCAACAGGAGAATTTACTGAGATCTTTTTGGCTTTCAGGTCAGCCTCTGATTCTGATACTAATTTATAGGTAACTAACTTTCCGGTCTTCACCGCCTTAATCGTAACATTACACAGTACCGTTACTTTAGAAGTATCTAATTGGCTAGAGTCTAGGATTCTTGAACTAGCCAACGCTTTTTCCATATTGTTAATCTTCAACTCCAAAAGCCCTTGGGCTTCCTTCGCAGCATCATATTCAGCATTTTCTGACAAATCTCCCTTTTCTCTAGCTTCCGCAATAGCCTTCGCAGCCTCAGATCTACCCGTGCTTTTCAATTCATCAAGCTCAGATTTTAGCTTGTCATAACCTTCTTGTGTCATCCATTGAATAGACATAATAATAAATTTACAGTTCTACAATTACCGATAACCCCCTCACCTTCCGCATGTTTCTATCCGGAAAATTGGACAAATCTGTTCTTGAAACGGGAATTATTCGGCGCAACTCTAAGCCTTCGGAGATGTAACTAAAACACAGCTGTGCGGCAATTAGTTTTAGGTAACATCTGACAGACTAGCACAATAAAAGACAGGAACGTTTTCGCCTAATTAGGTAAAAACGTTCCTGTCTTTTAAGAAAGTAAAGATATGAACATATCTTGAGAAAGTCAACCAAGGGAGGCTAGCTTCAAGATAATATCAGTAGAATCAATTGATTAGATATTTATTCTGACTCCGATATTATGGGTTCCATTCCAAATCTTCGTCTCACGATAAGCATAATCGATACTCATCTTAACATTCTTATTCTCCTTACTGAATGGAATGGCAACCGAGGCTCCTGCACTTAAGCCGGTGTAGATAGGTTCCGTAATTGGATCGCCACTACCAAAATCATATTTATAAGCTCCTCGTAACATGAATAGATCATCCAAGGAATATTCTGCTCCACCACCGATCTGATCTTCAGAGAAAGAGTTTGCGGTAAAGTTTCCTAAGAGGGTTAAGCGATGCTTTTCGCCAGGATAGAGATCATACGACAAACCTATGTTCAAAACGGAAGGAAGTTCAAATGCCGCAGAACGATTATCAAAAGAAATTGGAAATTCCTGATCGAAAGAAGCCTTGTTCAATTGCTGACTCAATCCTTCACCACCGAACGACATCCGCGATCCTACATTACGTAAAGAGATCCCAAATTTGAAGTTCTCTTGCGGTCCAGTCACATATTGTACACCTGCATCCAAAGCCACTGCACTTGCCGTCACATCTGCCAAGGCTTCAGAAATTACACGCACCGTCACACCTACTGAGATCTTGTTCTCAAAAATATGAGCATAAGAAAGTCCCAAGTTGAAGAAAGTCGGTGAAAATGTACTTCCCGTCCCTTCGGGCTGCAAAGTAGTTGTCACTGGGATATCTCCAAAGTCTAGAGCCATAAGGCTAAAGCCAAAGGCCCCGTTGGCACCTGCCTTCTGGGCCAGGCCTAGAGAACTCATATTGATGCCAGTACCCTTTAGGTATTGCGTACTTCCCAATACAATCTCCGTTTTATTTATTCTTGCCAAACCAGCTACGTTTAAGCGGATAGATTCCACTCCACTGATAAAGGCCGTATTCATCAGATGTAGTCCCGCAGTGCGGGCGTAGGGAACCATCAGGAGTTCGTAGGCTCCTGCCTCACCCTGACGGTCTGGGTTTCCTGCCTCCAAGCTCACCATCGGACTGATGGCAAGAAGCAGCGCTAGGAAAATGGGGTATAAATAATTCTTCATATACTATTGAGTTAGGCGCGAGGCCAATTTTTTGAAAGTTGGAAGTTGGAAATCGGAAATTAGAAGAAGAGACAAGATTTTCTCCTTTCTAACTTCCGACTTCCGATCTAAAGATTATTGGAATGCGGCTGGGTCGAATTTTCGATTGATACCGAACCATTTCAAGGTTCGTTCTCCAACCCCCTCCGCTGCTACGTGAATCAAGTACACGCCGCTAGCAACAGGAATGCCTTTAGCATTTTTCAGATCCCATTCCAGGTTGGGTAAGATCTGAGTTCCTTCCGTACCATAGCCCGTAGGATTCCCCACTTGCTCATCTCGGTTATACTGCCTGATGAATCGCCCATCCAAGGAATAGATGGTTACGATACACTTGGCGGGCAAATTGGTAATCTTAATGATGTTATCGATTGCCGAGTTTTCGTAATCGGAAAAGCCATAGTATGGATTCGGTACTACGTTGACATCCTTTAATTGAGCAGGAATCTCTTCACCTGCTAATTCCTCCGCCTGCTTTCCTTCAATCTTGAAGCGATACATGGGGTGGAAATTATTTTCCCCGGTACCCGTTGGGATGATATCTGCATCATCATTGGGGAAGTAATCTCTTTCCACTTGGAATGGATTATTTACTCGTAGTTTCACGATTACCTCTGAAGGTATCAGCCCCTCTTCGTAAGAAAGCATCGCCGTCCCAGGAGCTGCGGTTACTACACCGGCCCAAGTGATCTGATCCATCGCTCTATTCTTCAATAGTGTACTTGGGCTTTGACGTAAGCGAGTTCTGATAAATTCGCAGCCGTCATAAGGAGCTTCCGTGACATAAATGAAGTGCTGTCCGCCTGTGACGTAGTTATACAAAGAGAAGAACTCCGTCTGATCGACGGGGAAACGGAATAACTCGCTAGAGGGATTGTACATCATATCCGCCCCATTATTCAAATCAGGAAGCAGTGTCCCATTATAGGACGAGTTCTCTCCAAAAAAGATATTCAATCTTTGTCCCGTCTCAACATCTACAGCATATCCGGGGAACCATCCCATGCCTTCTCCATCACCGTCAGCCATGGGTAATCCCGTATTGGGATCGGCATCTTTACCAACGGAAGGAGATGCCCGCAGATCAAAACTCTTACGATTCCCCACTGGCAACAAGCCATTGTTCTGGTACCATTCGCTAGCGGTTTCTACGATCACGCATCTACTCCATAGGGCTTTGTTCGGTGTAAATACGATATCAACATTGTTCAATCGCTGTAATCCTTTATCTGCCTTAGCTCGGTCTACAATCAAGCTATTAGCATCATTACTGGTCGACCAAGCAGGTGAGATATAGGGTTGATTGTTTTCCTTTGCGCGCCAATCGGCTAGATAATAGGGCAAGAAATACTGCGTACGTTTAAAGTCTTGGGCAGGGTCAAGAGATTCATCAACCTGAGCCGTACCCGTCTCCATGAAGTTATACACCGTCTGATCTAGAGCTGGGAATACACCAAGGTCGGTATCATCTACCACTCCAGACAGCCATCGGGTTGGCATTTCATCGAGGTATTCTTCCTCATACCCAATTACACCATTACCAGAAAACTTGAAGCCGACGGTACCTGGTTCTGGGACTTGACCAACCGTAATGGAAAAGCCAAAACGAGCAATCACCTGCTCATTCAGTTCTTCGATAGTACGTGCCGCTGCCACCTCTCCTGCACCTGGATTACTAAGGCTCCTCAACACCCATCTTGCTCCTTCACTAAGCACATTATCGTTAATATCGGTATCCGTGAAGCTCAACTCATATTCACCATCCTGTACATCAAGTGGGTTGAATATTTGAACTTGAATCGGACCTTCTCCAGCGGCATAAGTCATATCACCGGTATATTCTTCGTTCTTGGAGAATGCATCCTGCATGGCCAGGCGTGTATCTGTCGACAGATCAACAAGCGTTGGGCCTGAACCTAATCCATCTACCCGAGTTACCTCTGGACCTTCTCCATAAACAGCTCTCAGTTTTCGATCTACAATTGGTCTTGGAATCACCGTGTAGAATCCAATCCCTCGTTCGCCAATGTTTCTATCTCCTTCTAAGTAGGGCTCCCGCTGTCCATTCTGAGAATTTGGATTGAAAGCCTCATATTCATTAAAAGCATAGGCCACCACTACGTAGTAGTACTTTCTGTGGTTGATCAACTTACTATCTCCATCCGCAAATTGATCTTCCGTGATACGGAAAGTATGTCGAAGACCTGCATCCGCTCCTTCTACCTGTAATTCAGGGACAAAGAAGTCTAGTGCTGTCGGCGTTTCCTCTCCAGGTCTCAGTTTGTTCCAGTTGAAAATTCGGCTGATCCCATTTTTAATGTCGACTTGCTCTACTAATCGCACTTTACTTGGATCATCTCTTTGTGCCAAGGATACATCAGGACCTGAAAGCTGATATACTTTGTAGCCTTCAAATCGATAAAGAGAATCTTCAATTCCTTGTGGTCTTCTCAATACCGTCTCTGCATAACTTTCATAAGGGTTGTTCCAAATACCCGTCGTATCATTGGATAGTACAGCGATAATCTCACGATCTAATTCGATGAAATCCACGAAAGGCGCATCGGGTCCACGTGTCAGCTTAAAGCATTCGTCAAAAAGGTTCTGAGCAATGTCATCCGCATCCTGCAATTCAGAGATATCCGGACAAGGGTAGGTTTGATTTGGGACCCAAGCTACTCCAATGATCAGTTCATTCACCGCCCCTGGTTCTAGCTTGAAAGGACCTGAAGCCTGTACCGTACGTCGGTCACCTGGAGGCAAGGTCTCCGTACACATGGAGTTACCGTTAGGGTCAGCCGGGTTATCCGGGAAGGCGTAAGCCGTGATCTCCGCGCCTGGGTTATTATAACCATCGCCACCCACCGTATATCGAGATCCATCTCTCCATCGGCCAGATAAATAGAAATAGTACTGTGTTACGGTAGTGGGGTCAGTGGTGCCCTGAGGGGGAGTTGGTGTCACTCCTCCATTATTAAAGTAGGTAAAAGAAGACATCCCTAATTCATTCCCAAACTCATCATTTGGGCCACGGAAATAGTCAACTCCTAACAGTGGAACTTCATCTCCATAGGTATTTACCCCTGCGTCACAGGTAGTTCCGTTGATCCCATCTAAGGCATCTTCATTGTATACGAAGGCCATACTTCTTTCTACATCACAACCGATATAATCATCCGCGTAGCAACCCAAATCAGGGTCTACCCACATCGCAAAGAAGGTACTGTCAATATCTTCCTTTGCCCGATTAATCAGCTTATACCGTTGAAAGGTCATATTATTGACCTCATCATTGGTCTGGTAGGCAAATGCCTGAACTTGTACCTCCATTCGGATTGGCAATCCATCGGATTGGGCGTGCGTATTACCCGCATCATTGTAAATCCAGAAGGTCATTTCATCTGGAAACTGAGGAGCATCGCAGCCACGGATTTCGATGATAGGATAGTCTCCTTGGGTTGGATCATACTCTAGATCTGAGTTTTCATCCCAAAATCCCGCCAATCCTTGAGCAGTATTGGGTAAGTCAAATTTATGTACATCAAAGAAGTACGGATTACCTCTCGCAGGCCAACCAAGTACTCCTTCCGGAATTGTACTGGGGTCATAAGCAATTCCAGCCTCTTGCGCCGCTTTGAACTGCGATAAATGCAATTGTATTTCCTCACCTGTAACCACAAAGAATCGGTCCCATTCTGCACATCTTTCCTGAGTTGTAGTACCTTGGTCATCTCCATCCGGGGTTAGTGGCCCAGGCCAGTAATCAAAGTCTCCCGAACTACGCCCGTACATCTGAGCCGCTACCTTAAAGTTTCCTCCTGGGTCTTTCCCACCTAACCATACTGCACCAGCGAAAATAGAGGATACTTCATCTACACCTGCAGGTACTTTTGGAATGATATAACGGCCATTGGTTCCATCCCACCAAACATCACCCCCCGTTAGCAAACGGGCTCGTACGTTATTCACTTCCATATCAATTCGGCTTACCGCATTATCGCAGTTCTCCCGAAAATCGATGGCAGAATTTTGTGTAGTGGGGTTTTGTGATCTTTCCTTTTTATGAATTTTGGGGTTGATGTGGGCTGAGCTAATCGTCAGCACACAAACTCCAATAAACGTCAATAGCCATGATGACAATCTATACATAGCTGACATATAATTTTAGAAGTTAAAAGATGCGCCCAAGAAAAAGCGACGCGGTAAACTAAAGAAATTGGGATTCAATATTCTCCAAGAATAAGAAGCACGATAATACACTTCTTCTTGTTCCGTCAATTGTCCTAACTGATCCTCTCCAAAGCTGGATAACAAGAAACCATCATCATCCGGTTGACCCGTAAATGGATAAACAGAAATGATATTGCGGCGATCCAGTAGGTTCGTTACCCGCAGGTATACATTGAAGGAGAAGTTATTTTTCAAACGAATGGTTTTATCTACCCGGAGATCCAGGCGATAAGTCCAAGGCTTGCGCGCTCCATTGATGGTACTTGCCAAGCCTGTACCTCCAAATTCTTGAGGAACATTATTGACGGTATAAGGTCGACCCGAAACGGCCGTGGTTTGCAAGTTCACTCCAAAATTGCTAAGGATATCTAACCCACCAATTCTCGGACCATTGTACAAGGCTCCCGAAGCATAGCGGTAATCCAAATTCACGACGAAGCGATGTCTTTCATCATAAGAGAATGGGAATAAGGTCCGAATCACCCCGCGGTTGTTCAAACCTCGGGAAGAGTTGGCATTAGATCCCGTTCCATCTGCAAACTGTAAGGTGTAATTCGCTTGCATGGAAAGATTACCCGTACGACGTAGATCATACTTAAGCGTAAATCCTTTTACCGTTCCAAAATCGATATTATCGAAAGTGGTATACTGCCCGATATCAGGAACAGGGAAAATCACACGCTCCTGAATCATATCTCTCAATTCCTTGTAATAGGCATTGATGGTGATCGCAGAACTCTCCGATAACTTTTGCTGGAATCCTACTTCATAATCAATTGTCCTTTCTGGACGAAGATTAGGGTTATTCTTAATGGCTCCTGCGTTATCGATGAAGTTATAATAAGTTAATGCCGTTGCAATGGTATTGGAGGAAGGACGCTGAACTAAGATATCGTAGTGGGCAAAGAAGTTAGCCTCTTCAGAAATAGGGAAGGAGAAAGCCAAACGTGGCATAAAGTTAATCTGCGTTTCATAATCCTCGAAACTAATGCCTGTATCAAATTCTTCCTTCTTGATGAAGTTAACATCATCCCGCGCACGCTCATCCTTCACAAAACCAAACACAAGTCCAGAATTTACCCCTTCAATGTCTGTAGGGTTATTCACCGGTGTTCCATCTGATCGGTACCACTGGTCTCCATCCCGGTAAGCTGTCACCTCGGTACTTTGCTGTCCAGCGACATATACCTTGAAGTCATCCCCGATATTACCCGGTCTATTCCCTCCAAAGCCTTGATGGAAGTCACTAGCTCCCATTAACTCATATAAGGAGTAAATGTCCTTCAAGACACGAGTATTGGCATCATAGCGATCCACCCGTAGACCGATTCGGAAGATGATATCTTTAAAAGTGAATTTATCTTGGATATAAGCTGCTCCATAGATAGGTCGATTAGGTGCAACGGGGAAACTACGAAATCCTGTAGCTGGATCAACCGTGTTGAAGAAATCATCGAAGGTACCATTGAATTCATTCCCTAGGTAATCATACCCTAAGTACCCTAGGAACCCGCGATCATTCAGGGCACGAGCTGAGAACATACTTAGATCCAATTGGCTAGGATCTAGTTCATCCACGTTTACCCATTGATCAAGCGGCACGCCAATCCCTTCTCTCAATTTGCGATAAAACAGGTTGGTCTCATCGATGGAAGCTGGGGTGAAGTACCCTTTCAATTCTGCCTCCTCTCCAGTACCAGGCACATTCACGGTTCCAATTACCTCATCCGTTAGCCCTTGCTCCAGGTGTTCATTGGCACGCTGGCGCGCCAAGACCCAAAGGCCAAAGGGAGCTACCGTATAGGAGCGATTGGTTCTTTGCTCATAATACAATCCTACCTCCACATTATGCCGACCTTTCTCCGAGCCCCCAGGCAAGAAGTCAAAAGCCATATTGGCATTAAAGGTATAGAGCTCATTCTCACCCTTACTATTAGAGTTAAATACCTGCCCAACGTGAGTATGATGGTTCCAAGCGGAGGTCAAGCGGCCATCTTGTCGGCCATTGATCACACTAAAATTATCCAAAGCGAAAGTCGGAATCATGAAGTTCTCCGGAGTGATGATATCCGGTACTTGACCATTAATTCCCTCCTCAGGACCAAATCCAAAAGGTAAGTTGTAATTAGCCAAAACCTGATTCACACTCGAAGGATCATAGCCACGAAGTACCCGGAGATAATCGGCGTGTTCCAACAAGCCAGTTGTATCATTTCTATTAAATACAGGTACCCAGTCTACATCGAATTTACCGATATAGCCATAGTTAAATATATTATCCTCATGATTGTAATCGTAGGTACTGCTGTTGTTCGTCTCATAGCCAAACTGCAAAACGTAAGAGGCGTTTTGAATTGTCCCCTTACTAGCTCCTTCACCAGATTGCCCCCCGATACGATGACGGAAGCGGAAGTTTCCACGATAGGATTCAAATTCACCGACAGGATTATTATGGCTGTTGAGGGTACGCCATCCGCCAGGTGTAAATCTATTATAAGTATTTACATAAGCGCCTGTAAAACTTAAGTCGATAGCATCACTTACTCTGGCATCTAATTTAGCAGTCAAGTCTAGCCGGTTGCTGCCCTCAAAAGGACGGAACCCCAAAACATCAACATCATCTGGTCCCAACTGCTCAGAAGTCACCTGCGGTTGATTTCCACCATTAGGAAGGAAGGTAGGATTGGCTTCCAATTCTGCCAATTTGCTGTCTTTAACCCGATAGATAGGTACGGCAGGAGGATCATCATCTCCGCTAGAGGTATAACGACCGGCAAAACGATAACCGAGAACAGAAATCCCTTTCTTGTTCTTGAAAATCGGCCCGGTTAAACTTACCCCAACGAGGTTGCGATTAAATTCATCCAGGAATTCAGAAGTCTCCACCTCCGCATTTCCAGAGAAGCGGTTGGCAGGACCTTTTGTTACGATGGAGATAATCCCCCCAGTAGCATCTCCGTATTTCGCCTCCATACCTCCGGTAATCACCTGCAATTGCTCAATTTCCGTCTCCGGAATCAAAGCACCAGTAACACGAATACCATCAATATAGTAATCTGTATTCACCGATCGAGAACCTCGAATACTCAAGGCATCCCCTTCATCGGCACTAGATACCCCCGCAGTGGTTGCAGCAAGGGCAGAAATACTCCTGGAAGGTAAGTTCTTAATTTGATCACTGGTAATCACCCCTCCCGAAGTGGTATTATCTTGTTGAATCAAGGGGACTCGATAGCCTTTTACTACCACACCGATATCAATCAGTGCGCCCTCGGTGATTTCCACGTCCAGTTTAATGGCCTTTCCGGCGAGGACCTGAACGCCCGTGGTCTTAACGTCCGTGTAACCTACATAAGAAACCGTGACATCATAGGTACCCGGGTCGATATTGGAAAAAGAGTAGTTACCGTCAAAATCCGTGATCGTTCCCGTGATCTGAACATCATTTTTGAACAACACCACCGTTGCACTAATGACTGGCTCATTGGTTTCATCATCAGTAATCTTCCCGGAGAGAGAAGTTTGACTGACTGCCACGGTAGTACCCACGAAAAAAAGGAGTAACAAGTGTAAAGATCGTAGCATATAGTTCTGGGTTTAAGTAAATCCGATACAATTTTGATTTATGAGGATATTCTTTTGTCAAGCAATTAGTGCTGGTTTGTCTACTGCCTTTATCTACCAAACTGGCAAACCATTAGAGTAAAGCCATTAGTGGTAATGGTCTTCTCGCTTCCATTGACCTTTGCACAGTTGTTCTTGATAAAGGTTGAGTTTTCTCATAATTTAGCCCGAAAGACAAATCATTTATGCTAAGTCTTTGCAACAACCTTTTGGTTGTTTAAGACTCACAAGGGCGGTCAGATAAGTGAGGGTGTCAGCAGGCGGTTAATGATGCAAAAATAGTCGATTTCGTTCAAGCGCGACCGTTTTTTTAATCTGCAATTCATCATACAGCTTACAAAACACATCATTTGCGTCGCTATCTGAATACAAGAACGAAGTTCCGTATTCTTATGCTTCCTCATCCTCCTTTCAAACCTCTTTTTTGGTCCTCAAGAAGACAATGATTTTATAGAAAGCCTGCAAATATAGACCATAATCCGGAAATGCCCCCTTTTATCCCTACAAAAACGGACGGCCCAGGCTCGTATTCAGACCCATTAACGATAACAGAGGCGGTAAGCAGAAAGAATCAGAATCCTTTTTAGCTGAAGGTAGATCTCGATTTTCTCTAAGAACCCTTTATCTTTGCCCCCTTGATAGGCTAAATGTCCAGCTGGAGGGGCTTACAAGCTTTAGCTATATTCTTTTGCACACCAAGGATAGATGATCCTAGGATTACACTTTGGTGTGCCGATAGCTGGCCAATAGATTATAAAGCCAAACCCCGCTTCTCTTTTTCATGTATAAACCTGATTTTCGTACGCTTTCATTTAGTTAATCGACCTATGCAACGATTTTACTTTCTATCTCTGATCGTAGGTGCCTCTATACTCCTAGGCGCCTGCCAAAACAGTGCCCCCAAGACCACTAAACCCAAAGAGAAACTTTTCATTGATTTCTTTGTCCGCTACTTGACTGATGAATCCCAGCTAAAAGCTCAAGCGTCCTTTAGCGAAGGGATTTCTCCGGACGAGTCTCGGCCCAAGCGGATTGAAGGTGGCGTAGCTTTTCAGTCCAGTGGCATGACGGAGCAAAACATCCAAGGGAAAGTCATTAGGTATGAACTGGAGCGGCAGGGCGAATACACGGGTCAATTCCCCTTCAATTTAAAAGATGATGAAGGTCAACAGCGCGAATATTTGCTAAAAATGCCTCCCATTGAAGACTTTTTCATCAAAGGAGAGATCAGCAAAAGCAAAGGTATGAAGCTAGTCGTGAATGGAGGTTTAATCAAAGCCAATGAGCAGCTGGTCCTTCTATTCTCCGATGAAGAGTCTCGTGCTTACTCCATTACCCTCAGTGGACCAGCCAAAACGATTGAATTTGATCTGAAGCCAGATCAGACCGCTCCGCTCCGCCCAGGACCAGGAAAACTATATCTAGTTAAGAGACAAGATAATGTCGAAGAGAATGAGGAAATTAGCTTAGTATCCTCCATTGAATACTATACGAGTGCCATAGATATTGAGGTAGTGGAGTGATGCAGGAAGTCCAATTTAGCCAAACTGCCCCCTACTTTTCTAACACCTGAAGTGGTTCATCATTAGGAATTGAGACTGAGCAGCTCTTGCTCTTATTACTGGAAATATAGATCAAATGCTAGCTCCTGAGCATTTAAAGTGTTCCCGATGATTCAATATTCCGATTTCCTCACTGATGAAGACTTATTATCGTTATTTATTATATTGTATAAAAACCATTTATTAGTTAAATTTACCATTTGAGGAAACTAGTCTCAATTTAATTACTGCTTTCACACCTTATGCCAGGCTCAGAATTGGCCAATATCAGAGAATTAATTCGAAAAGGTAAGATCAGGGAAGGCCTTGATGTTCTACTAAACTGGGTTGAAACAAACAGCCCAGCAGATTATAACTATGTTATAGCCCTACAAAGCAGATTAAATAGTATCAAAAGTAGATATCAACAGGGGGTAATACTTAGAGAAGAAAATGAGACGGAAATCAATAAGATCACGGCAGCCACTTTAGATAGACTTACCGAGATAGAAAAGCGAGGTAAAACCACCCCAAAACAAAAGATTTGGCTTAACGACTATCATCAATATACTTGTAATAGGAGTGAGCAGGATAAAGAATTTAAAGATCAATTCAGATTACATATCCAAAAGAAAGCGCAGTTCTATTATCTCTATGGGGCCAAAAAACAATCTCACGAAGGCTTCTTCACAAGGTTATGCTACGAAATTGAAGGACGACTCAATGACTACTTGCGACCAGATATCAAACCTCGTTGCAAAGTGGTTCCTTTCCAAATTTACGCTCCGCTCAATGAAGACCTCAGCTACTACAAAGAAAATATACTTAAAAAGCTTTTCGACGTAGCAGAGATTGAGATTCCTTTTTATGAAGTCCTACTTGAAAAAAACATTCTAAACTTATGGCAGGACAGCCCTATATTACAGCATCTTGGGCCTAAGGATTTCGTCTGTATCTACATTAAAGTAAGTCCAATCGACTGGAATCCAAATTTCACGCCACAAGCAGCTAGGTGGCTGATTCACGAATTCTGCGGGAATCTCCTAACAGCTGAAAGCCCAATATTCTTATTTTTCTTCGGAGTACAATATCACGAAAACCAAAAAACAGTCAAGTCAGAGGTTGAAGAGGCTCTGGCTGAGGCCCAACATTTACAGATGTTGCCAGCCCTAGATATGGTAAGTCTACAGGATATCATTCAGTGGTTTGAACAATATGACAAAATAGAACCGGATACCGAAAAGCAGAAGGAGATAATCAAGCAAAATTTCCCCACTGAAAAATACTATATGACGAAGGTAGAGAAATTCTTATGCCGGCTCATTACCGAATACAACACTGGTAAAACCAACTAACATGAAATTGAACTGGAAAACCCCAGCCCCCCAATTCAAAGCTGAACAATACATTCTAGAGGATGAAGGATTGAAAAAGGCAATACAGGTCGCAGTTGCGCTACACAAACCGTTACTGCTCACGGGCAAACCAGGGACTGGCAAAACCTTGCTTGCCTACAAACTTGCAGCACTCTTCAGTCAAGAAAAGAATGGCCTGAATTTTCAGTCCGAACCGCTTATCTTCAATACTAAAACGACGTCTACCGCTAAAGATCTGTTTTATCAGTACGATGCCCTCACTCATTTTCAGGCTGCCAATATTGAACGAAAAACGGAAGACAACTTAACGGATACCGCAAAGTATATACGTTTGGAAGCACTAGGGAAGGCCATTGCTTGCACATATCCAGCTCAGTTGGGTGATAGCCCGCTTGCAAAGCAACTCACTCCTGGTCCCGCTAGCCATGTAGTGCTCATTGACGAAATCGATAAGGCTCCACGAGACTTCCCAAATGACATCCTTCATGAAATTGATAAAAACGAATTCAAAATCACAGAACTAAGTGCTGATTTCATCAAGATCAAGCACCATCTAAAGCTTGAAGAGGCTAAGGAGGGAGCTGATGCTCGTATCTTCGTAGTAATGACTAGCAATTCTGAGAAGAACTTACCTGATGCCTTCCTTCGACGTTGTGTATTTTATAATATTCAATTTCCAGGAACTACTCTTCTGCAAAAAATTGTTCAAGCTCAATTAGAACTGAAACCAACAAAGCAGGGAGAAACCTTACTGAAAGAATTAATCAAAGAATTTATTGAGCTCCGTACTCATATAAATCGCAAAAAACCGGCGACTGCAGAATTGGTAGCCTGGCTTCGCATCCTGGCGCTAGATGGTATCTTTAATAAAAAGCCCGAAAGGAAAGCAAAAGATTACCTTGCCAGCCACCTTTCCCTGCTGGTTAAGACTAATGAAGACTATCAGGCTATCAAAGATTTGTACCCCAAAGAAAACTAAGCCCACATCAACTCCAATAATTCACATATAACTCTACCACTTGATGGGCTGATTGCTCACCTCGAAGGCGTTGGTTTCCAGGTTAGTATTGATGATCGATTAAACCTGTTGCGCATCCTTGAATTGGAAGGCATGGCTTACCTAGATAAGCCAGAAGGACTCAGCTACTTGATGGGGCCTCTAATTGCAAAGAGCGCCGAGGAACAGGTGCTTTTCCGGAAAGCATTCGAACAGTATCTGTTGGAAATTCGCAAAGCACCTAAATATACTCAGCTCGACGCTTACTGGAGTTGGAGAATCCCCCCCCGCCTCCTGACCTATATTGTGCTGAGTATCCTTATTATTGGCATCCTTCCACTTCTACTAATTTCTCCAAGTTTTACCATTACCCCTTCTTCTCAAATACAAGTCACTTACGGTGCCCCGATAGAGCTAGGGCTAACTTATAATGACTATTTTTCCACTTCTGTTCCCGTTGTTGACTGGTCTTTGCAAAGTGAAGAAGGAGATACCATAACTACATCAAGACAAGAAAAGGGAGTCAGTTTTATCTATGAGCAATCATATTTTCGGGGATCTCCAAGACAATATATACATCTGAGCGTTTCCCATCCAAGAACCGAAAAGGTTTTCCTAAAGCAGATCATAGAAGTGCTTGTCGAGTGCCCTACCCCCCCTGAACTGGGTCGGATCCAAATTAGCCCTCCTGATCCTAGTCCAGGAGAACAGATCAGATTTAGCGCAGAAATTGAAGACACATCAAACTTAAACATAAGCTACACTTGGAACTTTGGAGCCAAAGGCCCAAGCTCCAGTCAACAAATCACTCCATACTTTTCTTTCGATACAACAGGTAGCTATCAAGTCACACTAACGGTCCAAGATACCTCTGCATCAGAATACTGCACTAAGACTATTTCCTTGCCAATAGTAATCAAAGAAGGAGATGAAGAATATGATGATTTACATATGAAAAAGCTCAGGATGGGGGAGGAAAAACACCTAGCCTACCTTCATCCGATCATTTGGTTTACCATCATATTAGCAGCCATCTTGCTATGGGTCAATTGGTTTTTAAAATTTAGAAATCGACAGGAAGATAAGGTGCAGCAGGAAGTGACTAAGGAGGTCGACACATTACCGAAAAGTAAACGACATGGCCCCTACAGTATTCCATTTCCGACCCAAGAACAAAATATCCCTATCCCCGAAGCTCATGCTCAGCTTGCTAATTCCATGCGATTGCGGCAACAAGGCAACCACTACCAGCTAGACATCCCCAAAACGCTGAAGCAAACCATAAAAAAAGGAGGCTTTATTAGTCCAATTTTTCGGCACGGGACACAAGCTAGCGATTATGTGATACTGATAGATCGAGCGTCTAAAATTGGGCATCAGGGCAATCTGTTTCAGTACCTTGTCTCACAGTTACGTGGGCAAGAAGTCTACTTAGAAGTCTTATATTATCAGGGAGATCTCAATCGTCTTTGGAGTGCTGATTTAAAAGAAATACAAACTTTAGAAACGCTGCAATTACGATTTCCCAACCACCGACTCATTATTCTCGGTGATGGGCATAGTTTGCTGGATACTTACAGTAGACAACCAAAGCTAAAAGAAACTTTGCATCAGGCCCTGACACAATGGTCTTCTCGCTTACTATTAAGTCCCATCGCCCCAGTTGCCTGGACCTACAAAGAATACTTACTCAACAAAGATTTGCCAATCTTCCCAGCAGATTTGCAGGGCCTAGAGACGGCAGCGAGGTACATCGAAGGCCAACAATCTCCCGAAGACCTTCCCGCTGACTTCTGGACATGGCAAGGAGGCTTAGCCGATGAGAGAAAAGATGAAAACAGTAATTTCATTGACTGGGATGATTTTGAAGAGCTGGAAGAATACTTCGAAAGTCAACCCGATCTATGGCTATGGCTAAGGGCATTGGCTGTTTTTCCTGAACCTAATTGGAGATTAACAATAGCCATTGGTAAAGCCTTGGAGCCATTGAAGGTCACGTTAGGATATGATCAATTGTTGCAGCTTTCGAGAATTAGCTGGTTAAGAAATGGGCAACTTGATCACGATCTACGCATGGAACTCCTAGAGCACCTACACCACCACAACCCACAAGCAAAGCAACTGGCCCGTCAAGCCGTCAAAGAACAATTAGAGTCAGTTAAAGAACCTTTAGCGGGGAGTCATGCTGAGCAGGAAATGGTCAGTCAATTGGCATTGCAAACTCATGCGCTCAAGCCAGAAGACACAAATGCTAAGAAAGAGCTTATCAGACTTTTGGATGAAAATCACCTTCCCCCTCAATTGATCGCAGAGTTGCAACATATGCGAGGATGGAAACTGGGACTGGCCCAAAATGTGGCAGAAAAAAGCTCGCCTGAAGACCTAAAGTCATTCCTACAACCCCAAGAAACCGATACCAGCACTTGGGAACGCTTATTAGCTGATCTACCCCTAATTCAAGCCATCCTGGGTAGTCTGCTATTATTGACCATTAGTATCATTATGATCGCTCGTGAAGGAAAGCCATTATCGGATGGAGAGGAAGCTATTAGTTTCCCGTACCAAACAAAAGAAAGTGATCTAGAGGCCGCTTATTACAACAATCTGGCCATTGAAACTTTTCAGGAACAGGTCTATCCTAAAATAGACTCCCTCAGCCGCCTAGACCTATCATCAGATCAAGTTCGGAATCAATCCATAGCAGACTGGTGGGAAGACATCAATAGCTACATTACTCAAGCCCTTACGATTGACCCTACCTATGATTTGGCTAGGCAGAACTTATCCTACATGCGTTACAATTCTCGAGTAGGCATCTTCAATAACCTAAAGAAGTTTGACACCGAAATTGATAGTAGCTGGTTAATAAGAAGTACGCTCCAAGCTTTACAGCACGATAGCATTGTACAAGACGCCGCTCATGCATTAGGGCTTATCCATTACTACTTAGATCGCATAGACTCAGCCTATTATTACTACGAACAGCTAATAGGTAATCCCTTTTTAGACACCTTGACGATAACGCCCAATTTATCTCACTTTCTCCCTGCTCCTCCTCCTATTGAAGAAGTCCTGCTCGAAAATGACAATAATCGGCCCGCCATGCAGGATTCCATCAAGCATCAAATTTTGGAAGTAAAAGGCATTCTACTTCATTATTTTGACAGTAGGGCAGGGGTCCATTCACACCGCGACTTTTACAATAAAACCGACAGTAAGACCTCTCAACATTATATAGTAGATGACACGGATATTTTACGAATCATACCTGAATCCGAGGTAGCCTTTCATACCGACTTGAGCGGTAATGCAGCCATAGCAAATAGCCTTGGTGTTGGTGATGTTCCACTCAATAATTCTACGCTTGGAATAAAATTATGCGCCGCAGCCAATGGCGATTACAGTAACATGCTTCAAAATACGCAACGCTTATTGGCCTATTTACTTACTAAACATCAACTAACCGTAGATCAAATTATAGCTGATCCAGCTTTTCTCAATCGATCAGAGTGGGAGCGTTTCAAAATCGAGATCAAAACCATTATCGATCCCCATTCACTTCAGGCGGGCTCTACGTATTGTATCAATGATCAATTCGACGTAATTTCCGTACGAAACCGACCTTTAAGCTTATCTGAACTTAGGATTATTAACCAAGGACGAAATAACCCTCAGTATAATCCACTGAACAAGGAAACGCTAATTGCCTACCTAAATCGAGGGGATCAGGTTATCTTCTTAGAGGAGTTGGTAGACTTTTATAAGATTCGTTTCCAAAGGAGTAATGGGGGCTTATCGGAGGCTTACATTTCCAAAAGTTACCAACAAAAAAGCACCCTGAGTATCTGCCCTAAATCTCCAAACAACTTAAGGGATGGAAATACTTATTGCATCGGAAGTGCCAATTTTGGCATTGCTCTACGCAATCGAATTTTGAGCCCCGATGAGTTGAGTACCATCAACCGGGGCGGGGACGGCCCGGAGTACAGAGCGCTTAACGATCAAACATTAATCAGCCGTCTGCCCAATGGTACTAAGGTAGTACTGGAACAACAGCTTGCTGATGCATTTAGAGTTAGAACGCTTAATACTTTTAATGGTGAATTTCTAGCCGGCTACATAGTCAATAGAAATCAAAATGCTTCTACCTTGTTAACGTGCCAAAGCGCACCTAGCACTTCCACCCTCAATTCAGGAACAATTAATGGTTCTTCTATTACAGCTTACCGAATGGCCATAAATGATATAGAAGAAGCCATGACACTTCAGGACATATTCACCAATCCCCAAAAGTCAGGTTTAACCAACAGCATTGCCACAGAAAGGCAAGGTATTATTGACAGCTTATATCGCACCGGGCTCCAACGCTTGGAGGAGGTGTTGCCGGAATTATCAGATAATCAATTGACCAACCTCGGACAGCTGGGGAAAGCATATAGCTATTACTCCTTTGCGCAATGGAAACAAGGACAGCATCAAGCAGCCCTAGGAAATGTAAGCAGAGCATTGGCAGGGTTCTCTAAAGATGCCTCTTACCGGAATCAGGACCTGGCTATTGCGCAAGCTCTAACCGGTCTTATCGGTATTGATCGGCTCTATGACTCTTTACAAGTTGCATCCGATAGTCTCTACCTGTGGACTGATAAGGCAGCAGATGCGACAAGAGATGAGGCAAAGGCTATGTTCGTTTTTGGCAAAAGATTCTATGACAAATTTGCTTTAAGAAGCAACAAGCTTCAACCGCCCAATCTATACAATACCTTCGAAATTATTAACACTGCTAAAAGTACAGCATCCAACATCAATGATGAGGGCATAAAAAATGGATTGAAGAGTTATCTCCTGCAAAGTCAATTGGCGGGTCTCAAAAACTGCTATGACCTAATCTTTCATATCGACAACGTTTCAAAAATATCGGGCCATCAGCAAAATGATGAACAGGTAAAGACTATTATCAATCAATGGAGAACCGACTATGAAGTGGAAAAAACCTCACTTCTCCAAGAACTCAGAGAACTTTTAGGACCAGATCATCCAACTTATTTTTATTGGGATATGCGTTTGTAAATGGACCTGTCTGAGATCAACCAAAATCTACATGAAGATCAAAGGCACTTTTCGAGTTCACCCCTTTGGAAACGGCTCTTCAAAAACGCTCATAGCCCTTCATATTTAATTCCCTTATCAAGCGTTTACATTTTTTAAGAAAAAAGTTGTTCCTCAATTTTTACGAGATCAAATAAGTCCTATCTTTGCACGCAATTTGGACGAGCCCTAACACTCCTTCTTTCATCGCTAAAGCCGCTTGCTAAATCATCGATTTCGCAAACATTATGATCATTATTGGCCGTGATTTAGCAAACGAGTCTAAATTGTAATACAAATGCCCAGAGATACTTCCATCAAATCAGTTCTTATTATTGGTAGTGGTCCTATTATTATAGGTCAAGCTTGTGAGTTTGATTACTCCGGTAGCCAAGCCTCTCGTTCTTTGCGCGAGGAAGGCATCGAGGTCACGCTGATCAACTCCAACCCGGCTACAATCATGACGGATCCCGTTACTGCCGATCACATTTATTTGTTGCCACTTACGGTAGAAAGCATTGAGCAGATTTTACAGGAGAGGCAAATTGATGCCGTACTGCCTACTATGGGTGGTCAAACGGCTCTTAATCTCGCTATTGAGGTGGGGCAAAGAGGCGTTTGGGATAAATACAATGTACGCCTCATCGGAGTGGACCTAGAAGCGATTGAATTAGCAGAGAACCGAGAAGCCTTCCGCGAGCACGTGGTAAGTATTGGCCTCAGTGTAGCGCCTTCCTTTATTGCCAACTCTTTCCTAGAAGGTAAAGATGCCGCCCAGAAGATTGGATTTCCCTTGGTAATCCGTCCTTCTTACACTTTGGGAGGAACCGGTGGTGCTTTTGTACATAAAGAAGAGGAATTTGATGCAGCGCTGCGTCGGGGTTTGAGTATGTCTCCCACGCATGAGGTTTTGGTGGAAAGAGCAGTTTTGGGTTGGAAGGAGTTTGAGCTTGAGCTATTGCGGGATGCCAATGACAATGTAGTAATCATTTGTACGGTGGAGAATCTGGACCCTATGGGTATCCATACAGGAGATAGTATCACTGTGGCACCAGCTATGACACTTTCCGATACGGCTTATCAGCAAATGCGTGATGAAGCCATCTTAGCTATGCGTTCCTTGGGTAATTTTGCGGGTGGCTGTAACATTCAGTTCTCTCAGGACCCTGTTACGGAAAAGCTAATCGTAATTGAGATTAATCCACGGGTATCTCGTTCTTCTGCCTTGGCAAGTAAGGCAACTGGTTATCCGATTGCGAAGATTGCCGCGAAGTTGGCCATTGGGTATAGCTTGGATGAATTGAAAAATCAGATCACCAAGACGACATCGGCTTATTTTGAGCCTACTTTAGACTACGTTATTGTAAAGATGCCACGTTGGAACTTTGCGAAATTCCACGGTGCAGATCACACACTTGGCTTGCAGATGAAGTCAGTGGGTGAAGTGATGGGCATTGGACGTTCTTTCTTGGAAGCTTTGCAAAAGGCTTGTCAGAGTTTGGAGATTGGGCGAATGGGCTTGGGCGCAGACATGAAAGAATGGATTCGTACCAACGATGTTTTAGAGCGACTTGAGAAAGCCAGTGACGATAGGATATTTAGACTCAAGGATGCCTTGCGATTAGGGGTTCCTAGCAAGACCATTCAGAAGTTGACGAAGATCGATCCTTGGTTTATCCAGCAGATCAAACGCTTGGTAAAAGCGGAGCAACGACTGATGCGCTATAATGTGGCAGAGGATATTCCAGAAGATTTCATGCGAGAGTTGAAGGAAATGGGTTATGCCGATGCACAAATTGCTTGGTTGCTACGTATAGAGGAAGAAGAAGTGAGGGCGTACCGCAAAAAATTGAATATTCGCAGAACCTACAAGATGGTAGATACCTGTGCTGCAGAATTTGAAGCAGGAACACCCTATTTCTATTCTACCTTCGATAAAGAAAACGAAAGTATTCCAACGGATAAGAAGAAAATTATTGTACTAGGTTCTGGTCCAAACCGTATCGGACAAGGTATTGAGTTTGACTATTGCTGTGTACACGGGTTGATGGCGATCAAAGAATCCGGCATGGAATCTATCATGATCAACTGTAACCCTGAAACCGTATCCACAGACTTTGACATTGCCGATAAGCTATACTTTGAGCCTGTCTTCTGGGAACATATCGAGGAAATACTTGAACTCGAAAAGCCTGAAGGGGTGATCGTTCAGTTAGGGGGTCAAACGGCTCTAAAATTAGCCGAACGCTTTCATAAGAACGGCGTCAAGATTATCGGTACCAGCTATGAAAACATGGACTTGGCGGAGGATAGAGGAGCCTTTTCGGATCTATTGAAAGAGCTCGAAATTCCCTACCCACGCTACGGTGTGGCCAATGATGCCGATCAAGCCATTGCGATAGCTAATGAAGTGACCTATCCCGTACTCGTCCGGCCATCCTATGTACTCGGTGGACAAAGTATGAGAATCGTGATCAATGACGATGAGTTGGAGAGACATGTACTGAGCATCTTCAAGCATCTACCGGATAACAAGGTATTGATCGATCAGTTTTTGGAGAGAGCTAAGGAAGCTGAGATTGATGCCATCTACGATGGAGAGCAGGTGCACATCATGGGTATCATGGAGCATATTGAGCCGGCAGGTATCCACTCTGGCGATAGCTCAGCGGTACTACCGACTTACAGCTTGAGTGTCGAGGCGGTAGCGCAGATGGTTGAGTATACAGAGAAGTTGGCCGAAGCACTTAACATCCGTGGTTTGATCAATATTCAGTTCGCCATCAAGGACGATAAGGTATATGTCATCGAAGCGAACCCACGTGCTTCCAGAACGACTCCATTCATCGCCAAAGCATATAAGGTACCTTACCTAAAGATTGCTACTAAGGTGATGTTGGGCACCCATAAATTAAGTGACTTTGATATCAAACCACAACCTAGCGGCTATGCCATCAAAGTACCTGTATTCTCCTTCGAGAAATTCCCTAATGTGGATAAACATTTGGGACCAGAGATGAAATCTACTGGAGAAGCGATTCGCTTCATCAAAGACCTTTCTGATCCATTCTTTGTAGAACTGGACAAACAGCGATATATGTATCTGGCTAGGTAAATTATTTTACCACAGAGACCATAAAATCCCGCAGCTAGATCCTTAGATCTACACTGCGGGATTTTTTTTGCCGTCAGACCAGCAAAGCGGAATATTCAACTCAGAACTAATATCCGATAAGAAATTTTCAGTTGCTGACTAAACCTAGATCTTCCAGTTGTGTCAATAGCTGTCGGGCTTCTGCCTGCAGTTGCTTCACATAAGCCCGTTGGTTATTTGAGAATCTACCAGCGGCTGGGTTCACAGGGCCTTCGCCCATTCTATTAATCTGATTTAGCATCTGATCCGCTTCTAAGATCTTTGCCTTAGCAGTAGATAGATCTTTAAAACGCGCTAAGGCTAATTCCTCAGAAGCTATTTCATAATTTTCCATCAAATTCTGCAGGCATCGATCGTATCGATACTCAATAGGGGGTTTTGTATTGATGGCCAGCAATAAGAGCACAATTGTGAGTAGTATTCCCGTAGGAATACAGATCTGTAGGATTTTCATGGTTTTGGGGCTTATACTTATTAAGGGGCTTTGCTTACTAGTACATTTAGCCCCCAAAATATCCCCATGAATTCCATTTTTTTTTGCGAAAGAGAGACGTTATTCTCCCTCCTGTCTTACAATACCCGGCGTCTTCGTAGCAGAATCATACCTACGATCCGGATGTAATCTTTGATTAAACTGCTTCAAACCAGCCAATGTTTCGGGCTCATAAATGGAGTCCAAGAACAGCTCCGCTTCAATTCTCAATCCTTCATCCAAAGACTCACCAAAGCCACGAACAGCGGCCTCCTTATCCGTACGCATAGCAGGTTGTGGTAAAGTGCAGAGGAAAGTCGCCAATTCTATTGCCCTTGCTAAAGATTGTCCTTTGGGGACCACTTCATTGGCCAGTCCAATCCGGTAAGCTTCCTCAGCATTGATCACTTTACCCGTAAGGATCAATTCCATGGCACGTCCCATTCCTACGATGCGTGGTAACCGTTGAGTCCCTCCATCCGCTAGCCCAATGTTCCACCTCCTACAAGTCACACCGAAAGAAGCATGCTCCTCGGCAATACGCATATCGGCAAAACACGCCCATTCTAAACCGCCAGCATAAGCAACTCCATTCACGGCAGCAATGATAGGTTTATAGATATCCGTCCAGCGGCTTGGCCCTAAGATACCAGGCACCTTACCTGCCCGATGCAGATCTTTCTCCTCTTCGGTCAAATCTATTAATCCCCCTTGTCGGGCAGATTTTAGATCTCCACCACTACAGAACGCGCGATCTCCAGCTCCCGTAATCACTGCCACTTTGAGTTTATCATTGGTTTTGAACTCTTCCCAGGCTACCAACAACTCCTTATGAGTAGTAGGGCCAACACAGTTCATCACCTCTGGGCGGTTAAACTTAATGACAGCTATTTCGTCTTGGACGGAAAATTCAATCTCTTTGAAGTTCATAATAATTTAGCTTTTCAGTAAAGCTATTTCTGAAAGATGAGATTGGACTTGATCTAGATCAAGAATTGATTTTTCTACGGATGCGGCTCAAGGTTTCGGGTGTCATGCCGAGCATGGAAGCGAGATAATTGAGTGGAAGCTCGTTAAAAATTTCATGATGTGCCTCAAATAGGTACTGATAGCGTTCCTCAGCTGACATAGACAAGAAAGCATAGACCCGGTTTTCCAAGGATGACATCAGCTTGACCAAGAGTCGTTTTTCGTAAGCATCCCACTTGGGAATCGCTTGCCTTAGTTTTTGGTAATTATCGAAAGTGATAAACTGTATTTCGGTGTCGGTAATAGCTTGGATATTCCACTTAGCAGGTTCTTTCAAATAGAAGCTCGACAGATCAGTAACCAATTGGTGTTTTCCAAAAATCCAATGCGTGATGGTCTTAGTATCAGCATAACTGAAGAAGCGTAAATACCCTTCCTGAATATAGCAGAGCTTCTGGCAATACTGCCCTTTTTTAATGAGAAATTCATCCCGTTTGACCACGCCTTTTTGGTAGAAAGAAAGGACGGTGGGGATCAGGGAATCTGGAATATCTAAATGGTGCTTAAGGAATATCGTAAGATGAGGCATCTACCTAGATTCTTTAGAAGCAAAATATACAAGTTAATGTTTGTATTACCAATGGATATACACCCACAAGCAAGATTTATGTGAGTCCAAAACTTTAGCAAGATATTTGCAGACAGGATACTGAAATACCTTTATCTCATGGAAAAGTCTAAATATGTCAATACCCAAAGCACTAGATGTAAAGGTCTTCGTACCTGCAAAAGATTTCCAGCGATCTCTTGAATTTTACCAGCAACTGGGTTGGCAAGTCAACTGGGAGCACGAAGGGGGGCTCGCAGAAATGGAACTAGCCCACAGTCGCTTTTATCTCCAGAATTTTTACCATAAGGATTGGGCAGAAAATTTCATGCTCTACGTCCCCGTTGAAGATGCCCAGGCTTGGTTTGATCACGTCAACGCCCTCATCGATAAGGGCAATTACGCTGATATCCGAGTCAGTCCACCCAAAGTGGAGCCACACGGCCACAAAGTCACTTATGTGTGGGATCCTAGTGGAATCCTCCTTCACTTTGCTGAAGCATTATCCTAACCCCATATAGGGAGTCTTAGATTGAACAATTTTGTGAGCTCGCAGTTAAAACTAGACTATTCTGACTCGGAGCAACCCGAGGCAAAATAACAGCGCAAAAACCAGATTATTCGATCCACGCTATTCAATTTAAGTATGCCAGAACTGCCAGAAGTCAACACCTTTCAACGCTATTTTGATGGGACGTCCTTGGATCAAAAGATCAATAATGTAATCGTACATGATGACAAGATAATTCGCAACGCCACCGGGAGTGAGTTTATCGAAAAAATGAGCGGTAGAACCTTTACCGGGTCTTACCGAAGAGGTAAATACCTGTTTGCTGCCATGGAAAATGGTCATCACCTCTTATTACATTTTGGGATGACAGGAGACCTAAAGTACTACCAAGAAGACATAGAACGCCCACGTCACGAGCGATTTGCCTTTGAATTTGATTCAGGTTTTACATTGGGCTTCGACTGCCCAAGGAAATTTGCGCGCATCCTCTATTTAGAAGATCTTCAAGCTTACATCAAGGAAATCAAGCTCGGGGAGGACGCGCTTACCATTGAGGAGAAAGATTTCACCAGCTTGTTTCAAGGCAAGAAAGGTTCCGTGAAAGGCCTACTCTTGAATCAAGCCAACTTAGCCGGCATGGGAAATCTCTATGCAGATGAGGTTTGCTATCGAACACGGGTACACCCGGGGTCAAGTGCTGGAAAGATCCCGGTAAAGAAACGGAAGGCTATCTACGACGCGATGCAGGAGGTTTTGAATTTCGCAATCAACAAAAATGCCTACTACAAAGACTACCCAGAAGACTGGCTCTGGCAATGGCGGGAAGAAGGACAAACAGCACCAGATGGGAAAAGCCCTATTCAGATAGAGAAAATTGCAGGGAGAACCACTTATTATTTTAAGGGGTATCAGAAGCTGTATCGGTAGAATGGTCGATAGTCATTTAGTCCATAGACGGTACTTTCAATTTCAATCTGATTCTTTCAATAATGAAGGATCGGCTAATTCACTCCTGATTGGAGTAGATAGTCCATGGTCGATAGTTTTTTCAAACCATGGACTACCGACTACGGACCATCGACCAATCCGAGGAAAGCATTTAGCCCTCTCCCCTACTCGTACCGAATCGTCTTAGCTGGATTAAGTATCGCTACCCGATAAGTCTGGAAACCTACGGTAGCGAAGGCGAACAAACCGATGACTAGACAAGCTACAATCATCGCCCACCAAGGGAAATCAATGCGATAGGCGTAATTACTTAGCCAGCCGTTCATACTTACATATATTAATGGCAGACCGATGACCATGGCCACTAATAATAGGTAGATAAAGTCTTTGAAGAAAAGCATGATGATACTTCCAGTGGTGGCACCTAGTACCTTTCGGACACCCACCTCCTTGGTACGCTGAATGGCCAAGAAAGAAGCCAATCCAAGAAGTCCTAGGCTGGCCACGATAATGGCGAGAATGGAAAAATTACCGAAGAGCATTCCGAACTTTTTATCCTCTACATACAGCTTCTCGAATCGATTATCCAAGAAGGAATAAGCAAAAGGAGAATCAGGGAAGAACTCTGCCCACTTATTTTCGATGGTTTGAATCGCTGCCTTCGGATCATCTCCTTGTAGTCTTACCACCATATTTCCTGGGATTCTACTTCGATAAAACAAGGTAGGTTCCACACTATTCTTCAAGGTCGTACGATTATAATCCTTGAACACCCCTACTATACGAAACATGTCATTTTCAGGATCTCTCCCAAACTGCACCTTCTCCTCTATGACACTTTCAAAGTCATTAATATTCAAATACTTTAGGAAAGTCTCATTGACAATAACAGCATTAGAATCGGATGCCATCTCTTCTATGAAATTACGGCCGGCGACTAGTGACACACCAAGCGCCTCTTGCAAATCTTCATCAACCGCATTGATGTAAACCGTCCCATCTATAATATCAGTCACTCCGACGATCCTAACGCCACCAGCATTCGATGATATATCCGAACTTCCACCACCTGGTAAATTCATAATACCACCGACCTTTTCGACTCCGGACAAGCGGTCAAGCTCTTCATTAAAAGCCTTATACTTACTTCGAAACTGATCCACCTGATCCCGTTGAAAGGAAGGATTTTCAAGTCCTATCACCTGCTCAATATCAATGCCTTTATCTCTTCCCGTCATATACTGTACCTGCCGATAGACGATAATCGTATTGGCAATCAGGATTAGGGAAGCAGCAAATTGGACCACTACCAAGACTTGACGCAACAAGGTGCCGTGCTTCGAGCGACTAAAGCTACCCTTTAATACCCCGATAGGTTTGAAGGAGGAAAGGACAAAGGCCGGATAAAAGCCCGAGATCAGTGTTCCCAACAAAAAGAATAGAGCCAACTTCATTAGGAAGGCAGTGTTCGTTAAGACGGAGGTCAGTACCGTTTTTCCAACCAAAAAATTAAACTGCGGAAGTAAGACCTGGGCTAACATTAAAGCAGCAAGAGCTCCAAAGAAATTAATCAACAAAGATTCTACCAAGAATTGCCCAATTAATTGTTGTTTCCTTGCTCCAACCACTTTGCGTAGACCAACCTCCTGTGCTCTTTCCACTGCTTTGGCCGTAGAAAGATTCACATAGTTAACCCAAGCAATCAGCAGGATAAAGAGTGAAATAATACTCAAGAAATTAACCGCCTTAGCGCTGCCATGAATCTCTGGCTCATAGGTAAAGTCAGAGTACAAATGAATATCTTCGATGGGCTGGATATTGAAGTATAGATTGGATTCTTCTCCAATATATTGCTTAGCTAGCGGCTCCAGTTTGGGCTGCATAGCGACCACATCTGCACCTGGTGTTAGCTTCAGATAAGTGTAATAGTTAAAACCATTCCAATTATCCCTTTCGATCCGATCCTGAATACTTTTCAAAGACATCAGGATATCGAATTTATAATGTGTATTCTCCGGCACATCTGCTACAACACCTACCACCTTAAAGGGACGGTTAAAGCTACCAAGTACCTCAATACTTTTACCGATAGGATCAGCTGAGCCAAAATACTTTCGCGCCTTTGATTCAGTCAGTACTAAGGTGTAAGGTTCTACCAAAAGCTGATCCTTATTGCCCGCTAAGATGGGATAGTTAAATAGCCGTAGAAAGTTAGAATCAGCAGCTAAGACCATCTTTTCGTCTACCAAGTTGGTCTCTTTCCTAAAGACCGTACTTCCCCTCTTGTGAGTCACCGTATAACTCAAGACTTCTGGCAATTCATCCATCAACATTTTCCCGGAAGGAGCAAAGGACATGGCATCACGAACCGTTAATTTTCCATTGATGATATTGTCGGTAGTCAGCCGGTACAATTGGTCCGAATCTGCATAATGTCGGTCATAGCTTTTTTCAAAACTGGTGTATTCGTTGATTAATAGGAAAGAAGCCAACCCCAAGGCTAAACCAAAGATGTGAATAGCCGAATAAGCCTTATGCTTCATGAGGTTGCGAAAACCGATTTTTAAATAGTTAATAAACATGTCGAGGTGATTTGAATATGGGAAAAGGATAAATCGACGCATCAGCGCCGGACGAAAAAGTTTGATAACCTCAATCATCAACCAAGCATCCGGGCCCAATCGATGAGTTTGAGCATCTTCCCGCAGATAGAGTTCGTCAAGATCTCCTTTAATATCTTCGTAAAAGTCGGGATGGCAGTACCAGCGAAAGAATCGTTCAGCGAGCTTTTTTAGCATAAATTAGAAGTCTAGAGCAATGTCGGGAATATCGTCCCACAGTCTTTGCCGGAGATTCTTGGCGTGAGCAAGGGCCGCCTTGCCATGAGCAGTCATGGTGAAATAGCGCTTGCGCTTCCCGCCACGGGCATTGGTTGTTTCGCCATAACGAGAGTTGAGATAGCCCTTCTCCTCCATCCTTCGCAGGGCCGATTGCAATGCCCCTACGCTTACCTTCCGCTCTAAGCGTTTCTCTAACTCATCCTTAACCGCAACGCCGTACGCCTCATCATACAGTACTCCGACTGTCAACAATACGATCTCTTCAAATTCGCCTAATGGATACTTTTTCATAGAATATTATTCCTAATTGTAGTATACATAGGCAAAGATAATAAAATTCCTAAATGTAGTATACCTATTTACAAGGATGCCATTTCACTACCCTCTCCCCTACTTTCACTTCATATTAATGGCAAAAAGACGAGTCAACCCACACATTTGTCGCAAAAAAAATGGCTAAACTGCTATACCTAGGCGTACTGCTAGCCAGTTTCTGGCAGTGCTCTACCCCAAAAGAAAATCTCATGGAACATTCCAATGATCATCACCAGCATTCATTGACACTCACCATCGTTCAAACTACTAGATCTAAGGACACCGAAAAAATCACTAGTTCCTATGTCCTATCTGGATATACTTTGCATAAGAAACGTATGCATTGGGGAGCCTACCGAGATACCTCAGAACAAGTACTAGCCCTGACCCCGAAGCATTTCGAAGATCTAGGGGCTTATCTCCAAGTGAGTTGGGAAAACTTGCAAGGAGAGGTGTATCATCCGATCGTGAAAGGGAACTTAGGGGAGGTGCATGTTGATATGGACGCTGCTATCTACTGGGGAGAGAAGCAAGCAAGATTACAACTAAGCGGCATGAAAGAAGACGTTTTGAAAAACCGACATTATCTTTCTGCTACCCTATTGGCGGACTATCTTGACAAATACTTTACTCAGCCCCACTCTTTCCGTGCTTTGGAGTGGATTAAAGAGCTATAGGGAAGTTTGCCAAATCTGAAGGCGGAATTCACTGCCAAAGTTTTCCAATTTCCCATTTCCGATTTCCCACTTTGCAAAGGTGGAAGGGTGAAAGCGGGAAGCGGAATTTACTGCCAGGGTTTGCCCACTTGTCCTAGCCAGCCTGTCTAGCTAACTGTACCTCCTTCGCTTGCTCCAAGTGACGTTGTTCATGAACCACGATAATATCAAAGGCTCGCTCCAATTTGTAGACTAAACTTGCTTGAGCAGGAGAGCTAATGACTAATCCCCGTTCCACAGCAGGCGCAGCCTTTCTAATGTAGTCTGCCATTTTTTGTTGATGATCTCCAAAGCGTTGTAAGATCATCCCATCTATATCACTCTCAGACGGCTCCCAGACAGGAAAGGTTTTCATTTTCTTACTGCGATCAGGAAGGCTAGCATTATAAATCACATTGCCGATAAAACGGGAGACAAATCCAATTTTCCCTAACCATGGCGCAGTATAGCGTCCCATCAAGATTTCATCTAAAACAGGAAAGTACGTACTATTGATCGTAATAAGATGGTCAATATTTTGAGCAATGCTCCAGGTTTCAGGATCAGGCTTCCAATTGAGATCTTCGGGGGAAAGGCCAGCAAAATGCTGATTAAAAAGCTGGGTATTGGTTTCCAGATCCGCCACCCACTTATCAATCTTAGTTTTCATGGTTCAGTCTTAGTTGATCAAGCTTACACAAACTCATCATTTCTTGGATAAGTAGGCGCTGGGCGATCCGGGCTTCTCCGCTTACCATCTAAAGCCGGCATGCTGAATTTGGTTCGGTAATAGAAACCAGCAATTACGCCGAAAACAAATCCTCCTATATGTGCCCAATAAGCCACACCGGAATTCTCCGCTGTAGCTACCTCCAAGGCCGCAGAACCTGCCATCCATTGCTGCCAAATCCAAATGCCTAAAAAGATTAAGGCCGGCACTCGGAAGGTAAAGAAGAGCAATAAGACCTTCACTCTAGAACTAGGAAACATGACCAGATAAGCCCCCATCACAGCTGAGATCGCTCCACTTGCCCCTACCGTAGGCACCTCACTATACATATTGAAATAGATGTGGCAGGCATGAGCTGCAAGCCCCCCCAGGAAATAAAACAAGATGAAACGCGATGATCCGATCGTAGCCTCAATATTGTCCGCAAACACCCACAGGAACAGCATATTACCAATCAGGTGCATCCAGCCCCCGTGCAGAAACATACTGGTGAAAAGTGTGTGAAGATCCTCCCCGTTTTGAATCTCAATAGGCAAAGCCCCATAATCGAATATGAACTGATTAAGCGCACCAGGAGTAGCATTCAGGGATAATTCGTAGAGAAACGCAAGAACATTGAATGCGATAAAGGCATAACTAAAATAGGGATAGTGCCCGCCCTTCACATTATCATCTCCGATAGGAAAAATCATGGTTTCAGATTTTCTTCGAAGGTAAGTAGCTTTTGACGGGAGTCCAAATCAAATCGACCAAGTGAGTGCAGTGCAACGCCATCTTACCATCGCCTAGTCCGCCCCTCTGGCATGATGTCTGTAGCGAATTAGGGTCAAAGGGAGTTACCATAGCCCACTACAGCCTATAATCACCCGATCGGGTGATTAATGGAAACCATTATCTCTCGATATTGAGCTGAATATTAATAAACATAACTCAACCTTATGAAAAGACAACTACTTCGCAGGTATTACCTTTTAGGCCTAACCCTCATTTTGACGATCGGTTGTAGCAGTCTATTTGCACAGGGCGACCCGGTCTTCAAGAGAGACTCGGTCTATGTAGGTAAGGGCATCAACAATACCAACGATTTTGAGAATGATCGAAGGATCTACTTTATAGAAGAAGATGAGCAAGGTAGAGTATTGGAGAAGATCATACACAGGAAGAATAATGATGGTGAATTCGAACCTTTCCGCAGACACCTCACCAGCTATGATGGCCCCAACTTGACTCAGTTTGTAATCCAAGCCTGGGAACTGATGGGAGGGGAATGGATTTCCATTCGAGAAGACAACTATACGTTTGAGAATGACCTACTGGTCAATTACCTGAGACGAACCCTGCAAGAAGGAGTGCTTGCCGACTATCGTCAATGGATCTATACTTTCGATGAAGATGACAATGAGATAGAAGTGAACCTCCAAGAAATGCAGGAGGGTGAATGGGTAAACAGAAGTAGAAAACAGCAGTCCTATAATGAGGAAGGAGACTTGTTGACTCAAACCCTGCAAAAATGGGTAGATAACGCTTGGAAAAACAGTCGACAAAGAGACTGGGACTACGATATGGCCTCCGGCGTGACTCGCAAAGTAACGCTTAGCGCCTGGGATACGCCGACCAACGAATGGATAGAAGTATTCATACAGACTTTTTCTTACAATGCCGACAGTCAATGGACCGGATCCTCCTTTCAAGCCTGGGACCAGGACAATGAAGTCTGGGTCAATACTCAACGGACGCAGTACCTATACAACAATCAGCGCAATCCCATTGGTCAGATCATGCAATTATGGGAAAACGATGAATGGCGCAATAATCTAAGAGGCGGACTAACCATAGAAAACGAAACTCAAATTGCCCAAATTCAACAGTGGGACGCCAGCGCTGATGATTGGACCAACTTCCTAAGATACCAGCAGACGATCGACGCTAACGGGATCACCCAAGAAAAATTGGGTATGGAAAGATGGGATAGTGATTCGGAAACTTGGATTAATAGAAATTTCACCCAACGTTTCACCTATTTCTGGTCCGAGCAAGTCGTTAATGCCTTGCAAGAGGTTGCCTTACCTGAAAATTGTCAATTGGCCAATCCCTACCAGGGTGGCATGCCCATCCTCTGTGACTTAACAGGTACTAGTACTAATCTTCAGGTGGAACTCTACGATATGATGGGAAGAAGAGTCCTGCAACAGTCTTGGGCCTCTGCACAAGAAGGCAGCATCGATTCTCCTCCTGTCCCTGGACTGTACCTCCTACGTATCACACAAGACCAACAAACCCAACATTTACAAAAGATCGTGATTCAATAAGCTTTGTGATCAAAACCAAGTAGATTTTCAAACATTAAATCAAAGACCATGAAAAAGGCTTTACTATATATTATACTTCTCTGCTGTTGTAGTGGTACCCTAGCCGCCCAGGATGGGTGGGACTTCAAGAAGATGTTCAAAAAACATGCGCGCACTTGGGAAGACAGTGGTCATTATTTTCAAATTGAACTGATTGACCTCAGGGTCCAAAAAATGGGCGTCACTAGCGGAGGAAATGGAAAGATTAGAATAGGATTTAGGTCCTCTAGCTCTATTGGTCAGCAATATCGAGGTACAGCCGAAGTCACCTTTTCTCCCAGCCAGTTACCTCCCGATATAGACCTGGAAATAGGGGCCAGGGGAAAAGCCTCAATGATCGTAGGGCAAAGTGTATTAGTATGCCCTTCCCCTGAAGAAGAAGCTGGCCTAGGCCAAAATGATCCCTTATTCCCGTTGTATTACTCTGGCTTCCTACTCGAAGTACAAGGGAAGGTGATAGCTAATCCCACCCCTCTATCGATTAAGTTGCTAGATATGGAGATCACCCTGTAAGGATAAGTTTAGATGTCAATATAAGGGTTTAGGTACTCCTGCTACCTATTTACACTATCTGTACCCTGTTTAATCCTTGGCCATCAGCATAGTTCTTCCAACAAGACTACCTGCTGATGGCCTTTGTTTTTCAGTCTTATACTTCCGGCATTGGGTCACTGGCTACTAACCCGATTAGGTACTCACACCTCCAAAATCTTGTACCTAATGTTAGGTATTCGCCATCACTAAATTCAGTACCTAATCAATAACATTTCGGTATTGGCTAGCTGCCAATCAGCTCCTATATTTGCCTCAGATTTTATTTAGACTTAATCTACATAATTATCTTGAGAGTAATTTTGAAAAGGTCTTATGAACGCCAAGTTGCATAAGAATAGTCGAGTCGAAAGACTTACAGAATGATTATTGATGTGATTACAAATATTCGATTCCATTTTAAAGCTCTGCTGAAAGGCAGAGCTTTTATTTCTAGTAAAATCTAATGGCCTATTCCTTCCCTACCAAATAAAACCTGACTGAACAGAAACTTAATGAAAAGAATAAATATGAATAAACTAACAACTTTCAAGCTGGCGATGCTTACATCCTTGGCTCTAGTTGTATGCTCCGCCTGCCAGAAGGATGACGATGAAGTCCCTTCAGGCCCTGACCCAAGCTTCTTAGCCAGTTCTATTGACGAATTGGGGGAAGTTGATCTTGGCAACTTCGTTATTCCTAGCTCCTATGACATCACTGGAGATTTTGCCCCCGGCGCTTACAATGGACAAAAAAGAAGACTCGCTCAATTAAAAGAAATTGTTGACTCCTCTAGAAATGAACCTATTTTCTGGGATTTAAAGGCCGCTTTATCCAATGAAAATCGAGATCAATTCCAAAGTGCTGATGCACAAGGAAATTCTGACATCCGAACTAAAATTGATGAGTTGAACTTTGACAATGGCAACACTTCAGTAGCTGATGCCTTTGCTGATCTGGCAGAAAAATTCACTACTTCTACCCAAGCGAACTATACCACTACAGCCAGCAATGGGGTAGCCGGTATGATCACTACGGGTAGTAAGAAACGCCACGTGAATGCAAATGGTTTGGAATTCATTCAGTTGCTCGAAAAAGGCTTATATGGAGCGATGATGTATGATCAGATGGTAGATGACTATCTGCGTCCTTCTCAAGCCGGTGCTGAAAACAGTAAAGGAAACAATGAGTCCGCAGCCGGTGCTGATTATGCTACTTCAGGAACTGATAGACAACACCGCTGGGATGAAGTTTTTGGTTATTTAGGTGCTGATCCAGCCAGTTATCCGAATCCATCCAACAGCTCCAATGGAGATGGACAGTTTATTGCCAACTATACCTTTGATTTCAGTGACGAGACTGAAGGCGTATATGGCATCAATCTAGCGAAAAAGCTCATGGATGCTTTCATCTTCGGGCGTGCAGTTTTGAAAGCAGGGGAAGGCTTTGGCCCAGGCGATGAAACGACCAATGAAGCTTATTACGAAGCTGCGCGAAAAGATGTCAAGCTATACACAGAACTTGGGATTGCAGCGGCGGCCTACCATTACCTGAATGCTGCAATCGCAGATATTACGGATGAGGATAAACTTCACCACCTTTCGGAAGCCTTGGCTTTCATCTATTCCCTTTCTTTCAACTCCGAAGGAAGAATTTCAGCCACTCAAGTCCATGATGTCTTGATTGCCCTGGGTTGGTCAGGTTCTGATTCTTCCCTGAGTGGAGTATACGATATTAATCTTTGGGAGGTAACTGACGATCAAATGGAAAAGGCCAAAGATCTTCTTGACCTTGCCTATCCTGGATTTGGCGCAATTCCTTTCTAACATCATATAAGGCCAGTACACATGAGTAATCGAATACACATCAACATCAATAATCGAATTCTTTTTCAAACACTAGTGGCATTTTTCAGCCTCACCATCCTCTGCACGGCTTGTCAAGATAAGTCGTCGGAAGATGACGAAGGCCCAACAGAGACAGATTATACCGATCATTTGACCAATCAGATGAATGAGGTTATTCTCCCGACCATGGTGACCTATCAAAGTAGGCTCAGCAATTTGGGTACAGCTGTAGATGCTTTCACCGCGACCAAAGGTGAATCGACCTTGGCTAACTTAAGATCAGCTTACCAGGAGGCCTATCTGGCCTACCAGGCCGCTGCCGTGCATAACTACTTTGCCACTATCAATCAGTCCCTAGTCGGTACGTCCAATTTGTTTCCCATTGAGGTCTCCGTCTTAGAGGATCTGATTGAAACAGAATCTTATAATTTTAGCACCACTGCCCAAGAACGAGCGAATGGCTTCCCCGCTCTTGACTACATGCTCTATGGCCCAGCTGATGTTTTATCCTACTTCAATGAGGATGCCAAGCGTTTAGCATTCTTAGGAGCTTTAGTTGATGACATGCAAGAACGGGCGGATCGACTCGTTAGCAGTTGGAGCGGGAGCCTGCAGTCCAACTTCATCAATAATGGAGGTACGCAATTGGGTAGCTCTATCAGTGTGCAGTTAAATGAAAGCTTGATCTACTATGAAGATCATATTCGGGAGAATAAGGTTGGAATCCCGATCGGCCGACTAGGGCCCAATGACTCGCCAATCCCTGCTGATGCTACAAAGGTTGAAGGCTATTATCAATCTCTGTTTGAGGGAAACGAGAATTTCACCTTAGCCCTGTTGAAAGCGGCAATAGAAGAAATGGAAGATCTCTACCTTGGCAATACTTCGAAAGAAACCAATGGCCAAGGGTATGATGACCTCTTGATAGCCAGAGAGCAGTCCTCCATCAATGAGGACATTAAGGCTCAGTTTAATGCTATCTATAGCCTGATTGCCAGTCGAAATTCGATTTCTGGTGATGAATCACTTTATGACGAAATTCAAGCCTTAGTAACCTTATACAAATCGGATCTCTTTCCGGTACTAAACGTACAAGATGCTGACGGGGCTAACGACGGTGATTAGTCCTGATAGCGCCAAATGACAATAATCTATGAAAAGGCACCACTTCTGGTAGTGCCTTTTCTGCTGTTTTTGATATGCCCAGTGCACTATATAAGCTAGACAACTTTCTTTTCAAATCTGTTTCCATCGCACCACTAGTCATCTTCCGACTAGTCTTTGGTAGCCTATTGCTATATAGTACGCTTAGAACCTGGCAAAAAGGTTGGATCAAAGAGTTGTATATAGATCCAAGCTATCATTTTAGCTTCTTTTCCTGGCTAAAGCCATTGGGTGACGAGGGCATGTATTGGATCTTCGCGCTGCTAATCTTTAGCTCACTAGGAATCATATTGGGGTTCTTGTATCGGTTCAGCACCCTTCTTTTTCTCCTTCTGTTCACCTATGTTGAGCTACTGGATAAGACCTATTATCTCAATCATTACTACTTAGTTACTGTACTTACCTTCTGGTTGACGCTCGTACCCGCAAATCGTTGGTATGCAATCGATGTGCTACTTTTCCCCAGGATCAAATCAGCTACCTGTGCCAATTGGCATATCGCTATTTTTAAAGTTCAACTTTCCATTGTCTATTTCTTTGCTGGCCTAGCAAAGGTAAATCCAGATTGGCTCTTTAAAGCTCAGCCCATGGCTACTTGGTTACCCGGCAAATATGAGTTACCGATCCTAGGCCCGTGGATGCATTATAAAGAAACGGCTTTCCTATTCAGCTGGGCCGGTTGTGTGTACGATCTAAGCATCTGGCTATTCTTATGGATCAAGAAAACTAGAGCCTTAGCCTATATTGCAGTTTTGGTCTTTCACATACTCACTTCTATTCTTTTCCCTAGGATTGGTATGTTTCCACTGATCATGATCACCTCTACGATCATCTTTTTCTCTCCGGCATGGCATCAGAAGTTGCTGTCCTATCTTCCGTTTTCGAGCTCCATAGAAGGGGAGAAAAGTCAGGAAGTTCAGACCACAAAGCGTAAATGGGTTTCAGGTGCTTTAATTCTTTACTTCCTTCTTCAGCTCTACCTACCTTTCCGATATCTACAATATCCGGGTAATCTTTTCTGGCACGAGCAGGGCTATCGTTTTAGCTGGCGGGTGATGTTGATGGAGAAAAACGGATACACCTCCATCATTGTGAAAGATCCTAAAACGGGTACCCAGAAAGAAGTGAACCAAGATGAATATTTAACGGCATTCCAAAAGCAGCAAATGAGATCGCAGCCTGATCTGATCATCCAATTCGCCAAGGATATCGGAGATGAGTTCAATACTAAAAATGGATATGCTCCGGAGGTTTATGTCAAAAGTCGATTGTCTCTAAACGGCCGAAGAAGTCAAGTCTTCACCAATGACACCCTCAATATTTATGCCCTTAAAGACCCCATGAACAGTAATTGGATTTTACCATTAAAAGAATAATGAAGAAGCTACTTTTACTACCTATACTAGTCGCGATACTGTGCATGCCAAGGAGTTGGTCTCAAGAAAAGTCCACCCTCAGTGGCGTCATCAGTAATCTTAGCAATGAGCCAATAGAGGATGTAGTGGTCTATATCACGGGGCAGGAAGAATTTGCGATAAGCAATGCGAAAGGTTTTTTCTCCTTGCAACTCCTCAACCAACGCTCCTATGATCTTTTTATCAAAAGTATCGGCATAGCACCCTATGAAACCACCATTTTCCTGAGTGGTGATACCACGCTTCAGATTCAAGTCAAACAGAATATTCAAAACCTTTCGGAGGTAGTCGTGAAAGCCGATTCCGACGCGTTTGGAATTAGAAGGCTGAGGGCCATCGAAGCAGGCGGTCTGTACGAAGGGAAAAAGACAGAAGTGATTAATATCGAAAAACTAGTGGGCAACAAAGCGGCTAACAATGCTCGCCAGGCCTTTAGCAAAATCCCAAGTCTCAATATATGGGAAAGTGACAATGCTGGATTACAGCTTGATATTGGAGGCCGAGGCTTAAGTCCCAAACGTACCTCCAACTTCAACACCCGACAAAATGGCTATGACATCAGTGCAGATGCCTTGGGTTACCCAGAAAGTTACTATACGCCTCCCCTCCAGGCGGTCCAACAGATCGAAATTGTCCGGGGGGCTGGTGCATTACAATATGGCAGTCAATTTGGAGGTTTAGTTAATTTTAAAATGAAGCAGGGCAACACCGCCAAGCGTTTCAACTTTGAATCCCAAAACACTTATGGCGCTTACCAGTTCATTAATTCCTTTAATAGTCTACATGGCCAGGTAGGTAAACTCAATTACTACAGTTATTTCCAGTATAAACAAGGAGATGGCTGGCGGCCGAATTCTGAATTTGAGCAAACGGGCGCCTTCCTCGGATTAAACTACCAAGTCTCCAATAAGCTAAAACTGCAGTTCGACCTTACGCATATGTACTATCTTAGCCAACAGGCGGGCGGGCTGACCGACGAAGCCTTTGCAGCGGATCCTCAAAGCTCCAATCGAACTAGAAACTGGTTTCGCGTCAATTGGAACCTTGCCGCATTTTCCTTAAAGTATGCACTGAGTCCCAACACAAAAATCTACAGTCGCACATTCGGACTGCATGCAGATCGCACCTCCTTAGGACTCCTAGAAACACCAGATATCGAAGACCCTTTATCTTACCGAGATCTTATCGATGGCCAGTTCCGAAACATTGGCAATGAAACTAGGGTTTCTTATTCCTATAAAAGTACCGGAGAACTCAACAACACCCTACTGATTGGAACGCGCCTCTACCGTGGCTTCACCAACTTTAGTCAAAGTTTTGGGACGGATGGAAGCGATGCCAATTTCACCCGAGTAGATACCTCCTTCTTGGATCGCCGGAAATCGGATTTTGAGTTCCCGAATCTCAACGCAGCAGTCTTCGCCGAAAAGATCATTCGACTCAGCAATACCTTCAGTCTTATCCCTGGTATCCGGTACGAATATATTGATACACAATCTGAAGGCTATTTTACCAGTACGCTACGTACGAACAGTTTTGGCGACTTTATTGAAGAAGTAAGGCCTGATAGCTCCGAGAACCAACGCCACATCTTCCTCTATGGATTGGGTGTCTCCAAGAAACTCAGCAAAAGCTACGAACTCTATGGTAATGCTACGGCCAATTACCGAGCCATAAACTTCACCGATGTTCAAATACAAACGAACACCCAGGTTGTGGATTCTCTAATTCAAGATGAAAGTGGATTTAGCTTCGATCTCGGGATTCGAAAAAGAGATTTTTCACCTTTCTTTATTGAAGCTGGCCTTTTCTACATTCTATACGAAGATCGGATTGGTGAAGTGATTGATGATGGTTTAAGGGTGCGGACCAATATCGGTGCAGCTCAGATCTTTGGCCTAGAGGTTTTCTTCGAATTAGATATCCTGGCCGCACTAAAGAAAACCAGTGATCATAAACTTAGTGCCTTCATCAATGGCTCGGTCAATCAAGGAATTTATACCCGCATCAATGATAGAGCACTAGTTGGGGTTAGAACAAACAACAAGCTAGAAGAGCTACCCGATTATAACATCAAATCTGGCATCTCTTATGGCTATCGTAATTTCACCACCTCTATCCAAGCCACCTTCGTAGGAGAGCAATTCTCCGATGCCGCCAATACCAGGGAGGCCTTCAAAGGGGTTTTTGGGATTATTCCTGCTTATACTGTCCTGGATTTCTCCGCACGCTACAATATCTCAGACACCTTTAGTCTCGGCACTAGTATCAATAATCTACTTGATGCGTCGTACTTTACGCGAAGGGCCGCAGCCTATCCAGGGCCAGGCATCATCCCCGCCTTGGGTAGACAGTGGAATATCACCTTGAGTACAAGATTTTGAGTTAACAGCCAACATACTGAGTACTGAGTCTACAAAAAGAAATGGATGCAAGAAAAAATAGACGTACAGGATAATCCGAATGGAGGGTTTACGCCTATTGAGGAATACTTTTAAAACACCTTCTAACTGAGCTGCAAAGCTTGTACTAGTTCTTCTACTAGTCTAATGGGCTCCAGTAGGTGCTGTATGGCAGCATCCTGATGAATAGGAGACTCGACGTGGACAGTGGTAAAAGGATAGTGATGAATAACTATGGCCACTTGCTTCTGATTAAAGGAAAAGGAAATATTTTCCCCAAAGCGCGATCTAAGTTCAACCAACCGCTGCATTCTCAAGGGGGTAAGAACATACCTAGCTTCGATTTGATCCTCTCCAAATACAGCATATAATTTCTCAAAGACAGGGTCCTCCAAATACACGAGCTCTAAACTACCATGCCCTTTTTCTTGTACCTTCTTCCCAAGATAGGTCCCTAGTTGCTGCTGTGCCCGGTCGGGTATGACGATGGTCCTCCCTTGCAAGGCCCTATCCAATTCAAGTGTGATTAGCATTCCTTGAAAATGAATATAGGTTTCATCCCGATTAGGCGGAAGGACTGTTAAATGATTACAAGAAAAAGTAGTCCCTTCTATCTCTCCCTTGATCAAATTTGCGCCTCTAATGAAATGATGGTGACCTAAGATATTCAAGTCATAAAAAGGATCTAAAGGCTGGCAATCTGCCGCAAAAAATTGCCACTCCGGTTGAAGCTGCTGTAAGACGGCCTCACCCATCCACTGCTGCAACTTTCGTTCTGCTTTACGGCTAGGTTTAAACAGGCTATCCCCTCCCATCGCGACGATCACAAATAGGCATAGAACAGGAATAAATAGCCCCATTAGTCCTAAGTTCCTTACAGATTCGATACCAACCAAGACGACAAAGATCAAGACCGGCACTGCTAAAAGAAGAAGCCCCCGGCGCTCCCAACGCCAAAGCAACTGGCGCTTCTGCTCCACTTCCGTTAGCGCAGAACGAACATTCTCTAGTTGCGCATTGGATACGATCTGCCTGGTCTTTGACATCAGCTAATATTTGATTTTCATCTACTACTTATTCCAGATGCGGGTATTCAATTGTAAAGTCTCGATAACATCCCTAACCATTTCCATTGGCCTCAAAAACTGATCTACAGCAGCCTCAAGGTGTATTGGGCTTTCGATATACGTTTTATATAAATAAACGTGATCGATAGCCACTGCTACTTTCCCATCTATGAAGGAGAAAGCAATTTCTTCTCCATATTTATAACGCAATGTGATAAGATTCTCCATCATACTCGTAGTCAGTATATAGCGACTTGTGATCTGATCATCGCCATACACCGCAAACAATTGCTCGAAAACGGGATCTTCCAAATACACCAATTTGAGCCCCTTCCGACCAAACTCCTGCACCTTCTTTCCCAAGTAAGTACCGAGGATTGCCTGTGCACTATCCCTGACCACCACCGTTTTCCCTTTAAATGATTTATGGTAATCAAATACCAGCAACAGCCCGTTGAAGAAGGGATCACTCTCCTCCTTTTCCTGCCCATATACCAATAAGTGACAAAAGGTAAAGGCAGTATCTCCAAATTGTCCAGTGATCAAATTGGAGGCTTCCCTGAGCTTGTATCCATTCGCCACCCCCATCGCCTCAAAAGTTTGGAGATCCAGATGCTCATCTGCCTGGAAAGTCCAATTGGGATAAGCCTGTCCAAGAATCTTATCTCCAATAGCTTGTTGTAGTTGTCTTTGCAAGCGCGGCGTCAGCCATTTGTGATATTCAAAGAGGAGGAGAACGACAAAAAAGAGTGGTAAAACCACCGTTGCTAAAGCTACCCATCCCATGAATTGCCACAGATATCCAGTGAGTAAAACCAGTCCAACTCCGCCAGGAATCAATAGATATTGGCTCTTCTGTTGTTTTTGCAACAGCAATTGCTTTCTACGAGCCTCGAGACTTGGTAGTTCGACCTGAATCTTCTCCGCAATTTCCGCTCTAGATTTCACCATTTAACGGCAGTTTGGCTGGTGCGCTACTTGGACCAGATTCGTGTATTCAATTGTAAGGTATCGATCACATCGGTGACGAGATCTATTGCTCTATAAAAGTGATGAAAAGTCCCATCTGGAAGAATAGGTGCGCTCAAACTACTTTCAAAGGGGTCTACATTTTCAATCGCAATGAAGATGGTACCCTGGGTAAAGGAAAAGGAAAAATGATCTCCATACTTCTTTTTCAAGCTGAGCATATTAGCCATCATGTTTGGAGTCAGGATATAGCGAGCCTCTACTTGATCTTTGCTATAGACGGCAAAGGCTTTTTCAAAGGTAGGATCCTCTAGATAAACCAACTCCAAGCCCTGCCAACCAAAGGATTGTACCCGCTTGCCCAGCCAAGCGCCCAACAGGTTCTGAGCAAGATCAGGGAAAACTAATGTCTTCCCTTTCAGCTCCTTATGGAAATCAATAGCTAGCAGGATCCCTCCAAATACATCCGAATTATCATTTTCATTGCTACTGATATTAATGTTAGAAAATGAAAACTGTGTATCACCATGCTTCCCCTGTATCAGATTACTACCGTAGATCGCCCGATTTTTACCCACTAGGCCGGAGTATTTGACAAGACTGGGTGAAAGATGTCTCTTTGCTGCATAATTCCAATCCCTCCCCATAGCATCAGTAATTACACGACCTATATCCTGCTGCAAATCGCCCTTAGCCTCCAGCCTTCCCATTCTCAGAAAGTATGCCGCTACTCCTATTACTAAGAAAGTGCCTACGAGAACCGCTGGAATCCCTTCATCTCCTAAATAACTACCCAAAAAAAGCACCAATACTAGACCTACAATCACCAGTAGTATGGCAGTCGTTTCTGTCTTCTGACGAGCTTCTAGCATCTTCCTGCGCTGCCGCTCTAATTCGGCCAACTTGGGCCGCACTTTGTGTAAAATCTCTACTTTGGGTTTTTGCATGGCTTTGGGGTTTAGCTATCTCTTACCGTATAATCAGGCTCTAAAACAACAAGATCTACAGGATCAATCCGCTGCAGTTTCAATAAAGAGGCAAATACGGCGGTGGGGAACATTTCTATGGAATTATTGTACTCCATAACTGCCGCATTATAGGCTCTCCGGGAGGCTGAGATTTGTGCTTCAACTTCTACAATCGATTTTTGCAAATGGACAAAACTCTGTCCCTGCCGCAACGCAGCATCTCTATTGATGGCTGAGGTAATTTGCGTGATGGATTTGGCGATCTGGTTTTCGTGGCGGACCATAGCCGCGGGTGGCAGCTCCTTGGAATTTGTCTGCTTAAGCAGACTAGTAGCCTCTTGCACTAAACGAAATTCAAACTCAGCACTGGTCTGCACAACTTCCGCCAATTTGGGTAGCAGTTCATGACGCTTCTGTAGCATGGTTTCCAAGCTTGAATACGCATACTGCAAAGCATTCTTGCGATGGATAAAGCTATTGTAGCTCCACCCAATCAATAGAGAAAGGAATATTATCGACAGTAGTATTATGGCTAGCTGAGTCATTGTTGAAACGCTCTTTTATACTACTGATATTAATACAAATCCGTCAAAAAGGCACCAATTCTAGGCCAATGATTTACTTTATTCGACTAATCTTCATACCTAAATGCCCATCGATAGAAGCGCCGAAAGCCCCAAATAAGGACACCTATTACTACCAGCCAGACCAGAAGCGCTGATGTTAACATAGCCATTGAAAGTAAGGATACTGGAGACAAGAATAGATAGGCAAGTACAATAATGTCCCCACTACGGAGACGAAAACTATAGGACGGTAATTTTTCATGGTTTGGGGAAATTGAGGAACGACTGACAATCAAGTCAAAGCTTTGCCTAAATTTACCCCCATCCGAAACACCTGTGTAATTATTGCAATATCAAGTAGTGGGGGGCGCTAGTCGCAGAAAGGACTGCTTTTTGATTGACTGTAGAATGGCTTCGTAACTATTATCTACCAATTCCTGACCAATAATCAAGGAATTAGCACGGTCTTCTATCTTCCCAGACAACCAACTCACAATATCCTCCACTATATCTTCCTCGCCAAAAGTCAGATAGATTCGTACCACCTCCTCAAATCCAATGCGGGTTCCGCGATGATCTTCATCCATAATAATTGTTCCGCCCGTGTTGGGGACTTTAAAGGTATCGCCGTATTGCAGCCAACGGTAGAAGGAACCAAAGAGGTGATATTTAAGATCCTTGTCACTTGTCTTTATCTCGATCTTCATTTTTTTGGTAGCGAACAAAGCTTCCGGGGACATGAAATCTCGCTTCATCTTGGCCTTGGCCCCGGGAGGCGTGCCAATGTGCTCTCCTTTGTGAAAAGCTTCAATCTTCTCTGATAAAGTCTGGATCTCCTGAAACCGCTCTTTGGCCATTTCTAGGATGGTATCATCTTCAAATTTCTGAAATTGGTCGGGATGGTACTTTACACGGAGCTCTTTCAACTTCTGCTTAAAAGTAGCTGGGGAGAGTTCTTCTATGGTTGTTCCAAAATACTTTTGGATCAGTTCTTTTTCGTGCGCTGTAAGCGGGTTTGCCATTTGCTATTAAAAGTTTACAAGAATAAATATAGTATTCAATTCTCCCATATCATAATGAGAATGAGCCGATGGGGATTGGTGGCTCCAAACGCAGATGTTTAATCTAGGAATACGTGTCTTGTAAAAATAGGAGTGAATGTAAGAAGAACAGGTGAAGGTGCTGTAAGGTTGAGTAGTAGATGAGATTACCTCATTCGGGCTTGTACCACTCCATAAAGAGCTCGTCCAAAGCTTTACCATTCCATCGCATGGCATCCCGTTCTAGGCCATAGGTTTTAAACCCGAAGCTTTCGTACAAACGCTTAGCAGCTTCGGCCGAATAGGTTACCGAAAGGACAACCTTCACCAAGCCCTCTATTCCCTTCGCCCTTTCCAGGGTAGATTCCATCAAGGCCCTGCCTATTCCTTGACCTCTGTACTCGGGATACACAAAGACCCCCCAAATAAAAGCCCGGTGTCGAACCTTGTCCCGCTCAGGTTGTATAAAGCCAATTATCCCTTTCAGTTTTTCGCCCTGGAAGTAACCCAAAATGAAATTGCGTTCGTTCTTCGCCTCGAGATCCTTTCGGGTAGCGATACGATCAAAAGCCTCGGGAGTTCGGGGTTCTGAGCCGAATGACTCTGGGCTAATGCAGAGGCTGTCGGAGCGAATTTGGATAAAGGCCTCTAAGTCTTCTGGGCCTAATGCTCTAATCATAATCAAATGTATACTTAATGCTCATCGCCTTGATAAATCCACATCGGCTGAGTATCCCCAGCCCTTTCAAATCCACATTTCTGATAAAATTGTATCGACCCACCATCAGCCACCAAAATCTGCTGATGAAAGTCCCCATATTTCTCCTTGAAGCGCTCCACGATCATTCTGCCCACCCCATTCCCCTGATAGTCGGGATGAACAACCAAATGCGCATAATATACCACCAGATAACCATCTGAAAGCGCATTGCCTAAGCCCACCAAACGGTCTCCATCCCAAGCCGTGACCAAGGAATGAGAATTTAGCAATCCTTGATACAGCTTATCTGGCTTTTTAGCAGAGGACCAATCTACTGATTCGTATAAAGCAATGATATCCGCTTGTGCAAGCGCTTTTGTTTCTTTGATTTCGATCGACATACCTAATCTTTAAATGAGCTTAAAGTCCAAAGCTTGTAAATCGGGTTCAACCCAGCGTGCCCGAGCCCTTACACTGAACAGTTGGGCTCGCTTATAGAATAATAGTGGCAGCTTTCGATTTGCATATTTGCTTTCCAAAAAAGTAGCAGCTAAATCAGGTAGTTTTCCTTGATGAGATTTCAAAAACTGATCTACCACCCAAGCCCAAAAAAGGGTCATCGTTTCATGATATCCACTAGTACTGGAATTCTCTGTTCCAACCGCCACATTGTAAGCAATGATACGAGCACGTAATAAGCAGATGGCCTCGTCTAGGGGGTGATGATGTAAATGCCATAAGGCCACTAGGAGATGGGCTTCGTGCGTCCAGACCTCCTTGGGTAAAGTTCGGGTCACGAAGTCTTCGACCAAGCGATCTAAATCAGTTGAGGCCGCTAAGGGTAGTTCTTTTTCCATAGGTTTTAATAATGGCAAGTTGCGATTCATGCTAAGGAGCCCAAATGCGTCAGATATTTGCGGCAAAAACAAGCTCCTAGCTGCTTTTTTGCAAATTCTTCCTTTTTTGCGCTCATTCACCGCAACTTGGGGTAATTGATGCTAATGGCAGGGCTGGCTAAATGCAGTTCTCTCTATTTCTTCTACTAATCGTCAATACCCAATCGCTCCTTTCTTTCCATAATAGCAGAAATCATACTTCGCTTCAGGCGTTCCATCAAATGTTCTTGTTCCTCGGCACTCATATACTTCAGGTGCAAAGAGAGCGTCTCCCTCTTGGTTTTCACCTCCAGGTAGTTTCCCCTCTGCTTCATTTCCTTAATTTCTGCTATATCTATAATTGACTCATTAGCTCCGTAAACGGCTAATTGTTTGTCACTGATGGCGAAGCGTGGATAGTTGACGAAATATTCAATTACATAATTGATCAAAATCCCCCCACAAATGATCATCCCCAGCAACCACAACAAACTGGTCATTCTGGTTTCCATTACATTAGATAAGACGATGAGTACAATCCCTGGCGTGAAATGGGAAAAATTAACCCGTGGTCTTTTGTAATGATAAGTAGTCCATTCCTTGCCCGTATTTTCTTTAGCCAAAGCGACAGTCCTCACCCAAAAAAAGACAATTAATACGACCGTGGCAGTCAGCAACACATTGGAGGTAGTCTGGTAGGAAAAGGGATTAGCCTCGAAGTATTGTAGGCTCAACAATAGACAAATTCCTAAAAAAGTAATGAAGGCAGCCGCGTCGTAGATTTTACGAATAGTCAACATCTATTTTTTTTTAAGCGATCGTTTATGCACAACCTGTAAATCCAGAGAATAATTCCCAATTACCGGAAAAGGTAGTCATTTAGGTACGAAGTTTCCATCCTGAATGCAAAGCCCAGTGTTCCGCCCCTTCAAATATCATATCCATTAAAGGGTCTTTTATGAAGTAATATCCGTCTTTGCTCTCCGGGAACAATTGTGCTAAACGCTCCTTCAGCAAGCCATAGGTTTGCCTGGTCACAGCAGAAGCGCGTAAATAATCCCGGAACAACAAGGGATATCTCTGATTAAAGCGACCGTATTCCCGAATATGAATATGCATTCTTCGCTGGCCTGCTTTTTGCCGAATCATGCGTTTCTCTAATTCTGGCGAATTAGAACTCATACCAGAAAACTCATCGTGATATGCTTTCGAGAAGCCGGTGTAGCCCGCCGCTTCTAATTTTGTTTGAATGTTAGGGTCTTCGAGATCATGCACGGTTATCTGGATATCCAAGACATCTTTAGCCTGCAGATTAGGAACAGAAGTTGAGCCGATATGATCGATGTATCTGGCCGTATCTCCTAAAGTTGTTTTAAGATCCTGAGCTGTTTCTTCATATTCTTTCGGCCATCTTACTTGGTAGGGAATGACTTGAATGGGGCGGGATTTTTCGAAGGTGATTGCGGTGGACATGGACAGGTGATTTAGTAGATGAATAATGTAGTAACACGATAGGCCTTAAAATCATTCCAGCTATACCACAAAATCAGCCTTGTTATCATAGATCAGTTTGAACTCCTAAGGTTAGCATAAAAGCATGAACCTGCATGGACTCCCCTAGGAAAAAGGCACTTCCTCTATTGTTCTCTGCAAACTGATAAGAGAGGGATAGATTTCCTAAGAGCGATTCATTGAACGGAAAGGTCACAACCAAACCCGCTTGCAGACCAAACATCGTACTGGTCCATAAAGAACGATTGTCCTCAATAAATTGAAAACTTCGATTGTCTGCCTGTGATTGGAAACTAAACTGTGTTACCCATATTTCCACTTCCTCCCCTCCATTCAATAGAAAGCCTAGGTTGGGGCCAAACTCAAACCGGAAGGCGCTAGGCCCCTTGGTCTGATAAGAAAATAGATAGCTCAAATGTAACCAATCCGTCACCATATCAAACCGATTCCTTTGACCAAAAAGACGCCCCCCTGAGGCAGTTCTAAAACTCCCCTTTTGAGACGAATAGGTCAGTCTAAGTTCCCCGCTACCGCTTCTGGGAAAGGGGTGCCTATAGCCTAGTCCTAAGACCGGACGAACCTTTGGTCTATGATCGAAGCTATTCCGAGGGTTGCCATCATCCGAGGCCCTCCCAACCAGAGTGTAACTTCCACCAACGAGAAAGTGCCAGTAAGGCTCTTCTGAGGTAAGAGATTGAGTATGTAAATATGGTGTAAGGAAAAGAAAGGCACTAATACTAACAAAGATGTACTTCCCAATATGGCAGCGCATGGCATCTAATTATTGACAGCAGAGGCTCCTACCTCTTACCACCTATTTGACGATCCAATTCAACGGCTTCTAAGATAAAGGTTTTCAGGAGATCTACCTCTATTTCTTCTGGAGCAAAAAAGGTCTTGGCATACACAATTTTGCGATCTCCTTTTTCCAAATAGCCGATATCATCCGTCAGTAAATGTCCCGTACAGAAGCCGAACATCACCCCTTCCTTTTTCACTTTCCCCCAGGGAATAGCGGAAGGCCAAATGAAGCAGATGCGCCGATTTCGCGAATAATAAGGAACGTTATAAGATAACTTCTCGCGAGCATCGGGTATGCAATCCCATACGATTTCTCGCAAGTACTCAACGAGCAGCCGTTCTCCCTCCGGGAGATAATCCAGGAACTCATCTATATGCTTGAAATTAATGGGTTTCATTTTGGCCATGTCTTCGCTATTCAGTTGGGAAAGCGGGGTCAGCCTTAATCCGCTCCACCTGCGCGCGATGTCGATCCAAATGAAAGCGTAGGAATTCGATCCGCTGCACCACGTTCAAAGGCCCGGAAATTGGGTGTGGATAAATGATCTCAGCGGGGTCATATTCAGCCAACGCCACTTTCAAAGCAGCCAAGATGGGGGCGCAAGCCTTCAAAGCTGCAATCCAGAAATCCAAGGCACCTCCCCAACGGGGTTTAGCTACCTCTGGAACCTTCTCTCTGGTCTGCCAAGTTAGATCGACAACCTCCTCGATAGTACGGCCAACATGTGTTGGCGTACCAGCCCAAATAGGAGCTCCATTTTTAATACCTTCTAAAGCCTTCCACATGCCATTGACACCGATCTGTTCTGCCCAGACCATGTGTTCTGCAATCTCAAGGATTGCCCATTGATCTGGAGCAGGCTGGTAACGGTATTGTTGGGAAGATAGGCCAGACAAGGAATCAATGAAATCTTGTCTCGCTCGTTCAACTTCTTGGATCAGCTGATTCATCCTTAATCATTTTAGGGTGGTGTTGAGCCTATAGGTAGGTTGTATAAACAGGAGCACCTCGCAGCCTCTTGTTTAGCATAAACATACAACACCCTAATCGTTTAAAAGGATGAGCACCTCCTATTTCTTTACTCAAGGCATCAATGCCCCTCTACTTCCCCTTCCGGTTCTACTTCCCCTTCAGGCTCTACCTCCCCTTCCGGTTCCACTTCTCCTTTCGGTTCCACTTCTCCTTTCGGCTCCACTTCTCCATGAGGTTCCACCTCCCCTGCAGGTTCCACTTCTCCGGACGGTTCTACTTCTCCAGCAGGCTCAGCATGTAATCGTTCCTCCTCAAGCGCAGCAGGGTCATTAGAGTTAGAAGTAGCATTTCGGCAATTGGTAATAGCAGCAACAAGTAGTAACAGGCTACTTAGCATTAATAACTTCTTCATCAACTTGGTTTTTAGTGAAATAGCGAAAAGGTTTATGCCTTACTCCCATAAGTTGATTAGGAATAGCAGAGAAGGCCAATTTTTTTGACCAGCAGGAATGATTTTTCTATCAACGAGACTCACCGGTGGAGTCTTCACCCCTTCAGGTATAGGAGGTGATGATAGCCATCCGATTCAAAACCTAGTCGCTCGTAGAGTTGGAGGGCACGAGTATTATTGGGTTCTACTTCTAGACCAACACCAATGATCTCCGTCCCGTATTCATGCATAATGAACTGGGTAAACTTAGTCCCCAAGCCAAGGTTTCGGTAAGTTTGGTCAATAAATAACTCATCGAGGAAGGTCAGCCAGCCACCAAATTCATTACTCCAATAATGGATAACAATGGCATAGCCTAAAATACCTTCTCCGTTTTCCGCGATCAGAATAGCTCCTGCCTGACCTGGTTTGCCAAGTACATTTATCGTACGTTTCACCTTCTCTTCATTGATGGGACCCCCGGCAGCCTCCTCTGCATAGAATTGAGCTATCATCCGTTGGAGTTCAGCTTCATCAGCGGGCTGAAATAGCCGAAATGTACATATCATAGGTTAAGATTGTGGAGATCGAGTAAGTGCCGTGGCTATTTCTAGCTGATGAGCCAATTGTAGTGTCTTCTCCGGTGTATTGAGAATCTTTGCCAGTCCTTCCACCTTTAATTGATTAGCCCTGGCGGTGAATAGATAGGACTTATAGGAGTATTGATTGGCTATTGATTTGAACCCGTCTTGACCGTGTTCATTCAATAGTGTTTGGGTTTTCTGTAGGATAAATTTATGGATCTCTATCTGCAAATTCTTCAGTGCTACTACCCAATCCATAATTTGATCCAAGTGTTGCTGAACAGCAGCATCCTTTTGGTATCGCATTTTCATGACCTCCTCTTCGATTCGTACGAATTTTCGACCAGACCAGTCTTTGGCCTTCAGTACCGGCAATTGCCATTTTTTCATTTCCAAAGCCCAATGATCTATTTCTACCTTTACTTGATGGATGCGAAAAGCAGGAAGTTCTATGGCCGTTAAGTAACCGGCGTGACAAGCCCCTGTATCAATCCCGTAGGTATTATTCTCAATTTTAGGTTGATCCCCTACCACATGATGGCCATAAATGATGGGCTTTTTCCCTTCATAATGATCTTGCCAATGGCTTTCCTCTCCGTATATCTTACTAAGGTATTTAGTCCCAGAAGTGGTTCCACTAAGCACCTCTTCTTTTTGGTCAGGTAGTGCTTTCCCATTCTCGAAGAAGGCGTGCACGATGATGGCCTCTGGCGTTTCATGGTAATAAGGCAAATGCTTACACCATGCCTTAAATTCCTCATAAGCAGCTCCCATCTGCACTTTTACGATCTCTTGGGAGTAACTCAGGACTCCGCGGGCGTGCTTCCGTTCGTGATTCCCCATCAAAACCTTTGCATTGGGTGTATCCCGAAAAAATTCATACAGCTCCTGTGAGCCTGGCCCTCGATCGACAATGTCTCCCACTGATACCAGTTCATCCTCTGGCTGTAGTTGCACCAAAGCTAACAGCTCCTGAAACTCCTCAAAGCAGCCGTGCACATCTCCAATTACAATTGTCCGTTTCATGTTCCCCATAACGACATGAGGTTTTAAATAGTTCCGGACCAGATTTCGGCATCACATGAATTTTTATCAGATATCTGACAAGCAAAGTGTTGAAAAGATTTTATTGCCCGTCAATTTATTGTTTCTTTTGTGGGAAACACACAAAGATCATGCACCTGAAAAAAACCCTACTGTTAGCAGTTAGCCTTCTCTCTTTTGTCTATCTCTCTGCACAACAAATTACCATCCCGCAACTTTATGAGGATAAGATTGGTAAACAGACGATGGAAAGTACGGTAGATTTCTACACCTATCGCTACACGTCGAATAAGATAGACCTCCGGACTTTCAAGAAAATTTATCCAAACCTAGAGGTTCCAGATTTCTTAGAGATCGAAGCGCCTGACCTTAGTGAAAATAAGGGCTCAATGGTTTTGCTCGGTCTATTGGATAATGGGAAGGATCAATTAAACTCCATCGTTGTTTGGATTGCTGCCAACTACTTCGACAAGGAAGTAACTTTCTTTGTGGACCCCAACATGGATCGCAATTACTACAATGATGGTCCGGCCATTGTACTTAAGCCTGGCCAGAGAAAGAAGAGAATTAAAGTCATGCCAAATGGAGATGAAACTTTGGCAAGGGAGTTATACTTGCAGGTACCCAGGGATCGGGCGAAACTATTGGGATACGGTGACACTAGATCTAGAAAACGTAAAATCTCTCACCAATTTGCAATAGGGATACATGCTGGATTTGGTTCTGGCAGTTTAGAATATGACTATGACAATTTGGACACAGGCTTTCCCACCTGGTATACCGTGAATGTCACGGAGAAAAATGTAGGACTTAATCTAACCTACAATTTACCCAATTTTACCTTTGGGCTCAATGCCACCTTCCAAAACATCTTCTATTACACGTCCTATTTAAATATTCGTGTGGATAATCCGGAGTTTCGCATTGAACCTAACTCTGGACGGGAAATATTAATTGACAATGTTGACATTAAGCGCAATAAGGATATCCATTCTAAGAATCGAATTCAATGGGGACTAATGGCTGGTTATCGCTTTCATATCAGGAATATGGAAATCCAGCCCTTAATTATTGGAGGCATGACTACTTACATGCCAGGAACTTATACCCCGGATTTCAGTTTAGAAGAGCAAACTTTTGAATATGGCTCTAATCCTTTCCTAGAAGGCGGACTCCGAGCAGAGTTCGCTACGGGAAATGGTGGTGCTTTTTTCCTGGGTGTGCATGGCAACTATACGTGGTGGGATCCAGAAGGTTACTTCGAGAGCCTAAATCAAAAGAACCTGAATATCAGATTTATGATTTGGAAAGGCGTTTTAGGTTACCGGATGGCCATTCGGTAACCTGCTGATTCAGGCCTTAATTGAAGCTACCAGTTCAATCTGTAGCTAGTTTTGTGAATAGGTATCCCAAAAATACCTACCGCAGCTATTTAGAGATCCATTCCAAATAAGTACAGCATGATATCATCGGGACGCAATTGAACTTCTTGCACCAATTGCATTCCTAATTTTTTCAATAATTTAATGGAAGCCACATTTTCCTGATCGGTGATGGCTAATAATCGACGAAGGCCATGCTGTTCTCTGGCATGGTCAACGGTAGCTGAAGCAATTTCGAAGGCATAGCCTTGCCCCGTGAATGCGGGTAATAGGGCATATCCGATATCTACATCTGGCAAACTATCTCGCTTGATCAAACCACACATCCCTATCCCCTCCCCTGTTTCCCGCAAAGCCACCATTGCCAATCCAAAACCGTGCGTTTCAAAACTAGCCATTGGGCCACCTACCAAATAGGCTCGAGCATCTGTGAGTGTTTTTACCCCACGGTCTCCAATATAGGCCAACCAGCCCGGGGAGTTCAGTAGTTCGACAATAAACGCATCATCCTCTAAGCTAAATTGACGCAAGATCAGGCGCTCTGTTTCCAATATATTTTTCCCAGGTGTAGACATAGAAAGGCCAGATAGGTGCACGGAAATATACACTTATTGAACCACAAAACGCCCTTTAGCTACTAGCAAGTTTTTCTGAAATACTTGCAGAAAGTAGGTGCCAGCATTTAATTGACTAATATCAATTTCCATGTCTTGAGGATCAGATAGATCTCCAATCTTCTGTATTTGTCCCTTGACATTTAGTACCCTGATCTGATCAAGATTCATCTCCTCTAAACCTTCAACCCGTATCATCTGCCGAGCAGGAAGTGGATAAATTTTTAATTCATTGGTAAGCTTACTCTTGCTTGGGCTGATCAGACTGTTCTCCTCTAGATAATTCAGAATTTTTTGTACCCACAAGGTATACTGATAACTAGATGGGTGCAGCTCATCTGGAGCTACCAAATCCTTTTCATCAAGACCCTCACGTGAAATGGGGGTGATGTCGAAGTACTGTACGCCATATTCCTCCGCCACTCGCTTATTAATGGCATTGTATTCATCCAATTGCAGGCTAATTTGATTAGGATTAATACTTCTTTGACCAAAGGGAGTGTAAGCATAATCAGGAATAGAAACGATGAAGACACTACTGGTATCGAAAGCAGCATACCGCAGGCAAGAATCCAGCAGTTCGCGAAAAAGCGGTTCGTAATGAGCAATTGGCCGTCGTTGATATTGGTCATTTACCCCAATTAATAAGGACACTAGGTTGTAATTTTCGCGATCTAACTTCTTGTCAGTAATTGCATCTAGTAAGTTATCTGTACGCCAGCCAGTAGTAGCAATCACATTGGTTTCCTGAACATTAACCCCGCGGCTCTCCAAGGAATCTCTCAATTGAATCGGCCAGCGCTCATTGGCCGGCACACTATGACCAATCGTATAGGAATCTCCCAATGCCAAGAATCGTACCGGGGGCTTAACTTGAAGCGTTTGTCCAGTTAGCAAACTGGGTAGGATCAATGCGATTGCACTAAGTAGGATATGGATCTTCATTCGTTTCATTTCTCTTTTCATTTTCAGATTTCTCGATGAACTAACACATTTTCCATCAACATGTTTGTCTTGGATTGGAGATAGAAAGCCCGTAAAGCAAGTGCTGAGCTATAGCTTATCCGTAAAACGGTATGAAAAAAAGAGTTGCGATAGGTTTTTCCCTGGATTTTCCTTTATTTCAAATGATCACAAACGACTAATCAAAACACAACCTATGCGCCGACTTACATTCTTCTCTCTCCTCCTGCTCTGTTTCTCTGGTCTACAAGCACAAGACAAACTAAAGGTAATCATAGACGCCGATACAGGTAATGAAGTTGATGACCTCTATGCAATTGTTCGAGGATTAATCGAGCCCAGTTGGGATGTTATTGCGCTCAATGCTACCCAGTGGCAACCCGCCCATTGGGCAGTAGAACAAACGATGGAGGAAAGTTATCGGCTTAATCAAGTCCTATTGGGATACCTAGAAATGAATGGCGAAGTTAAAAGCCTGCGTGGAGGGATTAATCGCCTATTTGATTGGGGAAATCGCGCGCAGCCCTCACTTGCTTCGCAACACCTAATAGAGGCGGCTCATGATATGCCCAGCGGAGAAAAATTGACCGTTATTGCCTTAGGAGCGCTAACCAACGTCGCTACAGCTATACTAATGGATCCCAGTATCACACCTAAAATCAAACTGTACTGGTTAGGTAGTACCTACGACTTCGAAAAAGATATCTTGCGGAAACGCGATTTTAACTGCATGATGGATCCGCAGGCGCTGGAAGAGGTGCTGGCTTCTCGGGTGGAATTCCATGTTATTCCCGTGAATATTGCAGCGCAGATGACCTTTGAATACAAAGAGTCTAAAGAAAAACTAGGTGGCCAACATGATCTTCTAGACTTCCTATTAGATCGATGGTATAATCACTTGGACGGGGGACGAATCGAACGCACGATCTGGGATCTAGCCATCATTGATGCGGTGATTCACCCGGAATGGATCGAAGAGGTTGAAATCATGACCTCTAAGGAGAACTATAGTCGCCCAGTTCACTATATCAAGGATATCGATGAAGATAAAATGAGAAGTGAATTCTTTGAAAAGGTTTTATCTTTTCTCACAAAAAAGTAACTACCCTTGTCGATTAAAAATGTAAATAATCATGGCCTTTCCGCATTCAAAGATATTGAACGTCCTTGGATATTGGTGGGCTATAGGCTCTTTGCAAGGGAAGGACCAAGCGGGGTAAAAGTGCAAGTAATGGCACGTGAGGTGGAGAAAAGTAAATCCTCCTTTTACCACCTATTTGCGGATTTGGATGTTTTTACAGAAGTTCTGTTGGAATACCATTTGGAACGGTCCAAAGTAATTGCCCAAAAAGAAACTTTCTGTCAAAATCTGGTACCGGACTTAGTGCATCTCTTATTAGAGGTAAAAGAGGATCTATTATTCAACCGACAATTGCGAATTCACCGGGACAAAAAGAACTTCGCCCACTTCCTGGAGCAATCAGATGCCGTCGTTCAGGATAGTTTTTATAAGGTGTGGGCTAGAGATATCGGGCTAGAAGAAAAGCCGCACTTAGCAAAGGATGTCTTTGCCCTGGCACTGGAGAACTTCTACCTCCAACTCACCGATCAACGCCTACATTACGAGTGGTTAGCTCAATACTTCCAAGAATTACGCCTGATGGTGAAGCAATTTAAAAGATAGCCGCGTTCCCATTCAAGTGCTATAAATGGGTAAACAGGTATTTCACTCCACTACAACAAACTCACATAAAAACCTATAAATCAAATACTTAATTCATCAATCATACTCCACCACTCTCCGAATTAACATTGTGTTAGGGTCCTTTAAGGAGTCGTTAAATCTTACCGATTAACAAAAACACAAGTTTGTGATAACATTCCTTAACATTTATATCCCGTTTATTTGTAATGCAAAACGGAAGCAATGTAGTCGTTGATATAGTAGACACAATAAACACAAAAGGGTCAAGGACCTTGTATAACCTCAAACTTCAACTGTACATTTTCACAACGACTACAAATTTGCTTTCTACCCAAAACGGTAAGCACTCTTCCAACAGGATTAATATTAGGATACACCGCACTTGAAAAGTGTTTGTCATTACAAGCTTTTCGACCGCAGTGTGTATTGGAGGTCTTCTTTAGACTACTCCTTACACTAGAAGAAACACGCTTTATTAATTAATCCGAGTTACCCCAGCCCATATGCCTATCCAATAGGACCAGTTTTGGTCCACTCCTAACATGATGCTTGTGCGGCATGAGCATGATGGTAGGTAGTCTTTTCCTGGTGTCAATATACCTGACATCGGGCTGGGAAGCTATTGGATACGCATAAGCAAAGGGCAAGCAAACTAAACTCACTTTTTTATCACTTAATAATATTAAGCATGAAAACATCTGCATTAAATCTCGTAGTCCTATTCACTTTATGTACCACTGTACTAATGGCTCAAAGTAATTCATTTTATGTGGGAGCCAATGGAGGTGCCAACCTCTCGAAATTCAAATACACTGAAGATTTGAGTGAACTTTATCCCACTACCAATTCGATTTTCGGATTGAATGGAGGGGTGAGTTTGGGATTTGAAATACAGAATTTCACCATCTCAACCGGATTGCAATACATCCAAAAAGGGAGTGAATATCAAACCGACAACTTTACCGATGAGCAAGGAACTGGCTTTTTCTCCGCAAAAGAAAGACTACACTACGTATCTATTCCTATCCTAGTAGGATATCGCAAATATTTCAATGACAAAATAGGCCTTTCTTTCACCATGGGGCCATCGATCAACTTCGGTCTTTCCGGTAATATTGATGAAACTACTGAATACTTTGGTTCTGACCAGGTAGAGATGGAAAACTACAAGGTAACCTATGGATCAGGTGTGAATGAAGACTATAAAGGAACGCAAGTAAGTTTCCAGCTATCCCCAGGAATCGTTTACAATATCAACGACAAGAGCAAATTCACTTTCAACATCATTTGGGATTTCGGTACTGAAGATAATTTCAATCCTCGCTACAAGAATGCCAATGACTTTTTTACTGATTTCAAGGGGAATGCCGTTAACCGTTCTACTGTATTCCAGGTGGGATACGAATACCATTTCTCCTTTGGTGACAAATACTAGCATATGAAAACTTGTAATAATTGCGGTAGCTTAAACGAGGATCACGTTAGTCAATGTGGGCATTGCAATATGGTGGGACAATTCACCTACCAAGGTGGAGAGCAAGTAAAAGCCGCTCCGACCTCCGTCAAAATACATTGCAAGAATTGCGGTTCGGATGACCCGGGAGAAGGTACGAAATGTGTGCATTGCCATTTTCCACTACCCATCCCATCCTCTGCTGAATCTACCGCCGACTATCTTAAATTATCAGTCCAAAATAACTTACGGGCTAGTTAGTTGGAGGAGCAATCGGTCCAAGTCGGATCGATTGCTCACCAAACTAAAATTGTGAACGGCTCTGGCAAGGTTTGTTGCAGATACTTTAGCTGAAATCTTTCTCCTAAAGGAGGTATCACTTTGCAATAGAAAACTGCCACAAGAATTATCAGAGCACCAATTCTAAAAAATGGCCAGAAGATCAAATTCACTGTTCAATCTTTCCTTTCTGGATCTATTGACCAGTGCCTTGGGTGCCATCATCTTCCTTTTCATCATCACACCAAAGGGAGGCGAATCCGCAGCCAAGGTTCAACAAGCATTGGTGTACTTCGATAGTACCCAAATGAAAATACACGGAGAACTTCCTGATAGTTTACTCTATAAAAACTCAGGAGACACCCTACTCATGGTTTTGTTAGAGTACAAAGACCTACCGAAAGCGTCCAAAGCGCCGAAGAAGATCTTTGCTTTTAACGAACCGAAGAAAGAAAAGAAACCGGAAGAAATTGAGAAGCCGATCAATCAGCATCCGGTGAAGAAAGAAGAGATTAAGAAGCCAAAGGAAAAACCAAAGGCTGAAGAAAAGAAGCCGGCAGCTCCAACTTCACCCCCAGTAGAAAAGCCGAGCAAAGAGCCAAAACCAAAGCCCTTACCAAGCGCCCCTATTTTCAAGGGTGACGCACCATCGGTACCCTGCAAAGTGTCCTTTGAGGTTTCTTGGCCAGATATCACGGATAATATAGACCTATTTGTCTGTCGCGGGAGCAGCTGTGTGTATGGAGGCAGGAAGAAAGATCGAAATATCGGTCAGTGGGATAGTGGAAAGGCTCGTAACAGATTATTTGGTAACGACCTTCGTACTACGCAGGAAGCCATCCGTCAATATGACAAGATCATTCCAGGCGAGTACAAATTATATGCTCAACTAAAGGAGAGCAAACAGAAAAAAACTTCTGTAACGATCAGTGGCTTGATTTACACCAAAGGTAAATCCGGTATACCACGAGGAGAGGCCTTCAGCAAGACCCTGAAAGTTTCGAAAGAAAGAACTTACATCGGCACGGTGATTCTGCAGGCGGACGGTAATTATCAATTCAAAAAATAATCTGATCCTGATCACAAAAGTGATCAGGACATAAAAAATAAATATCATGTTTCAAGCAAAAAGTATAAAAGTAATATTCAGTGTATTAGGTGCGATTTGTGCTTGGTTATTCTTACTGCTATTGGGTTATATGAGCCCTGAAGGCTCGGGATTCAAGCGGCTGGTGGAAGTCCTTGGCGGAACCTCTAGTGGCTATATTCAAGCCATCATGTATGCCCTATTTGCTTATAGCATTTTGGAGTTGATAGAAAAACGGAAGAATATCCAAAAAGAGTACCAAGGCTTCAATTTTGGTTTACTCCCTACTCAAGACCAATTGGTACTATCTCCGGAGGAGGTGGCAAAAATTAAGCTCACCACCATCCAAATGGAGAAAAACGGGCAGCAATATTTGGTAAATGATTTTATCAAAAAAGCTTGTACACAGTACCGTAATGACGAATCCATTGGAGAGACTTTGCAGGTTTTCAATGCCCAGGTTGACACGACTAAAGAAGAGATGGAAGGAGGGCTGGAAATTGTTCGCTACCTACAGGGAGCCATTATATCACTCGGCTTCGTAGGCACCTTAATTGGCTTGTCCACTTCTATCGGCATGGCGCACTTGGCCAAGACCGTAGAAGGCATGCCTCAAATCACCAAGAATCTCAACGTTGCTTTTGATACCACTTTAGTGGCTTTGCTCATCGGATTGGTCCTCAACTTCTTCTACCATCGATACTTGAAGGAAATGGACACCTTTTATTCCAAGGCAAAAGCCTATGTTATCAACAATCTCATTAGTCGGATCTACAAGCCAGCCATGTAGGTCGACCAAGACACTCACTTCAGTTTTAGGAGGTGTCTAGACTGAGAAAAAGTGCCCCGGTAAACCGAAGTTTCCGGGGCCAACTAATTTATAAGGTGAAAATAAAGCACAATTCGTACCTAACAGTTATACCTAATCTTTAATCGGCAAGCCGCTAGGAACTGCTGTTGGCACAAGATGGCCTAGCTCCAAAGCGCTTTTGTCGGTTAAAGCATACAGGAAGCTCAGAATATCTCCTACCTCCCGATCACTCAATGGTGATTCTAATCCCAAAGCTGGATCAATCTGCCCTAACATGCGTTCGGCGACCGCTGCATCGTCTTGAAACGTCTCTCGCAATTCTATGGGAAGCGTTGAAGCATCGTATTGCCGCAGGTATTGCCGGGGATCTAGATGATGGCGCACGGCTTCTTCCAGCGAGTTATAGGCCCCATTGTGCATCCATGGGCCAGTAATAGCTGTATTTTTTAGAGAGGGCGTTCTAAAGGCAAATGCGTCGCCCTGATCTCCCGTTTCCAAGTAACGGCCCACATCCAAGGGTTCAGCAGTGCCTTTCCCGGGGCCCAATTGTGGTACACCGATATTGTGTGCCTTCTGATCAGACATAAGATTTCCGCTATGACAGGAAGAGCAGTTCGCTTTTCCATAAAATAAGAGTGCTCCACGTTTTGCCGACGCATCTATAGCATTGGTCATCCCATCCATATACAAATCCCATGGACTATCGTGGAAGGTAAAAGCCGCCGTTTCAAAAGCAGCAATAGCATTCGCTGCATGCTGAAACCCTAGATCTTGTACCGCAAGCTCGGGGTAAGCGGCCTCAAAGAGTTCCACATACTCAGGAATTTGCTTCAATCGAAGCATTAATCGATGCCAAACCACTTGCGGCATGGCATTGCTAATCAAAGCCAGTTCATTGATTTCTCCCCTGACGGTTCGATCTCCAATTTCACCCCGCATTTCATCTCGAGAAGTAACGGGAAACATGGCCTGTACCGCTAAAATATTTTCTAGCCCATCAATCAGTTTCTCATCCGCAGGACTTTCATAACCACTCATAATATCCACTGAAACCCGATTATCCCAAAACATCGTATGCCATTCCTTGGCCCCTCTATTGAAGATATCTGGCGAATTCCGAGGTATTCTTTCCCGCCCCTTTCCCATCTGGCGCGCTGTACCCAAGCCTTGCCCCCCTACCCCAATAGCCAAGGGTAGAGCATCGGCAGATCCCAAGGCGGGATGGTGGCAAGTAGCACAGGATATATCTTTATTTCCACTTAGTATTTTATCAAAAAACAGCATCCTGCCTAATTCCACTTTAGCCGCTGAATACTCGGGTAAAGGGGCATGTTGATTAAGGCCATTCTGCTGAATAATATCTCGGAGTATATTATCGAGTTCTTTTCCCGTAAAGGCCAACAATAGAATGGCAGCGCCTATCAGAGAAAATAAGGATATGGTCTTTTTCATGGTTCAAGGGGTTGTGGGTGGGAAAAAAATGGGAAGCTTGAAAGGTTTCTTGAGGAACCCTACATCAAACTTCCCACCTAAAAACAAACGAGTGTGTTACTTATTCCTAAGAATTTATCGCCAGTTAGCCATTTAGGCTACAAACAAATCTCTAACGCTTACCTGCCGTTATCTCTTCCACCGTATCTTCTTCCGGAAGTACCGCAAACAATTGAATGTGTGTCACTTGTCCAAATGGTCCAGGTAGTACCCCATAAGTCTGTCCGTCACTATGATACCCAATAGCCAACAAGCTCATCAATTGCTCATCCGTTAACTGCAAGCAGTTCTCAAACTTTACATTTAAGGAAGCACTACCTTGTTCATCGGTTTTGAAGATGGACTGAGAGCCATCACGATTACCTAGGGGTGTATCCAAGGTACCGATGAATGGGACTGTTGGTGGCTTGGCCATAAAGGAGTGCCACATCGTATACACGGCATTTGGCATAAGGTTTTTAAACTCTGCACTAATTTCCCCCCAGCCATTGTCACAAGTACAAGTGGCAGAGCCGCTAGCTTTCAACCATTCACCCAAAGTCATTCCAAAGCTTTGTCCTTTTTTGAAAGGCCCTCCGTTAGCAATGTCGAAGGGATCATGATCTTGTGCTTTCTTAGTAGAATAGATTTCTGCGTCCAAATACTGCTCTCTTTCTTCCGGAGTGACGCGGTACACTTTCTTACTCCCTTTTTTTACAAAAACATCTTGTTCGATTAGCCCGGCCGTCAGGTGATCCACAAAGGTGACTTCTACGCTAGTCTTCTGTGCGGTACCCCAAGAGAAGGTAAATAGTGCTACGACCAACATGCTGATGGACTTGATCATTTTGATTTTCATGATTCTTAAGTTTTCAAATGGTTGATTAATGAATACGCTAGCAAGTTGAGGGGAAAAGCGAAAAAGGGAAATAACTATTGAGTGAATGGACGGCTTGTTTGAGTAGATGAAGGGAGTGCTTGAGCAGTCAAGGGGTGAGTTACTTAAGGGGGCGTGTCGAACGTTTGTTTGCGTATGTGAAAATTTAAATTTTATTTAATTTATTGTAAATGAATAAATTATCTTAATTTGCTTAAAGTAAAACCTAAGACACTCACCCGATGAGTGTTTGGGTGAGTAAATGGAAAAAAATCGATTCTTCCTAGGGTAGGAAAAAGAACAAACATCTATTAATCCATTGGTAATCAAATATCTACAACCATCTATGCTAATCAGAATTTTAAACACTCACCCGATGAGTACTCAAGGGGTGAGTGTTTGGATTTTACCTATCTTCGTTTGGCATTCCTCAGATCAAAAACGAAGCATCATGTTCGATCAATTCTGGCAATTCACCAAGCAATTCGTCGCTTTCTCTGCTAAGGAAAAAGAACAAATAGGTGCTCACCTGATACTCCGAGACGTGCCTAAGCAGCACATTCTGGTAGACTTTGGAGATATATCCCGAGAAGTTTACTTCATCAACAAAGGGCTATTACGGTTTTATTACATCAGTGATGATGGTAGAGAAATCACCGGCTTTGTATTCCAGGAGGGAATGATGGCGGGTTCACACGAAAGCTTTTTTGGTCAACAGCCGAGCCTACAGGTGCTAGAAACGATTGAAGCTGCTGAGCTACTTGTTCTTCCCCATGATGCTTTGGAGCGTTTGTACCAGGAGGTACCCAAAATGAACATTTTTGTGCGTAAGCTGCTGGAACAACGTATGGCTCACGCCCAAAAAGTAGTAGCCTCCTTAATCATGCAAAAGCCAGCAGATAGATACCAGGAATACCAACGATTACACCCTGGCTTAACAGGCAGAATCCCTCAGCATATGCTGGCCACTTTTATGGGGATTACTCCCGTCTCTTTGAGTCGAATTCGGGCAAGAAAAAAATAATGTTCTGGGTCTCAGCGCTGACAAGGTGAGTCTTTAAAATTCACTACCTTTGAAGAGACCACCGTACCCATTCGACATGAGCACAACTCTCCGCTATTGGTTATGGCCTTGCCTACTCTGGTTGCCATTGATATCCTTGGCTCAGTCCCCTTCCTATTCCTTTCAAAGTCTTGATCGAGAAGATGGCTTACCCTACAACAATGTTCATCAAACCATACAAGATCAACAAGGTTTTATTTGGTTATCTACGTCTGGAGGCCTAGTCAGATATGATGGTACTACCCTAAAGGTATTCAAGCATAATCCAGATGATAGCCTGAGCCTGAGCAATGATTTCGTAGGGCCTTTATACGAGGATGAATATGGGTTTATATGGATAGGTACTACCGGTGGAGGATTAAACCGTTTCGACCCAAGTCTGGAAGTATTCTCTCACTTTCAGCATGATCCTAGCAACAATAATAGCTTGGCCAGTAACACCGTACACTGCATTTTAGAAGACGACCTCGGAAACCTTTGGGTGGGTACGGACAAGGGCTTAAGTAAAATCAGGTTAGGGGGAACCCGAGATAGGCAACCTATATTTTATGAAAAAATACCAGTGGGCGCAAATGGCTTAAGCAATGGCTTTATTAAAACGCTTTTCCAAGATCGGGATCGTTATATTTGGGTGGGTACTAATGAGGGAGTAAATCGTCTTCCCCCTCCCGTCAAGAACGAGGAAAACCCTCCAACGAATATTCTACAATTTGTCAACAACGATAAACCCGATTCCCCTATTCAGGGTAGAATCATACATAAAATACTACAAACAAAAGATGGGAATATCTGGATTGGTAGCGGTAGCAGCCTGGAAATACTCCAAACTACCGAAGAAGGGCAACTAGCCTTTACATCCATCCTCCCTGATGAATGGAATAACAGGATCATCCTCGAGATAGAGGAAACAACGGAACAAACGTTGTGGATTAGTATCGGTAACCATGGCTTATTGCATTTTAGGTACGCTTCAGGAGTATTTGAAGTCTTGGAAGAACTCACTCCCAATCCTTCACGCCCTACTGACCTCCAAGCCAACTTGATCTATGATATTTATAGAGATCGTAGCGGTTTATTTTGGCTGTCTACTGAACACAAAGGAGTCTCTTTCTTTTCTCCTAAAGCCCAACCCTTTGCCTTCTTACCCAATCCGGATGGCTGCATTTCCATTCTAGAAGATCAAGAGGGAGGGATATGGATGGGAGGATATGGAAAGGGCATGCAAAGTATCCAACCGATGGGTGATACCAGTACTTATGTATCGGGCTATCCCAATCTCTACTCTAACCTGATTACGACCATCAAAGAAGACGCTAGTGGTAACCTATGGTTTGGTACCTTTCGTGGTTTAAACCTATGGACCAAAACGGACCGCCTCCAAGACCGTACGCTTCGATTGAGGCATTACCGAGCATTACCGAATACTCATTTAGGGCTCAGCGAACGCAGGATCTTCGCTATTCATGAATATCCAAAAGGGATCTATTGGATTGGCACACGTGGCGGAGGACTAAACCGTTTATCTTTCCCAAGCAAGAACTGGGAGGAACCGCATTTTATTCATTATCAACATCAAGCGGACCAAAACAATAGCTTAAGCGACAATTACGTGTGGTCGATCACCCATGATACCTCGGGCCATCTTTGGGTGGGTACAGATAAAGGTGTAAATAAAGTGATCCTGGACGAGCATTACGAAGCCACTTCATTCATGGCCTTTCAAAATGTTGAAGGTGATAAAAATAGCCTAAGCCTAGATCTAGTGGGGCCTTTGCATTGTAGTCAAGCGGGTATCGTCTGGGTAGGAACTTCCGGGGGTGGCTTAAATAAGTTGGATTTTAGGCAAGATCCTAGCTTTACTCAACCGATCATTACCCGTTATACTGCTAGCCATGGATTAAACAATGATAATGTCTATGGAATCATAGAGGATGCTTCCGGCTTTCTTTGGCTGAGTACAAATCGCGGCCTTGCTCGTTTTGATCCAAATTTCAACCCGGCAGCCGGCCAACAAGGACAAGATGCCTTTATCAATTTTTATGCTAAAGACGGATTGCAAGGGGATGAATTTAATACGAATGCCTTTGCTAAAAGTCCTAGGACTGGTAAGTTGTACTTTGGCGGAGAAAATGGAGTGAGTATTTTCCATCCTGATAGTTTGGATTTTGGCCAACAAGCCCCACCAATTACCTTTACTGACCTTAGGATTTTCAATCGATCGGTGCCCATTGGAACTACAGACTCTCCCCTCTTGAAGGCTATCGGTAGAACCGAGTTTTTTGAGCTAGATTATCAGGCGGATATGATCAGTTTTAGTTTTGCGGCATTAGATTTTCGACAATCTCCACAAAATCAGTATGCCTATCGCTTGGAAGGCTACAACGATCAATGGATCTATATCGGCAACGAAAACACCGTTCATTTCACGAATCTAGATCCTGGCGATTATCGTCTTCAGGTAAAAGGGAGCAATAGCCGAGGGGTTTGGAATCCTCAGGGGGCAAGTATTGCATTTCGTATCAACCCTCCACCCTGGCGAAGCTGGTGGGCCTACTTGCTTTATGGGTTGACTGGTATAGGATTGCTATATACCTTTATTCAATCCCGGATTCGAGTGGGAATGCGGGAATTGGAGGAAGCCAATCGACTGGCACAAGCACGCTTTGATGAAAGGGAGCGACTTCGGAAGCAAAATGCCGCTGATTATCATGATGAGTTGGGGCATCGCTTAACGAAAATCTCTCTGTTTCTCGAACTGGCAGAGCGACAATCCTCAACGGACCAAAACCTGAAGTCTTATCTCTCTAAGGTGAAATCCAACACTCAGGATCTCTCAGATGGGATACGGGATCTGATCTGGAGTCTTGATCCAGCAAAGGATTCCTTATATGAGACCTTGCTCCGCTTACAAGCTTTTGGCGATAAGCTTTTCGATTTTTCTGATACCGCCTTTCAAACCACCGGTATCTCGGAAGATTTCGAACAAATTCAATTGGGAGCAGATCAACGACGGCATATTCTTCTCTTGTTCAAAGAGGCAATGAATAACTGCTTGAAGTATGCAAAGGCAAGCTTGGCTAAGCTCACCATAGATCAAGTGGAAAGCCGGGTACTCATCATTTTCCAAGATGATGGCAAAGGATTTGAGGTAGCCGGGAAGGCTAACGGATATGGACTAAAAAATATGGAGGATAGAGCTAAAAAGATCGGCGGTACTCTACTGATTAGCAGTGTGAAAGACAGAGGCACAAAAATATCTTTGGAGCTTCCCGATTTCGGACCAAGTTCTGAAGCAGTGTGAAGGACAAGCGGACAAAAAGCAACTATTTTGTCTGAAAGCAATATCACGCTTCAAACTCGATTTCACCATGACTACCAGAATCCCACTATTCGACCAGCTGACCAAGCTTTTCAAGGATCTTTTTCCCACTTTTCTAGGGGTATTTCTTGCCTTTTACCTGAATGATGTATGGGTTGACCGGCAAGAAAGACAATCCATAGAACAGATCAAGCAGACATTACAAGAGGAACTAGCCCAGAATATTGCCCAGGTGAAACCACAACTAGAATATCACCGGATGATGCAGGATTCTGCTGATTACTTGGCCAAGTTGTTCTCTCAAAATCAGGACGAGAGTACACTGCCACAACCTAGCTTCTGGACTGGACTTGGGGGAAACCATTTGAGTGATGCGGCCTATCATACTGCCATCTCCACTCAAAATTTAGCCAAGATGGATCTCCAAGTAGCCACTGCCATTGCTGGAGCCTATTCTGCCCAACGCAACTACGAAAGTATCCTTCAGAGCGCTCGCTCCGCTCTTTTGAGTAAAGACTGGCCCAACTATATTTCCTGGATTAACTATATGCGCTGGTCAGCCAGCAATCTCAAATACGCTGAACAAACCATCGTGAAAACCCACGAAAGAGCCTTAGAAGCCTTAGCTCAATAGCTGATGTCGAAAATTTACTAGTTCGCTATCTGCCTAGCTCGCACCTTTCTCAAAGAAAGAAGTCGTTTCTATTTAGCTTCAACTTAGCAGGATCACCCACAATTTGGCGATGCTGTTTCTGCTACTTTACGGTCTACGCCACTGAATTAATACCCACTTTCATTTTTTCACCTAATACACTATTCTTATGAAGACTAGGATTAGCCTCTTCCTGCTATTGACCTGCTTTGTTCTACATGGACAAGAAAGTGAGTGGTTCAGAGACGTTTCATTTAGTAACCTACCGCTCATGAGTCTGCAAGGCAGAAGCATGGATGCAAAATCGGCAGACGTGGATGGGGACGGAGATTTAGACCTCGTGATAGCGAATGAACACGCTTTCAACATTCTCCTCATTAATGATGGTAACGGTAATTTTACAGATGAATCCCAGCAGCGTATACCCCTCCACCGTGGGGATACTGAGGATATTGCCATTGCTGACTTTGACGGAGATAAAGATTTGGACATCATTTTTGTAGCAGAGGATGATCAGGTCAATGAGTACCTAGAGAACGATGGCAAAGGCTATTTTCGTGACATTTCTGATCGTCTTCCCGTGACCGGTACTTCCAATGCGGTCATTACTGCTGATATAAATAATGATGGATTCCCTGATTTACTAATTGGGAATGGGCCCGATCGACAAGGGCAAGGAGGGCAGAATTTCTGTTTAATCAATGATGGCAAAGGCAATTGGCTCGATGAATCTTCCAAAAGACTACCCTCAGACATCAATACTACCCAAGATCTCGAATTAGGGGATATAGATGGCGACGGCGATTTAGACTTGATCGTTGCCAACGAAGATGATAATCAATTGCTGTTAAATAATGGCTCGGGCGTGTTTGTAAATGAAACGGAAAGTAGGTTGCCTTATCCGAAAGGAAAATGGGAAACGCGAGAAGCTGACTTTGGCGACTTCGATGGTGATGGTGATCTCGATCTTTTCTTTGCGAATGTCAACTTCCGAAAGGTCAAAGACAACCAGAATCGACTTTTTATTAATGATGGAAAAGGTCACTTTACAGATGCAACTGCCAAACTCCTTCCCCAGGAAAAAATGCATACCGTAGATGGAGATTTCCTAGATGTCGATCAAGATGGAGATCTTGATATCTTAACCGGGAATGGTTTTGGACACAGCTACATGGCCTATATGAATGAACCAACTAAAGGATTTCAAAAAGGGGAAGCCCAGGTCTATCCCTCCAGCGTAAAGGGCGATGGTATTGATCTCGAAAGTGCCGATTTCAATGGAGATGGTATCATGGACCTCTACCTTTGTAATTTTCAAGGACATGATTTCTTGCTGTTTGGCAAGCCTGCAAAATAACGTAAAGGGAGTGAGTCAAGGCTAGAAATCAGCTAGCACTGGCTCACTTTTTTTCTTTCATCTCTAGCTCAGCCGATTTTAGGTAGGTTTCAATTTTGCTCAACTCCTTCGTTTGTGCGGGGATATTGTAGTATTGCCAGAAAGAAGGATCATATTCAGGGGCTTGCTCTTCTACACTTTCTGTTATATCAAGATTGGATTTGAATTTGTACTGATCAACGTCTTTAGTGATTACTTTATTGATAAATAGCTCCTTCTTCGGATTTTGTACAAATAGCAACTTCGGAGACTCCGCATTTTTATAGACCTTCCAACTATCCTCTTCCTTTTGATATTTCAGATACATTTTCCCTTCGTGCTCCTGATATTCAAATATTACATTGTAATACACCTGTTTCTGACCACTTGCCAGTCGTCGCTGCCAGGAACGTCCTCCCTTGGCTTGGCGAGTCAGCTCGAGTCTAACAAAGGCGAAGCTTTCGGTATCTATGTACAGAACAGCCGTTTGGAATGGTTTGTCAACAGCAGTAATTCTATATACAAATCGACCATCGAAAGGAAGTACACTTTCAACCTCATACTTCCAACCCTTTTTTGCCCTGATGGGGCCATAGTTATACCGAATAAACTCGTCCTCCACAATATCAACAATCGTATTTTTCCTCTCCTGACCTTTGTTCCAAGGATGTTTGTCAGCGATATAGCTTCGTCTGACTGCCTGTAGTTCCACCTGCGGTCGTCTAGCTAAATTATACCTTTGATACTTCATCTTTACTGCGCATTCCATATACTCCACATAGGAGTCATCCTCGTTTTGTAAATCTCTCACGAAACCTTCCAGGATGTATGGTTCATTGGGATAGTTTTGCGGGAGTGCTCGGTAAGCCTTCTGTACGATTTCTTTTGCGGTCAAGCGCTTCTCATCTGTCACCACCACTTCGGTCAATTCAACTGTATTCTGTTCCAGAAGCAATACTTCATCCGCTGCCAAGTCTGCTAGCCTCTTCTTTAGTGTGTTGTAGCCAATCAGAGAAACGACCAAGGTATCGTTAGGCAAGTCTGCTGGAATATGAAAAATAAATTCGCCCTCGGTATTCGAGGTGGTTCCAACGGTTGTACCTAATAGGTAAATGGAAGCAAAAGAGAGTGGTTCTTGAGTTTCAAGATCTTGAATTCGCCCCGTAATGGTCGTGAAATTATCTTTTCCTTGTCCATTTAGGGTTGTGGAAAAACCAAATATTAGGAGAAGAATGGTGAAGAGGGTGTACTTCATCTATAGCTTTTAAGCGGGTGATAATAATATACTAATCTAAAGATCTTAGCTTGAAAAAGTCCGCGCCAATACCCTTTTAAGTTGACCTTAACAATTTCGCCTAAAAAGTGTCCTGGCGACGATACTTGCCCCCTCAACTTCAAGGCTTAGTTATGCATTTTTATTTCTGAACAATGGACAAATAAATGTCCAGAATCTTATTGAAACTAAAAACAATCAATCATGAAAACCAAGTCACAAAACATTATTTCCTGGGTAAGTAGAATCATCGCAGCTGTTATTCTTTTACAGACGCTTTTCTTCAAATTTTCGGCTGCCCCCGAGTCCGTCCAACTCTTCACTATGTTAGGAATGGAACCAATTGGTAGAATTGGAACTGGAATCGTGGAATTGATTGCAGGAATTTTACTTTTAGTACCTCGAACAGCGTGGATAGGTGCCGTGATCAGCTTAGGTGTGATCAGTGGTGCGATCTTCTCTCATTTGACGATCTTAGGTATCAATTATAACGGTGATGGTGGAGCATTATTTACGATGGCAGTTATTGTATTCATCACCTCTGCCATTGCATTGTGGATTGAAAGAGCACAGATACCTGTCCTAAATAAAATCATAGCCTAGATAAATTGAGCGCAAAGGATGTGCATACCCGTTATGCATATCCGCTCCTTTTACTTCTGGGTACCTGTCTAGCAAGTCAGATAGATTTTCCACCCACCAATCCGATTTGGTCTGCCGCTAGCGCCAGTTGTCAATACCTAATTTTATGGTTTTGTTTGTGACCAAAGGTTTAGCCCAGAATCCAACACTGAAAATGTATCCCATGGTCACAAAAAGGAAGAGCATTCCCATCTGTAAACCAAAAACATCTCCTAAGCCACCAACGATAAGCGGCACAATCGCTCCTCCCGCTATTCCCGTTACTAAGATTCCAGATACCGAGCCGTGATGACTTTCTAATGAGTTTAACCCCAGAGAAATGATCACCGACCACATGACAGAAGCGAAGAAGCCGATCATAGGAAACGTAATCAAGATAATCTGAGTAGGCCCAAATAGACTTATCCCTAAACATACCATAGCCGCTCCCGTAAATAGAATCAAGACTTTTCGACTATCCAGTACCTTCAGCAACGCTAGGCCTAACAAAGCGCCAGCTGTCATTAAGCCCCAGTACCAAGAAATAGTGCTCGCACCAGTCGTTTGAGGATCCACCCCGTGGTAGGTTTCTAGAAATTTGGATATCCAGTTGGCAATACCTTGCTCCGTTCCTACATAAGCAAAGATGGCTAGGAAGTATTTGATGACCGTGGGGTTTTTCAAAAGTTCCAGATGAAGCGCAATGGCGCCAGCTTTATCCTCTTCCTTTTTTTCTACGCTTGGGAAACGTACGATTGCAACAATAACGATCATGAGGAGTGCGACTAGCGCAAATACCCAGTACAAGGAAATCCATGGCAAATTTTCAGGAACCATTCCTTCCAAAACGCGTACAATGGCATTTTTGCCTTCTACTTCTTTCCCAATATTCAACACCAAGTAGGTATACATTAAGGGACTCAGAAAGGAGGCCAAACCAAAAAACAGTTGCCCTATCACGGAGTTAAAGGCAAAGTTAGATTCTCCACCAGCTACCCTCAAAAGGGGGTTAATGGCTACTTGCAGCATGGCCATTCCAGCTCCGATAAAAAACAAAGAGACAATATACATGCCATAGGAAGGCCCCGAAGCAAACAAGAACGCACCTAAGAAGGCACATCCGAAAGCTACCAGGATCACCTTCTTTTCCCCATAGCGCTCAATGAGCATGCCGGATGGAATGGACATTAATCCATAGGCAATAAAGAAAGCAAAAGGCAACAAAGCGACCAAGGTCAAACTCAAGTCAAAACTATCGATAATGTCTGGCACCAAAGGCCCAATCATGTTCGTCAGGAAGGAAATCACAAAGAAGGTCAACAATATCAGGCCAATGATTAGAACATTCCGCTTCATATAGGTGGCGTTAGGGTATGTTTAAATTTAGTTTTTCTTGTAATATGAAATGGATCTCAAAGCCGCGTGAAGCTCCATTTTTGGGGCATATCTGGAAGATACGACCCAAAAATTAGCTGAAGCCCGGCAAAGAGAGGCGTTCATATTAGTGAAAGGATTAATTTTATACATACTCTTAAATAAATAAGGGAGGAAAGAAGACAAATGTAAGGTATTCTGTCTTCCCTCCTCCCTTGAGCGAGATTATTTGGAATCGGCTACTACAGAAGCCTTGCCTTGTAGGTGGTAGCCCAGGCTTGATTGTGGGTAAAAAACACCCACAATGGCTGTAGGAACCACCCACTAAAGCCTACTTTGCGGGTACCTGTCTAGCAAGCCAGATAGATTTTCCACCCGCAAAAAGCCATAGGCGCACCATTATTTACTACGAATCTCCGCAGCTGGTTCCTTGCCAATGGCTGGCTCTTTTTTCAGACCATTCATTACTTCTTGAATAGCTCTTTCCAGTTGAGTATCCACACCTGCAGCCAACTGCGTGGGATCTTCAGGTACATCGATATCAGGAGCCACTCCATATCCTTCCTTAAACCATTCACCATCTGGATCGTACATTCTGAAAGTAGGTACCGTTACGGAACCGCCATCGATCAAGGCAGGTGACCCGGAAATACCAATCAATCCACCCCATGTCCTGGAGCCAATGATCGGTCCTAAGCCCGCCTTACGGAAGTAGTCGGGGAAAGCATCTCCACCAGATCCACTCCATCCGTTGATCAACATCGCTTTAGGACCAAAGTGAGCCACCGGAGGCCATTGCCAGTTTTGCCCGTCACGAACTGCCCAGAATGCTAGAGCCGGTCTATTCAATAACTCAATGAAACGATCCGGGATCTGTCCACCGCTATTGAAGCGTTCATCGATAATCATACCCGGTTTGCGATATTGCGCCATGAATTGTCTCACCAATTCATTTTGGCCATCAATTCCTGTACTACGCACGTACACATAACCTACTTGGCCATTAGTGGCCTCTTCTACTCGCTTGCGATTTCCTTCGATCCAGGCCAAGTGGCGAAGGCGCGTCTCTCCTCGCATTAGATTAACTACTACGGTACGGGCACTATCCGCTGACTCGTGAGAATTTATCTCTAAGGCTACCGTCTTACCCGCTAAACCTTCAAAAGCCGCATAAGGTTCTTTGCTAGTATCCAGGCTACGACCATTAACAGAAAGGATATAATCTCCTGCTTTCACATCTACCCCAGGCATGGCTAGCGGCGAACGCACCTCGGCATCCCATGGCGCTCCTTTGATGATCTTTGCGATCTGGAACTTACCATTCTTCATCCCCCAATCAATTCCCAAATATCCTACGTTTTTACGTTTGCTACGCTCAGTGTCTCCACCGCCTCGGTAGGTGTGAGAAGCATTCAATTCACCGATTAGCTCACCCAGAATGAAATTAATATCTTCTCTTGTAGTGGCATCCTTCACTAGGCTACCATACAATTGGCGCATAGCCCCCCAGTCAACGCCGTGCATATTAGTATCATAGAATAAATCTCTTTCAAAACGCCAACTATCATTAAAGATTTGTTGCCATTCTTCTCTTGGATTTACGGTCATTTCCATCTCTCCAGTGCGCAAAGGACTCTTAACCTTCTGGCCTGGAGCAACACTAATGATCCCGAGCTTACCCCGTTGCATAACCATCATTTTTTGGCCATTTGAGGAAACCTGGTAATTCCACACTCCATCAATGATCTTCTTCTCTTCTCGCGCTTTAAAATCAAAGTACTTAACGATGGGTTGTGCTCCTTGTGATCCACTTGGTGGGAGTTGCACATAAACCAATTTGCCTTTTACGGCATGCAGACCACCATAATTTCCGGCTCTAGGAGGTAGCATTACAATGCGTTCCTCAAATCCATCTAGATCAATTTCCAATTTAGGATCTTCTTTCTTTTCCTCTTTCTTGTCTTTTGCGTCTGTACCAGCCTCAGCCATTTCCTTTTTCTCCTCTTTCTTGTCTTCCTTCTTCTCGTCTTTTTCTTCTTCCTTAATGGTTACCTCGTCGTTCTTAGGAGCAAGCGGAGAGACAACGTCCTTACGCAAAGTGACTACAGCAAGCTGTGTTGCGTTAGGATAAGTCCAGGAATTATCAAAATCCCCATACATGGGAGAGAAGTTTCTATTGGTGGAGAAATACAGGTACTTCCCATCAGGATCAAAGGCAGGATTTTGATCGGAATAGAAACCGGAGGTTAATTGATGTAATTTTCCCTCTGGAATATCGTAGGCATAAATGGCACTATTACCTGTATCGGAAGTACGAGAATATGCTACCCACTTACTATCACTGGACCAGGTCACTTCGAAACTACGGGCGGTTCCTTCAAAGAAATCCAGACCCGTATCTATCGTCTTGGTGGTCTTGCTATCTCTATCATACATACGAATTTTCATATTCCCCTCGGTCCAAACCAATTTCTTACTATCAGGAGACCAGTACAACTGGTATCTAAAGCCAGCCCCATAGCTAGAAATTGTCTCTTCTTTACCTTTCTCTTTCATGTCCATCATCGTCAATTCATACTCTCCAGAACGGTCACTCCAATAGGCAATGTAACGACCATCAGGAGACCAAGCTGGTGAACGTTCGGCCACCCCAGAGGAATTAGTTAGGTTTTTCACATAACCATCCTTAGCCGGTACGGAAAAGAGTTCTCCTCGTGCCTCAACTACCACTCGATTTCCTGCTGGTGAAATCCAAGCATTAGACATTAGGTTTGCTACTGACTCTGTTCTTGGAGCCAAGCTAGCCAAGTCGCTTACTACATCGATCTTTACTTCTTTGTACTTATTATTAGAGAGGTTCATCAGATATAACTTCCCACCTGCTTCAAAAACTAAGTCAGAGGGTCCAACGGAAGGAAAATGTACATCATAGTCTTTAAACTTCGTCAGCTGTGCAGTCTTCTTGGTCTTGGTATCATAAGACCAGATATTGTAGCGCTTATTGCGGCCACGATCGGAAAGGAAATAAACTTTATCTCCACTCCACATCGGTAATTCATCATTGGCTTCATTCTTTACGATTAACTCCGCCTTATTGCTGTTCAAATCGTAGGTCCAGATATCGGCAGTAGCTCCACCTCGATACCTCTTCCAGCTACGGCTAATTCGAGAAGTATAGGTAAAAGCAATTTTTTGCCCGTCAGGTGAATAGGACGCAAATGAACCATAAGCCAATGGTAACTTTTCGGCCATACCTCCTGCAGAAGGTACCGTGTAAAATTGGCTAAAACGCTGCCGTCCACTTGATCTGGAAGTAGCAAAAAGAATGTTTTGCCCGTCAGGACTCCAATCCAACACATTATCCGACATACCGTGAAAGGTGAGTCGTTTGGGGATTCCCCCCATGGCAGGTACTACGTACACATCGGTGTTCCCATCATAGTTACCACTAAAAGCAATCTGCTTCCCATCTGGGGAGAATTTTGGCGCAGACTCCTCTCCTGCTGGAGAACTAAGCTTTGCGGCTAATCCACCTGCTTTGGGTACTACCCAAATATCTCCTCCATAAACGAAGGCAATATGGGTTTGAGAAACATCTGCATGGCGAAAAAGCCGAGCATTAACTTGTGCAGAAAGTTGCAAAGAAAAAGAGACAAAAAGAAAGCCACTTAATAGACTTAAGAGTTGTCGGTGATTCATGAATAGTGTTTTTATCTAGATTTTATTCGGAAAAGTATATACAGATATCGCCAAATTACAATTTGCAGGCTAAACATCAGTACACCTCCCGTAAGAATTCTATCAAAGGACGATTGAATTCGACTAAAAGTTTTTAACCTGCCCTTAACCTGTTATTCACACATATTAATTGTTATCCTTTCGTTAAGACCATACAAGAAAAACACCAGCCCCACAAAATCCTGTAGATTTATGGTCAAGAAAACAGAAGTCAGGGACTTATTCGGAGCATCAAGCTCTCGACTAAAGAAGCCCTTATCTCATCGTATGGCGAAAAGCAGGAAAATCGGATGGCGTAGTGCAGCGGCAATTGTAATCGCCAACATGGTCGGCACGGGTGTTTTTTCTAGCTTAGGATTTCAGTTGCAATCTCTTCATAATACTTGGACTATTCTTTCGCTCTGGATCATTGGAGCCCTATTCTCTTTATTGGGTGCTTTCTCCTATGCAGAGCTTGGCACGCGGCTACCAAAATCTGGTGGAGAATATCATTTTCTGTCACAGATCTATCATCCTTTTCTGGGGTATTTATCAGGCTGGGTATCCATGACGGTGGGTTTTGCCGCTTCTATTGCCCTATCAGCAATGGCCATGGGAGCCTATCTTCAGGATATTATGGATTGGCCAGGACAGGTGATTGCTATTTCTGCGATTCTGGTTATATCCATCGTTCATTCCTTTAGCGTCCAACAAAGCAGTGTATTCCAAAATGCGTTGACGCTGGTAAAAATACTTCTAATCCTCTTCTTGATTTTCTTTGGAGTGACCTTATATACCCCAGACAACGCGATTGATTGGTCTAGCAGCTGGCAAGGGGAGGTCTTTAGCCCGGCTTATGCGGTTTCATTGATCTACGTGACCTACGCCTTTTCGGGTTGGAATGCAGCTGCCTACATAGTAGAAGAAATTGATTCTCCTAAAAAGAATCTACCCAGGGCACTCATTGGAGGGACCTTATTAGTAGGCCTACTATTTGTGCTCCTGCAGTATGCATTTCTCAATCAAGCCACCGTCAGTCAATTAAAGAATAAAGTAGACGTAGGGCATGTTGTAGCTCAGATCATGTTCGGGCAAACTGGCGGCCGGACGATCAGTATGCTGATCGCCTTACTGCTGATCGCAAGTATCAGCGCTATGGTCTGGGTTGGACCTAGAGTAACACAGGCGATGGCTAGGGAATATCGCAACTGGCGCTATTTCGCCAAAGAGAACACCAACGGCGTCCCAGTTCGGGCCATAGTTTTGCAGGCCACCATCAGTCTTTTCATGGTGGTTACCAGTTCATTCGAACAGCTCTTAATTTATAGTGGTTTCATCCTTCAGCTTTTTACCACCTTAAGCGTAGCGGGCGTCTTGGTTTTGCGCTGGCAGAAACGAGGTGATGAAGGAGCTTACCAAAGTCCTTTCTTTCCTTGGCTGCAGCTGATCTTCATAGTCTTTAGTTTATGGATCATGATCTACTTATTGGTGGATAAACCCGTTGAAAGTTTGCTGGGACTAGTAAACGTATTGGTGGGCGCCATTTCTTACAGCTGGAGTTCAAAGTTTGTCCTAAAAAAAACGGACCCGGAATGATGATCACTCGCGAGCCCGCATTGGGTAGGATAAATCATTTGTATTAGGTGTTGGTCTTCGATTTATCTTTTTGCCACCTGGCTGGCAGATTCCCCTCAAACGGTAGGGGCTGTAGCTTGACTTGCTACACGCCTTGCATAAGCTTCCCTTAATAGTCCAGTCGGAGGATCTCTGGCAGTATGAAAAATGATCGCATTGCATGGGCAATTTGAGGCATTAGCATACTCCCCTAACAAAATTCTGCTACATGCTTAGGAGGGATAGCACAGTAGCTCTAAGCTATGCAAGAACAGACTAACGAGGATATCTTAAGTCCGTAACAACGGACAAAGAGATCCCTTGTCTTTGCTTTGATTTCACCTAGAGTTAAGTCGCTTTTGGTTTCTATTTAATTATTAGTCGCTATAGAATTGCGCAATGCACTGTTGCGGCAGGGAGTTCCAATCGGATCATTACCTGATAGTTAGACGGGTGCTAGAGGTAACAATTATTGGTAAAGATAGGATAAAAATAGGTGAAGAACTAAGAATGGGAAAAAAGAAAGCAGCCCTCCGGTATAAAACTCTCACTGGTAAAAAGACTTTTTTGACCAGCCTGTGAAATAATGGCTGCTCACTATTTCACAGAAAAGAAAATGAGGGCTGCTCATTCTTTAGGGCGGGAGCTCTGCTCCCGTCTCTCCTCTCTATACAGCATTTTAGTCGGGTGACTTACTTGTGCCACATTGAATTAATAGCTACAAATTAAGCGATAATTCAACGCACCAAAAGGCCAATGCTGTCAATGGCCCTATTCTTGCAGCGAATTTCACAAAGCTTGCAGCAAAGGATTGACAGACTCCATCAAAGAAGCGTATTTTTGCTATAACTAAAGTATTAGTATGTCCAATAAGGCAAAGCTCCATCTACCAGATACATGGCTCACACTGTCCATTATAGGATTGTACTCCATCATTCAAGCCTTTACCTTGTTGCGTATCTACGCGATGCTGCAACTGGATGAGATGGAAATCAATTGGCCAGAACTTTTGCAGGACAGATTGGTATCTTGGCTCATCGGACTTGCTTTTATCATTCTGATCGTACAGACAACGAGGCGATTTCTACTGGAGAATAAGTCCTGGTCCAGGATCGTAACGATTCACTTCTTTTTCGCCTTAATTACTTCGGTTATCTGGTACTCTTGTATTCTGCTGCTTTCAGCGCTACTTGGCTCGGAGGATCCTTTGCCGAGCTCAGGTACGAATATCTTTTATTGGTACTTGATGAACACGGATAAGCTCTTTTTACTATATCTGGTTACGGTGAGCTTCACCTATTCCTATTACTACTTCCAGCGCGATAGCATTAATAAGATTCAGCGTTCGGAGATGCAAAGCCTGTTATTGGAGTCCCGTCTAAAGATTCTGCAATCCCAGCTGCACCCTCATTTTCTATTCAACACACTCAATAGTATTGCTTCCTTGATGGATATTGACGTAAAGCGAGCCAAGGAAATGGTAGCAGATCTTGGCGATCTATTGCGACAGGTTTTAGAGAATAGCGACAAAGAAATGCATCTCGTTCCCTTATCCAAAGAGTTAGAGATCTTGAAGAAGTATGTAAGCATAGAAAAAACCCGTTTCTCTGAAGATTTAGAAGTGGAATGGGATATCGGTCCTAACCTAGAACGGGCTCAAATTCCAAGCCTGCTGCTTCAGCCCCTAGTAGAAAATGCCATTCAGCATGGCTTCTCTCGCCATCATACCCAACTTAAAATTGGCATACAACTAGCTCGGTCCAATGGACATATGCAGATCAGCATATCGGACAATGGCAAGGGCTTAACACCAGAGGAAGAAGGTCAAGTATTCCATACGGGAATGGGCTTAAGCAATACCTTTGCACGCCTGAAATCACTGTATGGCGATCAATTCGTGTTTTCTGTCGAAAACCTATACCCTGGTGTGCGAAATTTTATCGAAATTCCCTGTACTTCCGATGTACAAATGAGTGAAAATGAACTGGTTTAGGTAAATTGAGATCCTCACTATCGCCTCCAGTTTCTAGCACTACTGTACCGTAAGTGTCTTTAAGCAACTCAAAAAATTTGGTCTTCTGAAGATGGTAAGGGTATTGATCATAGATGATGAGGCTTTAGCCAGGCAACGGGTACGTCATCTCTTGACGACGGTCCAGGATATTGACGTAATCGGAGAATCAAAGACAGGTACAGATGCTATCGAAAAAATAAGAAACCTCCAACCTGATCTCATCTTTTTGGATATCCAGATGAAGGATATGACTGGATTTGAAGTACTAGAGGCCCTGCCAAAGGAGGAACTCCCCATGGTCATTTTCATCACCGCTTACGATAAGTATGCCATTAAAGCTTTTGATGTTTTTGCCTTTGATTATCTCCTCAAGCCTTTTAAGGATGAACGATTCCATCGATCCGTAGAAAATGCCTTGACCAATCTTCGACAACAACAACCCCAATCACCTAATCAGGAACTAGGTGTACTACTTGATTATCTTCGTCAGCCCACTGCACCACCAACAGCTCCCCGTTCCAAAATGCTGCCACTAAAATCTTCTGGGAAGATCAGCTTCGTGGACATGAATGACATCCAGTATATCACTGGATCAGGTTACTATATTGAGATTTTTACCACTGACAAGAAATACCTTTTACGAGAAACACTTACCTCTATCTTGACTAAATTAGACCAAGCACAATTCCTCCGCATTCATCGATCGTCCATCATTAACCTTCAATTCCTGAATGAAGTCATCTATGGTAGTGGAGGCGAGATTGAGGTGCAAATGAAAAATGGTGAGTTGTTACGCTTGAGCAAATCCTACCGAGATGAGTTCTTCCAAAAACTGGGAATTTAGCAAAAAAGAAAACGCTCTAGGCGTAGCCTTTACAGACGCGTTCTTAACCAAATTTTGAAAAATGCAGTGAACTAGTAAAAGTTTGCAGTGAAATGGGATTTTCGACCCTTTTTCAGTGAGTTATGGCCTGAAATCCAAGCACTTCCACAAAATCACTAAATCAATTTTTATTATTATTACAAAGGGCTAGCTTTTGCTCTGTCAAAACTGGCTAGTTAGAGGACATTCCAGCAACTTCTAACTGCTATCCTTGGAAAATAGATTACTCAATCATATCAAATAATCCTCAGCATTTTGTCTCCATTTCCAGGGGGCTCAGGAGTTGGGGCTTAGACTAAAAGCTGACTATACGCTTAGGCTTTCAAATGGGCGAATTAAAGAAATATTATTTCCTGTCAATCTTACTAATCTTTCCCGCCTGGGTGATTAGTCAAAGCTTGAATCCCAGATTCGAACGTTTAGCCTTGGGGGGTGATAATGGATTATCGCAGGCCACGGTGAGAACTATCTTGCAAGATACCATGGGGTTTATGTGGTTCGGGACAGCAGATGGCCTCAATCGCTATGATGGGAAAACTTTCACTGCCTTTAGGCATCAAGCTGATGTACCTTATGTACTCAGCAGTAATGATGTACGGGTCTTGTACGAGGATATACGAGGAGATCTCTGGATCGGAACCGATTATGGTCTGAACCGTTTTGACCGTGTACACAATGACTTTAAAAATTATTTGCACACATCCAATGAACCCGGGAGTATCGGCAATAATTTTGTAGGAGATATTATCTCAGATGCAAAAGGGCGGATGTGGGTTGGTGATGGGGCTGGTGTATTAAACCTATATCTAGCCGAGCAAGACAAATTCCAACGCTACGTCGAACCTGATCACCCCAGCAATATCAATGAACTGCATCTAGCCAACGATGGTACGATTTGGATTGCTTTTGAAGATCAAAGTTTTTTCAACTTCAATCCAGCAACGGGCGAGTTCAAGCAAATCTTAGCCCGAACGGAAAAAGAAGTCATAAGCATATACCAAGATGCAGCAGATCGGCTCTGGTTGGGACTAGACGATGGAGGTCTTTTGGTCTACGATGTCAAAGATGGGGAAAAACAACGCCTCCAGCACGACAACCAAAACCTTAACTCGCTTTCAAATAACGTTATTTGGGATATTCAGGAAGACCAATCAGGAAGACTGTTGCTAGCTACAGACCAAGGTATTAACTTCATTCACCCCGAAGAACTCAAGGCAGAAGAGTCCATTTTCGGAAAGTATCAGAATGACCCTTACAATGATTACAGCCTAGCGAGCAATTTCATCATTGATCTGTTCGTGGCTAAAAATGGCATTATTTGGGTTGGGACCAATGATGCTGGCGTTTCAAAGTTGGATCCAACTTTTCAGCTTTTCACGCATTACGCTGTACGAAACAGTCAAGCTGATCTACTAAGCCACAATGTGGTATGGTCCATTTGTGAGACCGATGATAAGATAATTTGGGTAGGTACTTCAAATGGGTTAAATCGAATCAATAGAGCGACCAGTGAGGTAGAGCAATATTTTCACCATCCGGACAAGGCCAATAGCGTCGCCCACGATCGGATCTGGTCGATCGTCCAGGAGGACCAAAATACCTTCTGGTTAGGTACTTCAGGGGGAATGGACAAAATGACGATTGGCTCAGATGGAACACCTTCCTTTCAAAATTGGCAATATGACCCAGAAGATCCCTCATCTATTTCTGCCAACTCGGTACGCTTTATCTTAAAAGATCAACTGGGAAACATTTGGGTAGGCACCAATCTTGGGTTCAACTTATTCGATGCCGCTACTGGTAAATTCAAGCGCTACGAGGCGGAGGCATCAAAACCGGGCAGTATCAGCAGCAATTATGTAAGAAGTATATATCAAGGGCCAGACAATCGCCTTTGGATTTGCACGATCGATGGCCTTAATCAGTACCTCTATGATAAAGATGAATTTATCAGTTATCACCATGATCCAGCTGATAGTACTTCCCTGAGCAATGATATTATTCGCTGCGTCTACCAAGATCGGAAAGGAAGATTGTGGGTAGGTACCTCTAGTGGATTGAATCGAGGGATCGAAGATGAATCTACGGGGCTGCTATACTTTGAACATTTTTCTGAACGGGATGGGCTACCCAATGATATAATCTATGGCATAGAGGAGGACAAAGCCGGCAATTTGTGGATCAGTACTAATCGAGGTCTAAGTTGCTTTAATCCGGAGGAGCGGTCCTTCCGCAATTATGATTTTGATAATGGCCTACAAGGAGATGAGTTCAACCAGAACGCCCAATTTAAGAATGCAGCTGGTGAGTTTTTCTTTGGTGGGATTAATGGCTTCAACATCTTTAAGCCAGAAGAAATCTTATTATCGGGAGAACACAATCTAGTGTTTGAGGACTTTCTAATCAATTATCGACCGGTGAATATTAGAGATCAAAGGCATCTCGACCAGCATATTAGCCTAGCCTCTTCCGTCACCTTGCATCCGACCGACCGACTCTTCCTGTTCAAATTTAGTACACTTAACTATAATCGAATACTTAAATACACCTACCGCTTTCGCCTCGAAAACTTCGACAACGATTGGAATGAAGTGGGGCAGCAAGATGTTGCGACCTACACCAATATTCCACATGGGAAATACACCTTCCGTGTGCAAGCAAGATTAGGTGATCAAGCCTGGGAAGAAAGAGAAACCTCTATGCGTGTAGTGATCAAGCCTGCCTTCTGGCAAACATGGTGGTTTAGGGTACTAATTTTCTTGCTGGTGCTCGGAATCGTCTGGGCCATCTATCAGAATAGCGTGGGCAACCTGAAACGCAATAAACGATTACTAGAGGCAACGGTAAAAGAACGAACCGAGGATATCCAATACCAAAAAGATCAACTCGAAAAAACGGTGCAAGAGCTTAAGGCGACTCAAGCCCAGCTGGTTCAATCTGAGAAAATGGCTTCTTTAGGTCAGTTAACTGCTGGCATAGCACATGAGATCAACAACCCGGTCAATTTCATTGCCTCCAATGTTGAAGCATTGAAACTGGATTTCGCCGACCTGCAAACACTGCTAGATCACATCGACGATCTACCGAATTGTGTAAACCCAGAAATATGCCTGGAAGAGATCAACCAACTCAGTAAAAACTTAGATGTTACCCTCCTCAAGAATGAGATTGCGGATCTGATCGGGGGTGTTGAAAGAGGCGCCCAGCGAACCAAGGATATCGTTAGCGGCTTGCGGACTTTTTCCAGAGATAACAAAGATAAATTTGAACTAGCCAATATTCACGAAGGCTTGGATTCCACCTTAATCATCCTTGGAAATAAACTAAAGGATAAGATAAGGATCAAAAAAGACTATGGCGAAATACCCGAAATTTACTGCCAGATTAGCAAACTTAACCAGGTATTTCTCAATATTATCAACAATGCAATTCAAGCTATTAATCAAGATGAGGGACTGATCACAATCGCCACAAAGGTCGTTGATGAAACTGTGCATATTAGCATCACCGATACGGGGCCAGGGATGGATGAAATAACAAAAAAGAGAATATTTGAACCCTTTTATACTACTAAGGAAGTAGGTAAGGGCACTGGCCTGGGACTTTCCATTAGTTATGGAATCGTAGAGCATCATCACGGTAAAATTCAGGTCGAAAGCACGATAGGAAAGGGGGCTACTTTTACGCTGACCTTACCCATTGCTCCTACTTAAAATGAAGCGAATTCTATATACCATTGGCTTGTTAATCCTGACTGGGCTACTGTACAGTCAAGAGGGTTTCTATAACGTACCTTATGGTATCCGAAATGAATTCTTAGCAGGCGTCGATAGTCAGCTTATACAAACCGAAGGGATTTTATTTCAGCAATCTGATAAGGCTTACAAACAGATGCAAACACTCCTTCCCCTGCTCCATCAAAACGGAGCCAGTAGGGAGGAAGGGTTTGCCCATTTCTTTTCGGCATTGACCTTTATGACCAAAGGTATGTGGAGGGAAGCTGAAGCGGATTTCTTTAAATCCATTGGCGCCTTTCGATTAGCGGGCGATTCCCTCGGTGTTGCTTTAGCTTGTGACAAAATCGGTTATTCCTTTCGCGAACAGGGCCGAATGGACCAAAGCCTAAAGTACCATCTAAAGGGCTTGCAGCTTAGGAAAGATCACCAGAGTCCCCCCATCAAGCTTGCCTATTCCAATGCCAGTGTTGGAGGTGTTTATTTTGTTCTAAAGGATTATGATAAGGCCCTACAATACTTCGACAAAGCCTTTGCCATCCGCCAAGCCGAGGGAGATACGCTGGGGATTGGATTGTCGCTTAAAGGCATTGGGCGTTTACATCGCTTGCAAAAGCGCTATGATGAAGGGCTGGACTGCTTGTTAAAAGCACTTGGAATTTTTCAGCGGGTGCAAGGTATGAGCCACATTATAGACACCTACGAGGAGTTGGGCTATTTGTATCATAGTATTGCCTTACCGGATCAAGCCAAAAATTCTTTTCTTAAAGGCTTGGAAGTGGGCAAGCAAGTCAGAAGTATCGGGAAGATGGCTCGTCTGCATCTAGAATTAGGGCTGTTGTATAAGGAGGAAAACCAAGTGGAGCTGGCAACGGAAAACATTCGAGCTAGCTTAGAGAATAGTCTCAAAAGCCAATCCCTAGCTAACATCATGCGTGCTTATGAGGAGCTATCCATTCTAGCGGAAGAAAGTGAGGACTACGAGCAAGCTCATCAACTTTACAAAGCCTATACCGAAGCTAAGGATAGCCTCTATTCGCAGGACTACAACCAGCAGCTGGCACAGATTAAGACAGAATACGAAACTGAACAGAAAGAACAGGAAATAGAAAGCCTAAAGCAGGAGACAGCCTGGCGACTTCGGGAGCGGAGAGTCTTTATTGCTGGTGTTATCATACTACTCCTACTTACCTTGGCCTTAATCGGAGCCTTCCGGCAACGAAATCTTGCCTACGGCCGTACACTTGCTGAACAGGAAAAGACGCAATCCCTACTGCAAGAAAAGGAACAGTTACTGCAAGATTTGAAATCAGCACAAGGTCATTTGGTACAATCGGAAAAAATGGCCTCGCTCGGTCAGCTGACCGCAGGAATTGCTCATGAAATCAACAATCCCATCAATTTCATGGCCTCCAACGTGCACGCCCTAAAGCTGGATTTTGATGATCTAAAAAAATTACTCGCGAAGGTCAAAACCCTCTCCAAGCACACGCCAAACGCTGAGGTTCTAAATGAAATCGTAAGGCTGAACAATCAATTAGACATCAATTACTTGGAAGAAGAGATTTCACAGTTAATAGATGGGATTGAAAGGGGAGCCTCGCGCACACAAAACATCGTAATCGGACTCCGTACTTTTTCCCGAAGATCTGGCGAGGAATTCGTTCCTTCAGATCTCCATAGAGGACTGGATGCTACCCTCACCATCCTCAATAACAAGATCTCCCCCAACGCTAAAATCATTAATAATTATGGAAATATTCCATTAGTGGCTTGCCAGTTTGATCGGATTAATCAGGTTTTCATGAACATCCTGAATAATGCTATTGACGCAATCGGAAAAACGGGTACCATCGAAATCGAGACCTGGAATAATTCACAGTCCGTCTTTGTGACTATCCAAGACAACGGTCCAGGCATGAACAAAGAAACGATCGAACGCATATTTGAACCCTTTTTCACCACCAAGGAAGTAGGCAAAGGTACTGGACTAGGGCTATCCATCAGCTATGGGATCATCCAACAGCATGGAGGTGTGATTACGGCTGAAAGCGAACCAGGCAAAGGATCAAAATTCACGATACAAATACCGGTGGAACAGCTTACTTCAGAAGAAGGAGTATCGGAATAGTTGGACAAGCCCATTCATCTGGTTATTTACTCGAAGCTCTTAGTTCATCTCTCACTTCCATTAATGCAAAGCCGAGCAGATTGGTGCCAAGCCATTCCCGTGGGTCGAGAGCTTGCGGCGCCTCCTTCGCCAGACCGATCCCCCAGATCTGATCATATGGACTAGCCTCCACCAAAACTTTCTCCCCTGTTGACAGCAAATAAGCTGCAAGAGCAGGGTGTTGTGAAAACTTATGGTAATTCCCCTGTTTTACAATCTCGTAAGCATTTGCTTGCCAGGTCCCCAATTCAAACCCCTTGACCTTACGGCCAAGCTTTTTAGCTTCCAAAGGGGTACTAGCCTTTAGAATTAATGACAAGGAAGGTTGGTCGTTAAAAAGCCTAGCTTTTTCGGCCATCATCCAATGCTCAGCAGTTCGATAATAGATACCGTCCTCCTGAAACCCTTGTTGCCACCACTGGCTCAAGCAAGATTGATTAATACTTCCATCTCGACTCGGACGGTGTCCCCAAAAGCAGGTAAAATCAAGGGGGTGCCCCTTTTCAAATTGTTGAATCAAAGCGGAAAGTTGATACTTCATGGCGCGTTAGTTAGTTTTAATTCAAAACTAAGATTGTTGCAATTTAGTTCCTCTCGCGAGGAGAAATTTGAACACTACTGAGCACTACGCTTTTTTTCCTACACATCCTGTTGTATTCTGCCTTAAAATTCCGATCTTTTAAGCGAATACATACTTTCACTTGGGTGTAGTGATTTTACGATCAGCCATGATAGCGCTTAGATGCAAGCTAGCCATTCTCTATACCCTTAAAATCCTAAACTGTATGAAAAAACTAGATCGCCGCGCTTGGCTAAGAACAGCTGGATTAACCGGGGCATTTTCCATGCTGGGAGGCCTTTCCGCGGTACAAGCTAAAGATGATACCGTAGCCCCCCTTGCCGCCCCCCCGATCGAAGATGCCATCGCTCGCCTAAGCTCCAATGAAAACCCAATGGGCCCTTCACCCAAGGCTAGACAAGCTATGATTGAAGCTTTTGAATGGGGATGCCGTTACCCATACTATTATGCTACTGAACTAGCAGAGATGATTGCTAAAAAGCATGGGGTTAGCCGAGACCATATCGTTTTGGGATCAGGCTCTTCGGAGGGACTTAAGTGTACCGCTTTGGCCTTTGGATTACACGGAGCAGAGATCATTTCTGCCGCCCCTACCTATCTCTCTCTACTATCTTACGCCGAACACTTTGGGGCGCATATCAATATGGTTCCTCTGGATGATGATCTTGTACACGACCTGGATGCAATGGGCGGAAGAATTACCAATCAGACCGGCTTAGTATTTGTTTGCAATCCTAATAATCCGACTGGAACCATCCTTCCGGCAGAAAAACTTAAAGACTTCTGTCGAGATGTATCTTCTCAGGTAAATGTATTTGTTGACGAAGCCTATTTCGAGTACATCCAGCAGCCCTATCCATCGATGATAGAGCTAGTGAAGGAAGAAAAGAATGTAATCGTTTCTAGGACTTTTTCGAAAGTCTATGGCTTGGCTGGTATTCGCATGGGATACCTAGTTGCCCGCCCAGATATCGCCGACCGAATTCGCAAGAAAAGGATGTCAATGCTTAACGTATTGGCTATCAATGCAGCTAAGGCAGCCTTGCAAGACGAGAAATTCTATCAAGCCAGTCTGGCTCAGAATACAGCTACCAAACAGCTCATTTACAACACGCTGGATGATCTGAAGCTTAAATACGTTCCATCCAGTACTAATTTCGTCTTTTTCCACACGGGCAAAGACATTGGAGAGGTCATTCCAGCCATGCTAGAACATAAGGTAAGAGTAGGCAGACCTTTTCCACCTCTCAGAGATTGGTGTCGTATTAGCACGGGTACGACGGAAGATGTGAAGCTTTTCTGTAAAAGCTTGAGGAAAATGATGGTTTAGCTTCTTGCAAATCTACCTGCCCGAATCTCGGAAGGTGCGGGTAGGTAGATTTCGACTTACTTAAAAGCTGAATTCAGGATAACGTCCTGGAATACCCCGAAAATACCCTTCAATATATTTGAAATCAGCCTCCATATCGTCAGTCGTGTAAAAGGGGGCAGCAATTTGTACCCTGCGAATGCTATAGTCGAAGCGACAAAGGAGTATGGGAATGCCTGCGCCTTTCGCCATGTAATAGAATCCTGTCTTTAGTTTTTCTACTCGCTTTCGCGTACCCTCAGGGGCAATGCAGACAGCAAATTGTTTTCTTTCATTGAAAATATCCACTACTCCATCTACGAAGTTATTCCGTTTGGAGCGATCCACCGGCACCCCTCCCAGTAGCTTCATGATCCCCCCTAAGGGAAACTTAAACAGGGAAGCTTTTGCTACGTACTTAATCTTCTGCTTCATCACCGATCTGGTTAGAACACCGATGGGAAAATCCCAAGCAGAGGTATGCGGTACAACTGCAATGATATATTTATCTGGAAATTTTTCGAAGGCTAACTCCACTTTCCACCCAAAAAGCCCTAAAATAAAGGCACTAATCTTACTAAACATAAAGTCGCTTTGAAATTGATTTGACAAGATAGCAGTCTTAGTAGGGTTTACCAAATGTATCAAGCTACTGATAATTCTAGTTTTGAAATTGAATCAAAATGGATGCACTACACTCAAAACTTCCCTCACTCCCGCTTTCACTCCGTGAAGAGATCCTTACCATGGGCATTCGTCAAGCCGTCCCAGCCGGAACTGAATTATTGCGAGAAGGGCAATATGTCAAGGTGATTCCTTTGGTTTTGGATGGTTTGGTAAAGGTCTTCAGTCGGTATGAGGATCGAGAGTTACTACTGTATTACATCGAACCCGTTGAAAGTTGTGTCATGTCTTTTTCAGCTGGTTTATGGAATTTGCCCAGCAAAGTTTTTGCCATTACGGAGGAGGAATCAGACCTTTTGCTTCTACCTGTGCAGCATGTGAATGAATGGGTACGTAAGTATCCCACCTTAAATCAACTCTTCTTTGGACAGTTCAACAAACGCTACGAGGATCTACTATTTACGATTCACCAAGTGCTTTTCCAGCGCATGGACGAACGCTTACTCACCTACTTGCGTGAAAGAGCTGACCGCTTGGGCACCAACCTTCTAGACCTCCGTCACCATCAGATTGCGCGCGAGCTGGGAACGGCCCGTGAAGTGATCAGTCGAGTCCTGAAAAAGCTGGAACAGGAAAAATGGGTCATCCAGCATCAGCACGGCATCGAGGTAGTCACCCGTTGAGTCCGGTGACTTTGGTCACTGCATTCCACCTCTCCCCTATCCTATCTTTGTTTAAGAAGCAATTTCCATTACATTAATTCCTACGGATCTTCCGCTCTTGAAGACCGTAGATCAAAACCTATCCATATGAAAAAGAACATGGGTTCTACCGATCAAATTGTGAGAGTATTAATCGCAGTTGTAGTTGCGGCTTTGTTTTTCACCAATGTAATCAGTGGGGTGTTAGGGATTGTGTTGCTAGCCGTAGCGGGCATATTTGTGCTAACCAGTGTAGTAAGCTTTTGCCCTATCTATGCTGTCTTGGGCTTAAGCAGCTGTCCTGTTGATACCAAATAGGAAAAGTGGGCCCACTTCTGACTACAATAGCCATATAACCCGATAAGACAAGTTTACCATTTCTATATAGCTGGAGGTTGTGGAGCAATCGGTGACTTTGACAACCTCCTAACTTTTTCCTTAAAAATCCTGGCATTGATCTTGTTATACTAAATCCAAATAACTTATTGGAACACTATATACAATTACACGTATAAGGTGAGAGATTGTAAATCAACAAATTACCTTGCTATTTTCAACTTTTGTTAAAATAGTATAAATTGTACCACAGATCAACGAATGCCCATTTTGAGAATTAGTTTACTACTAGTGCTGTTGTGGCTGAGTTTGGGCGGATTGTGGGCCCAACCCACCGAAGAAGCCGAAGAAGTCCCCATCGAACTGATATTCAATCAAGAAGGGGGATTCTATGATCATTCCGTTGATATCACGCTCCATGCTTCCGAAGGGGCTATTTACTATACGTTAAATGGTAGTAAGCCTGGTAAAAGAGCCAAGCGCTATCGCCGTCCTTTCAGCATCAAAAAGACCAGTGTGCTTCGCGTAGTGGTATTTGCTAAAGATGGGCGAAAAGCTTACTTCGGACAAACCTATTTCATTCAGGAACCTCCTACTCGCTTTCCGGTAATTTCTCTTGCTGTTACTTCTTCCATGCTTTTTGACCCAATACGTGGTGTCTTTATGCAAGGAAATCAAGTAATTGATTCCCTTTGGCAGAAGCCTGGTGCTAATTTCTGGACTCGCCGAGAGTTTCCGATCCACGCTGAGATCTATGAGGTGGATGGCAATTCTGTCTATAACAACACTACTGGGTTTCGATTATTTGGCGGGATGAGTCGCCTTTTCCCCCAAAAATCCTTGGCCTTAGTGGCACGCAAAAGGTATGGGCAAAGCCGGATTGATTACCCCATATTTGGCAAGGGTAATCCCAAGAAATATAAGTTTTTAGTCTTACGAAACTCGGGCAGTGACTTCGGAAAGTCACACTTCCGAGATGCTTTGATGACGGGTTTAGTGGAAGACTGGGATATAGAGACACAAGCCTATCGACCAGCACATGTCTACATCAATGGGAAATACTGGGGTATTTACAATATCAGAGAAAAAGTAAATAGATATTTCGTCTCCGCACATAGTGAAGCGGATAAGGATAGCATAGATCTGATTGAGCATCGCATGATCAAAAAGCGAGGCTCACGCCAGCATTATCAGGAGATGCTTCGGTTTTTGCAAAAACATGACCTTAGTATTGACGCCAATTACGATTACCTCAACACCCAAATGGAAATAGATAATTTCATGCGGTATCAAATCGCACAAATCTATTTCGACAATCAAGATGCGGGGGGTAATATTAAGTTTTGGCGACCGCAGGGGCCCGACGGTCGCTGGCGCTGGATATTGTATGATACAGACTGGGGGTATGGCCTGCATGAAAGCCAAGCTTTTGACAATAACAGTCTAGATTTTCACACAGAAAAGGATGGTCCACACTGGCCTAATCCACCTTGGAGTACCTTCATTCTCCGAAAGCTGCTTAAGAACAGCGATTTTGAAGAGAAATTTGTCAATCAGTTTGCAGACTACTTGAACACTTGCTTTTCCAGTGAAAATGCCAACAACAAAATTGATAATCTCCATAAGCAACTGGCTCCCGAAATTGAACGCCATTTAAAGCGTTGGCGATTGAGTAAAAAACGCTGGGAGTATCATATCAAATTGATGCGAACCTTTGCCAAGGAACGGCCGCACTACATGCGCATGCATCTGATGGAACGCTTCAATACGGGTGCGATCAAAGAAGTAACTGCCCAGGCCAGTCAGGGAGGGCGAATTCGGATCAATCGAAACATTGAGGTAGCGGGCAAGGCTTTCCAAGGAAAATATTTCACCAATTTTCCCATTCATATAGAAGCTGTTGCTGATTATGGCTACAGATTCTCGCATTGGGAAGGCGTTGATGTAGAAGAAGGGCAAAGAACCTTTAATCTTAGCTTAACGGAGGATGACTATCGGATCAAAGCCGTTTTTGTTCCCTTCGTTCATCCTTTGGTCGGACAGGTTATGATCAATGAGATCAGTCCAAACAATAAAAAAACGAAGGATTGGATCGAGATTTTTAACCGCTCTGACAAGGAAGTTAGTCTTAAGGACTGGACCTTAGCCGATCAGCGGAATACCTTTGTATTCCCAGATATAAGTTTAGGTCCCAATGACTATCTAGTGGTTTGTGAAAATGAAGAAAAATTCCGCAAGCAGTTTCCGCAAGCTTATAATGTTCTCGGTGAATTAGGGTTTGGTATTAACAAAAGAGAGGAAAGACTTCAGCTTTTTTCTAAACTAGGCGCTTCCGTAGACAGTGTATCCTATGAAGTACCTCCAACCGATTCCACCTTTACCCTAAGTCTACTATTACCTACCCTAGATAATAGCGATATTGAAAATTGGGAAATCAAATCGGGGGTAGGGTCTCCAAATTTCCCAAATCCTTATTACGTGGAAAGCAGTATTCGACAAATTCAATCTCAATGGATGCAGGTGGGCTTGGCTGCGGGCGTTTTTATTCTGTGTCTCATCTTACTCTTCCTGCGCCATCAGAAAATCCTCTAGGTTCAAGATTTCCAGCAGGAAAACAAAAAGCCAGACCATCGACAGGTCTGGCTTTTTGTTTTTTACTCAATGAATACTCAAGAGCGTACCCATCTTATCGCTAGCTCCCCGACTGATCCCGGTTAATTACCTCGGCAATCTGTTCTGTTTTCAAGTTCTTAGCAATGATCTTCCGATCTGGATTTAGTACATAAATCTCAGGCGTATGATCTACAAAGTAAGTAGCGTAAATGGCGCGATTGGTTGGGTCATATACATGCGTCCATTCTTGCAAGCCGTTCTTGGCGATATAGTTTTTCCACTCCTGGTCATTCGTATTGAGTACAATTCCAAATACATCAACCAAGCTTTTATTAGCTCGATAGAACTGGGCCAATTTTGGCGTCTCGATCGCACAATTATCACAATTAGGGTCATACATATATACCACTATGTATGGCTTCTTGGAATCCAGTAGAGATCTAGTCTGACCGTTTTGATCCTGCGCGGTAACATTGGGGGCTTGCTTGCCTACCAAACTAGCAGACATCTCATGTGCACGCAACTGTAGACCATGTACTTGCACTGAATCTGACCAGAAAGCGCGCTCATAGGTGAAATAAGTTTGGACCATATGCGTGAACACGGCTTCAGGATCCATCAGTGTGGTCTTAGTTGGCTCATACTGCAGGGTGATCCAATTGGCAAAGAACTTGAAGAACTCAGGTTTATTCAAGACCTTCTCCAGCAAGAAGTCCGCCGCCTGATTCAGTGAATCGGGGTGTTGCACCGTCAATTCCGTAATATATCGCTTTAGCTTATTCAAGATAACGGGGGTCCGAACCAGGCGCTCGTCATTAAAATCCACATTATCCCACATATGGGTTCTGAAGTAGTGTACCTGCGCATACTGATCGGTAGAACCATCAGGATTTTTAAAATCCTTGATCTCCGGGTTTTGTCCTGCAATTTTGAATTTAGTGAAGAAAGAATTAGGATGCTCTTTCTGCAGATTATCTAAGAAACTCTTCCTTTTAGCTACTTCAGCATTAAACTGTGCCTGCACTTGGGTATGCTCTGGGGTACCAGGTGTCAGTTGCTTTAAGCGTTGAGAAATGGGATCAAACTTAGCCCGTTGTTCTCGCTCGAAGGCAAAACTCTGATACATCAATTCATTATCTAAACTTCCCGTTACTTGCATGGAGGTAGCCATAGCTCCAGCTTGCATGACCACGTTCATTTCCTGGTCTTGATCCAATAGCAATTGGAAGTTGGAATTATCAGGAAGCAGAACAAAGAACAGGCCGGGCGTATACCCATTAGGGTTAGCAAATCTGAATTTGCCGCTGCCATCCACTGCGGCAGAATCAGCCAAGTAGCGATTTTCAGCATACACCCCAATCAGCTTAGCCACGCCACCACTCAAGCCTTGTACTTGCACATTGATATCGGCCGGGCCACTTGCCACTGCAGAGATGATAGGACCGTTATTGCTAGCGGTAGTAGCTGTAGTCGACTGTTGCGCGGGGTCCTTCGCGGAACAAGCAGCGAGGAAAACCAGCACACTAATTATGAACCATAAACGTTTCATAGGATTATCTATTTTTCGTTGATCTATACCTATTTCTTGAAAGCTCGAAAGTACAAAATGCTACAAACTTGGCCGAATTTAAGCCCTCTATTAAAGTTCTTGGCAACGAATTAAGCCAAATCCGATCTAAGTGGTATAAACAGAGGGGAAGCCCAGAAAAGCAGGCGCTTGATGACCTTGGGAATATTGACTACAGGGTGACAAAAGTTCTATTTTCATAGCCACTAATACTCTATCTTTGAGTCAAAGTCGTGGTTTATGAAAAAAGGCGTTTTTCGAGTCTCTAAATCTCTCCTTATTTGGTTATTTCTATCTGTCTCAATCCCACTGTTCGGACAGGTATATACTGAGACCATCAGAGGCAAGGTATTAGATGGCGATACTGGTATGCCCCTGATTGGTGCTTCGGTGATTTTATTGGAGACGGAGCTGGGAACAAGCACAGACAGTTTGGGAAAATTCCAACTTTCCAATGTCCCAGTGGGCCGATATCAAGCGCAGGTTAGTTATTTGGGCTATCAATCCCAAACCCTGACGGAATTGCTGCTTGAAAGTGGCAAGGAATTGGTCTTGGAGTTTCAGCTGACAGAAGCTGTGTCAGATATAGCCGCCATCGTGGTGCGTGCACAAAGGAGCGATATACAGAGTATGGCCCCAACCGTGAAGACGCTAACCGTAGAAGAAACCCTCCGTTTTCCAGCCACTTTCTTTGACCCAGCACGCCTGGTAAGCACCTTCTCCGGAGTAGTACAAACCAATGATCAAGCGAATGGAATTTCTATCCGAGGTCAGTCTCCCAACAATATTCTTTGGCGGCTAGAAGGTGTCGATATTGTCAATCCCAACCATACGCCCAACGCTGGTACTTTTAGCGATCAAACTACTGCCAATGGTGGTGGTGTGAATATCCTGAGCGCACAGCTATTGGGAACCTCCTACTTTCATACGGGCGCTTTTCCTGTTTCTTACGGAAATGCGCTTTCCGGGGTGATGGACATGTACCTGCGAGCAGGTAATAATCAAAAACATGAATTCACTGCCCAGGCAGGGTTGATTGGTTTAGAACTTTCCTCTGAAGGGCCTATCAATGACGATACAGATGCCTCCTACTTGGTCAATTATAGGTACTCCTTTGTCGGTTTACTTAGCCTCATGGGCGTTCCGGTTGGAGATGAAGATATCTCTTTTCAGGACTTATCTTTCAATCTGGTCTTCCCAAACAAAAAAGGTGGACGTTTAACGCTTTTTGGGATGGGAGGCTTAAGTGATAACATCTTCAATGCAGAACGAGATTCTACCCTCTGGGATGAGAACAAAGACCGCTTTGACATCGATTATGCTTCTAGAATGGGGGCTTTAGGAGCTACGTATGGCCAGCCTGTAGGCACAAAAGGCAATTGGAAAACTAGCGTCGCTATTTCCGCACTCACCAGCAGTAGAGTTTCTGAGATTTTAGATACCGATCTAGCTCCACAACCTTGGGAAGCAGATTACTACCAGCAGGAGAAGTTATCCATTCATAGTTTTTATCAGCACAAGCTATCTTCTAGAACTAAAATCAGAACCGGCTTCCATTTGCTTAATCAAACTTATGATTTGAATCCACCTGGCGATCCCATCACCGGCCGAACGGATAGAGCTGGCGGGGGATGGCTTTATCAACCCTACGTAAACCTTCAAACCATCCTGGGCAAACAATGGCGACTAAACACCGGACTACAGTTTGCTTATTTCGACTTCACCGAAAGCAGTGCCTTAGAACCACGAGCTTCTTTGGAGTGGACGCTTAGCTCTCAACATCAACTTAGTCTTTCTTATGGGCTACACAGCCAGCTCCAACAGCCTGAGCTCTACTTTGCCATCACCAATAATGACCAATCAAACCAGGATTTGGACTTTACCCGAGCTCACCACCTAGTACTCGGATATGAATATCAACCTGAACCTACTACGGTCTTGCGCGGCGAAGTTTATTATCAACGCCTTTTTGATGTACCGATTGCGGCTAATACCAATAACTCCTTTTCCGCCATCAATCAACAGGCTTCCAGTTTAGCTTTTCCTTTGATCAATGCTGGAACGGGGGACAACTATGGCGTAGAATTAAGTCTACAGAAATTTGTGACGTCCGGGCTTTATTATCTTTTCAACCTCAGTCTTTATGAATCCACCTACGCCGGGAGTGATGGCATCGAAAGAGATTCCCGCTTTAACGGCAATTATATTTTTAACGCAACGCTGGGTAAAGAATGGCATTGGCAGGGCCGAAAGAACAAGGATCGTAGACTAGGCATTAATGGCAGAATCGCCTACTTGGGAGGCTTTCGGGCCACTCCTATAGATGTAGAGGCCTCGCTGAATAATGGAACAACCATCTTTATCGATGACTTAGCATTTACAGAGCAGCAGAAAGATTACTTCCGCACGGATCTTCGGATTTATTATAAAACCAGCAAAGGTAACAGTAGCAATACTTGGTCTTTAGACATACAGAACTTAACAAATCGTCAAAACGTTGCCTTCAGTTATTTCGATGCACTATTGGGGGAGGTAATTGTCAAAAATCAATTAACTATCATCCCCATCTTAAGCTATCGAGTATCCTTTTAAGCAACAACCTAACACCAACCTAAAACGAAATACCAACCTAACACATAAGAAAAATGAAAATTGCAAAAATCGTCCTCAGTGTCCTATTTGTTCTTTTTGCGGTCGTACAATTAAATGATGTAGACCCCTGGGCTTGGGTAGCACTGTATATTTACGTAGCCCTTCTCTTTGGCTTATCAGCCGTAGGGCGAAATCACCAGTATGCAACGATCGGTGGTCTAGCGATCATTGTCATTTGGATGGCAACCTTACTCCCTGACTTTATCAACTGGGTCAACATGGGTATGCCAACAATCACTGGCAGTATGAAGGCGGAATCTCCACACGTTGAACTGACCCGCGAATTTCTAGGTTTGCTAATTGCGGGAATTGCGCTGGGCTGGTTGTTCATTTCCAGTAGAAAATCATCATGAATAGCCCTTATCCTTGCTATCCCTTTGATAAATCCCGTATTTGATGGTACTGTAAAAAAGCAGCTCCTCTCTTAATCCAAGCCCTTTTTTACCCCATTTTATGATGGTCCACGGGATTTATCAAAGAAGGTTTTATATTTTTGCTCTTCCTAACCATTTACATAGTGCCTTTGCCGGGACTATAAGCAGCCAAGCTTTTTCAATTTTGTATATCGAAATCGGGATACCTCTACCAAAGGTATTCTGCAAACCATGAGGTCATGAAAATCACGGTGATGGATACCACCTTGCGGGATGGTGAACAAACATCTGGCGTGTCTTTTACAGACAGTGAAAAATTACGTGTTGCTAAGTTATTGCTTGAGGAGTTAAAGGTGGATCGTATCGAAATTGCCTCCGCACTCGTTTCTGATGGCGAATTCCAAGGCGCTAAAAAGATATTAGATTGGGCCAATGCCAGTGGATTGGGAGAGCGAGTAGAAATCCTGGGCTTTGTTGATAAAGATCGATCCTTAAGCTGGATCAAGGAAGTAGGTGGCCAGGTGATCAACTTACTTTGCAAAGGTTCGCTGAAGCATTGCCAAGAGCAATTGCGAAAAACACCAGCAGAACACCTCGAAGGCATCCAAGAAGTTATTCAGCATGCCAAAACCATGGGCATCACCGTCAATATCTACCTGGAGGATTGGTCTAACGGGATGCGAAATAGTCCCGAGTATGTCTTTCAAATGGTAGAGGCGCTCGCAAAACAGCAAGTAGCTAGAATTATGCTACCGGATACCCTCGGTATTTTGAGCCCAGACGAGGCAGGCGATTTTTGTGGTCAAATGCTACGTCGCTTTCCAGACGTACAATTCGACTTTCATGCGCATAATGATTATGATTTAGCTACAGCTAATGTCTACACAGCAGTGAAAGCCGGAATCAACTGCCTTCACACTACCCTCAATGGGTTAGGCGAAAGGGCAGGTAATGTTCCTTTGTCTAGTGTAATTGGTGTAGTGAAAGACATGTTACATCATGAAATGAATGTGAATGAGAAAAAGCTTTTTGCGGTAAGTAAAATGGTGGAATCATTCTCCGGCATCCGCATCCCCCCCAATAAGCCCTTGATTGGAGAAAATGTCTTTACTCAAACCAGCGGTATCCACGCCGATGGCGACAATAAGAACAATCTATACTTTAATGACCTTCACCCCGAGCGCTTCGATCGCAAACGGACTTACGCCCTGGGTAAGCTTGCTGGTAAAGCCAGCATTAAGAAAAACCTAGATGAACTGGGCATCGAATTGGATACCGAATCCATGCGCAAGCTCACCCGCAAAATCAATGAACTCGGTGATCGCAAAGAAGTGGTTACCCAAGCAGACCTCCCCTATATCATTGCTGATGTATTGGAAAGTATGCCGATTAAACAGCAAATTATTGTAAAGAACTATGCGCTGTCTGTAGCCGCAGGCCTACGCTCCATGGCAACCCTCAGCATCGAAATTGATGGCCAGCTACACGAGGAGACCGCCTCTGGAGATGGCCAATACGATGCCTTCATGAATGCCCTTTGGCGCATCTACGAACGCCTAGAAAAGCCCTATCCCACCCTGATCGACTATAAAGTAGTCATCCCTCCTGGTGGAGAAACTCATGCCCTTTGCCGCACCACCATCACCTGGGAAATGAATGACAAACAAGTAAAAACTACCGGCTTGGATTCGGATCAGGCAGTGGCAGCGATCAAAGCTACCATCAAGATGTTGAACTTGATCGAGAATGGATTGGGGATGAAGGGGGAGGAGAAAAGGGCTTGATCACGCCGATCACGCCTTGTTGTCGGTGAAAACACCGACAACGGATGGGGCCGACAATGAAGTGGTGGTCGTGAAAAAACACCGACAACGGATAGGGCCGACAACGAAGTGGTGGTTGGTGTTTTTCACCCAACAACCCAGCTGGCTTACCCAAAAAGCTTATCTTTAGTCCAACGTCCCTGTCACTTTATTGCTTAATACTTAATGGGATTATGATCCGACTGTTAAGTCGCTGGTAATTCCTTTACTAGAAATTAGTCATAAAACTCAAAACAAGCGCAATGAGTATTAAGCACGCGATTCTCCTAAGCACTTGCCTATTTTTCCTTTCTTTTACCATTTCTGCACAAGGCTTCCTTACTACAAATGGCAAACATATTGTAAATGAATCCGGCGACACCATTATCCTCAAAGGAATGGGCCTAGGCGGTTGGATGTTGCAGGAGGGATATATGTTACAAACTGCCAGTTTCGCCAATCCACAGCATCAGATTAGAGAAAAGATCGAAGAACTGATCGGTAAAGAAGATACCCATGAATTCTATGAGGCTTGGCTAGCTAATCATGTGCGAAAAATAGATATTGACTCTTTAAAATCATGGGGCTTCAATTCGGTGAGATTACCGATGCACTACAATCTATTTACCCTGCCTATCGAAGACGAACCCGTCCCTGGCCAACATACTTGGCTAGAAAAGGGCTTTACTTTGACAGATAGTCTGATCAGTTGGTGCAGGCAAAATGAAATGTATATTGTTCTTGATCTACACGCGGCCCCAGGGGGGCAGGGAAATGACCAAGGTATCTCTGATCGTGACGAGGATAAGCCTTCCCTCTGGGATAGTGAGGCTAACCAGGACAAAACTGTTGCGCTGTGGCAGCGAATAGCTACGCGATATGTAGACGAGCCCTGGATAGCTGGCTATGACTTGATCAATGAGACCAATTGGGCCATGGAAGGCAACCTTCCTTTACGTAATCTATATCAAGAAATCACAGATAGCATCCGAACGGTCGACACTAAACATATGCTCTTCATCGAGGGAAATTGGTTCGCCAATGACTTTACCGGCCTTACGCCGCCCTGGGATGACAATATGGTTTATAGTCCACACAAATATTGGTCCTTCAATGACCAGGCTTCTATTCAATGGGTACTCGATCTACGAGAACAGTACGATATACCTATTTACTTCGGAGAAACGGGTGAGAATTCCAACACCTGGTTCAAGGATGCTATTCGCCTATTTGATGAGCACCAATTGGGATGGGCTTGGTGGCCCATGAAGAAAGTCGAGTCTATTGCAGGACCTTTATCTTGGACTAAAACTCCAGAATATCAGGCCCTTCTGGACTACTGGAACAATGGAGGTAATGTACCTAATGCCGACTTCGCAAAGGCTACTTTAATGGAAATGGCGGAAGGCTTCAAGCTAGAAAATTGTGTCTATCAAAAGGACGTGATCGATGCTATGTTCCGCCAGCAAAACTCCTCAGTAGCCATTCCGTTTCGCATTCAAGAGATACCGGGAGTTGTGTTTGCCACGGATTTTGATCTAGGAGGAGCAGGGGTAGCCTACGCTGATTCAGACATAGCCAACTATCAAGTTTCTACCGGCAACTTCACGGCTTGGAATAATGGCTGGTCCTATAGGAATGATGGTGTAGATATAGAAAGAACACAGGACAATATCAACTCAAATGGATTTAATGTGGGTTGGATTGCGCCCGACGAGTGGATGCAATACAGCTTAGACGTTGAGGAAGGCGGTGTATACGAAATCAAGGTGCGGGTGGCTGCCAATGAGGAGGGTGGAGCGTTTTACTTTTCAACCAATGACGCTACACTTACTGCTTCGGTAACAGTCAGCAATACGGGAGGCTGGCAAAATTGGCAAACGATTTCGATAACAGATGTTGTTTTAGAAGAAAATGACGATAAGTTGCGATTTCATGCGAAGGCTGGGGGATTTAACTTAAACAGTTTTGAGTTTGTACGGAAAGGTAATTCAGAGAGCATCCCGGCGTCATATGTCGCAGGTATCACTCAAGATGAGCAGCATATTGCGATTTCTGTGAATAAATCCCTCGGAGGAGTAGAAGCAGCATCGCGCTCTGATTTTCAAATTACAGCTGACGGTAATCCCTTGACGATAACGGATGTTGCACTGCATCCCAGCAATCCGAGAATTATAATTCTGGGGATAGACCATATTATTAAATCTCGTGAAACACTACGAGCTTCTTACACCGGAAATGCCATCGCAGCAGCAGATGGGACAAACTTGGAGTCTTTTTTCCAAGAACAGATCACCAACACCATCGCCACCATTCACAACATTCCTGGAAGAATTGAAGCTGAAGATTATTTCTTCCAATCGGGGGTTCAGTTAGAAAACACAAGTGATGCTGGAGGTGGACAAAATATCGGTTTTCTGGATAATGGAGATTATCTAGACTATTACATTGATGTAGCAACTGCTGGAAGCTACCAGGTGAGTTTTCGCACCGCAGCCCTGAGCGAGCAAGGGCAGGTACAATTACAATTGGTTCAAGAAGATGGTAACGCGACTCCTCTAGTCACCAGTACGTTCCCCGCAACCGGTGGCTGGCAAACTTGGAACACCAGCAATCAAAACTTGGACTTACCGGTGGGACGGCATCAACTCCGAATGCTGATCACACAACCTTTGTTCAATATCAACTGGCTTGAGTTTACCTTACTTACTAGCACGGAGAACCCGGGACCGTTTATCCGAACCCAACTGTTCCCTAACCCGAGCAATGGCTTACTACAACTAAAGGCAGAACTGAGCGAACAGCAGGATGTAGGCTTGCATATTCACAATTCCTTGGGACAGCTTCTGTTCTCTAAGGAATTCCAAGGGCAATCCTCCCTAGACCATGAACTCGACCTAAGCAATTGGTTAGATGGTTACTATTACTTGAGTTTGCGGTCTTCCGATGGGAGCAGCATTAGAAGAAAGTTGGTTAAAACTTCCTCGCAATAGGTGCTGAAATCCTAAAATATTGGTTTATTTGTCTAGTTCCCACATGGGAATGTTGATGAAGTAGAGTGCTCCATCAGGCAATGTTGGTGGAGCTCTCCCACTTATAACCCAAAGACCTATGACCTACGCCCCTTCAGTCCAGTTGAAACAACTCCTGTTCAACCTACTATTCCTAGCTATCATGGTCCCCCCAGTAGCGCAGGCTCAATCTAGTTGCCGGAATCCAAATTTTCCTGGTTGCCTGGCTCGGAGTCCTCAGAAGCCACTGAAAATTGCAATCATGATCGATGAATCAGGCTCGGTCACCGATGCCCAGCAAGCGCTAATCCGTGAAGCAACGATAGCCTATGCCACAGAATTAGCAGAAAAGATCAATGAACGAAATCAGGTAAAACTGGGTGTCTACAGCTTTGCTAACCTCGTTAGAACCGTAATGGCCTCTACCGATGTCAAGAGCAGCTCCTTCAAGAGTCGACTCACGCCCATAAAGAACCTAAATTTTAGAGGAGGAGCTACTCGTTTTTCCAGCGCCTTACAATCTTTACAATCCCGTAACCCTGCTGATATTGTATACTTCATAACCGATGGTAAAATCCCCGAACGGGAAAATATCCGCACTGCAGCTTGTAATCTCAAAAGGCGTGGCACCTTCCTCTTCGCAGTGATTCTTGGAAATACCGTAGCTGATCTACCCATCGATAGAATCAGTGAATTAACCGGACCTCGACAAATCAAAGGGGATGCTTCTTTAATTGAGCAAGCGGACTGGATGTTAGAAAGCTTCAATGGCCTAAATGAATGTATGGTTGAATTAGCATCGGTAGCTATAGATCAAATTCATCCCGTAATTAAATGTCCGGCAAGAAGGAAGGTTACCACTAGTATGGATCCCTCGCGTACTGGTAAAGCGACTGCTACGGATAATTGTGATAGTCAGCTTGACATCACCTATGAAGATGCTGTTGGGGAAGGGAATTGTAACTGGAATTGCCAGATAAACCGAACCTGGACTGCTACTGACCAACGAGGTAATTCCAGTTCTTGTGTACAAATACTGGAAAAGTCAGCCACCAAACCACTTGAACAAGCACTGGAAGAAGAGCCGCTCGTGTTAGGGTTCAACAGTACCACCTTAACCATTGAGAAAAAAGATGCTAGATGTTTAGCCAAATGGATGCCCTACCAAGGTACTCGGATCTCAGGATTAAAAAGAGGAAACCAGAAAGTGAGCACCAGCTGTCGCCCGGGCACTAATGCGATAAACTCAAGTGGTAAGATTACAAATCCTCTATTGGGGGAAGCTTTACAACTGGCCATTTATCTAAAGATCGAGCCTGAGTTTGGCAAACGTTCGCTTAGCAGTCTGTCTTTAACCATTCCTACTATCATCAAACAAAACCTGGTTCGAAATCCAGATGTGAATGATCTAATGGAAACCACTAATAAAACCCTAGGGAATTTGATACTAGTGCCACATAAAAGGGAATTACTCAAAGTACTGAAGGCCATCAATCAGAACATCAATACTGACTAGAAGCTACTTCTTCTGAAGCTGGGTTTCCACAAAATCATAGCTAAGGGGATCAAAGTGGTGGAATAGCTCTGCCTCAATGCTGGCTATGGTATCCTCCTCAAGTCCAATCTCTTTTAGGCTATCTATTAGCACGCGATATCCATCGTCACTAGTCTTCAATTTAGGAAATACAGCAGCAATTAAATCTAGCATCCTATCCTCCCCTATCCTGTGTTCCAAGGCTAATAATTGGAAGGGGCCAATAATGTATCTAGCGGTACTCGTTACCTGGCTAAACTTCGTAACTTGATCAAGACGAACAAAATCTTTGATGCTCTTTAACCTACGATAGTCCCCTCGCATAGCGGCAGGATCATGCTGCAGCAGATATTTATAACTAAAATACTCTGCGAACGACTCTAGGTAAAACCAAAATAGATTTCCTTCCGCTTGGTATACATCCCCGAAAAGATAGTGAGCTACTTCATGTGAAAGATAAGCCGATAGATTCCGGTTTCCCATGGATTTTTGGACATTGACAATCGTTGGGTAAGTCATAAAGCCTCCCCAGCGGGGGTGATCAGAAGGCAGGTGAGCCATGACGTACTTGGTAGGCATGTCTATCTTCGTATAGGCTTCGTAGTAAGCAGAGATGGACGAAAAAAGACTATCCAAACGGGCAATCAGCCCTTCTTCCATTATATTGATAAAAATTGCTTTTTCTCCCTCCTTCCATTCGTAGTCTCCAGCAATTAGCATGATATCCTTGCTAGACTCCTTGCTAACGAAGTGACCGCCACTGGCTTGCGGGACACCCCTCCCAATGTAGATACTCTTGCAGTCACAAGTTGCTCGTAGATCAAAAGTATAGGAATACTTTCGTAAAAAGGCAGGTAGATTCTTCCCCTTGCTAATGATCACAGGATACCATTTGGCTTGTTCGCTGGCCCTAAGTATTCCATAGTTATTGACAATATTACCTTTGTAATCTTTCTTGTTTTGCCCCGGCTTAAAAGTCTTGAATTTCCCCCCCGTTTCAATACTTATTCGATCGGTAGGCTCTAGCGCTTTTGGGAAGTCAATGGAATATACTTTACAATCATAGCAGTCTTCTTTTGTCTTCGTAAAACTGATCTTTTGATCATTCAAGGATATCCGTTTTATCGTCAGATCACTATGCAGCATGAAGGACAGAGAAAGATCATGCTGGGGCAAATTTGTTAGTACAAATTCGCTTTCTAGTCGCCCTTTCTCAAAAGAGATATCAACCGCACCGCCAAGGTGAGTCGATTGTCCATAAGACGGGTACATCACCCAACAAAGCAAAGTTAGTAGAGAGAGGTATTTCATAAAATTCAGTTGACAATTATAATGGAGATGGGGATTTCCCAACCTAGATCGTAATCGTTGCCTGTAAATAAGTTGCGGCTTGACCACTAATCAACACGCGCTCACCTTTGTCCTCCACTTTCAGCACACCTCCACGACTGGAGATTTGATGCGCCATCATTTTATCCTTTTTCAATCGTTGGCGCCAGAAAGGAATCAAACTGCAATGAGCCGAACCAGTTACAGGATCTTCGAAAATTGAAGCTTGCGGAGTAAAGAAGCGAGAAACAAAATCTACTTCATCGCCAGGGGCAGTCACGATGATGCCACCGGGATCGATATTAATCGTGTTGAGTAAAGCTACCTTAGGTTGTATGGATTCAACCTGCTCCTGAGTTTCGTATAGCAAAACATAGTCTCTTGCCTTCCAGACCTCCTTGGGACTTAGACCGATCCCTTCCAAGATTACCGCTGGCAGCTCCGCCGGTTGTGGTGGGCGGGAGGGAAAATCTAGTTGATACCAATCTTTCAATCTCCTCACTAGCAATTCCCCACTATTAGATTGGAAAGCAAGCACGTCACGCCCAGGATAATGGTATTGAAACAGGACATGCGCCGTTGCTAAGGTGGCATGACCACAAAGATCCATTTCTATTTCAGGGGTAAACCATTTAATAAAAAAGGTATCGTCTTGAACTAAACAAAAGGCCGTTTCGGCCAAATTGTTCTCCTGTGCAATTTGCAACATTTGCTCTGAGGGCAACCATTCCTCTAGGATACAAACAGCGGCAGGATTGCCTGAAAATAACCGGTTGGTAAAGGCATCAACTTGATACAGCGGTAAGTCCATAGGCGAACAATTTAGCCTAAGGATCCCATTAAGTCAAGGGGTACGAGACTTAAGTGATGCGACAACAGTAATTGATCTTATTTATCCCTTCATCCCCTGGCACTAGCTACAGTAAATACGATGATCAACATATACTCTCCAACGGCCTACCCTAGCAAAGTACCAAGCTACGATCCCTCCAATTCTTGTAGCCAAGTATCCAGCTTCGTCCGATCATGCAAGTATCCATCCTTGATCACGGCTCGTATTCGCTGCGTATTTTCGATATCGTCTAATGGATTGGCATCTAGCAATAGCAGGTCTGCTATTTTACCTGCTACAACTGTTCCCAATTCATCCTGCATATTAAAATACTCGGCAGGCTTAACCGTAGCCGCTTCCAGAGCCTGGAGCGGCGTCAAACCACTATTGACCAATAGGCGAAGTTCTTCGTGTAGACTAAAACCAGGAGTCAAGAAAGCAATGGGTGTATCCGTCCCCGCCATAATCCCTACGCCAGCTTCTGGTAAGCGGCCAACCATATCATACCCCCAATTGGCAAATTTGATACCCGCCGAATCTAATGGCAATTTAGCCAAGCGCTTTGCGTTCACAAGCCAGCGAGAGCCAATAGAATCTGGCAGATACTTAAACTTTTCGCGCCAATCCGGACGCGCATACACTCGATTTTCACGAAAAGCCAGAATTGCCAACGTTGGAACTAACCAGGTATTATTCTTAGCGAGCGTCCCCAATACTTTTGCCCGGATTGCTGAGTCTTGATTTTCAATTGCGTAGGTACGCTGCAATTGATGTAGTCTGCTGCGCAGATCTCCCCCCGCTTCCCGAATCCCAGCTTTCAATTCCTTGCGACGTGTTTCCATCAACTTTTCCCAATCCAAGGTGCAGGACATTTCTAAATTGCGCATATGCTCTATACTCCGAAGCCCTGCGTTGGAAGCGGTAATCACATCGGTACTTAAAGGAACATGCCCGGTAACGGGTAGGCCTTTCTTGGCAGCAGCTTCTAAGACAGCCTCCAGTATTTCCGGCTGTAGCATTTCATAAGCTTTGATTAGATCCACACCAGCCGCCGCGAGTTCATTCACTCTATTTCTGGCTTGGTTTGCTGTCCTGATTCCCACAGAGAGGTTGGGACGGAAGGGCGTGCTACCGTCATACACGCGCGGGAGGCCATCCAAGAGCGGTCCCGAAAATTTCAATCTCGGTATTCCCGTCGGATTTGCCTGGGCCTCCTCTCGGTACGGCTGCATGAGATCCAATTGACCACCCGTATCTCGGATGCTAGTCACTCCATTAACCATAAAGAGTTTGAACATAGAAGGTCCGATGTCTTCATCATAGGTCAAGTGCACATGCGCATCCCACAGTCCCGGGATCAAAAACTTTCCAGTTCCATCGATTAGCTGGACGGACTCAGGGAGATCTATTTCTGCCGTTGGCCCTACCTGCTCAATTTTGTTTCCATTGACCAGGACGGTTTGTTGATCCAGTCGATTTTGCTTGCTATCAATAACTGTAACGTTGGTAATTGCCCAGTGGGTAGATTGACTCGAATCGTCTGTTTTACAACCGAATAACACCATCAGCAGCAGGAGACCGATGTATCGCGTTGATTTCATACTAAACGGATTTGTTCAAAGTTTTAAGCGGCAAGTTACCAGATTAGCAGCTTGCCCCTCAAAATAGCAAAACCCATTCATTTGTATTAACGAGTTCATGATTTTACCCCACCTATTTTTTGTTTTTAGGCTTGAGCTTGGCTTTGCTCTTCCAGAAACCGATGAATGCCCGCGAAATCTAAGCGGCCGAAACCTTTGCGCCGGGCTTCGGCAAAGACTTCCTTGGTGAGGTTGGCCAAGTATAGGGGGTGATTGAGCTCATATGCGGTAACTGCTGCCAAGTGTAGATCTTTGTGCATCCATTCCAAGGGAAACTGAACCTCATAGTTGTCCTGTCTTACCATCTCTGCTTTAAATTTGGTAAAAGGAGCTGACACCACAAGATTCGGTAGGGTATTAAGCAAAAAATCCTTGGAAAACCCCATCCTTTCCCCAAGCAGTGTTGCTTCAGAAAAAATAAGCATAGATTGAGCAAGCATAATATTTACTAGCATCTTGAACGCTGCTCCCTTCCCCATTTCCCCCGTGTGCATCACCCTATTTCCCATTTGCTCCAAGTAAGGTCTGACCTTGTCCAGTTGATCCGCCTTTCCCCCTACAAAGAAGGCCAATTCTGCTTTTTCTGCATGCGGCTTGGTGCCCGCCACAGGAGCATCCATGAAATCTATGTTGTATCGCCCAGCTTCGGTCGCTGCCGCAGCCGTAAAAGAGGGATTCACCGTTGTACAATCTATCCAAAGCGCTCCTTCTTTCATGCTTGCTAGTGCTCCTTCTACACCAAAAAAGATCGCTTGCACAACTTCCGGGGTTGATAGCATACTGAATACAAGATCGGCTTCTTTAACGGCTTCTTGTATCGTTTCTGCTGTTTTAGCTCCTTGGTCAACTAGCAGCTTGACGGCTTCCTTGCTACGATTGTATACGGTTAGATCCGCACCATGCTGTATTAGATTCGAGGCCATCCGGCTTCCCATGATGCCGAGGCCAATAAAGGTAATCTTCATTGTTCTTATTTGAAATGTTTGAATTGAGTCCTGCTTCTTAGGCTTCCGAAGTCTTAAAGATTCCGGAAGTCTAAGGCTCAAGGCTTTTGTCGATTTGAAAGAATATATTGTTTGGGTGATTGCCCCACTTTCTTTTTGAATTCTTTGATAAAATAGGAGGTATTTTCGTAGCCCACCTCATAGGCTAGAGAACTAACGGAAAACTCCTGTTTGGACAGCAACTGAACCGCCTTATCTAAGCGTCGATCTTTCAACCATTGTTGTGGGGTAGTTTGATAGAAGGACTTGAAATCCCGGCGAAAAGAGCTGATACTCCTTCCTGATAAGTAGGCATAATCTTCAATCTTCAGCGGCTTATCATAGTTCTTTTCCATAAGGTCTTTAATCCTCCGCTTTTTGGGCAAAGTCAAGCGGAAAAGAAAATCAGCTAGCTGTTGCTCCGGTACCAGCGTATTTATAAGGTGTAGCATTTCCAGCAACTTCAATCGCAAGAGTTGACGGTCTCTGACTACCTGATTATCGTAGATCTGAAGCAAAGTTTCAGCAAATACATTCATCATGGGAACGGCCCCCAATTTGAGGTAGCTGGGCACCTCTTCTTTACCAAAGGAGGTAACTTTGCTATTGGCTAAAAATGAATGAATAAGCTCATCGTCAAAATAGAATAGTAAGCTTCTGAAATCCCCTCCCTTAGGCATCAGATCCGAAACATAGTACAGACCTCTAGGGATAAACAGTAATTCATTCGGATACACCTTTATCAACTCATCATCATAGGTGCAGATATGCTGTTCTCCCGCCAGGACGATGGATATGACATGATTAGAAATATATCCTTGCCTATTCACAATCGGTTGGTCCAATGATTTGGTAAGAATCGCTATATTGCCATCCCGGAGAATCACTTTCACATGTTTATCTTCGAACAACCGTTGTGGGATTAGGATCATGAACTTTGTATTTATGGTTCTTTATCTACTGATACAAAGATGGGCCAAAGACTGGTAAGGAAATAGTCGAGAAACGGAAAAAGTAGTGTTTTTCCGTCAAAAGTTGATAGCCGGTCATTTCTCTTTTCCATTCGCCTTCAGATGGCCGAAGCATTAGATCTAACTGAGCGCTGCCCTATCTCCCACCTTCCTCTTCAACTGGTTTCACTTTTTTTGCATTTTCACGAAATTGATCCTCCATCTTCTTTATTCGGCTAAGATCCGCCTCCAAGGCCTCCTGTGCCGGGAGCTCGACCATAAATGGATTGTCTTCCCAGATACTAGGATCATATTGGTACTTCATCTCCCGAAGTTGTTTGTAGCGAGGTAAGCGTTTGCCTTTTTTCTTGACTTTAGCGGCTATAGGATGTACTCGGTAGATATGAAGCTGTCGAGTGTTGCGATAGTAGCGTGTCCGATTATCGTATCGAAGAGCAAGAGCACGCTGCAAACTCTTCAGGAAATATTTACCACCCTCTTTTTCATAGATAGCCTCATTGAAAACACCTCCTTTGGAGTCTCCCCTGCTAATTTTTATGATGCCAAAGTCCGATTTATTGATCAAGATCTCCCCAAAGCCAAACTCTTCCTTAAATTCATCATCAAAGCGATCGAACCATTTAGGCAAAAAACCAATTCGAATTAAGGTATCTCCTTTTTCTAGAAACTCCCCCCGATTGGAGAAATGACAGCCATCCATAAATCCATCAATTCCTGGCTGCACAAAGTGAAAAAAGCGGAAACGTATGGGATTGGATCTTTCATAGAAGCCGTAGAGCAGGTTTTGATCTGCGCGTTGCAAGCGATCTGGCAGATTCCGCTGATCATCACTCCGGCGCATGGAATTCCAAAACATTTTACTCTTCTTCTTCGGCTTTTTGTAGGGGCCATCTTGAATATTGACAAAAGCCTCAATCACCTCCGCATAGATCGAATCGGAGATCGAATACTCCCGATAAAAGGCTTCTAGCAAATATTTCTTGGTCCCATAGTTCTGTGGGATACGCTTGAGCGCTTCCCGAATGATCCCTCTCAATCCTCGATCCGAGACCACTGTAATTTCCTGCAGGGCATGAAAGCTAGGAGTCAATTGAATACGGACTGTGTCGGCGGAGAGATCTCTTAAATTGAGTCGATAATTTTCGTATCCGAGTTGAGTTATCACCAATTGATCAGAACGATCTTGCTCATAGATATTGATGAGGAATTCGCCATTCTGATTCGAGATTACCCCACGTGCCTGGTTAGACTGAAAAAAGATATTGGCATAAGGAATAGGCTCTTTTGTGTTGGCATCCTCTAATACCCCGAATAGGGCTACTTGAGCCTTGAGCTTGGACGAAAGGATAAGAGAGAGTACAAAGAAGGCAAAGAAGAAACGCTTTTGCATATTTGGGTTTTAGAAGCTTTTTGAAGCTATCTGGCTGTTAAGAAATTAAATAATAATACGGCATATTTTCAAAACTGTCATTGGTATCTTCCGAGTTTTGTTACTGTAAATCTCAGAGGGAATAGTTAGCTTTAAAGGAAGATCCGTTTCAAATTTTCGTCAAAGATAAATCGCTCAGATCTCGTTCTACGCCCACAAAAACACGATGGGCAATGCAATATTGGCAGTTATCAGATGTAATTACAACATGAAAATAAAATCGATTATTGGTTGGATTACCCTTTTTATCTCCGTTTTGACTGCTTGTTTTTGGGCATTTTGGGGTGCTATTGAAAATTTTCATGAGGGCTGGTATCATACCTCTCTGACACAGAATATTGTGCTGATGTTCTTTCAGTACTTAGCTCCAGTCATTATCACCGTTACTTTGTCGCTTATTGCGATTTTCAAAAACAGAATAGGTGCCGTGCTATTTCTTGGTATAGGCATTGCCTTGTCCTTTTATGTTAACAATCCAATTGCTTCAGTGCCTTTTATTGTGCTAGGAACTTTGCATTGGTTTAGTGACTTTACACCTAAAAAATGGAAATATCGCTTAATCATTTTTTTACCCCTCTTAACACTAATCATTTGTGCTATGGAACCGGTAATCAGGCTTAGTGGAAGAATCAATGATGGATACTTTGGAAGCAGAAAAATAGAACAAAACGGTATCTCCTTGGTTTGGGCGCCACAGGGCATTGGGTGGCCAAGTGATGGTACAAATTGGCATGAAGCAGATAGTATTTGCACTTATCTAACCCTAGATGGTTTAAGCCTCGCCACCGAACCTCAAAATATCTGGCGACTACCAACTGTGGAAGAAGCTGTAAAATCAATGCAAAGACATGGAGTGAACGCCCAAGGAAGAATAAGCCCTAAAGGAGAGCCAGAATATGAGATACGTCCAGATAAAGAAACTCCATTATGGAACCCCCATTCAAAAGTGATCTATTGGTGGACTAAAACAGAGATTGATGAAAACAATGCCTATATAATTGTGTATGATGGAAAGATTTGGCAAAGAAGAAAAGACTTCGGCCCAAACTATTTAGGGTTTAGGGCGGTAAAGGAAATAAAATGAAAATAACGCCCATCTAAACGCCTACCGTGTCTTTGGCTGTTGCTGTGTAACACAATGTACTCCACCTCCATCCAGTCCCAGTTCAATCGCTGGAATACCTACCACTCGTCGATTTGGATAGATGGCTTGTATCCGCGCATTGGCAATCTCATCGTTTGGATCTTCAAAATTTGGCACTAAAACCACTTCATTTCCGATGTAGAAGTTGATGTAGATGCCATACTCTCGAGAACTAGGTAAGCGATAACGGGTTAGGGGCAATTCAACGATATCATAGGCATGGCCCGCTACATTCTTGGCTTCGACTAGCTGACGATATTCCTTAGGGTCTGATTCTTCTTCTTCGTACGTTACGATTGTACGTGCATTAGCAAAACGGGCCGTACCATCAATATGATCATCTGTGATTTCTTGACCAGCCTTTCCCTCTAGCCAGATGAAGTTAGTAACCCCCAGATACTGACGAAAATAAGCTTCGGCCTCTGCTTGCGTCATACCTGGATTTCGGTTACTATTTAGGATCGAACTTTTCTTGGCCATCAAAGTGCCATGACCATCAATCTCAACCGAGCCCCCTTCATTGATCATCGAAACAGGGACCATAGGCAAACTCAACCTATCGGATACTTTAGTCGGTATTTGATCGCAATATTGAAACGGCGCCTTCTCTCCCCAGCCATTGAAACCCCAGTTTTGTACTACTAAATTTTCTTTATCATCGAAGGTGAAGATCGGGCCATTATCTCGCACCCAATAATCATCTGTTTTCCATTGGTAGAAATCCACTTGTGTCTGATCTAGCTGTGCATGCGCCAATAAAGCCCGAACTCTTTGCTCCTCATCTTGATCATACACAATGATATGGACCCGCTCGCCCGTATGCAATGCTTTAGTAATGGCAATAAAAGTGCCATCATGGCGCTGCGAATGTCCCGGATAAGTATGATTGTGCGGCCATTGCAGCCAGGTCCCCTCATGGAGTTCATCCTCTCCCGGCATGGTGTATGTATCCTCATCTAAGTCCGGCTGTGGAGGTTCTTCCATATCCCGCAATAATTGACAATTGGTTAAGGTGACTAAGCTCATTAGGATTAAAAACATGGACGTTCTCATCTTGGTAGTTACTTTGGTAAAATAAGAATTTGTTCCCAACAAAAGTATGGGGATACAGGAGGGGGTCGGTAGTCCAAAATGGACAAGGTGGGAGAAATAATAATTGTTTCTTTTGGAAATACCTTTTGGTCTTGTTGCAGGTTCATTGTGTAGCGGTATTTCAACTATTTCTATTCATGGTTGATGCCCTTTAGGTTTGGATATTCCCTTAAAATTGCCTTCGGCGACTGACTTTCTTACAATCGCCGAAGATCTACCTGGCGGTAGACAGGAAGTCAGCAAAGAACGCTTCTGGGTTGGCTTGAGCCAGTGGCTCAAAAAGCGCGAGCAAAAAAACTTGCTAAGCCTGTTGAGTAATCAACTCAAGCTCAACGCATCAAACAGTTTTTTGCCGGGCCTCTCGCATGGGGTTATGTCCAATTTGCTGGTCAATCTGCCTTTGGGAGTTGTTGAATGAGCTCTTAACCTGACGGCTATAGCGGGAACAACCGACCAGCGCAAACGGCCGACTACTAAGGTGCATCTGCTAATTTAGGACTCCAAGAGATTGGGCTCCAGCATTCATTGGAAGACGAGTATTGCTATTGGACCAAGGGGATGAGTATGTAGGTAAGGTATTCGTTGGGATCGTCCGTATGCTCTTCAGTTACCAGGTATTGCTCGATGATGGGCTCGCTGCTAATCTCTAGTTCGGTTTGCAAGATCCAGTCTCGGAAGATGGAGTCGTAAGTAGCTTCTATGTGGTCGTAACTACCTTGGTGTTCAAAGCGAGCATAGGTCCCCCCACTGAGTAGTTTATGGGGGAGTTTTTGATCTAGATCAGCTTGGGTGATAGCTGCATCGTAACGGCAATGGATATCATCGGTAATGAGGGGTTCGTCGTTTAAGATGCCAAAGTATCGGAGTTCTCCTTCTTGAAATTCAGATGCTAGTAGCTCATCCCATAGTTCATCTATTTCCCAGGTCTCGTAAGCTGTTCGTTTGCTGAGGTAATAAATCTGTTGGGATTCTAGAAATATCAATTCAGGTTTGGGAGCGGGTTGAAGCGCGATTGCTGGCAAGTCATCTAGCAGCAAGGCCGTTCGATTTTGGCGAGCTTCGCTGGGAGGAAAGCCGTAACGCTTTTTAAAGGCTTTGCGTAAGGCTTGCAGATCAGCGTAGCCAACTTCTAGAGCGATATCTGCGATGGCTGCCTTTGAGAAGAGAATCTTCTTAAAGGCGTGATCACACTTCAATCGACTTTGATAAGCGCCCAGGGTCTCACCATATACCGATTTGAAGATGCGCTGTAAGTTCCGGTAAGAATAACAGGAAATCTGCTCCAATTGTGCTATGGACAAGGGTTGATTGTAGTACTCTTGAATGTAGGATTGAGTATTGTAGATATGTTCCAAGGTCATACCTTAGTCGCTTTCAAGGCGTAGACCATCGGGATCTTTCCTTCCAAACCTTTGATCTGATATTTGCCAGACGCCACTTCTACTCCCTCATCAAAACAATCATAAGGGGAGTAATCAAACTCTCTCAACGTATCCAAGCGCAAGCTTTGATCCAATAAAGCCTGCACTACCTCTGCCATACCGTGGTTCCAGCCCACCGATTTCAGGCTCTTGGACAATTGACCATCCGTGTAGGTGGTGTCGCTTTCTTCCACAATAGGCTCATCCGTGAAATACCGATATTCTATCTTAGAGAAATCATCACTCATCATCCACACAACTGGATGGAACTCCGCAAAAACGAAGGTGCCGCCGGGCTTCAAAAAATGACCAACCACCGCTGCCCAGCGTTCTACATCGGGCAACCAGCCAATGGTACCGTAAGAAGTAAAGACCATGTCGAACTTTTCGTCCAAAACCTGCGGCAAGCTGTATACATCAGATAACACAAAGCGCGTGTCAGATTGGGTCTGCTCTGCTAACTCCCGAGCACGTGCAATGGCCTTGTCAGAGAAATCAATACCAGTTACCTCAGCACCCATTCGCGAAAGGGAAATCGTGTCCTGCCCAAAGTGGCATTGAAGGTGCAAAATACGCTTCCCGGTGATGTCTCCCAACAATTCCAGTTCAATGCTTTTGAGTGCATTACCTCCTTGGATAAATTTGTCTACATCGTACATTTCGGATTGAAAATGCACATCGGTCCGTTCGTTCCAGTTAGATTTATTTATGCTGAGGTAATCCATAGATTGATCTTAATTAATGCAAGTTGGGATGAATTAGCTAAAGTTCAATCTACATAAATTTAGCCACTTTCGTTCCCTACCTGGTTCAAGTCAGCCTAACTAAAAGAAGACGTTGGCCAAAGACCAAGCGAGCCACAGTAGCGCAACAAATAGGCTTACGGCGATCAAGGCGCTTGAGGAAGTTAAGAGGACGTAGGATTTACGCCCTGGAAATGAAGGCTCCACTTGTTTCCGACTAATCTCCTGTCCCTCCCACAAACCGATGATGCCTACTTTGATGGCATTGGAGACATTCATCAGGGCGGGAATCAAGGCGAGGATGATTACGGTGACAATCAGGAGACCATAAGCCACGGAAATGGCCATTGGGATGAGGAGCTGAGCCCCCTGACTTTTTTCTAGCAAGATCGGCGCCAGTCCAGCAATGGTAGTCACGGAAGTCAGGACTATCGGCCTGAAACGCGATAGCCCTGTTTCAAACAGCGCCTTTTCAAATTCAAGTCCCTCCTTAATCTTGTCATTAAAAGTGGTGACAAATACCAAGGCGTCATTGACCAAAATCCCAATCAAGGCGGTAAACCCTAGCAGCGACACCATACTCAAGGCGGTATCCATGAGATAATGGCCCAAGCCAATACCAATGCCACCAAAGGGTATGATGATGAAAATAATGATCGTTTGACTCACTGATTTGAAAGTGAGTAGGATGATGAAAAATATGCCCAGAAAGATCATAGCAATCACCTGCAATAAAGTGCCCATGGTCTTCTGTTGCTCCCGACTTTCACCTCCATATTCCACCGCAACGGAGGGATATTTTTCCAAGATCGGAGGAAGAATTTCATTTTGGATAGTAGCCTGAACACCGGATACCGAGACATTGTCATTTTCGATTTCGGCTTCTAGGTTAATCTCTCTCCGGCCATTTAGATGCTCTATGCTAATCACGCCGCGTTCAACCGAAAAAGTGGCAATCTCCTCTAGCGGGACAGCTAAGCCACTTGCCGTTTGAATGCGCATATCAGCGAGGTCCGTTAGATCCGTACGGTTACGCTCCTCATAACGCACCCAAACCTTCACCTCATCGACACCTCGCTGCAAACGCTGCACCTCCGCGCCAAAGAAGGCTTGTCGAACCTGCCGGATTACTTCTCCTAGCGCAATCCCCAGATGATCGGCTTTAGGCTTCAACTGAATACTAATCTCTTTTAAGCCTTCTCTATTGTTGTTGGTCACATCTCGTAAATCCGCCATTTTCTGCAAAGCTGTTTCCACTTCTTGCGCTGCTCCCTCCAACTCCTCGTAGTTGTTGCTCAAGATCGAAAGGTCTACCGGCTTTCCAAAGGCACTTCTGATTCTAAACTGCAAAGACTCCGCCTCGTCCACCGGCCCTAAACGGTCTCTCATGATCGCAGTGATATCCCGAGTGCTCAGGGTTTCCCGAAACTCGTTACCAATCAGCGAAACAGTGACGGTACCGAAATTAGTAGCTGGACCGATACTCTTCTCAACCTTTATAAATAGCGGCCGCTCTCCTGCAAAAAAGTTGGCTCGATATTCTTGGTTTAATGTATTAGCAGTATTCTCGATGCGATCCAGGACAGCTAGGGTCATTTCCTCTCGTGCGCCTGCAGGTAAACGGAGTTCCACGGTGAAACGCTCAGTGGGAACGGTGGGGAAAAAGGTGCTACGGATGTAGCCGCCCTGAAAGGCACCGACCGTCAAAGCTAAGCCTGCCACACATAGAGCAATCATGGGAAGGCTATGTTGCATGGCGAACCTAAGTACGGGCTGATAGATCCGATCTCTCAGAAATTCCATCCAACTATTGAGCCAACGCAATACGGGGTTTGGCCGGGCTTCTGGCGATTGTAAGGCTTTACTGTAAGCTACGTGCGCCGGGAGAATAAAGGTGCCTTCTACCAGGGAGAAGATCAGGCTAATGATTACCACGATGGCTAGTTCCACCCCAAACTCTCCTAAATTCCCATCTACAAAAAAGAAACCGGAAAAGGCGACCACGGTGGTAATGATAGCAGCAAATATAGCTGGAAGTACCTCCATGGTACCGTGTAAGGCGGCTTCCATTGGTGGCATACCTTGCTCAAACTTCTGGTAGATATTTTCAGCGATCACAATCCCATCGTCCACTAAGATCCCCACCACGATAATCATTCCAAATAAAGACATCATGTTGATGGTCACGCCCAACATCCCGGCAAAAATAAACATGCCCGCAAAGGAGATGGGGATGGCAATAGCTACCCAGAAAGCCAATCGCCAGTGAAGGAAGAAAGCTAACAGAATAATCACCAAGAGAAAGCCCATTAGACCATTATCAAGCATTAGCCGAATCCGATCATTCAAGGGCTCCGAGGCATCCTCGATAATCGTCGCTTGCACCTCCAGATGAGTAGCATTGAATTGCTCCACATAGGCGGTAACCTTTTCGGTCACCTCCAGCATGTCTTCTTGTAGCGTATTTTGAACAATGACGATTACCGCTGCTTCGCCATTGATGTAGGAGCGCGTAGGTACATCTTCCCACTGATCTCGTAAAATGGCAATATCTCCCAGAGTCAACTGCCCCCCTCCCGCTTGCTGCTGGATTGGGATTTCTCTCAATTGGGCAGCTATATAGCCTTTATTCCTAGCTCGGATCAAGAGCTCCTCCTGAGATGTCTTAATCTTTCCGCCCGTCAACTCAAGATTAGCTTCCCGAACTCGCTGTACTACTTGATCGAAAGTAAGTCGGTACCTGCGAAGATCCTCCTCCCTAAAACTAATCTCTATCTCTTCTTCCGGAAAACCTTTTAACTCGACTTTAGAAATCCCATCGATGGCGAGTAAATCGCCTTCAACTTCTCTAGCAAAACGTTTGAGTGTCTTTAGATCTACCGCTCCACTGAGCGAAAAATTAATGGCAAAGCCTTCATACTCCTGCTTTTCGATCACCGGCGGTTCCATACCCAGCGGAAAGGAGCTAATGCCATCTACAGCATTCTTTACATCTCGCAAAACTAGGTCCACCTCAAACCCTTTCAGGACTTCAACTGTAATTAACCCGAGGTTTTCGGAAGAGCTAGAGGTAGTTCGTTCAATCCCACTAATACTCTTTAGTTTCTCTTCAATCTTAATCACGATCCCTTCTTCCACCTCCGCTGGCGAAGCGCCTGGATAGATAACCTGAATCGTAATCACCCTAAATTCTATTTCAGGTAGGAGCGTAGTTTTTATCCCGGTGAATCCAAAGTATCCCAGCGCGAATAGCACCATCATGAGGGTATTCCCCATAATCGGATTCTTTAAGAAGTAGGTTATAATGCGGCTCACTATTCGGGTTTTTGTTCAGGAATTACCTCTTGTCCTTCAAATAGGCCTACCACTGAGCTATAAATGACCCATTGATCGGGGCTCAGGTTTCGCGCATAAACATTTTCTTCATCGCGCTTAACGATATCCAGCTCAAGACGCTGAACACTAGAATCCACAACGGTAAGCACATAGTTTTGGTCAACAATCATGGATTTGGGTAAAGCGACTGTTTCTGCTAGGGGTCGACCGGCAATGGTCCCACTTAGATACATCCCAGCTTTCAAGTTTCGCCCAGTTACGCCTATAAATACCGGAACGTTTTGCGTCACGGGGTCAATCTCCGTTCCAATCCGTTGTACACGGCCCAGCCATTCTTGGTTCGGCAAACTCCCGTTTAATCTTACCTGAGCGCCAATATCTACGTAGCTCAATTCTCTCTCACTGACTGCCGTTTCGAGTTCAAAGCTGTTGTTATTGATCATGGCGCCCAACTGCTGCCCCGGATTGACCATTGTACCGGGATAGATTAAAGCTTGGGTAATCACCCCTGAGAAGGGAGCATATATTTTGAAATCCGCTAGAGTAGCTTCCGCGTTTTTAATATTGTAAAACTGTTGTTGGATACCTCGCGTAGCAATGAATGCTTTCACTTTTGCGTCTTCGGAAGTTGGAAAAGCGGTAGTCGTTTGCTCCACATCAAATGCCTCTAAATAGGTCGTCCATTGGGGAAAAGCGCTAGGGTAATCCAATTTCAGATCGGGCATCATTAGGGTAATAGTATTCAACAATTGGCTCCGCTGGGCCAAGAGTTGAAACTTAGCTTTCCGTTGATCAATATCGAAAAGTAACTCCCCTTTCTTTACATAGGTGCCTTTCTTGATAACCTTGGAAGAGGGTAATAGTATACCGCCGACATTAGCAAAGAAATTGATTTTTTCGAAAGCGGCCAGGCGGCCATCAACCGGAATTTGATGAGCGCTTTCCTGAGGAAGGAAGCGTTGTACCTGGACACGTCTCCGTGTTTGGTCAAGGTCAGTTAATGTATTAGGGGCTTGCTCTCTATTCGCTAGCATCTGATAACCCACCATTCCCAAAAAAAGGATTAAGAAGGTGAGGATAGCAGAAATTACCCATTTTCTAGTATCCATATTGCATCATTAAGGCGCCAGGGCCCAATGATAAGGGTAAATTGGGAATATCGCAATCCACAGAATAGCTTTTGACACAAAGAGGAAACAGCAGGGAAGAGGTTAATTACCGTTCACCGTCAACACAAACCCTTTACCGTGAATATTGGTGATCCGAACCCGCTCGTCCTTAGAGAGATATTTCCGAAGATGGGAGATAAAAACATCCATACTCTTGCGACTGAACTCATCCGTGGCGCCCCAGATCTCTTGTAGGGCGCGTTTGCGAGCAAGGAGTTGTCCTTGGCACTGGCAGAGCATTTGCAGCAATTCGGCTTCTCGTTTGGTTAATTGGACCACTTCCGTTTGCCAATGTAACTTTTGCAAACTGGGCTGAAACAAATATTGCCCAATTGTATATTCTTCTTGGATCGGTGCTTGATGCTCGGTACGTTTGATGAGGGCTTTCACTTTCGCTAAAAACAACTCTTCATCAATTGGTTTAGTGATGTAGTCATCTGCTCCAAGTTTAAAGCCCTTGAGTTTATCCACTTTTAAAGACTTAGCACTCAGAAAGATAAACGGAAGGTACGGTACCTGCTTTTTGACCCAGGTTGCTACTTCGTAGCCATTCTGATCGGGGAGCATAATATCAAAGACCCCCAGGTCATATTTCTTCTGGGCAATCATTTCCATACCCTCTGCTCCAGTTTTGGCCCAGTCCACAGCGTAATCATGTAAACTAAGGTATTCTGCCAAAATATAGCCAAAACTCTCGTTGTCTTCAATGAGTATAATATTATGCATAATCTCTAAGTCAATTCAATAATAAATTCACACCCCTTCTTGTAATGGCGATTGAGATATACTTTTGCTCCATGCGCCTCCACAATAGTCTTTACATAACTCAGTCCTATTCCAAAGCCCTTTCCCTTGTAACGATCATCTTCTTGTGCCCGATAAAATCGATCGAAGATTGAATCTTGGTGTGCCAGTGGAATACCGGGACCTTGATCTCTCACAATAATCTGCCGAGTAGCGTCCTTTAGCCGCGTGATCACTTCGACTTTAGGAGCCACTCCCCCATATTTAATGGCATTATCGATCAAATTATACAAGCAATTGCCAAAGTGGTCTCTGTCCACTTCGATCTCTGTATCTTGCAGGGTCAATTGCAGGTCTATTTTTCCTTTCTCTTTAGTCAAAAAGGGTCGCAAGCGTTCGACAACCTCTTCCAGTAAGTGGTGTAAGTCTAACTCTTCTTTTTCTAATCCATCCCTACCGGCATCAAGCGTGGACAATTGTAGCATCCGGTCTACTTGCTCCTCTAAACGCTTACTCTCGTTGGCAATCAGGTCCAAATAGGTTGTGCGTTTTGCCGGGTTATCACTATGCCTCAATACGGAGGAAGCTAAGCGGATGGCTCCTAAAGGTGTCTTAAACTCGTGGGTTAGGTTATTGACAAAATCGTCTTTCATTTGGCCCAATTTTTTCTGTAATGATAGGGCATTCAGGATGTGGGCAAAAAGGTAGACGAGTATGGCCATCATAAGGAGGCTTAGCATAAAGAGGCCAAGTATAGCACGCTGGGACAACAGCTGTTGATTCGGCATGTATAAGCTCATCCAAACAAATTCTTCGGAGGGTAGATAACCCGGTAGACGTTTCATCTCGGAAATGGGACGGATCGAGGTCATCTCCGGCGTCACTGCCTCAGTCGAATCACTCAGGAAACGATAGGTAACAATACAAGACATACAGGTGCTGTAGGGCGATGCTCGCAATTCCTCTTCATAGGATACCGTATTACTCAAGTACAGGCTATCACTACTTTTTTGGTGCAAGGCAAAATACACGGGCTCCATAAAGCCTGCCGCTTGCATCACAGAATCGACTATGCGTTCCATATTTCTAACATCTGGAAACGCCCCTTCCTCCATCATGATCTTTGGGACGATATCTTCCGCGATTTTTACCTGAACCGTTACCTCCGGTGCCAGTTTCATGAGTTCATTGTGGATATCCTCTCGCTTCAACTCATAAGAGGTCCAAATCCAATTGGCTTGCACGAGCATCATCCCTAATAAAGCCAGCGATGCTACCAGAATAATTCCTCGATATGACAAAGTTCGTTGCATCATTCCACACCAAAATACGCTTTCTTAAGCACTGCTTCCAGCTGCTTAAGTTTTCCTTAAGCTTTTTTGTATCTCCTTTAGTTTCCTTCGTTTTTCCAAGGTTTACAAGGGCCTCAAGAGGCTTTTTCTTTGTAGTAAAAAAGATTACTTATGAAAAATCAGCCCTCAATTATCGACTTTGTATTAGTACTCATCTTTATCCTAGCCTATAGTAGTGGTATCGCCCAAAATATTACCTTCAATAGTGAGAATTTCAATCAAGCGATTCTTTCCTATCAACCTACCCAAAGAGACGGCGTTTCTGATAAAGATTTCAGTCGCGGCACCTTTTATTTAGAACAAACCGCAAAATCTAGCGAAGGAAATCCAGACAACCTCAATGCCGTGGATTACTGGAACATCACTATGGCCTTTATCAAACTGCAGGAACCCAAAGAACACATCGCACTATCCTTTCAGAAGGCCGCTGACAGTGATCCGAAATCGCTCTGCTCTGTCCTAGACGCCTACGGAGAGAAGACGCTGACCTATCTAGCCAAGCATATACCGGAACGGTCTAAGCAATTCTATGCCGGTTGCGCTGATATCTTGGCACAAGAAGAGATTTTTGATCCCGTTGCTTACGCTGAGGAGCAGCAAGTGGACTTGGGATTAGTGAAGCTTATGGCGGAAATAAATGAAACCGACCAAATGTATCGCAATGAAGCTGAAGTGGATTGGTCCCTGCAAACTCCTTTAGATGAGCGCAACATGGAAATCATTGACAGCCTGTATCAGCAGCATAAAACCTACGTTGGGAAAGGCTTAGTGGGTAAGAAATTTTCCTCTACCATGTGGGCAGTTATTCAACATTCCACCATCGAGAAAATGGAAGAATACCTTCCTATTGTACATGCTGGCGTACAAGCAGGAGACCTACACCCCACCCCACTAAAAATGCTAATCGATCGAATCCATGTGATCAAACACGGATATCAGTTTTTTGGTAGCCAAGGCGGAGCAGAGATAGCTTCGGACGAGGCACGGGCGGAGATAGAGAAGACTTATGGGTTGAAATAATTTGGGGCCCTAAGTAGCAATAGACTTTCGAAGATAAATCACCTGACATAGCATCTGAACTTGCTGCTCTCTGGATTAGTAAGCTTCGGATGCTTTTGAGTATGGCGCATGAACAATGCTCATCTAGGGTACATCCTTCCAAGTAAGTCGTTGATAATCTGGCCCCTCTCTCCAAACTCGTTTCCCCAGAGGGTTCTGGGTAGCAGAATGAACGTGGGCTTCATCCACGTATCTCAACATTAGATCTGGAGCCCAATCTGCAGGAAGTCCCAATCTACGACAGCGTATAATGGATGCAGGTCGGTAATTAACATCTTCGATAAAGAAGGCAGCTGGATCAAAAGATTTGCCGTTCCAATCTGATAAGCGAAGGTCTAGCGAACGTGCCAGGAGGGCCTGGCCGGAGAGTAGTTTATGATCCTTTCTTCGTCCCTTACTACCAGGGTTCAGCTTATGCATTTTGGCAAAGGATTCTCCACCGGATCGCTCGTCTACCCACGGGCGCGCGGATTTAATCAAGACCACATGTCCCTCCTCCTGTACACTCACATTCAGCGAATCCCCTCCACGACTCAAATACATATAGATCGTTCCGGCTGGCGCCCACATGGCTTCTCGAGCTTTGCTTCGGCCATGCCAAGCATGATTGCCTTGATCCGCACCATAAGCCTCCGTTTCAACGATAGCGGCGGCCAACCACAATTCTCGATAACGCCGTCGGATCACCTTGCCAATAAGATCCTTCGCTACCATTGGTGCCGGGCGATCGAAAAAAGCGGTGGGTAACATAGCAAATAGATACTAAGTTGGATAAACAGTATAATTCTGGAATTGTATTTGCTAGTGAAAGGTCTTTTAAATATACAAAACCTTTGAGCTGTTTGGGTTAGAAAGGTCATAAAAAATCGACCTCCCAACCTCAAGCTGATGTGGTCGATGCCCAATTATCGGCATTGATAATAAGAATTAAGAATGATAGGATCAAAATAGAATTGTAAGAAAATAGCATCCATCAATTCCTGTAATCTATCCCCACCCGTACCATTTCTACCTCATCGATCAGGAAATTAAGCCTTTAATATCTTGCCGATGGTTCTTCCCGACCGGAATTTGCTTCTTATTCTTCATCATTACCTGATTCCCTTCAATGTAGTCGATCTGCTTTTTATTGATAATGTAGGATTTATGGATGCGATGAAAATCGGTTGGCATTTGTTCCTCAAAACTAGATAAGGTGCGTGGGGTCAAGTGGAACTCATTGGCAAGCCAAACTTTGACGTAGTTGCCATAGCTTTCCAGATAATGGATGTCCGGAATATTAAGTTGAATCATCCGTTTCTCTGATTTGATAAACAAGCGCTCCGGTTCAGTCAGGGATGGAGCGGAACTATCGATGGTAGGAGTCGTAGTCGGCGTCTGCAATTGCTTCAATTCCAAGACACGGTTTACAGCTTTTAAGAAACGGTCAAAACGAAACGGCTTCAAGAGATAATCACATACGGCCAGCTCAAAGCTTTCCAAGGCATATTCTTCATAAGCCGACGTAATGATTACTGCGGGGGGACGCGCCAGTGTTCTCAAAAAATCTAGGCCTTTCAACTTGGGCATCTGTATATCAAGAAAAATCAGATCTACTTCCTGCTGTTGCATAAAGACCAAGGCCTCCGTAGCCAGGTGACACTGTCCCACAATATCAAGATAGGGTGTAGCGCTAGCATACTCTAAGATAATCTTATGAGCTAGTGGTTCGTCGTCAATGATCAAGGCGCGTAGATTCATGCGTTCTCTTCTGATTGAGTGATTGGATGTGGAACTATAGCATTCAGCCTCAGATTTACTTTGTAGCAATCGGGCCCTGCTTCTATCTGTAATTGATGCCTATCTGGATACAGTAAAGCAAGGCGTCGCCTGAGGTTTTCTAACCCAATCCCTCCTTCCGTATCTGAAGCCTGCTCCACCGCGTTTTCACAAACGAATTCTATTTGTCCATCCCTCGATCTCAAATTTAGATGCAGATAACAGGGCTTCTCGGCAGGTTCTATGCCATGTTTAAAGGCATTTTCCACTAAGACAATAAACAAAAGGGGAGCTACATTGGGGATCGGATCAGAAAGGTCCTTTTCAAACTGAAAATCTAGCTGTTTGTGTAGGCGAATTTGCTGCAATTGCACATAGTCCTCGATATACTTAATTTCTTCTTCCAGGCTTACTTGCTCTTCTTTACCTCGGTAGATTACGTAGCGCATAAGTTCTGATAATTGCAGTACTACCTCTGGCGTCTGTTCATCTTTGGTGATGCTCAAGGCATACAGATTATTGAGGGTATTAAAGAAGAAGTGCGGATTAATCTGTTGCTTTAATAAGCTGAGTTCAGTAGCTGTTTTTTCTTTCTCCAACACGGCCAATTCTTTATCCTGGCGGAACCATTCATAAGCAATAATCACAGGCACACTCAGCACCATGATCATAAAAGGTAAACCTCCTCCATCCGCAGAAAAGATACTAGTCGTTGCCGTAAAACGGTCGAATTCCATTCGCTTTACTAATGGCAAATAGCTCATCAAGGTCACGAAGATGGGATAAAACAGCAAGATGCAGCCAGCAACGGCAAAGCCATAGTAAACCACTCCTTTCTCCTTGAATATCCTTGGGATCAAAAAATAGTGATTGATATAGTAGAAGAAGTAGTTAATCAAGTAGATCAAAAATAGTTGTAAACTATCTAGTACAAATACACCGATACCCACTACCACCGCACCTATTCCAGTATGCTGAGCATGGTAGAGGTAGTCAAAAGTTGTGAATCCTGCCCCCACTACCGTGAGCAAGGCCAAGATGAGTAGAATCACTTTTTCGAGCCCTAGCGTTTCCAACCACTTCATGGGAAGCAATCCCCGTTGTAGGTTATCACTTAGCAAGATACTTAACTCTACCAGCAAGATTACACCGCCAATGATTGGGATGAAGTTATCCCATCCGCTATCCGCAATCTTTATCCCATCTAAGAAGCCACCCCAACTCGCCAAGCTCGTCCGATAATGGTACAGTACGAAAGAATGGGCGATAAAACAGTAGCCCCACAAAGCCCTAAGCAGCATTGGCCATCTACCTGTACGAGCAAAAGATCGGAACATGCTATACAACAAGACAGGGAGATATAGCCCACAAAGAATAGCAAAGTTGGACAAATAACCCGCCCAACTATCCTTCGTCACGGTAAGCATTAACAGATAGCTTAGGAAGAGGAAGAGTACCACATAGATCCAGGCTGACTGTCTCGTCAGAAAGTCCGCTACCTTGTCTAGCCCGCCTTGGAGTCTCTTTGGTATCAATGCTAATAATTCTATGAAGGAATAATTTCTAGGCTGAAGAAAAGGAAAAACCAGCAATCGATCAATTCCTAATGATTAAGGTAAGAATTTGCCTGATGAAAGCGGTAAAACACCTTAGCAAAGGAAAATCGGGCTTTCATCATCTCTTTCCTGGCGCTCTCCATCTTTTCTTGTTCCCTGAGTGGGTATCGACGAGATTTGAAAAGAACTCAATACCTACCGACTATGAAAAACCTTAGTATTAAGCAACTCACAAAAGTATATAGCAATGGGGTGAAGGCCGTAGACAACCTCAGCCTAGAAATTAGTCCGGGCATGTTCGGACTGCTAGGACCGAATGGGGCGGGTAAATCTACGCTCATGCGTACCATAGCGACCTTGCAAAATCCAGATAGCGGAAGCATTCACTTTAATGGAATTGACGTCCTACAAGATCCCATGTCCTTGAGAAAAATACTGGGATACTTACCACAAGAATTTGGGGTATATCCAAAGGTATCGGCGGAGCGTCTCCTCGCCTATTTTGCCCGATTAAAAGGAGTCGAGAAGAAGCAGGAAAGGCAAGCGCTCATTCAGAAAGCATTAGAGGTGACCAACCTCTACGAGGTTAGGAAAAAACACGTTAGCTCTTATTCCGGTGGGATGAAACAAAGATTTGGCATTGCCCAAATGCTGTTGAGTAAGCCCCAACTCATAATTGTAGATGAGCCAACGGCCGGCCTGGATCCAGCGGAACGACAACGATTTCTAAATATCCTTCGAGAAATCGGAACGGAACATACTGTGCTTTTCTCCACCCATATTGTGGACGATGTAAAAGAGCTATGTCACGAAATGGCCATCATGAACGGTGGACGCATCCTTCAGCAAACCACTCCTGAAGCAGCGGCAGACAAGCTGAAAGAGCAAATCTGGACCAAACCGATTCAGCGCGAAGAACTGGAGCAAATCCGGTCAAGCTACACGCTGCTCTCCTCCCATTACAAGCGTGACAACACGCTCTACGCCCGCATCCATAGTCCCGAAAAACCAGGTCCTGAATTCACCGCCAGCGAACCCAATCTAGAAGATGCTTATTTCCTTGCCTTGCAGCAGGCCAATACGGCGGTGTAGTTATTTCTTCCATTCACCAAGACAAAATTCAGGATCATGTTTCATACGATCTTCCGATACGAATTCCGTCACTGGCTACGTCAGCCGGTCATCTATATCTATGCGGCCTTCTTTCTGGTCATTTCTTTAGGAACGATGTGGGGCATGGCAGCGGAGGCTTCTTCTGAGGTGGTACGGATCATCAATTCGCCACGCCAAATCAATGTCATGGCGAATCTCTTCAACACCCTCATGCTCTTCTTATTGCCCTCGATAATTGGCTTGTCTATTTATCGGGATTTTCAAAGCAGAATGTACACGCTACTCTATGCGTTCCCTTTCAAAAAACGAGATTATCTACTCGCGAAACTCCTTAGTTCAGTTACTGTTGTGATCATTATAACCACCATGATTGGTCTGGGTTTCGCCCTTGGGGCAGCGCTTCCAGGCGTCAATGCTAAAGCCGTAGTGCCGTTTGATGTGCTTGCCTATGCTCAATTGTATGGATTGTATCTAATCCCCAATATTCTTCTGTTTGGAGCGATTGTTTTTGCGATTGTGAGCTTCAGCAGAAATATCTATGCTGGATTTGTGGCGGTCATTCTGATCATTATCCTACAGCTGATCATTGAAAGTATATTCAAAGGCGTAGAATGGCGCTATCTAGCCGCCTTATTGGATCCATTAGGGGATGAGGCCGTGAAGTATTATACCCGCCATTGGACCCTGGCGGAACGCAATACTTTGCCTTTACCGCTTACTGGTGTCATCCTCTACAATAGACTTTTGTGGACAGGGATTGCTTTGATCATCTTTGGTTTCGTTTTCCGCTACTTCTCTTTTCAGCAACAAGCCTTCTCACGCTCTAGTAAGAAAAAGCCAAGTCAGCAGTTAGTCAAGAGTCAGCTGGGCCCCATCATCGATATCCAATTGCCTACCGTGCAATTCAATTTTACGCCACTCCATCAATTGCGCACCGCTTGGCAGCTATCGAGTTTTGACTTTCGAGAAATCGTATCAAGTTGGTCCTTCATTAGCATTGTGCTGGGAGGACTGTTGGCCATCTTCTTCCAACAAGTTGAAATGAATGCTGCTTACGGTTTTAAGTTACTACCGATGACTTGGAAAATGCTGCACATCCCCAGTTTTATCTACGCTGGCCTCGTCAACTTGATCACCTTCCTCTTCGCCGGCTTACTACTCCATAGAGGCCGCCTCCATCGCATGAACCATCTGATAGATATCAGTCCCTTGCCCAATTGGGCCTTTCTCCTGTCTAAGGTGATCGCATTGGTTAAGATTCAGATGCTGCTGCTATCCTTCATCATCATTGCAGGGGTGACGGTGCAAATGATCAATGGATTCTATGATTTTCAATTTGGCCTGTACTTTTTTGAAGTCTATGGATTGTATTTGATTCATTTTATCATATGGGCGTGCCTGGCCATCTGCATCCAGAGTCTTTTATCAAACCCCTATTTAGGTTTCTTCTTGCTACTCCTAATCCCCATGGGCATGATCACTTTACCAAGTTTAGTAGACCGGATAGGTTTGAGTTTTTTGAAGCAGGAGGTGTTTTGGTACAATCAAGTACCAGGCTTCGTAATCGGGTTCAACTATTCAGACTTGAATCAATACGGCTCCTATTTACCTACCTATTGGGCGTATAAGGTCTACTGGTTAGTTGGCGGTTTTGGTTTATTGATAGTCGCTTACCTTTTCCGGACTAGAGGCATTGCTTTCTCCTTTCGGGAAAGATTAGCTATCGCAAAAAGGAGGATGGACCGACCTGTCAGACTGGGACTAGCCCTTTCACTTATGGTATTCTTATCCTTGGGCACTTCAATCTTTTTGGAGGAAAACGTGTGGCATAAAACACGGGTTAGCGATGAGGATGAGACCACCTTTAAGGTAGAGAACGAGAAACGTTACAAGCGCTATGAAAATGTCCTTCAGCCCCAACTCTCCAGGGTGAAAGTAGCGGTGGATCTATATCCAGAACAAAAGCAGTTCTCCGCCAAAGGGACCTACACCCTTATCAACACATCTGAACAAGTCATGGACACCTTATTGATAGCGCATAGCTATCGCGAAAAAAGTACTTACCAATTGACTTGGCCTCACACCTTTGTGGTACAAGATACGCTCATCAAATTTGATGTGATACAATTGAAAAAACCGATGATGCCCGGAGATAGCCTGCTCCTGCAATTTCAAGTGGCAAGTGAAGATCATAGCTTCTTTCACACCGACCCTCGAGTCATACAGAATGGAACTTTCTTAGGCAGTCAAGTATTTCCTAAACTAGGGTATAGAGCCGTAGAATTGACAGACAATGAAAAGCGTAAACAACATGGCCTTCCCCCAAGAGATACTGACCTACCTCTGCCAACAGACAGCACCGCCTTGGGCTATGCTTATCCTGGCAATGAAATAGGCTGGATCGAATTAGAAGCCATTGTATCCACCCGTCCAGAACAAGTAGCTTTAGCCCCTGGCATCCTACAGCGAGAATGGGAAAAGGATGGTCGAAGATACTTTCATTATCAGACCGATAGCCCGATTACGCCACAATACAGTTTCCACTCTGGCCAGTTTGCTATACAAAAAGACAAATGGAAAGAGGTAGACATCATAGTCTATTATCACCCCGATCACACCTACAATTTGAACAGTATCATAGAAGGCGTAAAAGCGTCCCTAGACTACAACACTCAGTATTTTGGCCCTTATCAACATAAGGAAATACGAATTGTAGAATATCCTCGTACCGAAGGCACCTTTGCTACGGTGATGGGTAATTTGATGCCCTATTCCGAGTTGTATTGGATTGGCGATATCTCTACCGATGGTATCGATCTACCCTACTATATCTCTGCTCATGAAACTACCCATCACTGGTGGGGGCACCAAGTGAATCCAGCCAATATTAGAGGCGGGCAAATGGTGACTGAATCCATGGCAGAATATGTAGGGCTTAAAGTCCTTGAAAGGCGATATGGGAAAGCGATGATCCGCCGTTTCCTGCGCCATGATCTGGATCTCTATTTGGAGGGTCGTGCGAATGAACGAGGGGAAGAACCTACTCTACTTACCGCATATCCTCATCAAGAATACGTCAATTATCAAAAAGGCGCCCTCCTTTTCTACGCCCTCAGCGATTTCTTGGGAGAGGAGCGCTTGAACACGGTTTTTGCTGCTTATCTATCTGAACATACCCACCACGGTCCTCCCCTACCGCATTCCCTGGGCTTAAGAGATGCGATTGCCGAAATCGTCCCAGACACACTATCCTATCTATTGGAAGACTTTTTTGAAACGATTACACTCTATGATAATAAGGTAGTGGAAACGGACTGGGAACAATTGGCTGATAGTAGTTATGTGTTGGAGCTACGCGTGCAAGCCGGGAAATTTAGGAGTGATGGCTACGGTAACCGGCTGTATAGTGATAACCAGCTAGATTCTCTAAGTGTAACGCGGGATGGTGGTAAAGTTCAGCACTCTCTGCCCTTACAAGATTACATTGAGATTGGTGTCTTTGGAGCGCAGGAGCAAGATGGAGAGCGATTACCCATTTATATACACAGGCATAAGATGACAAGCATGGACACTGTATTTTCGATCCGTTTGGATCAACGGCCAATAGAGGCAGGGATTGATCCCTATCATAAGCTGATCGATATACAGCCAGAGGATAATCGAAGGAAAGTGAATTAAAATCGGAAGGCAGAAATGCGGAAGTCGGAAGTCGAGACACAGTTTCCGACTTCCGACTTTACAAGGAAATTTAATCTAGCCGCTTGCCTTCAACAGGGCGACCTTGTTGGTAAAAGATCACTTTCACGACTTCTTGCTGGTCATTCTTCACAAACTCTAGCTGTCCATCAAAACCTCGGTAGAAAAACTTTTGCTGTGCTTCCGCATAAAGTGGCGTGAGTGGATATTGGCCCAACTTAGAATGTAGCAAGTTGGCCTTTTCCGAGATATGCATGATCTGGCCTTTTCCGAAATCGTATTTTCCAACAAAAGGCTTTAGCTGTTTCTTACTCATGCTAACGATTGGTCGAATTGGAGCAGAACGTTGCTCGGCGTTTACAGCCATGTTCCGGAGGTGTTCATGTAGGCTATAGACAGGTCCACTAGCATCATAAGTATTCGCCAAAACGGCTACAACAAGATCATGATCCAAGAAAACACTGAGGTAAGTATTGGTTCCAGACTGCCGACCTCCATGGCGAAGGATTCGCCCATACACCTCATCTTTCACCAGATACCAACCTAAACCGTAGGGCGTCCCTTTCCACTCCACATCCGCTGGTTGCCCCATTTGCTCTAAGCTTTCTCTCGTAACCAACTCATTATCTAGGACCGCTTTACCAAAGTTCAAGAGATCTTGAACGGTAGATAGCAATCCACCTCCAGGATATTTTAGACTTAAATCTGTCTGCTTATCCGAAACGAATTTTCCCTTCTTATTTTTCTTATACAGTCGGGACTGATTGGGATAGGATTCACCAAAAATCTCTAGGTGCGTATTTGGCATTCCTGCCACACTCCACACCTTCTCTTTCATGTAGTCTGCATAATGCTGTCCGGTCACTTTTTCTATGATACTACCTAAAATCGTGTATCCATAGGTACTATATACATAGGCTGTACCAGGCTTATTCTTCAAGGGACGATCCTTAAACAAATCAATCGCCTCATCCAAAGTATTGAAATGCATAGTTGGAAACCCTTCCTTCTTGCTACCATAAAAAGGTGTACCTGATACGTGGCCCAACAAATGTCGAACGGTAATGTCTCCTTCCGGTTTGCGTGGGTAGTCCTTCAGATAGGTCTGAATGGGAACATCTAGTTCAATCTTTCCCTGTTCTACCAATTGCATAATGGCGACGGCCGTCATGGGTTTGGTGATCGAAGCGATACGGTGTCGCATTTCGCCGGTGGCAGGCAATTGGTTTTCCAAATCTCGATAACCAGCGCCGCCTTTCCAGATGGTTTCTCTTTGGTAGTAGATTCCAGCAGATACACCAACCATTTCCTGTAAGGCGATGTGCTGTTGTAGAAGGGAATCTGCTTTCTCTTGGATTCGGTTTTTATCCGTATCCGCTAGTGGCTGGGCCTGTTGAGCGAAAACGGCAGTAAGACTAAAGAAAGCGATAAGTAAGGTGGCAATAAAATTTAGCTGTTTCATATCTCTTTATTTTTTGAGTTTTTGTAGTGTGTTTCGTTCTTGACAATTCAAAGGTGAGGGAAAAAAGAAGGCCTTCTTCAGGAAAGCGACTGGTAAGGATTTGTTTATGCCGGATGGCTGGTTGGCGTCGACTAACCCATTCGACCGTAGCTAAGCTTGATTCGGGGGTAGGAAAGGGCAATTCGGCGAGAAGTGGCCAGATAAGCGCGATAGGTTGTATTTTGAGGACATGAATAGATTTCAACCTTATATACAACAGCTTTTAGAACGGCGAGTGCTCTTGCACCTGTTGGCTTGGCTTAGCTTTGTGTTGGGATGGTTGATCTATGCTTCTTTGTGGGGGAATAATTTCTATGAGTTGGTAGTGAATAAGCTTTGCTATCTGCCGCCCCAGATTATCGCGACCTATCTACTACTATATTATCAGCTACCTCAGCAAATCTATAAAGGGAAGTACATAGCCTTCATGCTTCTGTTAGTAGTCAATATGTATTTCAATACGGCCTTGGCTCGATGGATGAAGATCTATGTCTACGAACCGATCATGGATCCCAGTTTGACGCAGGATAGTATATGGTCCATATTGACTGAGGTCTACCCTTTGCTTGGTCAGTACCTACTTTGGGTGGCGATCCCGCCTGCCTTGGCCATCATTCTAAAACTGCTAAAAACCCATTTTGCGGAGATGGGACGCTACGAACAGTTGCAGAAAGAAAAGGCTACAGCCGAGTTGAATTTCCTGCAAGCCCAACTACATCCACATTTTCTTTTCAACACCTTAAACAACCTCTACACGCTAAGCCTGCAGAAGTCGGCCATGACTCCAAGGCTAGTCTTGAAACTTTCCGAAATCGTGGATTATATGTTTGAGGAGTGTAAAGCGGACCAGGTCCCTATTCATAAGGAGATTCAGTTGTTGCAAAACTATATTGATTTGGAGCTATTGCGCTACGGAGATCGCCTGGACCTCACGTTTGAGCACAAAGTTGATGAACCGGACACTTCCATTGCCCCTTTGGTGCTACTATCTATGGTGGAAAATGCCTTTAAACATGGTGCCAGTGGAGATATGGGGAAGCCCCTTATAGATATCAGCCTTCGAGTGGAAAAAGGACAGTTGTATTTTCGCGTTTTTAACAGCAAAGTGGAAAGAGTACAAATCGATGAGACCGCTTACAAAAAGGGAATTGGAGTAGCCAATATCAAACGGCAATTAGGACTTAGATATCCAGGCAGGTACCAATTGCAAATCAATGAAGAACCAAAAAGCTATGAAGTAATCCTGGATATACATTTACAAACCCAAGCGATGGAACTGATCAGCTAATGGAAGTCGTAAACACAGCAATGACCCGCCTACTAAGCAATCGTTGGGCTAGCCATACCCTTTTCTGGTTAGGGATACTGCTATCCTATCCCATTCTGTCCCTGGGTATGGAACAGTCTTTTGCCGAAGCTCTAATCATTAAACTATTCTATCTCCCCACCCAAATGATTGCCGCTTACCTCTTGGTATATTACCAACTACCAAAATTGCTTTATACTGGTAAAATTGTAGCCTTCTTATCTTCCTTATTGGTGAGTTTTTATGTGCTCAGTACACTTACACATGGAATTATAGATCACTTGTTGATCCCCAATTTTGCGCCGGCAGCGGAACGTACCAGCTGGCGAGATATATTCTTACGTTTCCAACAAATAGATGCCTTCTATGTGATTTGGGTCTATTGGGTCCCATTGACATTTGCTTCCTTGAAGTTGATCAAGCAATCCTTCGAACGTAAGGCAGCTATCCAGGAATTGGAAAAGGAAAAAATACAGGTTGAATTGGACACGCTACAATCCCAATTGCACCCTCGATTTCTCTCCAATACCTTAAAAACTATTCACCGGCTGAGTGTAGCGCAATCCGATGCAGCTCCAGAATTGATTGCCAGCTTATCAGATATGCTGGATTATATGTTATATCAGACGCAATCTAAGCAAGTATCATTGGCGCAGGAAGTGGAAATTTTGCAGACCTTTTTTGAAATTGAGACGCTGCGCCAAAACGGTAATATGAGGCTCCATCTAACCTGGCCGGAAGAAGTAAATGGTGCCCAAATTAAGCCACTCCTACTCTTCTCTATGGTGGAAAATGCGTTGGTACAAGAGGATAGATCTAAGCAAGAAGATTTCGAATTCAAGTTCCAAATGGATTATCGAGATCAAGAACTAAGTGTCGCTATCAATAGTACTCAAGTGAGAAGCAATTATGGAAAAGAATCCTCCGCCCTCCAGCAGCAATTGAACTGGTTTTATCCAGACCGACATCAACTAGATTGGAAGGTCGAACCGAATCGACTGTATGCTACCCTAAACGTACAATTATGAGTAAAAAGGTAAAATGCTTAATTGTGGATGATGAGCCCTTGGCTCTGCAATTGATACAAGCGCATATCGAGCGACTTCCGCAATTGGAAATTGTGGCCGCCTGCCAAAATGCCTTGGAAGCCTTTGACCTCTTGAAGAAAGAACAAATTGACCTGGTTTTCCTCGATATCCAGATGCCAGTATTAACGGGTATTGAATTCGTGAAATCACTTCAGCATCCACCTAGCATCATTTTCACCACAGCCTATCGAGAGTATGCTGTTGAGAGCTATGAATTAGAGGTCGTGGACTACCTGCTCAAACCCATTACCTTCACCCGCTTTTTCAAAGCCATCAATAAATACCTCAATCAGCACCAAGTCGCTCCAGTCAGCCCACCCGCTCCCCAAGCTGTTCCTACCAGCGAAGCCCCGGAGGATACTTTCCTTTATGTCAATGCCAATAAAAAGCGGATTAAGGTCTCCTTCCAAGATGTGGAATACATTGAAAGTTTAAAAGACTATATCCGTATTCATCAAGCAACTGGTAGCATCACCACCAAGGAAAAGATTAGTGAGTTTGAGCAAAAACTGCCGAGCTACTTTTTACGAATACACCGTTCCTTTATCGTGAATACGCAAAAAGTAACAGCCTACACGGCGCATGATGTTGAAATAGAGGAGAAGGAAATACCCATTGGGGGGAGTTACAAGAAGGAGGTGTTTGAGAAACTAGGAGGATGATTTTAATGAAGAATGTTGAATGTTGAATGTTGAATTGAAAGAGGAAAGTTTAAGGTTTAAAGGTCAAAGATCATAAGCTCCAAACTTTAAGCCATCCTCTTTCAACTCAACCCACTACAAGCTACGAATTACTCATCTTCAAATTTTTTGAGCAACTGGATCATCTTTTTGTCTTCGTTCATCCGGGCGTGATACATGGCATATTCATCTCCGGAAACGACGGCGAAAGGATTGGCGCCTTTTTCCAATAGGAACTTTGCTACCTCGTAGTGTCCGCCACGAACTGCTCCGATGAGGGCTGTCCCATCGCCACTTACTTTGCGGTTGATCTTAGCACCACTGGCTACCAGCAGTTTTACGAGATCCAGATTACCGTAGTTGGCCGCAGCCATGAGTGGGCTTTCATCTCCCTTGGCTTTGTATTCTACACTGGCCTTGGCGCCGAGCAGCAATTTGGTAATTTCCATGTTGCCCATGCGCGCTGCTGCTACTAAGGAAGAACGAGGTTCGCCCTCATCATAGTAAGCACAATCTGGGTCAACTGATTTCAATAACTCCTGTACCAGCTTGACCTTACCAGCTTTAACAGCGCGTAGCAGATCTGCACAAGTAGCCTTCTTTAAGGGAAAAGAAATAGGTAGTGCTGCGAATTGCACCTTTTCTGCGGTACCAGCCTGAATCGACTGTACTTCGGAAACCGATTGACTGGCTAAAGTCTGCAGGCTAAGCATGGTTTCAGGAAGCCTAATAGCCTCTTGGCTAATTTCTGTTAAGCCTGCTTCTACACTAGTACCTTCAGATTCCGCTACGTCACTAGCTTCATCAAGTAATGGAACAGCATTATCCGTCGCTACATCCTCTGGGCTTAAGGCCACAGCAGGGCTGGCTAAGGGTGTTGCCTGTTCGGATACTGGTTCTAGATTGACCGGTTGTGAAACGAAGCGAAAGCCTGGCAATACTACAATGGTTACCGCCAATAGCAATAGGCTAGGTACGCCTAGTTTCAGTTTTCTAAACTTTTGAATTTTCATGTCGGGTATGTTTAATAATTGTGTAATTCTAGAGGATAATTCTGATTTCCGTAGCGCCATTCCTGCTACCAGTAAAGGTTTGCGCGGAACGGGCTTAATCCAGCTGGCTACCGCCACTAGGCACTCTGCCAGCGCCAAAGCATTGCCAGTCAGCTGTGCTGCCTGCTGATCGCACAATAATTCATTCGTCCGTTCGATTCCCTCCTTGGCTAGGCGGTGTAAAGGCTGGAAAAAGAAAAAGGTATTGAGCAAGCTTAAGAACAAGGCCCAGCGATGATCTCGGCGAATAATATGGGCCCATTCGTGGGCGATCATTGCTTCTAATTGGTCCTGATTCATCGTTTGCAGTGCCATACTAGGCAAGCAGATTTCACGCCCTCGGATGACGATGGGACTATCCAGAAAAGGACTGGCACTAATCCGGTATTGGATCGGCCTGGTAGTCCTTCGCTGAATAGATTTCATGATATGTAAAACAGTCGGGTCTTTTACTACTTTGCGTTGGCCAAGCTGACGGAAAAACCAGAGATGTTGCGCTGTCCGATACAGTAAAACCAACAACATTATTACTCCCCAGCTAATCGGTATCAAGGGCACTAAGCTCCAGTTCTCTTTGTTCTGACTAGATTTTTCTAGGCCTAGGCTTCCTTCCTTCCTCACTGGATGCTCTAAGTCTAAGGTTTCCTCCCGCTCTCCTTCTAACATTTGAGTAGCAGTCACGGTGTGGTCAAGCGGCTTATGTTGATCTACGCTTTCCGAAGGCAGTGATATTTCCTCGGCGATCGGCTTGTTCAATTCTACCTGGTGCTGGCCAATTCCTAGGGCTATAGAGGTGGTAAAAAGTCCTCCTATCAAGGCCACCTTCCAAAGGGCATTTTCCATAAACGCAGAAGACAAAAATTTAGCCTTTATTACAAAGCCGACGAGCAAGATCCATACGGAACTATGCAAGAGATAGGTCAGCCCCAACGCTAGCAAGTTATATTCATTCAAGAGATTACTCATTGTCTTTCTTTTTTTGTTGAGCGGCAGCGATCTTTCTTTTCAAATCTTCCAATTCATCCTGATCAAAAGCGGATGATTCTAACAGGTGGTTCACCAAAACGGAAGATTTCCCCTTAAAGAGTTTATCGATCAAACTAGAAGCCATGGAAGATTGCGTTTCTTTCTCCGTCACCTCAGCGCGATAAATGTACTGCCGGCCTTCTTTTCGATAGTTAACGATCCCGCGTTTGTACAATCGTTGCAGTACCGTATTCAAGGTAGTAATCGCTAATTCACGATCTTCTTTGGCCTTGAGTTGCTCCTGAATCCCACTTACCCCTACCTCTCCTTCTCTCCACAAAACCTGCATAACCTTCAATTGCAAATCGTCTAACTTCAGTTTTTCCATTTGTATTTCATTTTAATACTACAGCTGTAGTACAAAACTACTACACTTGTAGTATTAAAGCAAGTAAGTACTCCAGTTTTCTCGGAAAAAGAACTATAACTATCTGAAAATCAGTTATTAAATTTATACAAAAAATCAAGTGACAACATTGGAAAGATATAGGATGCAAGACGTGTAAAGGACCTTAGCGATCATGAAAGAAGTATCATTACGGAGAAGGAAGGAGGGAATCTTACTTACTCAGCTGACCATCTATGAAAGCAGCAGATAGTTGGAATTAGCGTATGAATATTGGCTGCCAGGCTCAAAATTCAGTCCTTGCAAATTACTAAGTTGCTCTATTCCCTTTTCCAACGGGATGATGGGATGAGTTGAGCAGAGCTACTCAGAACGTAGTGCTTGTACTGGGTTGGCCAAGGCAGCTCTAATGGCTTGATAGCTAACCGTCAATAAAGCGATGAAAAAGAAGCGTCGACGAGCTCTCTTCAGGCCATACTCCTCCACCTCCTCTTGAAATAATTCAAAAAGATCTCCTTCTACTTCCTCAAGATAAACATCAGCACAAAACCAACGCAAAACTCGCATCATTTGCCCCGGTGGTTCCGGAAACGGAGGAGGTGTATTAGACATTGATCATTGGTGTATGTAATCTAAATAGCTAGGCAGGGTAATCTGCTCAAATTCGATCAACTTATTCGGTTCGTAAACTCTCCACAGGATTTGACAGAGCGGCCCTAATTGTCTGAAAAGCTATTGTTATGAGTGCAATAATCAGTGCACCTAAAATGGCCAAAATGTACGTATCCATACTGTTATTTATGCTGTAAGCAAAGTACTGTAATCCCTTTTCGGCGGCTAGGTAGGCGAAAGGTGCTGCGACCAAGCCTGCTACAAGAATCAAAAAAGCAAAGTTTTTGCTTAGCAGTATAACGATATCCTGCACAGAGGCGCCCAAGGTTTTCCTAATGCCCACCTCCTTGATTCGACGAGCGGTGGTGAAGGTAGCCAGGCCAAATAAGCCCAAGCAGGCAATGAAGATGGCCAGGATGGAAATATAGGTAAATACGCTGCTGAGTTGAGCTTCGGTTTCATATTGCTCCTTGAAAGTAGCATCGAGGAAGTTGTATTCAAAAGGTACATCCTTAACAAATTTCTCCACCGTACTTTGAATGGATGTGATTCCACCTTGTAGATCCCCTGTTTTTAATTTGATGCTCATGAATCCATACCTAGGCATTTGGATCAATGCCTTGGGTCCAATCTCCTCACGTAAAGATTCTGAGTGAAAATCCTTGACTACTCCAATAACTCTCGCAACCCAGTCCTTTGCATTAGGATCACGCACAATCTGCTTGCCAATGGCTTCCTCTGGATTCGCCCAGCCAAACTGGCGTACAGCCGCTTCATTTAAAATAGCTACCACTTCTTGCTCCTCGGCATTTTCTTCTTCGATATTCCTTTGTTTAAATTCTTCTCCAGCAAGCATTTGCAGGCCAAATAGATCGATAAAGTTATAGTCAACAAAAGTCTCATCCAGGGAAAAGCTACTTTCAATATCCGCTCCCTTTTCTACATATAAATCTCCTCCTCGTCCCTGTTGCCCCGGCACTTCAGAGGACATTGTTACATCTAGGAATCTAGGATCTGCTAGCAGCTCACCTCTTACCGTCTCATACTGGCTGGATAGCGATTGCGCCACATTCGGCGGCAGCACCACCACTCGCTCCTGATCAAACCCAAGGTCATAGTTCCGCATGAAACGAATCTGCTTAAAAAGCGTGATCGTCATGATGATGAAGAAGGCAGAGATCATGAACTGGAAAACTACCAACCCCTTGCGTAGTAAGGCTCCCTTCTGTTTTTTACCATACACTCCCTTCAAGACAAGCGCTGGCCGAAAACGAGACAAGAAGAAGGCTGGATAACTACCCGCTAGGATGCCGACAAGCACACCCAGTATTAGTAAACTGGCCAAGAACGGTGCCTCGCGAGAATAATCGATGAACAATTCCTTTCCCAAATACTCATAGAAAATGGGCAAGACGAGCCAAGCCAAGACTGCGGCAACACTAAAGGCTAGCAAGCTAATGACCACGGATTCTCCAAGGAACTGCGATACCAACTGTTTCCTGAAGGCGCCTACTACCTTGCGAAGGCCTACTTCTTTAGCCCGCATTGCCGAACGTGCCGTAGCCAAATTCATGAAATTGATACAAGCTAAGAAAAGGATAAATAAGGCGACTAGTGAAAAAACATAGATGTAGGTTTTATCCCCTACCGATCGCATTTGCCCAAGGCGCTCTCCATCTAAGTAGATCTGATCCAAACGCTGCAGATCCGGTTCATAATAATATCCTCTAGATCGGGTAGCATCACCAACATAACGCTCCTGGAAGGCCTCAAATTTCGCCGCAAAAGCATCTACATCTGTTCCTGGCTTTAATTCCAAGTAGGTATAACCAATCAAGCCTCGCCAATACCAGGGATTGATATCCGCCTCACCATTAATATCTCCTCCATAAACATCATTCAAAATGCTGGATGGAAGCAAGAAGTCGAAGCGAAAATGCGATCGCTCAGGCACATTGGCCATGACAGCCGAGATAGTGAATTCATAGGTATTTCCGTTGAGGTTCCCCTCCCGATCTCGCTCCTTTGGGTCTATGGTGAGGACCTTCCCAATCGGATCCTCTCCTCTAAAATACTTCTCCGCCATCGCTTCCGTAATCACGATTGTATTAGGATCAGATAAAGCAGTACTAACATCTCCATTGATAATCGGCCAATTGAACATGTCCAGGGTGGCTGGATCAGTGTAGAGAATCCTAGCCTCTGAGAAAGAACGATCACCAACGGTTACATCCCAAGGATTATCGGGGCTAGTACGTGGTACGAATCTCGTAAAGTTTTCTACTTCTGGGTAATCCTTTTTCAAGGCTGGCCCCCAAAGAATGGGTGAAGCCGCAATCAAGCTTTCGTCATTTTGATCACCTACCTCTAGTGATCGGATGGACAGTCGGTAAATATCTTCTGCTTTCGGGTGATAGGCGTCGAATGAGGTTTCATCATGAACAAAAACAAGTACGACTATACAACAAGCCATGGCAATAGCTAAGCCACTAATGTTGATGAAGGAATAAGCTTGTTGCTTTCTTAGCTGACGAAAAGCGATTTTTAAATAATGTTTTAACATAGTCAGGTGATATTCAAGTTGTAGGGTAAAGTCTTTCTTCCCGAAGAAAAAAGGTTTCAGATAGCGTATCGCGGTAAAGAAAAATCTTCGTCTAGCTTTTTTCAGGCCGTGTTCTTCCACTTCCTCTTGGAACAATTCATAGAGATCCCCCTCCACCTCCTCGAGGTAGATGTCTGCACAAAACCAGCGCAAAATGCGCATCATCCTTGGCGGTGGGTCGTGATATCGAAGATCATCATCTACCATGACCACTCAATTTGGAAGGTGCCAGGTGGAATCCGCAACCATAGCCGCTGCCTCAAGTGTTGAGTGTCCATCAGCGCTTGCTGTCCTTTCAAACTCACGGTGTACATTTTTTTCCGCTTCCCTCCTCTTTTCTCAGATTTTTCACCGAATTCAGCGGTTAAAAAGCCCTTTCCTTCTAAGCGATTGCATGCCGTATGTACGGCGCTAATGGTCACTTTCCTACCCGATTGTTCTTCTAACTCCTTCTTGATTGCCAAACCATAAGCCTCGCCGTGGAGGGCGGCGACCGTCAGTAAAATTAGCTCTTCAAATTCTCCTAAATGCGTACCTTTCATTAGATTCTTATACTGAACTGATTTAAACTTTTTCATCTGGATTGCAGACTAAAATCTTGTATTTCCTGGACTTCAGCTTTTTTTCGTCCCGTACTTTCCAAGTATGAAACTCAAAAAGAGCTTCGCCAGTAAATCCAATGCTTTGCCTTCATCTGCAGACAAAAAGTTTAAAACAGTTCACCGTTTAAGCCATATTATACATAAATGTAAATAAAACATTGACGCTTGTCAATAGCTTTAGCATTATTTTATTCACAAAAATGTATAAAATACTTTTTTAGGTATAATTTCCTAGCCTAAAAGACACTTTTTGGGTCTCGGTGGACGGAAATGATTTCTACTGAGCAGCCCAGGTAAGGACTTCCTCATAGGCATCGGATTCAGACTGTGGATCATTCAAAAACTGATCATATCCCTGCCTTTTGATTTCAAAAGCATATTTGGTGAGAATGAGATGTCGGACATGCAGGCTGATCGTCCCTTCTCCATCCGATAAGGAAAACCACGCATAAGGTTCCAATTTTCTTTCTTCATATTCTTCTACCAGGCACTTGAGGTCATACTTTCCCCCTAGCGTCACGTATTCGGCATAGCCTTCCCAGCGCCACATAGGGTACCCCCCAAGTGGATTGGCATCCCAGAAACCATGATGGTTAAACTGAAGATTGTGCACTAGCCCGTGCGTAAGAAACTGACTGTATTTGAGCTCCCGATCCCAAAGATAAAATCGATCATAAGTCTTTAGATCTTGCCCAAGAAAGACCACTTTATTGCTAAAGGCTGTAAACACATCCTCTCCTAGCAATCTTCGCACAAGCCCCGGATATGGCGAGCCATCATTTAAGCAGAGATGCGATTTCCAAACTGGGTCAGCAATTTCTGCGTGCTGAGCGGTTCCGAGACTCTGGTCAATCAATTCAAATAGATCGGCACGAAGCGGGCCTTGGTGATGGATGATGATGTTTTGGTAAACCGTCTTATTAGCGTAGAGCAGAGATGGATTCAATAGGAAGCTAATCAGCAATACCAGTAGAAATAAAACGGTACCAGCTAGTTTTAACAGCAATTTTTTGATGCGCATAGGAGAGCTTTAGTTTTCTTCAAGTTACAATATTTGCTGGATATAGGACTGATCGTTAGACAAATGGCTCATCGCTCTGATCAATTTACAATTCCGTTACATCCTTTTACACAGTTTATGAAGCCCAAGGCTACAAAAAGACTAATTTGCTTCTATTCCTAAACAGACTTATACCTTGTTGAATGAGATCTATTAGCATAGACCAATGCCTAGCTTTCCCGATTCGCATCTTGCTTCCCTTTTTGTTATTCCTAACGGCCTGTCAAGGACAAGAAAGGGTGGATCCCCCTAAAGTTCAAGTAGATCCAACAGCTGTAATCCCCCAGGATTTTGATCCCTTCTTTGCGGAGACTCAAGCCATCAATAGTACACTGGGTCCAAATAGCATTACACGGAATATAATAGAGGATAAAAACGGGAATATCTGGCTGGCAACTTGGGAAGGAATCCTACGATATTCGGATAGCACTTTTACCAACTTTACCAACAAGGCGGGCTTGCGGAAGTTTCATGCTTTTGCGGTCCTAGAAGCGAGCAATGGAGACCTTTGGTTTGGGACGATCGGGGCAGGGGTTTATCGTTATGATGGAGAAAGCTTTACCAATTTTACTACGAAGGATGGGATCTTGAACGATCGAGTGACCAACCTATCAGAAGATAGCTCCGGAAATATTTGGATCGGATCAGAAGGTGGGATCAGTCGCTATGATGGCGAGAGTTTTACCAACTTCACCATGGAACAGGGTTTGCCAGCCAATGATGTCAATTCGATTATTGAGGATAAAAATGGTCTGTTCTGGATAGGTACGCGTGGGCAGGCCTGCACCTGGGATGGCAAAAACTTCCAGCTTATCACCAATGATGAAGGGGATTCCTTTTCGAATGTTCGCTCTATCATCGAAGACAGCCAAGGGAATATCTGGCTCGGTGGTAATGCCGGACTATGGCGCTACGATGGTAACTCCTGGGTCAACTTCACTAAGACTTTTGTGGGATATGTATACGAAGATAGCAAAGGCGATATCTGGACCAGTTCAGGCTTCGGCAATAACTGGGCGATCACTCGTTATACAGGAACCTCACTTTCTCTGGAACAGATCAAATCTACCGAGTTAAGCGTCTACGAGGGGATGTACTTCGGTATTCTTGAGGACAGTCAGGGGTACATGTGGTTTGGTAAATTGGATGGTATTTACCGATTTGATGGGGAGAATTTTGAGGATTTTAAATAGACCTACATCTTGGCTTTTTTGTTTGGTGGAAAACACCAAACGGGGGCGAGGGGGTGGCTTTTATTTTCTAAACACTAAAGAGAGTAGACGGGGCGGCGTTTGCTCTTCCCGGGGCTCATCAAACCATTCCTCCAATTCTACCAAAGAAAAACCGCTTTGCTTTGCCGCCTGCAGAAATGCTGAAATGTGATGGACATAAACTTCCAACTCTCTTACGCCTTCTGCAGTATCGTAGCGAGCCTTACTACCAACATATTGCTTAAAGGGGTGTAACTCACAAATAAAAAAGTATCCTCCTGATTGGATCTTTTGGTAAGCTTGTTGAAAGACAAAATCAAGATCGGCGATATGCTCCAAAGTCAGGCTACAAGTAGCCAAATCGACTGGGGGGATTTCTGCCGGCCACTCCTTAGTGATATCTGCCTGTATGAAGGTAACCTTGTAAGATTGAATTTTCCCTCTAGCCTTTTCCAACATACCTTCCGAAAAATCAACTCCAATCACTTCTGCCCCTTGTTCCAATAGCCAAGCCGTGTTTTTTCCCGTTCCACAACCTAGCTCTAGCACCTTTTTAAAGGCATACTTTTCCAAAGTTTTTTGTGTCGCCACCCGATCTAAATCTCTGGTCTTGTTTTCATTGGAGTCATATTGATGGGCCCATTGATTATAAGCTTCGACTATGCTCATTTTTTTGCGATTAAATTAACAAAATTGCCGCTTTTATCCATCCATCAGGTCCCCCATGTATCGGGCCGCCATCTTTTTTTCGATCTCTGATCTTGCTTTTTCCCTTGCTTGTATAAAATGCTCCCTCGCCTGTTCTGTAGATATGGGCGTATACAACTTACCCAATAGAATGTGATAAGTATAACTATCTTCAAGACCTAACTTCTCCGCTTCTTTTATGCCTACCTCATACCCTCGGGCCATGGCAAGTGCGAAGGTTCTGTTTAGGGCAGCAATAGGTGAATATTCTATTTGTAACAGCTTGTTGTAGAGTTGTAAGATCTGCTCCCATTTATTATCCAACTGCTGCTTAGTAGAATGCCAGTAGGCAATGGAGGCCTCCAAATGATACTTGGTCACCACTTCACCGGTGGCACTTTGAATCAGAAAATGATTCCCTTTAGCAATGAGCGCATCATCCCAAAGTGTTCGGTCCTGCTCATCGTATAAAACAGTACTTCCATCTGCTGCGATCCTCGCCTCGAAGCGGGAGGCGTGAAAACACATCAAAGATAGCAAGGCATTGACTGGGGGCTGATGGGTGGGTGGATATTGCAACAGGAGATGATTGAGGCGCATGGCCTCAAAGCATAGATCTTTCCGCAATTGGTTTTCCTCCAGCTGAGAATAGTAGCCTTCGTTAAAGACTAAGTATAATATGTGTAGCACATTAGCCAGGCGCTGCTCCAAGGCCGCAGGCTTGGGGAGTTCCAAAGTAATGCCTTGTTTCCTTAGTTTTTCCTTAGCTCGATAGAGCCTCTTGTTGATCACCGACTTACTCGTAAGGAAAGCGGTAGCAATTTCATCAATGCCAAAACCACAGAGCACCCGTAGCGCTAATCCAATCTGCGCCTCTTCTGGTATATCCGGGTGGCAAATGGCAAACATCATCCGGAGCTGGCTATCCGTAATATTGTCGTTCGACCAATCCAACTCTATTTCTTCGCTTTTCTCTCCTCCCAATTGTAGATTGGGAACGATTTTTTGTGAGAAATGCTGATGACGGCGTAGGTAATCCCTGGTTTTATTCTTGGCCACACTATACAACCAAGCTGTTGGATTTTCGGGGGTCCCTTTTTCTTTCCAACTCTCACTAGCCGCTAGGAAGGTATCCGCCACAATGTCTTCCGCCCATTCGACGTACGTCAAGCCAAAAGCTTTGGTCAAGACAGCGATCATTTTGCTACTTTCCTGACGGAATAAATTAGGAATGAGATCAGAGTTCTGCACGCGCTTATATTTTACAGGCGATGGGTTTCAGAGGCTTTCCGAGGTTTAATAGAAAAGAAATGATTTGCTATCCCCTTTGTAATAACAGAAAAATGTAGGGCTAGCTTTTATCCAATGCTTATCTGAACGCTAGAAAAATCCTGAAACCCATCTCACTACACTAATTCAGTGGCATGATGTTTCGGACCTCTACGTTTCCTCCGTACTGCAACACTGGACATCCCTCAGCCATCTGTAGCGCCTCGTCTAGTGAATTGGCTTTTACAATAATATTGCCGCCAATGATTTCCTTGATCTCGGCATAGGGGCCATCGGTCACCACCTTGTTAGGTTGCAAAGTTTTTCCTTCGTAGCCCAATCGATTCGTGCTTACAAACTTTCCTTGTGCGGCAATTCCTCCGATCCAATCTTGCCATTGCTTAATGCTTTCCTGGATTTCTTCCGGGGTGGGTTGTTGCTCAAAATTTGGGGTGTGACGGAAGATCATCATAAACTCACTCATGTCTTTTGTTTTTTATGGGTCTCATTACGATTATTAGGAGAGTCCCTGGGTTTAAAAATCAATTTACACCCTAGTATCGAATGGCCCAAGCAAAATAGGACCGGAGTGAGGAAATATTTTTGAAAAATATTTGTAAGCCAGGATATGTGTGGGTGGAAAACACCCACACAAACGCCTTAGAGGGGGCACGTTGTTGGTGAGAACACGCAACAACGGAGGGGGGGTGCCACCGGGGTGTGCTAATCTTGAGGTTTGTTTTAGGATTTTAATTGGGTTTTACATAGAGGAATAATAGGACGGCCAAAAAGGATGCCCCCGCAACCCATCCCAAAGAGTTATTGGAAAGTGTAGTTTTCATGGTAGGGTTCGGAGGCGATCCACTATCGACTGCGGGGGATATATAAGCACATGCTTGTTCCTTTTGTCCCAGTTGGCAAAATTGATTCGAATGGGGTAACTCTATTTTCACTAGATTGCTCACCCGACGATAGACTTCCGTGAAACTGCCTAATTCCAACTCATAGCCAGTGTAGTCACCCCTATATCCATCCACTTGAAAGCTCATATCCGCATCATGTCCCGCCAGGTCAGCACTCAGAAAAGAAAAACCAAGAGACTCCTCTCCTACTCTTAGATCAATGGTTTCATTGAAATAGGCGGTGAAGGTGTCATAGTATTCATTTGGATTGATAACGGCTTGAAGCTCTAATTCCGGGAGTATCGTCGTTAGTAGATCTACGGCCCCTTTGGGCGTCAAATGGATCTGCAGGATACCATCTTTTTTGAAGTGATAGGTGATCTGGCTGGGATCATGAGCAGCGACTTGTCCTGCGAAGGCAAAAGAAGTAATCAGAACAAGTGATATTTTTAGGTACTGGATCATTGCTTGAGTTTTTTGGCTGTTTACCACTTCCGAAGGTCTCTGAGACTTCGGAAGTGGCAAACAGCGGTTAGATTAATGACGGCGAGGTGGAGGTCGATGCCCTCTTGGTGGCCTACCCCCCGGTCCACCCCCGCGCATTTTTTGAAAATCCTTGGAAGGCGTTCCGCTAAAGCAAAGGGGTACGGATGGAAAATTATCCGTAATTACATAGTAGTACTCATTTTCGCTCTCTGGTGTTTTCCCCCATCGGCCATTGCATTCATCTAGCGCTGAGACACCGTTTACGTATTCGTAGTCATTGAAATAACGGCCGTTGTAAGGGCCATTCGGAGCCGTTTTACCATTACCGGGTCGCTCCCCTGCTTTGAGTTGATAGCCACTCTCGTGGACGATTAGTTGGCCGGATTCATCATAGCCATATTTGTAATAAACCGGAAAGCCATCTGCCGCATAACCAACCTTGACCATCTGTGTGCCATCAGTGCCTAAATCATCCAGATAGGCTGAGGGAGTGCCGTGGTAATGATATTTGCCGGAAGGCTGTACATGGGCATTATTGCAGTCCAAGCCCAAGTCCACAGTACTAGTCAAAGTGGTGATGTTCCAATCCCGATTCATTGCCCCCGTAGGCCCGATGAAGTACTCCGCCGTAAAGGGATCCATAGAGACACCGCTAAACAAAACGCCGGTATCATACCCTTTCCCGGGGGTCTTCCGCTTAGCCATAGTTGGTTCTAAAGGAATGGAGAAAGATTGCTGTACCTCTTTGATGGTATTGGGGTTTCCTCTGGACGGGAAGCCTCCTACATCGTGAGAGGCGACCCCATTGATCTCTATTTTCCTGACTTTCTTTCTTTCATTAATCACTTCCTTATACACGCTTGACACCCCAAGTTTGGCTTCAATATCCACCGCGCAAGTACTTGGATCTAGATGGATCAGGAAGGTATCATCAGGTGTATTTTCCGAGATTTCGGTATTGATTTTAGCAGCTTTGTTAAGCGCTATCCCCCGCTTCACTCCGATGATACTTAGCGCTGCCAGCGATGGGATTATAGCTCCATATAAAATGAATTTCATAGTTCGATTTTTTGTCTGCATTAAGGTTCTGGGGATCATCTATCTCTTGTTGAAACTAGGATCGGGCGTCCCGGAGAAGCATAACGGAACCGAAGGAAAATTATCGGTAATCAGGTAATAGTATTCGCCATTAGGTGCCTCTGGAGTTTTCCCAAATCTACCGTTGCACTCATCCAATTCGGACAGGCCGGCTACGTATTCATAATCCTGGAAATAGGTACCATCGTAACAGCCATCTGGAGCCGTGCTACCATTCCCTGGCCGGTTTCCCTCCTTTAATTGATAACCACTTTCTAAGGCTACAATACTGGCACCATCACTGGTATAGGCATATTTATAATACACTGGAAAACCATCTCCTGCATAGCCTACCTTCGTCATTGCAGTTGCACTCGCCCCCAGCTCAGCTACGAAGGCACTTGGGGTACCGTGATAATGATATTTACCGGTAGGTTGTACGTGGGCATTATTACAGTCTAGTCCTAAATTTACTGCCGTGGTTAAGGTGGTAATATTCCAATCTCGATTGACTCCTCCTGCGGAAGTACGAAAGAATTCTGCTGTGTAGGGATCCACGGCAACACCACTAAATAGAACAGCTACGTCATATCCCTGGCCATTGGTCACATCATTAGCAATAGAAGGTTCTGTAGTCGTACTGAAGCTTTGAACAGCCTCGCCTATGGTATTGGGATTACCCATTCTTGGAAAGGTCCCCACATTGTGATTCGCGATGCCGTTAATCGTAATTGATCGAGTGGTACCATTCACCATCTCCATATACTGGCTATTAATCCCCAAGACGGCTTCGATATCCACATTACATTCATTGGGATCTAGATTAATGGTGAAAGTACTAGCCACATTAGTACAATCTTCTGAAGGCATTACATTTCCTCCCATCCCTTCATCATCGTCCTTTTGGCAGGCGGAAAAGAGCGTGAAACTAAGTAGTAGAACAAACAGAGAAAATAGCGATTGGATGTTGATTCGGAACATTTTCAAATTTTTGTTTGCCGTTTTGGCACTCTCGGTAGAGAAAGGTGAGTTCCAAAATGTGCTTTTCTAAATGAATTTGTTCCTTAGATGTCCCTTCGGACTAAAAACTTGCGGTAAGACCAAAAAAAATTATCGGAGATGGAAAAACTGCGCCCTCCAATCAGAACAGGGCTCCCAATAGTAGCCCTAGATTAAGGGCTTCTGTACGACGGCAATTAAATGAGTGCCAGATTCTAGCATGCCTTCAGATTGACAGGCTCGGATCTCCATTTCTAAGAAGTAATTCCATTCTGCCTTGTTCTTCATCAAGTCCTCCAACTCCAGCGCTCTGGCTGCCGATAGACAATTGGAGGCGGATAGTACCTTTACCTCGAAGCCGACTTGCTGAAGATCCTCCCGTAATTCCTGTACGCGAAACATATGGCAATGGTGATCCGAAGGGGTATAAGAAGAAGGGTGTAAATTTCCAGTTTTTAACACCTTTTCGTTGTCTTCCGGTGTTGTGACCATCATGATCTTGAACAGGTACTCATGTACTGTTCCCCAAAGATTCATTACACTAAAAAGTAGAATGCCTCCTGGTTTTAGCACCCGCTTCATTTCATTTAATGCAGTAATCTTTTCATCAAACACATAACTGAGCGGTCCGCCGTAACACACAATCTTATCGAAGGTATTATCTGCCCAGTCTGAGAGATCACAAATATCTGCTATCCTCCATTCTTTAACCTTATGATAGTATTTATCGCTTTGCGCGCGCTGTTGGTTGAGTTCCAATTGGACCGGCGATAAGTCCGTGACAATCACATCTTCACTATATTCCACTAGCGTTTGGGTAAACATGCCTGTACCTGCTCCCAATTCCAAGATTCTATCTCCATGTTCCAAGTTATTCCGCAAGTGATGCCGATGAACCGCTAACTTAACCTTTTCAATACTCGACTTCTCCCAGCGTTGGGTCTCTTGTTCAGCGTAGACATTGTAAAAATCCTGAATGTGCTTCTGATCGTATAGTTTCAAAACTGCTTGATTATCGGGTTCAAGAATGTAGCGTATGATTGTAAGGCCATAATCTACAGATTAGTTCCCAAAGACAAGACCGTTCGATGGAGAGCGGAGGGAATTCGACTAGTGTTAGGCAGAAAACCAAATTGAATGGTTCGAACATTAGTCCTGACTAAATGTGGTCAGCGGACGAATAGCTTGAATCTTCTGTCCCAACAATAACAGTTTATGGCCGATAATTAGGACAAGAACAATGAATCCGACTCGCATAGCTATAGGCGAAAGATCAATAGGCACACCTCTAAGCTCTCCCTGCTCGATGAGTCTCCGAATTAAGGCCAGTACACATCCGGCCAAAGCCAAGAACGCAAACAAGGCCAAAATGAAGATCCATCGAAAATCCCGTCCTTGCTCCGGCTGCTGTTCTACTGCAACCATCAAATTCGCCAAAAAATCTTCGCTAGGTTCCAATTCGCTCTCTTGGACTAGTTTCTTGATGTTCTCTTCTTTCATATCAACTGTTTTAGTTCGTCACCCATTTCTCGTCGTAAATGGACCAACATACTTTTTCTGGCTCGGTGTAAGCCCACCTTAATTTTGGAAGCGCCAAATCCTGTGGTTTCCTGGATTTCATTGACACTTAGCTCTGCCAAATAGTATAGTCGCAGTAATAATGCCTCCTCTTCCTTCATCTTTTTGAAAACTTCCTGGATCAGTTTTTTTCGCTCATGTTGTTGAAGTTTACTAAAAATCGCTTCCTCTTCGATCGGCATGAATTCGGCTGGTGCTTCCTCTTGTCGGGCCCGATGCCGCTGCTCCTTTTCGATAGCCGTATAAGCAGCATTGACTACGATGCGGTACAGCCAGGTAGAAAATTTAGCTCCCTCTCTAAAGGATTTCAGGTGTTTAAAAACCTTTACAAAAGCATCCTGCAAGACGTCCTCTGCCCGCTGCTCATCTTTCACAATAGAGCAAGCCAATGTAAAGGACACGTTCTTGTAACGCTCCACTAATTCCCGGAAGGCCCGCTTGTCCCCATCCCGAATTCGCTGCAGTAAGTCCTGATCTGACGGTTTAGGCATTTCCTTCGAACTTGCGCCGAATAAAATAAGCCGCTAAAAGTCCTGTTCCTCCGAAAATCAAAGGGAAGACATAGCTCATTAATTCTGCCAGCTCCGTCCATTGTCCTTCACCGAGGTAGAAGAAAGAAGAGAAGCCCAGCCCAAACCCAAGGCCAACCATCAGACAGCCCAACTCTAGGAACCGAATCTTACGTTTGGCAAAGCGCTCATACTCGCCACGATCCAGCAAAGCCTTCTTCAGGAGGTAATTATATTTAGTAATGAAGTACGTAACAAAGATCAGCGTGCTTGAAAAAGCAATTCCGAATACAATATCTTCAAGGTGTGTCATAACTATTTCTGGATAAAATAAATGGCCCCTTTTTGGAAATGTGAATCAAATCGGGGCCATTGGGTTTTACATTTTATAGTCCAGGATTGGACCGAGCTCATTCAAGAAGTCTTCTGCCTTATCGCCATTGACAAAGAAGACAATGCCAAAGCCATTATCTGGATTGAAGCTGCAAAAGGATTGGAAGTCATGGTTATTCCCGGTGTGGAGATAGCGCATGCCGTTCTCGGTGGGGCGGCGCGCAAAGCCGAGTCCCCAGCCTGTTTGGCCAATTCCTCGCAGCTCATGGCCCTCTGGAATCGGATTTTGCTCGGCCTTCATGAGTTGAAAGGAGTTTTCAGAAAGGCCTTGTTCTTGGAGCATAGCCACTAGAAACTTGGCGTAGTCTTTGGCGTTAGAATGCAAACTGTAACCCGCTCCAAAGGTCTTCCCGTTCCATCCACCTGTTGTATTGTCCGTTGGCTTGCCGCCTTTATGCCCAAAAGCCTTGTGCTCGGCGAATGCCTCATTCCATGCAAATGAAGTCTGCGATAAGCCCAAAGGTTTCGCTACCTCCTCCAAAAAGATTTCATTTAGCTTTTCCTTCCATCCCACTTCATTCAGCTGGCCAATCACCGCGGCGAGGTATTGATAAGCTTCGCCGGAATAGGAAAAGCCATTCCCTGGTGTGTATTTCAACTCTACCAGCTTACCATTGGCCCAGTTTGGGAATCCCGTGCTGTGACTTAGCACCATCCGAGCAGTAATGTCCTGTACTCGCTTATCATTGTCTTTCACATAAGGGTATGGAAGATAAGTATGGAGCGGCTCGTCCAAATCGATGATTCCTTTCTCAGCCATTTTCATTACGAAGTAGGCGAATATAGGCTTGGACAGGGATGCCGCTTCAAACACAGTTTCATGCTCTACTTCAGTTTCTGTTTCTAAGTTGGTTACGCCAAAGGCGCCTTGGTATACGATTTCATTATCGTTGATAATGGCAATGGAGAGTCCGGGGACTGCAGCAGCTTCCATCGCCGCTTCGATTTGTTCATCAAAAGCTTTTGTATCAAGCTGTCTTCCACTTGGAGTTTCGAAGAATGTAATAGAATTTTGTCCTGATACTACTAGGCTCATGCACAGCGCAAGGCTGATTCCCATCCATTGAATAGAGAATTTCATTTCGTTGATTTTAATGATTAATAATAGTTTCGAAATGTGAATTCACGGCCATTAGACCAGGTCAGTTGAGAATCGGTTACAAAATTTTTAAAATTCTGAAATAGGCGACAATTCCAATTCAATTCTGGTAGGTGAATCAACCGCATTTTCGGCATATTCGTTAACCCAAAAGAAGTACTCTCATTTCTATGTTGGAATTCTTTCAACCTACCCTACATCAGCGAATAAGTTCAGCACAACATTTGATGATCTGGATACGATCGGGGCATGGCATGATCGAAGTAGATTTCCAGACTTATAGCGATTTCCACAACAGGTTGATATTCTTAGAGCCACATCAATACATCAAATTTACTTTTGGCGAATTCGAGGTGGGTAAGCTTGAATTTCCATCTCACTTTGTAGCCAACTCTCCTGACTTCCGGGTCCTGTTCAAACATCTGATTTCATTAGGATACATTGAGTTCAGTGAAAGGCCACAGCAATTGCTAGCCTGGTTATTGAATAACCAGCCACAACAGATTCTTGATAGCTCCGCTCAACAATGGTTTTGGCAAAATCCATTTGAGGTAGCCCCCTCAGATTACCCTATCATCTTTGATATCAAGGAAGTTATTGACCAACATTTCCAAGAGAACTTAAGCGTGGAGCAGTTGTTGGCACATGTTACTCACCGAGATAGTACCATTACACGGCTTTTTAAGCATCATTTGGGCGTTAGTGTAAAGCAGTTAAGGCAGAAGAAGTTAATTCTGGAAAGCAAGAAAGAGATGGCCTTCACAGACAAGCCAGTACAAGAGGTAGCCTTCGAGATGGGTTTCAAAGACCCGGCCTACTTCAATCGATTCTTTAAGCATCACACCCAATCCACCCCCTTAGTCTTCCGAGATCAAGTGGGCGAAGCAGGCGATCGTTTTTTAGAAGACCTACAGCACCTCATTAAAACGCACCACAAAGTCCAACATACAAGCTCCTTCTACGCTGCTCAAACCCATATGACGGTAAAAGCGCTTTCGCGAAAAGTCAAAAACAAACTCAATCTCACCTTGGGGCAACTCATTCGGCTGGAGATCATGAATAGTGCCAAGGTACTACTGACAGATCTGCCGGTCAAGGAAGTGGCCTATGAATTAGGCTTTCAAGAACCTCAGCACTTCTCTGTTTTCTTCAAAAAAATCCAGGGGGAATCCCCTTCACAATACCGTTCGAAAAAGTACAATTCATAGCGAATTTCTTGTATGTACTTGCGCCTGATCTGCCCCTACCTTTGTCGGGTAATTTATTCATAAACTAATCCGATTCATATGCAGATCAATGATTCACTAAGCGCAATCGATGGACTCGTTTCGCAGGGCCAGATTGTACAAGCAGTAGAGCAATTCTTTGCACCCAATGCTAAGACCACTGACTTTGATGGCACCATTACCCAAAACAAAGACCAGATGATAGAAAAGATGACTGGCTTTGTAGGAGCAATTGCCAAAGTCAATGGAATTCAGCTCCATCAGTCCCTTAGTAAGGACAACATTTCCCTATCAGAATACACTTTCGATTTCGACATGAAAGATGGAAGCCACGTTCTTTGGCATGAGATCATCCGCCGAGAATGGTCAAACGGACTGGTAGTGGACGAGCAGTACTTCAAAAATTAACCTACACCATCTTTCTACAACCAAAATTCAAGTGATATGAAATTCGCAAAAAGCGTTATCTGCCTTCTTTTGGCTTTTAACTGGACGCTATCATCCGTAACGGCTCAAACCGAAGCCAGTCCATACAATACAGACGACAGCAAAATCGCACTCCAAGGTTATAGCCCGATCTCCTACCTTGAGCTCGGCCTTGCTCAAAGAGGGACTAAAGCTTACAAATCTGAGCACGAGGGGCTAAAGTATTACTTCACCAGTGCTGAGCAAAAATCGAAGTTTGATGCAGCACCCGAAAAATACCTTCCTCAGTTTGGTGGATGGTGCGCGACGGGGATTGCGGTAGGTGCCAAGTTTCGCACGGACCCGCATAAGTTTCTGGTAAAAAATGGCAAGTATTATTTATTCCTTTATGATCTGGAGGTCGATGCCAAGGAGCTTTGGCTATCTGACGAAAAAGGCATGGAGGCGAAGGCCAACAAGAATTGGGAGCAAATGTAATTTCTGCTTTCGCAGAGTTAGCCACTGATGGCAAAAAGTAAAGAAGAAAGGCCGATCAATTAGAGGGTATGTCTAGCTGATCGATCCTCTCTTTCTCTGGTCCTATCAAAATGATTATCGGTAGATTGTTTGTATCTGCTTTGCTCGAAAATTATCCCGGGGTACTACTTACTCAACAACTTCACTTCGATATCGGGGAACTCTGCTTCTAGTACTTCCTGTAAGCCTACCACATGGCCAGCACCTACCACCACCACATTTCTCACTTCTCTTCCTTCCGTAATTTGGCGACCGATATTTCTAGCCATTTCTTGATTTCGCAAATCCCAGTATTTAGCGCCTTCGTTGCAAGGCTCGCATTCTGTTTTTCGGTATCGGAAAGAATTTATCAGATGATATTCTTGCGTCGTTTTCGCAGAGTTAGTGTACATCCCGAAGCGACCAATTGCGCCATTCCAACGCTCCTTCCACCATGCCTTTTTGTATATCTTTTTCAGGTTTTCACGCTCACCATCCTTCTTGCTCGCTATCGCGCAAGCCTTCCAGGCTTGATGGTATTCCTTACGGTACCATTGGTTATCCATAGCTTTGATCTGCTTGATCCCCTGGTGGATGGCTAGTTTGGCAGTGAGGTCCCCATTTTCTCGCCTAGTTGGCTTTTTCGCCCCCTTTAAACCATGTTTAAATAGGTAGGTGTAGAATTCCGCATTGCCATAATCTCGACGGATCACGTAGTGTCTTTTCAGAAGCCCAAAATCTTCCTTGTTCATACTCGATAAGGGCTTCGCTAGGATTAATGCTACTTGGGCTTGATCGATTGGGTGGTGAATTGCAAATGAATCCGCTTGAGACAAGAACTTCGTGTATACACCTTCAAGGCTTCTGTTGTCCTCCGCTTGCGGTCGCTCTACATAAATAGCTTGTGGATCATATGCGATAGCTTTCTTTAGTAAGGGCTTATAACTGTGTTGGATGATCTTAGGCACCTCGTGCATCGTTCCAATAATGAGTACTTCTTTAGGTTGTTCTGCCTGTCCTACCAATGTAAAAGCTGTGAAGATAAATTCGAACATAAAGAAGAAGATCTGGTTGTACTTTTTCATGATCTGTTGTTTTTAATCATTTTGAAATGACCGATATCGTTCGGTTGATACAAATGTAGGGGCGCCCGATGCGCTGTTCAAAAAGCAATCTGTAAAGCCTGGAATTCCGTCGGTGAACCTCGATTTATTGATGGCATTCAGTTGACCGATAAAAATGGCCAGTTGACCGATAGAAGGGCTGGACTGAGGAGTTTTATTAGGTATCTGAAGGGGTATCACTTACTTTGCTGGTATGAAATTCAAGATCAAGTCACTAACCCTAGTTTTTCTATTATTCTACTTTATCTATGAACCCTTGCGCGTTATCATGGAGACGGGTGATTTCTCGAGGCTAACCGAAGATTTCACCAGTCTGTTAAGTTTCCTAGGATTCCTGACAACGCTTATCTATTTGTATGCTTATTCCTTTGGTGCCTACTGGCTCTTCTTCAAAACCTATAAAAAAGAAAAGCAGTACCTGTCTTTTGTACTCATCCCTCTGGTAGTGCTTGCGGCCATTTTTCTCCGCTATTTTTTGGAGGAAATCCTTGGTCCCACCTTTTTCAATGTGCGGAATTACCCGGCGGGCACCTCCTTATCGCGATACATTTTTGACAACCTCTACTTCGCCTTCGTTTACGTCAGCCTGGGAGTGGTTTTCTTTTTCGTTCAGTATGCCCAGTACAAAGAAGTCCAGCAAAGAGAATTGATCTTACAAAGCCAAAAGACCGAACTATCCTTGTTGCGCTCGCAACTGAACCCTCATTTCCTCTTTAACATCCTCAATAACATTTATTCCCTGATTTACTATAAATCCGATAATGCCTTAAAGTCGGTTAAAAAACTATCCGGCTTGCTGCGATATGCACTGTATGAAAAAGCTGAGCAGGTGAGTGTAAAGAAAGAAATTGGCTACCTCAATGACTTCATTGACCTACATAGAATGCGATTGGATTTTGAGCCCGAAATTGATTTTAAAGCTGCTAGTGATGTGCTTTCTCTCCAAATCGCCCCTTTTCTATTGATCCCTTTTGTAGAAAATGCCTTCAAGCACGGTAACCTCAAAAATCCAGCTGCTCCAATGTGTATTCATACCCAAAAAGAAGGTACTTACCTTACTTTTACGGTCAGTAATGAGAAAAAACCGCAAGAAAAGGACGAAGTTGGTGGAATTGGCATCCAAAACGTGCGGAAACGCCTTTCCTTGATTTACGGTGAAAAAAGTGATCTGCAGATAAGCGATACCGAAGATACTTTTACAATTCAACTCAAAATAGCGCTGGACGTATGTTAAAATGTTTGGTAATTGATGATGAGCCCTTGGCCATCCGCTTGCTTTCTGACTATATAGAAAAAACCGATGGACTAGAACTGCTAAAGGCCTTTTCCAACCCTATTGAGGCGCTACAGTTTGCCGAAAGCCAACGCCCAGATCTTATCTTCTTGGATATCCAAATGCCAGAGCTGACCGGAATCCAATTCATGAAAATTGCCAACGGTAAGTATCCCATCATTTTGACCACTGCCTATGATCACTATGCTTTGGATAGTTATGAGTTTGATGTAATTGATTATTTACTCAAACCGATTTCTCTGGATCGATTTATGATTGCCGCTAAAAAGGCTAAAGAGCGATTGCAAGCTAAGCCAATCGCCTCTTCGGAGCGTGCTTTAGTACCCCCCAATACCCTCAGCTATATTTTCGTAAAAAGTGACTACAAGACCCTAAAGATTGATCTAGCTGATATCCTCTATTTAGAGGGTTTGGGTGACTATGTTTGCATACATTTACCTGGAAAAAAAATCCTAACCCTGGAAAAGATGAAGAACCTGGCGGAATCGCTTCCAGACCATAATTTCATCCGCGTGCATAAATCATTCTTAGTAGCGATTAACAAAATCGAGTTCATCGAAAGAAATCGGATCGTGATCAATGAACAGCGTTTGCCGATTGGTGCTACGTATAAGGATGCTTTTTGGGATAAGATTGGAGGAGGGGCGTGAATGGGGAATTTTTAATGTTTAATGAAGAATGGGGGATGGGGGATGTAGAATGTTTGGTGTAGGAGGAGCGGACGGAAGGCAGCTGTAAGATATCAGATGTGGGTTGGTCGATATTTTGGCCATTCAAAAGTTTAATATTCTCCAAAAATGGGTGGTTCATATATCGTACGTAAATGCACGAAAATCCTACCTGTATATCTGGCTATGCATATGTTGTCACGCTGTGACAGGCACTAAAACTGACTGCTTGGGGTTGAACAAGCTTGAGACAAAACCCCGCTAGGGGTTAAATATCCCTAGCCATGAATCCCGGTCAATCCGTGCCTTTTGGGTACGGTATATATGTCCTGTCCCTCGAAATAATATCCCAAAATGGTGAAGTTCGGAAAACTAGAACCACCTCATTTCGACCAATCCATATCAGATGTCTCTGTCTCGTACTGAAATAGGTTAAAGTCTCTGCGCTCTTACCTTTGCAATCTGGCTTATGTAGTAAAAATCTGTGCTCTGACCTCCGACTTCCCACTTCCGATTTCCGGCTTCCCACTCCCCACTTCTACAATCTGGTCTCTACATGGAGTTTCCTACTATGGACTATCGACTGAAAGCTACCGACCTATTCTCCCCCTACCACGTTCTCACCATAAAATCGATGGCGTTTTGATAGGCGAGCTTGTGGGCTTGTTCCAGGCTCATTCCTCGGTCGTTAAGGTCTTGGAGGATGCGGGGGTATTTGCTAGCATCGATGTGTTCGGGGAAGAATAGGGGGATGCGGGTGGGATCTCTCAGGGCGAGGCGATAGAAGAAATCTGCGCCAAAGCAGAGATAATCTTCGGCTACCTTGGGGTCCATGCCATATAGGATGTGCAGCAGTAGATATTCTGGGTTGGAGGGGTGAATATAGGCGCGCAGAAAGTTCATGCCAATTAACCCTTTCCGATTTACTACCTCTATAACCAATTCATCCGGAAGGTTCCGCACATGATCGCACAAGTTTCGGAAATTGGAGTGACTGGCAATGACGGGAACATCCAGGGATTTGGCGGTGATGTGATCGAGAATATCATGGGCGAGATTATCGCTGGCGTGAGCGAGATCAACGGAAATTCGTTTACCATCCATGTATTCCAGCAGGCGTTTACCGTCCTCCTTCAAGCCAACGTTATCACTGTAATTGCCTCCTCCAAATCTGTTTTCTGTATGATGAGTGAAGCTAATGTAGAATAAATGCTGACACTCTTTGATGAAGTGATCCAAGCGCTCAAATGCCTTATCCAAAGGTTCATCTTCTAAGGCCAATACACTGGCATTTTCGATGGCGGCCGTTATCCCAATCTTTTTGCTGCTTGGAATACCTTTAGCTGTTTCCGCATCTACAATCGGATAGAAATCATCTGATTGTAGCAATGATTTATAGGCAGCTAATTCTTGCTTCCCCCACCGTACACTTTCATCATTAGTGGCAGCAAATACCGCCATGATCTGATGGCGTACTTGGCCTAGCTTCATTAAAGGAACCGTGACCCCAATATCCTTCACGCCATAAAGGTTCGCATCTGGCACCTTGGCCAAGTACATGAGCAGATCGCAATGAAGATCGATAACGGGAAGTGGCGGCAACATGTGGATTATATCTGATGAACCGCCAAGGTACGAAGGCTAGGACAATTCCGCGGCTTCCTTTTCTGCCAATTCCTTAATTTGTTGCAGCACAGCATCCCAGCCTTTGATGCTATCCTCATACCGTTGCTGGCCTCGTTCCGCTCCTTCAAAACCGCTTTGTTCCATAAATAGCTTGGTGGTTTCTCCTTGAGATGCTAAGCGATAGGTCATTTCAAGATAATTTTCGGGGATGTCCGCGATGCCCATATTCGGGTCAAAAAGCGTGAGTCGTAATAGTTCTTCTTTTTTATACGCTAGCAACTCCCCTGTTACAAAAACCAGCTCTTTCCCGTCAGGGCCCACACCTTTCCAAATCACCGAACTCCCCACCTCCCAGTCAGAAATGATTTCACAGCCGTACATGTAGAGGCGCGTTTTTTCTCCTTCTGTCAAGTAACGCCATAGAAGAGATACCGGCGCTTCGATCGTTAATTCTCTTTTAATAGTCATAAGTCGAGTCTGTTTATTTGATTCAAAAGTGCGACATCTACCCTGCCCTACATGGCATTATCGGGAGTATTTCTCATACGATTAGGAGTGGTGTTAAATTCTTTTTTGAAGGCGCGGGAGAAGTGTTGTGGCGAAGAATAGCCCGTTTCGTAGGCAATTTCCTTGGCGGACATACTGGTGTCCAGCAATAGTTGCCGAGCTTTTTGCATTCGGTGTTGATGGATAAAACCAAAAATGGTCGTATCGAACAGTTCTTTGAAGCCTTTTTTTAGCTTGTATTCGTTCATCCCAACCATTCTGGACAAAGCAGAGATCGTGGGGGGGCCATCCAGGCGTTGGGATAGGATATCCCGAGCATCGAAAAGTTTCTTCTTGTCCTGGTCCCTTCGAATATAGGCGCGTTCCAGCTTTTTAGCATAGAGATCTGCTTGTAAAACGAGTAACTCTATACTCTTAGCTTGTAGAAAGAGCGACCGGAGTGGTTCGGTGAAATCGCAATGGATGATTTCGCTGATGAGCTGTTTGATGCGGAGTGTATTGGGGCGCCAATGACTAGAAAGGATAGCTGCTTTTCCCTCGGCAATTTGATCCGCTAGTAGCTTTAGTGGTTCATTGCCTTTTTCAGCAATCTGAAAAAATCGATCTTTGGTAAACTCCACGCCGAAGGTCTCTATATGGGAGCTTCTATTGTGAATCTCCAATTGCAGGCCTTCCGCATACATGATGTTATTGTGATCTCCGCGAAGGGAATAGGAGGTCCCCAATTCGCGAGCATGGAAATCGTAATCACCTTTCAACCCAAAATGAAGACGTACCGTATCTCTATCATTCCCCCCTACAAAAACATCCTCTCGATTAAAGCTGACCTGTGCATGCCTTAAGCGGATTCCCTCCACCTCCCAATGATCCAACGCCATCTTGCCATGCGCAAATTCCCGAACTTCCACGGTACACTTCAATTTGTTGAATCCTAAAGATAGCAAAAGGGAAAGAAAGGGATGGTTACAATCCCTTAGGTCCAGGGCGATCGCATTTAAAATAAAGAATTACCTTAACATGAAAAGTCATGTCGAGGAACGTATTAGAAATATTTGCCCCACTAGCTGATCCCAGGCGATCTGGAGGACATTATCTGTATCCTTTGA
>JABSSL010000039.1 GCA_013214355.1 Saprospiraceae bacterium | reverse complement strand
GGATTTTGACTAAGCTAAGCCTTTTTCTTTGCATTTGATACTTCAATAGTTATAGTTTAGCACATTCAATTACTTATACATCAGCCCTTTATTGATCCACAAACCCTTTTTGAGGACGCCCTAAGTAATGGCTTTGAGTAGGATAAGATGGAATCTGATACAATAGACCACTAGACGAACAATCGGGTTTAACTTTAGACAAGGACAGGAACCAGCCCTGTAGTCTTAGGCAATAGAAAAGATCAAGATAGCTAGCCTACGATGGTTCCGCTAGGGACCTAGTATAATTAACTGGCTAAGCTCTCACCGTCAGCCCACAAAACATTAACTCAATACATCCCGCACCACCTTCCCGTGCACATCCGTCAACCTAAATCGACGGCCTTGGAATTTAAAGACTAAGCGCTCGTGGTCTAAACCAAGAAGATGCATGAGGGTGGCTTGAAAATCGTGTATATGCACGGGGTTCTGAACAATGTTATAACTAAAATCATCGGTTTGGCCATAGGTGAGGCCTTTCTTCACACCACCGCCAGCCATCCAAAGGGTATAGCAACGTGGATGATGATCTCTACCGAAACTCTTATCCGTAAGCTTTCCCTGTGAATAGGTGGTCCGACCAAATTCTCCGCCCCAGATGACCAAGGTATCATCTAAAAGTCCTCTTTGCTTTAAGTCTTTCACCAGAGCAGCGGAGGGCTGGTCCGTTTGACGGGTGAGGATGGGGAGCTGTTGAGGTAGGGCGCCATGATGATCCCAACCTCGATGGTACAATTGAATAAATTTCACGCCCTTTTCCACTAATCTCCGAGCCAAGAGGCAATTGGCGGCATAGGTACCAGGCGTTCGGCTATCTGGGCCATATAGATCGAAGGTGTAATCTGGTTCTTCTTGTAGATCCATCACCTCCGGGACAGAAGTCTGCATGCGGAAGGCCATCTCGTATTGGGCAATTTTAGCCGTGATCTCTGGATCTTGGAATCTATCGTATTGGTCTTCTTGCAAGCGCCGTAGATGCTCCAATTGGTTTTTCCGAGCAGCTGGACTTAAGCCTTCCGGATTCCCTAGATATAAAACAGCATCTTTACCAGCCCGAAACTGCACCCCTTGATGATGCGAGGGCAAAAAACCATTGCCCCATAAGCGACTATAGAGTGGCTGCCCTCCCCCGCCAACGCCTTGAGATAGTAAAACACAAAAGGCGGGTAAGTTTTCATTATCCGAACCCAAACCATAGCTTATCCAGGAACCAATGCTCGGCCGACCAGGTTGTTGTGAGCCGGTTTGGATAAAGGTGACCGCAGGGTCGTGATTGATGGCTTCGGTGTACATCGATTTGATAAAACATAGCTCATCTGCGATGCCTGCTGTATGCGGGAGTAATTCACTCATCCAAGCCCCGCTTTGGCCATGCTGTTTGAAAGCATATGGAGACGAAGCCACCGGCAAACGCTTTTGCCCAGCCGACATGCCGGTCAGGCGCTGACCTTGACGAACAGAGTCAGGCAGGTCCTGGCCCTGATATTTCCGCAAGCCCGGCTTGTAATCAAAGAGGTCAACCTGAGAAGGAGCCCCACTTTGAAAGAGATAGATGACCCTTTTTATTTTCGGCGGGAAATGTGGTTCGGGTGTGAATGTGCCCAATGGGGAAATCATCGAAGATTGAGCCCCAATACCTACCGGCTGTAATAAACTACCAAGGGTAAGTGCCCCAAGTCCCAGCGTAGTCTTACTCAAGAAATCACGGCGTGTATAGTTAGTATTATATTGAGAACAACTATGCATAGCTACTATCTTTTCATGTAGAAATCATCAAAATTCATGATGGTATTGACAACTACGGTCATACTGGCCAATTGAGCTGGATCAAGTTCTGCCGCGGAAACTGCCTGGCCTATTGAAGCATAAGCTTGTGCATCCGTTGGCGTTTCTGCAAAGCGACTTAGTTCTTCCTCAAACAAATCTGTGAGAATCTGTAATTGGTTTTCATCAATTTCAATCCCGGTTAGTTTCCTAAATGCCCAGGCAATGCCTTTGTCCAATTCTTGGTTCCCCTCTAGGGCTGTTTGCGCCAGATACCTAGAAGCCTCCACGAACTGCGGATCATTCAGTAACACTAAGGCCTGCATTGGGGTATTGGTATATTGCCGCTTAGCCGTACAAACACTGCGATTTGGGGCATCAAAAGCGGTCATAGCTGGGTGCGGAGAAGTTCTTCGCACGAAGGTGTAAAGACTTCTACGATATTGAGCTTTTCCTGCGTCTGCTTCATATTTTCGGAGGATGTGTGTACTACTAGTCTTCTCCCGCCATAGTCCCTTAGGTTGAATCGGCTTGACACTGGGGCCACCTACTTTTTCAAATAGCAATTCACTTGCAGCCAAAGCATTATCTCGAATCATCTCCGCCGGCAGGCGATAGGATGGGCCTCTGGCTAGCAATAAATTATCTGGATCGTTTTCCTGACTTTCAGGACTCGACCGGGAGGATTGGCGGTAGGTAGCCGATAGCACGATCTTGCGCTGCAGTCCCTGTATATCCCAGTTTTCTTCCATTAGCGTAGCAGCCAGCCAATCCAGTAAGGCTGGATGTGTGGGTAAGCTTCCTTGTATCCCGAGGTCATGCGGCGTGCTGACAAGTCCATTGCCGAAGAACTGCTGCCAGATGCGATTGGCGATTACCCGGCTGGTTAAGGGGTGATTGGGGTGAAGCATCCATTGAGCTAGGCCAAGGCGATTAATGGGGTAAGCAGAATCAAAGGGAAGCATGGATGCAGGTGTGCCTGGCTCCACTATTTCGGTAGGCTCATCATAATTGCCTCGATTGAGAATGTGTGTAACTCTTGGTAAATTTGATTCTTTCATGATCATCACCTCAGGCACCGTATCCAGCAGGGAGAAATACCTTTGCCGCAAGTTGGCCAATTCATCCTTTAAGGGATGGGAACGGCGAGACCAATTGATAGCCGCGAATTCTTTCACTCCATCCTCTAGCTGTTCTTCCAGCGTCAAAGCGAGTCTCTCGTCTAGGGATTCTACCCCAGCCAAATCTTTGACTTCAGTTGGTAGGATCCCTCTGTTAAAGAGATAAAAATCATCCAGGCGACCGCTAAAAATGCCATATTCTCCAGTGAACCCTCGATAGCTTTTTCCTAGGCGAAGGCCTCGATTGGTTTTACGCTTATTGAAGGCAATGGGATAAATGCTTCGTTGCAATCTATCCTGGCTAATTGCTTGTTCGGCTGGCAGCCCATCAATGTACAACCTCAATCCAGCAGCCGTTCCCGAACCATCATAGGAGAAGGCAATATGACTCCAGTGGTCAGTCGGGATGTTTCCTTTTGCAGTTATCGCAATAATATCATGCGGTAGGGCGTGAATCAGGCGTACAGTGGGGCGATTCAAGCTATCTAAAATCAGATCCCATCCTCGCCAAAAAGTTCCTTTCTGCCCGCTATTACCTACAATCGTTTGTGATGTTCTTTGCTCCGCCGGCTTCACCCAGATGCCCGCGGAAAAGGATTGATGTTGATCAAATAGACCTAATTTCTTTATCGTAACAAACTCATACTCCCCATTCAATTCCACCACTTCCCCTCGTTCTTCATCCAACACCACCTCTACCTCTCCAGCTACTGTTACTGAAGCATTCCCATCGATTTTATCTTGTCCAATTTCATCAAAGGGGAGATGGATTAATGCATCAGTTTTCCAAGTCCTCGCCTCTTTCTGCAGCTGCTTGATGAAGGCCTTTTGTGATAACAATTCCGTCTGGGTTTGTTCGATCAAAGCCTTCGTTTCTACCATAGCTGTCCGTAATTTTTGCAGCTGGATCTCCGTATCCGGCGAAGGCAATAACAGGTTGGGACCCGCATTGCCATCATCCCCACTCATACCCAATTCGTCAACCTGATTGAAAAAGGCATAAAACTGATAGTACTCTTTCTGACTGATAGGGTCGTATTTATGATCATGGCAACGGGCACACTCCATGGTCAAGCCGAGGAAAGCAGTAGCCGTCGTGGCAACTCGATCGTGTACGTACTCCGCTCGATATTCCTCATCCACTACCCCACCTTCAGCTGTTGTCTTATGATTTCGGTTAAATCCGGTGGCAATCAATTGATCACGATTTGGATTTGGCATCAGATCGCCCGCCAATTGCCAGGTCAGGAACTGGTCAAAAGGCATCCCTTGCCTAAATGCTTGGAGCACCCAATCTCTCCAAGGGTACATAGAACGCCAGCCATCGGAGTGTAAGCCTTGTGAATCGGCATAACGGGCCAGATCCAACCAATCCATAGTCATTCGTTCCGCATACGCGTCTGAATCAATAAAGCGATCCACCCATTCTTCATACGCTTCTTCTCTGTCATCCTGCACAAACTGATCGATCTCCTCCAGCGTTGGTGGCAATCCCCTAAGATCGAAGCTCAACCTTCGGATCAGGCGTGCTTTAGAGGCAGCCTTAGATAAACTGAGGCCCTCCTGCCGCAATCTTTCCAAGATGAAATAATCGATTTCATTGATCACCATTTCAGTATCCTTTGCCTTCGGTACTTTAGGTGATTCGACCCGACGAAATGCCCAATGCTGTTCGTAGGCTGCGCCTTGCTCAATCCATTTCTGGATCAAAAGCTTCTCATAATCCGTTAAAGAGAGGTTGCTTTCGGGGGGCGGCATCATAAGTTCCGGGTCATCGCTATACATCCGCTGATGGACTACGCTTTTCCTTGGTCTTCCGGGGACAATCGCTTTCCCTCCACTAGCTAGGCGAGCATAGGCTGATGCCTCTTGATCTAATCGAAGATCTGATTTCCGGGCAGCCTCATCCGGGCCATGGCAAGAGAAACAGCGATCTGCCAAGATGGGGCGAATATGGAAATTGTAGCTGATCTTTTCTGGCAACTTAGAAGCAAGCTCTACCGAACCATTAAGATCGCTTTGACAACTATAGACAAGATAGAGACAGAGTAGCACCAATCCTATGGTAAAGCCTCGTCTCTCGACACCCTTTATGAAATTATTCCAAGTCATTTTGCTCATTGTAAGAGTGGTGCAGTTCGTTCACTTTCTCGATACTCTTGTAGCAAGACTTTCAACTCGGCCACCTTTTCCGGTTTTTCTTCATATAGATCCTGAAATTGCCCGAGGTCAGTCTCCAAATTGAACAGCAGTCCTGGGCGTTCTCGATCATCTACCGGGTACTTACTATCTTCAAAATACCAATCCGGCACTCGAGAGTGATAACCCGAAAAACGTTCAACCAACACCCAATCCCCTTGTCGAATCACGAATCCATCCTTGAAGGTATTTTGTATCGCGACCTCTCGAATCGGTTGATCCAATTCTTTTCCTAGCAGCAAGGGAAGAAAATTATAGCTATCCACTGCTTGCGAGATAGTCAAAGGAAAATCAACAATAGAGGCAATTGTTGCTGCAATGTCTACCTGGTGGATAAGGTCCTGAGCAACCCTTCCTGGCTCTATCTTTCCTGGCCATCGCATCACAAAAGGAACGCGGTGCCCTCCTTCAAAGATATCGCGCTTCAGCCCTCGCAAAGGGCCCATGCTAAGGTGCCCATAGTTCTGTAGACGAGGGTAGGCATAGCGCTCCGGTCCGTTATCAGAAGTAAAAATGACCAAGGTGTTTTCTGCCAAACCTTGGTCCTCCAAAGCTTTCAGAACCTGCCCAGCTACGTAATCCGTTTGATATACGAAATCCCCGTAGCCCCCTGCTTGTGTTTTTCCAATGAAGGCCTCATTCGGAATGATAGGAGCATGTGGGCTTGGTAAAGCAAAGTATAAGAAAAAAGGCTGATCCTGCTTTTGCTGCTTGATATAAGCCACTGCTTTCTTTTCCAGCGTCGGCAATACTTCATAAGGATCCCAATCTTTCACCATTGGCCCTGGTCTAAATTCCCAATTACCTTCTTTTGTACTCCGTTTGCCTAAGGTGAGATATTCCGTAGGCGTTTTAGTTAAGCGGTCATTTTCGATAAAAGCATAGGGTGGAAAATTTATGGTCCCATCGCCAAAATAATAATCAAATCCTTGATCCAAAGGCCCACCAGTAAAGGCCTGCCCCCAGTCAAAATCATTGGGACCATACCCTTTCCTGGTACTATCTCCAGGCACTGGCAATAATTCAGCCCCTTCCACCTTAATGGAATCCCAATCCCATCCCAAGTGCCACTTGCCAATGCAAGCTGTATTATAGCCCTTGCTATCCAGCATTCGGGCTAAGGTGAATTCGTCTTGCTGGAAAACTGTCCCACCAAAAGGTCCCACTATCCCATGCATTCTCCGCCAATGATACTGCCCCGTCAAGAGTGCAAAGCGACTAGGGGAACAAATCCCCGAAGAACTGTGTCCATCGGTAAATCGAATACCTTCGGCGGCCAATTGATCTAAGTTAGGCGTGGTCAGTTTAGCTTCCGGGTTCTGGCAGGCTAGGTCGCCATAGCCCATATCATCAGCATAAATAATGAGAATATTAGGTAGGCTATCTTTTGGTTTTTCAGTACAGCTGAGGAGGAAGAGTAGACCCCACAAGGGTATCAGCTGCGCAAGCTTGTTAATTCTTCGCATAAATAGGAGTTGGTTCTCGTCGAAACTATAAATGAACGCTGACTAATTGAGGCGGCAGCGTGTACTCAACAAGTTACTAGAAGTATTAGAGAAATAGAAGTAGAAAGTGCGCATAAACCCATTAACAGTCATGATTTTTCTTTCCTAGAAAGCTAGGTTAAGGATAATACTCGAAGAAAATTCCATTGATCCAAGCAATCTGTCCAAAATCTAATCCAAACCCTCCATACACTCAATTGAAGTGGCGCAAACCTGAGCTTCCCCCCTACTTTTGCGGGCATAACGACTAAAGAAAAACAGACTAATAACCTTAAAATTTCAAATGATGTCAGCATCAAAAAAATTAGTGATCACCCTCTCTGTCAACGGCAACAATGATATATCCACGGTAGCCTTTACGGTAGCCAACGCAGCTATTACGAAAGGACTAGACGTAGGAATGTTCTTGACTTCGGATGGGGTTGAATTGAGTAAAGAAGGGGGCAATGAATTCACGCATGTGGCTCCATTCAAGAAGTTGAATGAATTAATAGACGGTTTTGTAGAAAAAGGAGGAACCCTTTGGGCCTGCTCTCCTTGCTTTAACCATCGAGGACTTGAAGCACAAAAGACAGTGGGAGGTACTGAAGTAGTCGGTGCTGGCCCCATGTTAGAGTGGATAGCCTCTGGTGCTCAAACGCTTTCTTTCTAGTCCAAACATGAAAGGCCAAAAAGCACCTACAGTATATCTTGATTCACATGCCACGACGCCTGTGGATCAGGATGTGCTAACTAGTATGTTACCCTTCTTCACGCAAAAGTTTGCGAATGGGAATCACAGAGCCGGCTGGGAAACTGCTGCTGCCCTAGAAGGAGCACGCAATCAGGTGGCAAGCTACCTCGGCGCCCGCCCCTCAGAAATCACCTTTACTAGCGGAGCTACCGAATCCATCAATTTAGCTTTATTGGGTTTAGCAGATAGCAATCCTCACAACCGTCAACACATCATTACCCAGCGAACCGAACATAGTGCCGTGCTCCGTTGCGTAGAGGCTTTAGGCCGAAAAGGATTTAGGGTAACGATGCTTGAGGTAGATGCCGTTGGACGTATCGACCTTAACCAGTTGAATGATGCCATCAGCGATGACACATTAGCCGTAGCAATCATGTTGGCCAATAATGAAATTGGGACTGTACAACCTGTCCAGCAAATTGGAGAAATCTGTAGAAAATGGAATACTAAGTTCTTCTGTGATCTAACACAGGGCTTAGGGTGGCATCCTGTAGATGTAGATTCTATGCACATAGATTTGGCAGCCCTATCCGCGCACAAAATCTATGGCCCAAGAGGAGTTGGTGCCTTATTCTCGAGACGTAAAGGGAATAAAGTATCCCTAAACCCCATCTACTTCGGAGGAGGTCAAGAACGTGGTTTGAGACCGGGGACATCGAATATCCCAGCTGCAGTTGGATTCGGGACAGCGATCGACATCCTAGCCAATACAGCTATCAGCGATTTCAAATCCATACAGGCAATGCGAGATCAGTTGGAAGCCCATCTATTCTCAACCCTAGAGGGTATACAGTTAAATGGATGTCCAGTCAACCGACACCCAGGTAATCTCAATATCTCTATTCCAGGAGTAAGTGGAGAGGAGCTGATTGGGGCCTTACCCAACCTCATTTTTTCGACTGGCTCCGCTTGCACTAGTGGATCTGCCACACCTTCTCATGTACTTTCCGCTTTACGAACAGATCCTTCCTTACGGAATAAGGCATTTCGCTTTGGCATTGGCAAGTATAATACAAAGGAAGAAATCGACTACGTAGGAGAAGCTATAGTCGAAAAGGTCCAAGCTTTACAAGCGAGAAGGAAAAGGATAGCCATCGCTTAAGCCATTGGTACTTTTCACCGGTGAGGTAAAAATAAGGAGTGAGTCATTGCCAAGTGTACAATCACTCACTCCTTCTGGTCCTACTCAAACGGATGAGGTATAAAAACTCCCTTTTATCCGCCGGCCGCTGCTGCTTCCATCTGCGCACGTACCATATCTGCCGTACCTTGGATAAAGGCCTTTATTTTAATCACTTCATCTTCAGAAAGGCGGCCGGTGAAATCGGGCATCCCCATTCCTTGATAAGGTCCATTGAATACCTGCTCTTCCAAATTGGCAATGACTGAAGGATCTACATATCCCAGGTTTTTGATGGCCCCGCCATTGGCCACGGCAGGTACACCATGACAGAAAACACAGTTGTTGATATATAACTTCGCGCCCATGGCGACATCATCTGGATTGTATTCTACCCCAGCAATTAAGTTGCCAGGCTCGAAAGGCGCCAACTCTGGCATTTCACCCGTTCCACCTACCTTAAAGGTATATACCTTACCAGAAGTAGCATTTTCAGAATGCCCTGCAGCCAAACCATAAACACCTCCCCAACCGGCAGCAATACTCACGTATTGTGTACCATCAATCTCAAAAGTAGAAGCTGCGGCAATTACTCCGGTTCCTGTTGGACTCTCCCATAATTTCTCTCCGTTCGCGGCATTGTAAGCCACGAAACGACCATCAGCAGTTCCTTGGAAAACCAACCCTCCGGCTGTCGTCAATACTCCTCCATTCCAGGGTGAAATATGCTCCACTCTCCAAGCCGCTTCCTGCTTGACTGGATCCCAGGCAACTAAGTGACCAAAGGGAGCAGACTGTGGCGGTACAGCAGAAACGAGTACGCCCAAGTTCCATCCAAGATTATTGTGCGGTCCACCACCCGCATTGGAATTGTAGACCCAATTCTTATTGTCCTCAATTACAATGGGCACTCCTTGAGCAGGAATATAGGCTAGGCCCGTTTGGGGACTAAAGGCCATTGGGTGCCAGTTGTGTGCACCGTATGGGCCAGGAATCGCTTCATAAGCTCCATCTTTATACTCAGCTTCGCTGATCTCCATCGGACGGCCATTTTCGTCATAACCACTAGCCCAATTCACATCCACAAAATTCTCAGCCGAAATGAAATCACCATTGGTTCGATCAATCACAAAAAAGAATCCATTCTTAGGTGCTTGCATGATCACCTTGCGCTCTTGTCCTTCAATCTCCAGTTCCGCTAGAATTAAAGTTTGGGTCGCGGTATAATCCCAATGGTCACCAGGAGTAGTTTGATAGTGCCAAGCATACTCGCCATTATCTGGATTTAAAGCTACGATAGAAGAAAGGAATAGGTTATCTCCTCCTCCTGGACTTCTCAGACGACGATTCCAAGGAGATCCATTACCAACACCCACATACATCAGATTTAGCTCTGGGTCATAAGCCATGGCATCCCACATGGTACCACCTCCACCGGCTTCCCAATACTTGCCAGCTGGATCCCAGGTCTCGGCTGCCATTTTCATGGCATCATTTTCAAACTCCTCCTCTGGATTACCGGGAACAGAGAAGAAGCGCCACGCTTGCTCACCACTCAATGCATCGTAAGCCGTGATATATCCTCTTACGCCGTATTCGGCACCGCCATTTCCGATAATCACTTTCCCTTTAAATACTCGAGGAGCCCCCGTGATGGTATATGGCTTGTCTGGGTCGATCAAGGTATTCTTTTCCCAAGCCACCTTGCCAGAAGCAGCGTCCAAGGCGATTATCCGGCCATCCAGAGAAGCTACGTACACATGTCCCTTGTACACCGCTACCCCGCGATTTACCACATCACAGCAAGCTTTTTCGGCATAACTCTTGGGCACTGCCGGGTCATAAGTCCAAAGTTCCTCACCCGTTCTGGCATTGATCGCATACACGATACTCCAAGGCCCAGTTACGTACATAATCCCATCTACCACTACTGGCGTAGCTTCTACCCCACGCACAGATTTAAGATCGTAAGACCAAGCTAATCCCAGCTCCTTAACATTTTCAGTGTTGATCTGATCCAATTGGCTGAAGCGGTTTTCAGCGTAGTTCAAGCCATACGAAAGCCAATCCTTTGAGCTTTCCTTAGCACTAGCTAAGGCATCATCATCAATAGCTTCAGTAACCGTCTTAATGTGCTCCGCAGATCCTTTTTCTACGGCCGGTTCTGTTTCTGTTTTACAGGAGACCATGACCAAGACAAACATCACGGCGATGGTCCTGCTTAAGAAGGAAAATCTAAGCATAATATAGTTTAGTTAGGTTCTAAGATGATAGCATGTAGTTCCAGTCAGCTGATACGATTCTTCCCAATGGGCGCTACAATAGGTACAGTGTGGTGTTTATCTGGAATTATTCTGCATATAACATTGCTCAACGCTAGTGGATCGTGGAAAATTTTCAGACCGGGGATACCCTCAAACAAGAGAGTGAATCAGCACAATTCTATTTACACAGATTAGAATTTATGCTTAGGAAAGCGTATAAATATAATCTTTTATTTTGATTAGGTGCTACATCAACACAGATTGTTCGCAGATTCAGCAACACCAAGTACTTGAAACGCCTACTGTTTCCTTATTCATCGTTCATCAATGAAACACACCATATTCGATAACGAACGGAGCCTTGGCATTAAAAGAGTCCAGCTCAATTGTTATGGGGATTCTGAAGGTTGGAGGGCTTATTGAAAGGATCAGGTAGCCTGATTCATTGTATGTCATTTACCAGTAGTCCTTCTTATCCAGAAGATGCTACCACTTATATTCCAAGACGGCTGTGACTAGATCATCAGTCAGCGTTTTAGGATCACTTACTATTTACATATCTTTTAAGCGTAGGCTATTTCGGGTGATTCTTTAAAGCACCTAACTCGACCAATTTCAATTTGAAAGCCATTTTCAAATCACTTTATAGTGATTTTTGTTATAAGAATAACACTTAGTACATATTTGGTGATTGCTTTTGGAGGAGAAAAGTGTCATTTCCTGCCTGCCGGCAGGCCAGGTTTTGCTGAGACTAGGCGCTTTTCGCAGGCCATATCTGGGAGATACGGTCAAGGAAAGCAACGAAATATCAGCAAAAAAGGGGCGTTTCCCACCCAAAGGGTGATCGCCAAACATGTACTTAGACTGAATCACACCTAAATCCATTTATCAAGCAACGGTAGTACTATATCAATACAAATTAGTACACTACAACCACACTGCACTATGAAAGCCTTATTCCTCTGCCTTATAACGTTTCTCCCTGCCATATTCCATGCCCAAACTAAGACCGTCCGCTTTGACATCATTACGACGGATGATGGGCTGCCTGAGAACTCAGTACTTACGATGCAGCAAGATAAGCTTGGACTCCTATGGCTAGGTACTCAAAAAGGCTTAGTCAAATACGATGGGGATCACATGGAAGTGTATCAGTATGAGCCTACTGTATCGTTGGGTATGCAGTATTGGTGGCATATTATACAGATAGAAGAAGATCCCGCAGGAGACCTTTTGCTTCTTGATACAGGAAATCGCCTGTTTAGGTTTGACCGTGAAACGGAACAAATCAGACTGTTGTACCAATTCGAAGCGGGATTTAGTTACCTCGGCAACGACTTTAAGCTAGCTCCCGATTCAACAATGTGGTTCAGTAATGGCGGCATCCATCGCCTCCAATGGCAAGAAGATATGGATTCTATCCAGGCAGATCAGGTCATTACTATTGATACTGGAATAGTGCATACCAATTCCTATCGGTACATGGGGATCAGCCCTACAGGAGACCTCTGGATAGCCTCTTCAAGGGGACTTTATCATTGGCAGGGTGAGGAAGAGGGTCTTGAGCTATTTCAGTCCCAGCAAGATACCGGCTTTAATGTCCTCAACAACTATAATGATCTGACCTTTTCGTCAGACGGGAGTATCTGGATGAGTTCTGGTGGAGCTGGCTTAGTCAACTTTAAACCCAGTTCACAAACCTTCAAGCACTATCTACATCAGCCAAACAATCCAAATTCTCCCTTACATAACGGGTTTCTACGTTTGCACTTGGATAAGAGTGGAAAAATCTGGATGGCTTTTGTTCGTGGAGGCTTACAGCCAATTCTCCAGTGGTTTAATACAAAAACTGAAGAATTTTCCACAATCAAAGTAGTCTATACTGATCTGCATGAAGCACCAGGTACTGCTTACCAATATCATTGTTTTTATGAAACGCGATCCGGCTCCATACTAACAGGAACTTGGCGGGGTGGAATGCTTAAATATAATCCGGAGCGCTCTGCTTTTCGCTGGCTAGAACACGAACCAGACAACAAGAATTCCTTGTCCGATAATGTGGTTAATGGTATGATGGAGGATCATCAAGGGAACCTATGGGTCTGCACCAATAGTGGATTAAATCGCTACGATAGGGAGAGCGGGGATTTCACACGCTTTCAAAATATAAAGAATGACCCTACTAGCCTTTCATTTGATGATGTAGGTGATATACTAGAGGATAGAAATCTGCAAATATGGGTAGGTACCTCCAATGGTTTAAATAAGTTCCTACCGGGACAAAATCAATTCCTCCGGTTTTTAGACGGCGTTTATATCACAGCCATCCAGCAATCAGATCGTACAGGTATGCTGTGGATCAGTACTATGGGACAAGGACTCATACGCTTCGACCCTAGGACAGAACTTTTCAAATCCTATATGCGAACAGGGGATCCTACGACCGGCCCTTGGGCTAATCGGATACGGGACGTAATTGAAGACGATGAGGGGCTATTTTGGCTTACAGGTTATGGTGATGGCCCACCTCAAAGGTTTGATCCTGAAACCGAGACATTTGAATCCTTCGATATCGTTAAGGGGGTCGATATGATTGTAGAAGGCAATGGTAACTTCTGGACCAATTACAATGGACTTAGTTATATTAGCCTGGAAGACTCCCTCATCCAAGAGTATAGCTTCTTAAAACCGTATTTTCCGCGGTCTATTGAAAAAGATAATCGAGGAAGAATCTGGGGAGCTGGCGAAAACGGTCTGTTTTGCTTTGATCCCACCTCCGCAACCCACGAGAACTTCTACGTCAGTGATGGGCTATTAACTAATAGAGTGGAATCTTGGTATAGCGCACAAAGTAGCCAGGGAGAATTGTTCTTCAGCACTGCACAGGGCTTACTTTGGTTTCATCCAGATAGCATTTTGACAGATCAATTTTCTCCAAAATTGGTTTTCAATAAAGTGGAAGTCAATGGAATTGAGCTCCCAATAGCCCCAAATTCTCCATTGAAGCAACATATTTCTTTAGTTGACCAACTACAACTAAAACATGTTCAAAATAACCTAACCTTCCACTACGCAGCCTTACATTTCAAAAATCCAGCAGCCAATCAATATCAGGTAATGCTCGAGGGTAAAGATCCAGACTGGCGGGACATGGGAAACTTCCGACAGGTGGATTATACCAACCTTAAGCCGGGTCGATATACGTTCAGAGTTAGGGCCAGCAATAATCGAGGAATCTGGACCTCACCCGAAGAAGACTTAGCCTTACAAGTGCGTATACTGCCACCTTGGTGGCTGACCTGGTGGGGCACTACGCTATTTATCTTGGCAGGACTGATACTCCTATATTACATCTATCGCTATCTTCTGAATCGGCAATTGGCTATCACCGAGTTGAAGCAGATCAAAAAGTTAGATGAGTTCAAGTCGAAATTGTACACCAATATTACCCATGAATTCCGCACACCATTGACGGTCATTCAAGGGATAAATAACAAGACCAAGCTACGAGCAGAAGTACTACGAGCGAAAGAGATCGTAGCCAACACGGAAGTAGTACAACGAAACAGTGCACAACTCTTAAAGCTTATCAATCAAATGCTGGAATTGCAGAAGTTAGAATCGGGTTCCCTAGCGATAAACAAAACACAAGGAGATATCATCGCCTACCTTACCTATATTTTCGAACCTTTTCGAGCACACGCAGCCACCAAAGGAATCCCCATTCACGTGCTGACCAAAGAAAAAGAGCTGCTGATGGATTTCGATCCCGAAAAGGTCCTATCTATCGTCTCTAATTTGCTATCAAATGCCATTAAGTTCACCCCAAGTGGAGGTGATATCTATATTACGCTAAGAAAGGAGATCAATAGTGAAGCGTATTTTACCTTAGAAATAAAGGATACGGGGATTGGCATTCCAGCAAATAAATTGGGCAAAGTCTTCGATAGATTTTACCAGGTCGATAATACCTCTACCAGAAAAGCAGAAGGTACAGGAATTGGTTTGGCTCTAACCAAAGAACTGGTACACTTATTGGAAGGAAATATCTCAGTTGATAGTACACTCCAAGAAGGAACGACCTTTTGGGTGCAGTTGCCCATCACCAATGCGGCACCTCTACAGCAGCCAGAAAGCCTATCTGACCTAAACGGAAGCCTTGCTGGCTTTCTCAACCAGAATGGGACAGCTCCATCGAAAGTGCTCACACCAAAGTCTAGTGACCAAGAACGAGCTGTGGTTCTCTTAGTAGAGGACAATGCTGATATGTTAGCCTATCTACAAGCTGCCTTACAGGACCAATATCAGCTACAATCAGCTACGAACGGAGCAGAAGGGATAAAACTAGCCATCGAGCATACTCCCGATCTCATCGTCAGCGATGTCATGATGCCGGAAAAGGATGGCTTTGAACTCACCCACACCTTAAAAACAGACCCAAGAACAAGTCACATCCCCATAGTGTTGCTAACCGCTAAGGCCGATGTAGCTTCTAAAATAAGCGGGCTGGAAACAGGTGCTGATGCCTACTTACCTAAGCCTTTTAATCCAAAAGAGCTGGAAGTACGCCTGCGCAAACTCATTGAATTGCGCCAAACGCTACAGGAAAAATACAATACAGGAGATTTCATTTCTAGGCTCAAAAAGAGATCGGAGAAAACCCTATCCTTGGATGAAATGTTTTTGAAAAAGGCCCATCAAGTTATTGAAGACAACTATGAAAATGAGGATTTCGGGATAGCTCAACTCATGACTGCCCTAAATGTAAGTCGCACCCAATTACATCGCAAACTAAAGGCCCTGATTGATCAATCTGCAAGTGAGTTTATCCGTAAGATACGCGTCGAGAAAGCAGCAGAATTATTGCTACAGTCCGATCTTAACATTTCAGAAATCAGCTATAAAACGGGATTCAAGAGTCCCACTTACTTTACTCAGGTCTTTACCAATACCATTGGGAAGTCTCCTACTAGCTTCAGGAAGTCTGCTTTCGAAGAACGGAATATTGAGTAACTTCGTTTAATCCAATTCTGGTTCTTTCATTAGTATTTTCACATATGAAGTTATCTGGCATCTTTTTTACGATTGGTCTCTTAGTGATAACTCTACTTACCTGCCAAACGTCATCATCTGTCACCTTAATTAGAAGTGGACAAAGTGAATACCTGATCAATCTGGACAAAGATGCTACTGAACTTGAAACTCAGGCTGCCCAAGTACTGCAAGACTATTTGCAGCAAATTAGTGGTGTGCGCATAGATATTACTAAAGGAGAAACTAAAGGGAAAGTCATACGAATCGGCCAAGCCGAGCAATCCAAAGACTTCCAAGAAAGCACTATCAGCTATGGCGTGCTTGATGGACAAGTATTTATCCAGGGAGGAAGCCCAAAGAGTACCCTAGAAGCGGTATATACGTTTTTGGAAAGAGAATTGAATTGCCGCTTTTATAGTCCTGATGTAGAAGGCATTCCTAGCAAGGGTCGTATTGAGCTTTCTAATTCCCTGCAGTTCGAATATACGCCAGCAGTGACAACCCGCACGGTCCATTCCAGGCTGTTCTATGAAAACCCCGAATTCGCCAACAAGTTAAGGGTCACCACTGAGGCCTTCCCTGGATATGCCCCGGGAGCCCGAGTTCATACCTTTCACCGCTTTGTCCCAGCAGAAGTTTATTATGATCAACATCCGGAGTATTATGCTTTGCGCAATGGTAAACGAATACCTACTCAGCTCTGCCTCACCAACGAATCTGTATTTGAGATCGTCAGAGACACGGTGGCCGCTTTGTTGACTCGACATCCGGATGCGGGGGTGATTTCGGTAAGCCAAGACGACAACACGCAGTATTGTCAATGCCCCAAGTGCGAGGCCATTCATGCCAGAGAAGAAGCGCCTTCCGGCTCCATGATTCAGTTCGTAAATCAGATTGCCCGGGAATTTTCAGATAAGCAAATCTCTACTTTGGCCTACCAATATACCCGCAAGGCCCCTAAAAACCTCAAACCGGAGCCCAACATATTGATTACTCTCTGCTCCATCGAATGTGACCGCAGCGCCCCCATTGAAGATAACTGTCAAGACTTTACAGCAGATCTCATCGCCTGGGGAGAAAAAACAGACAACATTCGCATCTGGGATTACACGACACAATTCACCAATTTCCTGGCTCCCTTCCCCAACCTCTTGACCCTCCATCCTAACATTGAGCTGTTTGTGGAAAACAATGCGAAATGGATCTTTGAACAGCATAGTAACCAACCCAGTGAGCTATTTGAGTTGCGTTCGTATTTAACGGCACAATTACTCTGGGACCCAACAGTCAATCCCGAAGACATCATGGATGATTTTCTGGAAGGGTACTATCAGGAAGCTGCCCCTTTCGTAAAAGATTACATTGAAACGGTTCATGAAGAAATAGCTCAAGATTCTAGCTTTTTTTTATTCCTGTATGGCGACCCTTCGCAAGGTTTCCATAGTTTCTTACGGGAGGAGCTATTGGTCTACTATGACAGTTTGTACAATGAAGCCACTGAAGCCGTAAAAGAACAACCCGAAGTACGCCAAAGGGTACAAGAAGCTAGACTGAGTGTGGATTATGCCATTCTTGAACATGCAAAAACCAATCTACAACAGGCCCTAGAGCAATCCTCTTTCCCCATAGCAGAACGGCTAAAGCGATTTAAAGAAACGACTGCCCGGGCCAATATCACGGCTATGAATGAAATGCGCTATACCGTCGAGGAATACATCCATTTGTACCAGCAAACTTTGCAGCGAGCTACCCAACCCAATCTCGCCAGCGCAAAACCAGTTTCCTTGCTAGAGAAACCCAAAAAATACGCCAATGAAGATCCCCTAGCTTTAACCGACGGGGCTTTTGGAGGCAGTAACTTCTACGCTAACTGGCTTGGTTTTGAAGGCAATGACCTAGCAGCCGTGATTGACCTAGGGCAACCAACGGAAGTCAAGGAAATATCTGCCGCCTTCCTACAAGTCACCAATCATATCGTCTTTTTCCCGAAAGAGGTCCAGTACCTCGCCTCCGATGATGGAGAGACCTATCGTCCTATCGCCCTGATACAAAATCAGCGCCCGCTCCATCCCAAGAGCAAGATCAATGACATACAATATTTTACCCACACCGGCACTCCACAGACCTTCCGTTACCTAAAAATCATCGGTCTTAATCACAAGATAGCCCCCGTATGGCATCACGCCGCGGATCTACCTTCTTGGGTATTTGTAGATGAAGTAGAGGTGAGGTAAGAAAAAGATATCTGTCGCTTAGGAATCAATTTAAGATCCTAGAGCAATCATAGAATCCCGTTTTAATGAATCTGCCAAGATTCTGCTTTATCCGGGCTTATTGATTGGCAATCGCTCCCTCGTACCGGTTAAGTGAAACAATAGTCCTAAGAATTGCAACAATATTGGGTGCAGCAGCTTTGAATTCTCCGCAACTTTGCCCTGAAAGTAAATCGTGCTAAACCCACGAATAGTTAGAGGAATATCTTCCACACTCTTCTAACCACCTACCAAGCGATCTAAATCCATAGATGGAATTCCAGGAATCGGATCCATCGGAAAGGTTTAGAGATAGCAAAATAACCTAGATCTTGACACACAGAAGGCAGGGACCACAATCGAAAACGATAATTATCCCTTGAACATTAAACATCATTTCCAATGTATGTAAACAAAGTTCTAGCCGCTCTAGTATTGTGTGGCTTCATCCTAGCTAACTGTAGTTCAACAGAAAATTCCACTGCGTCAGAAAACCTCGCTATTACAGAAGTCACAGCGGTTCCTTCGATGGAGGAGTTGGCGGCACGTGGCGCCTATCTTGTGGAGATTATGGGGTGCAATGACTGCCACTCCCCAAAGATCATCACTGACCAAGGTCCAGTGCCAGATCCAAAACGACTCCTGTCTGGACATCCTGCAAATGAAAAATTAGCGAATCTAGCAGACCCCTCTGTACTAGAGGATTATGCCATCTTCAATATGGGCTTAACCGCAGCTGTCGGCCCTTGGGGTACCACCTTCGCCGCCAATCTAACACCTGATGACACGGGTATCGGCAACTGGAGTTTTGAACAGTTTGGGAAAGCACTTCGTGAGGGTAAATCTAAAGGTCTAGATGGTGCCAGAGATTTGCTTCCTCCTATGCCCTCCCAAAATTTCCGAAATCTAGCAGATGAAGACCTAAGAGCCATCTGGGCCTACTTGAGATCTCTCCCCGCTATACAGAACGTGGTACCTAACCCGATGCCTCCAGCTAGCTAGCATAAAACAACAAGTACATAAGATACAAGTATAAAACAAACCACACACTACGTGTATAAATTGTTTTATCTTGAACAGATGCTACAATTCGTCCCAGCAAATGATTCCTGCGGGACCTACCTTTGAATCCTTAACGCTCATGTATTTTAAGCTTGTGGACTTAGCCGGATTGGGCTAAATCCACAAGTCTACACATTTTCAACCACCAAAACTCAATTATAATGACTGTTCAAGTGCAGGTAAATCCAGAAAAGATCATGCAAGTTGGAATGGGCTTTTGGGCATCCAAAGTCCTGCTAGCAGCTAACGAATTAGATCTATTCACTCTTTTAAGCAGTGGTCCTAAGGAAGTGAAGCAAATCCAAGACGCTTTAGGCTTACACGATCGAGGTATCTTCGACTTCCTTGATACGCTGACCTCACTAGGTTTTCTGGAAAGAGAAGGAGTTCTTGAAAGTGCCATCTATAGCAACGCTCCGGATGTAGACGTTTTTCTCGTAAAGGGGCGCCCAGCTTATCTTGGAGGCATGCTCAGCATGGCGAACAACAGACTATATAAGTTCTGGGGAAGCTTGGAAGAGGCATTGAAAACCGGAGCCCCACAGAATGAAACCAAATTCAGTGACAAACCTGTTTTCGAAGAGATTTATAAAGACCAGGCCTCTTTGCATGAATTTCTAGGTGCTATGTCTAGCATACAGATGGGGAACTTTTTGGCCTTAGCTAAGAAGTTTGACTTTTCTCCCTATCAAACCCTCTGTGATGTAGGAGGCGCCAATGGGTCTTGCTCTATCGTTATTGCACAACATCATCCACATATTGAGTGCACAACCTTCGATCTTCCTCCCGTAGAAGCTGTAGCGAACGGAAATATTACCGCTATGGGCTTACAAGACCGAATTAAAGCCAGTAGTGGTGACTTTTTCGTAGATGACCTGCCGGAGACAGATGTGATCTGTATGGGAAACATTCTACACGACTGGTCTGAAGAACAGAAACTTATACTGCTAGAGAAAGCCTATGCAAGTCTACCAGAGGGAGGGGTCTTGATTGCTATCGAAAATATTATTGATAGTGAAAGAAGACAAAATGCATTTGGGCTAATGATGAGCTTGAATATGCTAATCGAAACACCTGAAGGCTTTGACTATACGGCTGCTGACTTCAATAGATGGGCAACCAAAGCTGGGTTTAAAAGAACTGAAATTTTGCCTCTGGCTGGTCCTACGAGCGCCGCCATAGCCTATAAGTGATAATAAATTCTAGTTAAAATCGCACCCAAACTTTGGCTCCGTCGGAAGTTTGGGTGTCCTAGCTAGGCCTATCCAGAACAAGATGTAACGCGCCTTACTTGCGAAGATCAGAGGGTTTAAAACTAAACTCCTTGGCAAAAGAGCGGCTAAAATGAGAGAAATCTTTGAAGCCTACTTGCTCAGAAATCTCTCCGATCGACAAATCTGTTTGCTTAAGGAGTTTATGTGCTTCTTGCAAACGTTTTGAGCGTATATAATTGGCGGTGGATTGATCCGTCAAGGCTTTCAGTTTTCGATGTAGTTGGGTTCTACTCATTCCCATCGCTTTACAAAGGAAGTTGGTATCAAATAGTTCATTATTGAGGTTCTTCTGGATACATGCATTGACCTCCTGTAGAAATGCCATCTCTTTTTCGTCTTGATCATCTCCCAGCAAACGCTGCCGTAGCTTTTTGCTTTGGACAGTCAGGTTTCGCAATCTTATAAGCAACTCTGTACGATTAAAGGGTTTTGTCAAATAAGCATCTGCCCCGTGGGAGAGACCCAAGTTTTTATCTTCTTGCGTAGCTTTCGCGGTCAACAGGATGATCGGGATATGACTCGTTCGGCGGTCTGATTTCAATTCGCGACAAACCTCAAAGCCATCCATCTCAGGCATCATGACATCACATAGGATGACATCTGGTATTACTTCAAAAGCCTTTTCCATACCTTTCTTACCATTCAGTGCATTGACCAAATTGTATTCTTGATCTAGACAGGAGAAAATATAGTCTGTCAAATCCATATTATCTTCAATCACTAAGAGCAAGGGAGTAGCTGTTTGTGTCCAGTCGTTCTCTGCCGAGGCGGCTTCGAACTTCGGTTGTGACTCCGATAACATAGGGGGAGCAGTGTCTGCCAATTTCTGCGTAACTAAAGCTGCTTTGTTTTGTATGGGTAGGTGAATTCTGAAGGTAGTACCTTTCCCCATTTCGCTTTCTACCCTAATACTCCCAGACAATAGTCGAACTAGTTCTTTCACCAAAGCCAAGCCAATACCAGATCCTTCAGAGGTTCTGGTACTGGAACTATCAACTTGATAAAAGCGATCAAAAATACGGGCTTGCTCTTCTTCAGGAATACCTCTTCCCGTATCCTTTACAAGTACTTCCAGTAGGTCCGAAGGCTCTTTCTGCCTTTCTACTATCACCTTAACACTTCCATACTCAGGCGTAAACTTGATGGCATTAGACAGTAGATTTATCAAAATCTGTTGGATCAAATCTTGATCGAAATCCATCAACAAGGTTTCTTCCATGGAGAAGAAAACGAGGTTTATTTTCTTGTTATTGGAGAGAGAATGACAACTTTCGGTTAGGTATTGCAGATAGGGGATAATATCAGATTGTTGGTAATTTATCCCTAAACGTTTTTGCTCCAAGCGAGATAGATCCAATAGTTGATTGATCATCCTCAACAGGCGATCACTATTTCTCGAAATTAGTTTTCGAACTTGATCTTGTCCTTTAATCTGTTCCGCCATGCCCTTTACCACGGTTAATGGCGTTCTAAACTCATGGGTGATATTGGTGTAAAAACGACTCTTGAACTCATCTAATTCCCTGAGTTGTAAGGCTCGTTCTTCTAGTCGTAATTTTTCCTCCTTGACAGCATTGTTGCGAACCCCTAAAATAAACCCAAACAGGAAGGAGGTCATAATGAACCCAATAATCACAGACAAGCTTTCTAGGTCGGACTTAGTATAGTTGCCCCATTTAACAAAACTTATGGCATACCAAACCCCACTCAGCACCAAAGGCATAAAAGCCAGTAACAAGTATCTGCTAAACTGAATTCGGCGTACTACTGCCCAAATGATCACCGCTAGGATATAGACAAAGATTAGCAAGGCCAAGATTCGAAAGTAAACCAGATATTCCTCATAGGCATAGTAAGTGAATACCGATTGAAAGATCAATGGATAAATTACCACTAGCGAAAAAATAAAAACTAGAACATCCCCAATGCTCTTGAATCGTGGCCAATGTGCCTGCAAGTCCAAAAACTCATGTAGGTATTTGGTCAAACCCAAAATGGTCAGACCTATACTGACTACAAAGATTGGAGCAGTCACCTCCATAGATAGGAGGATCTTGGGCGTTAAGCCGAAGAAATTGATTGTATCTAATATCGTAAGGAGGTTAAGGCTTGCCCCCAGCAAGAAAATAATATAGAAAGCGGTCAATTTTTCGCGCTGAACCAGAAATTGAGTAAGAAAAAATAGTAGAGGGAAAACCAAAGCACCTAACAATAGAAACTTGTAATTGGTCCTAGATTTTAAGGTAACATACTCCTCCTCCTCCATTTCCTGCACCCATAAAATGGGAAAAAAAGCCTTGGCTGCCACTGGATATTGGACATAAAGGAATTGGGTGTCTTGTGCAGGTACAGAAACGAATAAGACCTCCTCACGGCCATAATCTATACCTATCTTTTTTAAATAATAACTATCCTTATCCAACTCGGGAAGGTAACAGGAGATTTCACGCCATCCTCTGGGAAAATACAGCACTCGTCTTGCAGATTGATTCCCCGTATTGATTAGCGTTAATCTCGTCCAATAGCAATTCGGATTTTGAGGTTTAAGATCATTGCTTTGAGCAAAGGCTTCGAGCGTTTGGCTCTTCTCTTCCCAATTCGGCATCACCTCAGCCAAAGTTTGTTGACAGGCAGTATCGTGATATACGTCGATCTGTTGTAGAACCTTCAAGGCAGGTATAGCAGTCCCTTCGCTCGTCGGCTGCGCGTTCTGAGCAGGAAGACAGGCGACTAAGCACAAACAAAAGATTGACACTATTAATAGAGACCTGCGCATTGGGCTTTTGGTGGTTTTGAGATCCTTCTACAATATATAGAGAATTTCAAAACCAGACTTGCTGTTCAAGTGATCGTACCCTACAAAGAAAGATAGGCGAAGAAATGGAACTCCTCCGCCTATCCAGTAAAATGCTAGTACGAGCAGGTAATGCTCCTTTTACGGAAGCTCCGCTAGTCAAGGAAACAATTCCATAACTAGCCTCCTTCAGTTGGAGCAAAAACTCTTTCACATCAGAAAGTCCTTTAATTGCATTGAAGTAGGTAGACCTTCCTAATTTGCCAGTCTTGCCGAATGCAGGAAAACGTTTATCGGGTGTCGCCTTCTCGTCCAAGTATATGATCCTAATCCACTTGCCTTCCTCTAGCTGAGATCAGAATCTCTGGAGAAAACGATTAAACGCTCCTGTACCTTTTCATACAAATTAAGGACTGAAACAAAGCTAGGGAAGCTGTTTTACAAGTCCCTTTTTTATTGTTGCAAAAGCTTTAGGTATTGTTGCAGGTTTAAAGAGATGGCTCTATGAGGGTTAATACTTGCTGAATTGATAACGTTATGTCGAAGCGTGGTAATTATTTCACATCTCTATATCTATTTCTAACTTTTGTGCTAATTTCTAGCCTGAATAATATATTCCTGTTCTTATGTTTCAACGACTCGTTTTCTTACTCCTTTTTGGAGTCTCGCTACAAGCACAACCCCTAGATCTCTCCCTCTACAAAAATCTAAACATCCGCAATGTTGGTCCAGCCAATATGAGTGGTAGAATCACCACTATCGATGTAGTAGAAAGCAATCCTAAGATCATGTATGTCGGAGCCGCTTCTGGTGGGGTTTGGAAATCGGAAAATGGAGGCAGTGCCTGGCGTCCGGTTTTCGATGAGCAACCTACGCAAAATATTGGAGCGATAGCCATTCAACAAAACAATCCAAGTGTGGTATGGGTCGGTACCGGAGAAGGAAACCCTCGAAACTCCATGAACCTCGGTATGGGAATTTTCAAAAGCTTGGATGGAGGACGTACTTGGCAGCACCTTGGGCTAGAAGCTACCAAGACCATCCACCGGATCATTATTGACCCGATGAACCCTGAGGTGGTGTACGTAGGAGCGATGGGCGACCCTTGGACGCCAGGAGAAGCACGAGGTCTGTATAAAACGACTAATGGCGGAGAAAGCTGGGAGAAGATCTTGTACACGAACAATCAATCTGGGATCGCGGACCTCATCATGGATCCCCATAATCCCAATAAATTGATTGCTGCCGTATACGAGCATCAGCGCACGCCCTACTATTTTACCTCGGGCGGGCCTGGGTCTGGCTTATTCATGACCTATGATGGAGGTAAAAATTGGAAGCAACTAGGCGAAGCGGATGGGTTGCCTGCGGGGGAACTAGGTCGGATGGGTTTAGCCATTGCTCCATCAGATCCTAATCGGATATATGCGAAAGTCGAAGCCCAAAAGAATGCCCTATATCGTAGCGACGATGGTGGGCTGCATTGGCATATGATTAACGACAACCCGCGGTTCACCAATAACCGTCCCTTCTACTTTCAAGAGTTGGCGGTAGATTCCAAAGATCCGAATCGCTTGTATAACATTTATCAACCCCTTCACGTCAGTTATGATGGGGGAAAGAATTTTGACCCCATCCCCATGATTCCTGCGGACGAGACCAAAGGAGTTCATGCCGACTTCCACGCTTTTTGGGTTAACCCAAATGATCCACAACACTTTGTCATCGGTGGGGATGGCGGTATTGGAATTACTTATGATCACGGTAAGAGTTGGTACTTTCCAGAAAATATTCCTGTAGCCCAGTTTTATCACATCAATGCTGATAATGACCTACCTTATAATGTATATGGAGGGATGCAAGATAACGGCAATTGGTCAGGGCCAGCCTATACTTGGAAGCGAGGAGGCATACGCACCTTGTACTGGCAATACCTAGTAGGAGGCGACGGCTTTTACATTGCACCGGATGAAGCTAATTCTCGCTTCGGGTATGGAACTTCTCAGAATGGAGAGCTATACCGCTACGATAAACTGACTGGCTATTACAGTAATATCAAGCCTCGAATTGCTCCAGCGGGTACAAGTTTGCGTTTCAATTGGAATGCAGCCTTCGCAAAAGATCCATTTGACAAGAATGCGGTCTACTATGGCTCCCAATTTGTGCATAAGTCTATCGATCAAGGGGCGACCTGGGAGGTCATTTCACCAGATCTTTCGACCAACAACCCTGAACAGCAAAAGGGAGATTATGGTGGGCTGACCTTGGATATTTCTGGTGCCGAATACTACAACAGCATCTTGGCCATCGCCCCAAGCCCTCGTGACCGCAACATCATCTGGGCAGGAACTGACGACGGACAGCTCCACCTCACGCGAGACGGCGGGAAGAACTGGACAAACCTTACGACTAGGCTCAAGGAGATGCCTAAAGAAGCCTGGATCGCTCGCATTCACGCCTCCCCCCATCAGCCCGGCACCGCCTGGGTCGTCGTGAACAACTATCGCAAAGGTGATTACGAGCCTTACCTTTTCAAAACAGAAGATTATGGTAAAAGCTGGGATCGCATGATTGATGGCAATACCGTTCGGGGCTATGCCTTGGCAGTTGTTCAGGATATCCAGGAGCCAAACCTTGTTTTCCTCGGAACGGAGCATGGTCTATGGATCAGCATTGACAAAGGAGAAAATTGGGTGCAGTTTAAAAATGGCTTCCCTTCCGTTTCGACCATGGATCTCAAAATCCAAGAAAGTGAATCGGCTTTGGTGGTAGGTACCTTTGGACGTGCTATTTGGGTGCTTGATGACCTCTGGGCCCTGCGGGCTGCAGCTGAAAAGCAATTGCAGAAAGGTCTTACTGCTTTGCCAACGAATGAGGTAGTGCAGGTAAAAGGGCTATTTATCAACCCTCCAGGCAATATTTGGACGGGCTTTCATACCACGTTTGAAGGAGAGAATAAGGTCTTTCAGAAAATGAAGGTTCCCTATTTTATGGAAGGGCCAGTAGATAGTGGAGCTACTGTCACAGCTATGGTCTATGATCCAGCGGGTAAGCTCATCAATACTGTCAATGCAAACCCCACAAGTACAGGTCTTAATTATCTGATCTGGAAACTAGATGAACAAGCCTCTCTACTACCCGGCGCTTGGGTGAATGACGAAACTCGGGGTATCCCGGTCTTACCAGGCGAATACAAACTGGTACTTGAATATAAAGGAGTAAAGGATTCAAATATAGTGAAGGTCATTGCTGATCCCCGTTTTGAATTGGCACCTGAGGTAGATGAACAGTTGTATGCGTATCAAAAGGAAGTCGACCTACAGGTGAGTATCCTGGGCGCTACCCTCCGATCACTAGATCAGAAAAAAGAAGCCTTATCCAGATTGGAGCAACAACTCAAAGCCTGGGAATACCCGGACAAAGTCAGTCTTCTAGAACGTATCACAGCCATGCGGGAGAAGGTAGAGGCCCTTAGAACAAACGGACAAACACCAAGGCCAAAACGCCAAGTGGGTGCCTGGCAAACTTCAATTGTCACTCCATACTCAAAGGTTAGGAGTATACAACGCATCGCTATGTCTAGAACTAGAGCCATTTCTATGCAAGAAAAACAATTGGTGCAAGAGGCAGCTCAAGCAGTCGAACTATTTGGTAATCAAGTAGATACTTTTAAGAAGGCCGAATGGGAGCCATTTACAGCGCAGATCCGAAAGGCAGGATTCTATATACCAAGTGAAAAAAGTGAGTGATTTTTATAAAAAATTTGACATCCAGCGTTTATAATTTTTCTGATCGTTAATGCCATAATTTATACTTTAAGCCTATCTCCAATCCTGCTTTTCTTCTTCATTTTGGAGGCAAGCCAAATTAAATTTGGTTTTAAGCATGCTATTTTAACGCAAAAAACACTCTTTTTACCTCACATAGTTAAAATAGCATCAAAAGTAGTTGCTTTTGTGGTAGACCGGGGAGAGGGAGCACTCTAATTTTGCCCTGTATTTAATCACAAGCATCAAATCAATGTTGTATACACTTAAATCGATTTGGTGCTTAAAGATGAACGCGTATAGAAAGGAGTTTTAAAGCATTTCATTAATAACCTCCATGAATAGCATGGAGGTCTAAGGAACAAAATCATTTTATCACATTAACGCTTGAGATCTAGGTCAGTGAAAGGACGGACTGAGCCGGACAATCGAATGGAATAAAGCAGTATTCCCCATCTATTGGTATGTCTCCAACTTCCGGATCCCGTTTAAACTAATTCCTAGAACTCAAAAACATGAACTTGCTGAATAGCAGGCTATTCGGCTATTTCCAAGATTAATTTCTTTTTTTAAAACGTATTATTATGAAGACAATAAAGAGTGTTTTGATCAGTGCAGCCATGAGCTTATTGTTTGTTAATACAGCCTTGGCTAACAATTACATTCCGGTTATAAAAGTAGTAGACAATAAGCTTCACCTTTCTTTAGATCATGGCTCTGCAAAAGCTGCAGTTAAGATTCAAGATCTAACTGGTGCAACGGTGCTAGAGGAAAGCGTAGTGGCTTCTGAACAGTTTGAAAGTGTTTTTGATCTTAAGCAATTGGCACAAGGTGCCTACGTCTTGACCGTCGTATCTGAGTATCAAGAAACGGTACAGCCCATCTCTATCACAAATGAAGGAGTTAGCATGGATGAGAACCAGCGAGCTGCCTACTTCCCTGCCAACGTAACTAAGAAAAGAGGGAAGTTGAATATTTCTCTCCTGAATCCTACAAAAAGCGACGTTCAGTTGCTAGTGATGGATATGCGTGGTAACATTCAGTTTCAAGAGACCATCGAAGACGAGGCCGTCATCGAAAGAGGATACAAACTAAAGCAATTGCCTGACGGTTTCTACACAGTGATCGTAGACAACGGAAAACGTGTTTTCACCAAGAACATGAGTCTATAAGTAGTGTGAGATTCGGTACATCCTAGATCGGATGTAAAAACATAAATAACGTATGCGGGGCGCTGAATTTCGGCGCCCCGCTTTCATTTTGCGCAATTGTAGAAATAAGCAAGGTGAGCGTCTAAAGTCTTATCCAACTACGCTGCTCTGATACCAATCGAGGATATGCTCTCCAATTTCATGTGGATAATCTTCCTGAATAAAATGTAGCCCTTCACCCAGGTATACCAACTTGGTGTTTTTGAATTCCTTCTTAATGATCTCCAAGTCAGGTCCCTGCAAGCCAATCCCAGGCGTGACATACAAGCATAGCTTGGGAATCTCCGTTTCCTTCAGCCATTTAGCGTAAGCCTTCACCTTATCATGACTGGCTCGTGGCTTTCCTTTGATGGGTACATCACGAGGCCATGCCAATAGCGGTTTTCTACTCTCCACGCTTGTATAGGGAGCGCCATAATACGCCAACTCCTCTTGGGTCAGCTTGCGGCTAATCAAATCGGGCAACATTTTCTTGATGAATATATTCATGCGTTTCACCAGCAAGGCACCAAATAGCTTGGATCGCATCATCGCCAGCCCTACCTTCACGCTAGTCGGCATGGTTTCGTAGCGTGGAACATCAATCGACGCCTCCATAAAAGCGATGGCCCGAACCTTATCACGATGCGTGTTGGCATAGTGAAATCCCATAATACCGCCCCAATCATGGAGTACTAAGGTGATATCCTTCAACCCTAATTTTTCTATAAAAGCCTCCAGGTAGGAAAAAGAATCTTCGAAGCCATAATCTATATCCGGTTTATCGGACTTTCCCATACCAATGTGATCGAGGGCGATACACCTGGCGTGGTCTGTAAGGTGAGGAATAATGTTGCGCCATAGGTAAGAAGAAGTAGGATTACCATGAATAAAAAGCATCGGCGCACCTTGTCCTTCATCAATGTAGTGGATCTTACTGCCTTTTATTTCAACATACTTTGATTCGAATGGGAAGGCAGCCGTGATGGTTCTTTTCGCAGTACTGATCATGTTCAATTATTTAGTTTGAACATTGGACCCAAGTACTACTAAGGTGTGACAAACTATTCGAAATATTTATGCAAATCTTGGTCGTTAAGTAGCTCTTCTATCACAGTATCCACACCAAAATCCTCTTTGGTGGGGTGATTTTGAAAAAACTCTATATATTTTCTATCTACAATATCTGCGACCTCATCCGACACACTTTCGGCAAACTTAGCGATGGTCGCACTATAGGTAGGATCAAATAATTTAGCATCCGTCCGCATTTTACCAGCCGCCTCCATGGCCTTGGCTTTCTTCGAACATCGGCAGGGGTTTTCTTTTTTAACCAGACCACACTGTTGATTCATAAAAGCATGAAACTCCTTGCGTGTCCGAGATAATTTTTTTCGAAAATTGTCCTTAGACACATTAAATATCTCAGCACCGATAGTATGGTCAATACTAAAGACATCGCCCAATAGATAGATTAGCCGCTGTTCTCGAGTGAGGCACATCAACATGCCAGACATGCAGCGATTTCGTGCCGTCTTGGTCCGGAGTACTTGTTCCTGTTCTTCCTCGAGTGTTAGTTCTGGACTGGGAATGGCATTCAATTCGTGGGCAAAATCTTCAAAATTTTCCCAGCGATCCTCCATCGGCCTTCTCTTCGTCTTGAGAAATTGGTTAACTACAATTCGATAGACCAAGTTCTAAAGGAGCTTTTCCCTTGAAAGGAAGAAAGCTTGGTAACAATCTTAATCAAGACTTCTTGGGTTAGATCTTGAGCTTCCTCCGGATCATTGGTGTACTTCCAGGCTACGTTGTAAATAAAGGGCTCATGTAGCTTAATTAATTGCGCTAATGATTTTTTGTCCCCACGGAGTGCGCCTTGGATTAAGGCTTGATCTTGATGTTCTTTATGTTTCGGAGATAAAGGGTTATTCATTTTCTAGACGGAGATTATTAGATTCTTCAGTCCTTCCTTTCCGCACCTTGAAGGCTAAATCTGACTGTAGTCTAAATATAAGTCTTTTGGTCAGAAATATTCGTTGTCTATACCTACCAATTAGGTTTCTTCGTAATAGCGGTTGACCAAAGAAGTCATTGCATTTCCGTAAAATGGCGAAGTGCATTTCTTCCCAGATTGGTTCCGTGGCAAACAGGCTTCTAAGCTCTTCTTCTTCTCCTTTTTGCAGCAACAAAACTGGATGTTCAAGTTCCCCGAATGTCGCGTCAGCAGCACTGGGCCTTTCTTTCTGGCAGTTTAGCAGGAGTAGTACAAATAGCAGGCAAAGGGAAAGCGATTGATTTAGGTCTTTCATCCTGTTGTTTACTTTTTTCCGTTCTCCGGCAATTGGCTACAGGGCTGACCTCAAAACACAAGAATTGCCAGAGAACCACTCTTTCTATAAACAGTGGAATTCAACTACTCTTATTAAGTTAAGAATAAGCCGTCGAAAGACCATCAATTTCTCTTCTTAAAGTACATCCGACTACTCTTTAATGAGTGAGATTAAAGTTACACCAATAATATAGCTTAGTTTTTAGAGCATGGTCTAAAAAGCATGAGTCATTGTAGGTCCAGTTGAGTTGGGATATTTTCTAAGTGTAAATAGCTTTGCCCTTATCGCCAATCCCCCTTCTTCATTCGCTTGTACTTTCGATCTCCAAGGGTAGCGATGACTAAGCCATCTTCCTTGCCAAAAGTTGTCTTGTCTCCTCGATAGGATACACTTCCCTTAGTCTTGTAGGCGATCTCCAGATAATCGTCCAGCTGGCTTTTGCCTCGACAAAGGATCGTGTGTACTGGAAATTTGACCTGAGGCAGCAACTTCATGTCCCTAACTTCCGCTCCACCATCCGCTATTAGCACGATGTATTCAAAAGAGGGCTTTTTGCCACTTGCATTCTTGTAGCGGGTAATCCCCGCAAGGACAGCTTCCAGGTCATTTTCCTGGGTATCTCCTCCCGCTCCTTTATTCACTACATCCTCAATCGCACCGAGCAAGCGCGTTTCGTCAGATGGGTTATCTACAAAATAGATACCACCCACACTACCAGCCTTCTTATCGGAATCGGATTTCCCGTCGCCATCATTAAAAAGGACAAGATGACGTACAATCTGATTAGACTGATCAGCGAGGTGTAGTCGCAAGGCCTGCGGGGCATATTTGTACATGGAACCTGTGTAGTCCGTCACCAACAGAATATTTTTCCAGTTGGGATCAAAGGATTCTTTGATGGCTTTGGCATACTGGTTGTCGGCAGCCTCTCCCGACAAAATGGGAGCCACCGTCTGATGCGCCACGCGAGCTCCATGGCTATCATAGGAATCTTCCCAAGCAATGGGAGATTTAGAGGGTCGTGTGACTTGATTGCCATAGTTGTCACGAGTGGGATTTTGGGCGGCTAGGTTAGAAACGCTGTAAAGAGTAATCACTAGGATTACCCATGAAGGGGTAAATAATCTCATGATGAAACCATTTGGTTTAAAAACTTTGTTTAATAATTTCGGTGAAAAGAGCGCTCAAATAATAATTCATCAAAAAACACATGGTGAAATTCGTGAATTTGTTCTTAAATTTATAGAATTAGATTAATAACTTCAATCCAAACCCCTCCCCTCATGCCAAAATCACATCTACCCCGTGTAACACTTATCGTGTTTTTATTGCACTTCAGCTTGCTAACTGTAGGACAATCCAACAAAGGTGACCGATTTCTAAAGAACCGTAATTTTTCTGCGGCCTATACGGCGTATCAGATCGGTCTACAGGATCCTGTGGATCGGCCGGTGAGTCATTTCGGACTGTCCCGGCTATTTGTAGCGGAAGGATTTTCGCAATACAGTACCGATTCAGCTTATCATCATGCAGCACTTGCCTACGAAACGATGCGCAAGCTGCAGTACAAACAACGAAACAAGATTGCTAAAAAGCTGAATTCATCGATTATTTCCAAGCATAGAGTAGCTGTCGAGGCGCTAGCTTTTGATGAAGCTATCGGAAAGCAGACGCTAGAAGGCTGGAAACATTTTCTTACTTACATCAAAAAACCTAGGTTCAAACAGAGACGACTTGCAGAAAAAGAACGTAACAAATTGCTATATGAAGAAGCCTTGAAGATCAACACAACGGATCATTATGAAAAGGTTTTGACTGAATACCGAAAAAACCTGGCAGAACGTACCCCTAGCGTATTTGATCAGTTTCGAATGCGATTGTTCGAAGGTCGACTAGCTGAGCAAGGATGGGATGCCTTTGACAGTCTAGCCGTTCGCTACCCAAACAATCCCTACGTGCAAGATTCGATGCGGGTAGCTTACAGCAAAGTCCATGGCAAAGGTGACCTTGACGCTTTCAAAAAATTTGCTAAGCAATACCCCGCTAGTCCCTTTGCTAATCTGGCCAAGGATAGTCTGTACGCCCTGGTTATGCAGACCAAGGATCTTTCGGAATACGAGTTTTTCTTGTATAGTTATCCAGATCATGTACAGATCAAACCGCTTTGGCAGCGCTTTTACCAATTGTACAAAATACAGCGACCGCGTTTGAAGGATATGCAGACGTTTCAACAGAAATACCCCTTATTTCCGGACAAGTCGCAACTAGAGGCCGATGTAGAAGAAGCTATCGGATCAGAAGCTCAAATGCTCGCCAAGAACGCTAATTACGAACAAAGTCGAGCCTTTTTGGAGATCTATGGAGAACGGGACAATGTAGAGGTGCTCTGGCGTCAGTTGCTGCCCCTTTACCGTCAACGTTATCCTGGTGTCAAAGATGTCGGTCGCTTTGCCAGCATCCATCGGGATTACCCCTTCCCTGAACTAATCGAAGTCGCTAAAAAGACGGCCATTGAAGACGAGTATGCTATCGCCATACATTCAAGGTATGGGCATGATGCCAGGCAATTCATCAAGCAATTTCCTGATCATCCGAAGCTTGATAGTCTATGGTTACATTGGTATACACTGGAAAAGGAGAAAAAACCAGAAGCCTTCCTAGACTTTCAAGATAAAACGGATTTCCCATTCCCAGATCTATTGGCTAAGGATGCAGCTATCTATGAGCAAGAAAAGGAACGAATCCGGTTTGAGTTTGCCAATTCTTCCAACAAACTAGTGCACTATAGAGGCTTTCTAAAGGACTTTCCCAAGAGTGCTTTCAAAACTGATTTGGAGCCTCATTACCAGCGATGCGTATCTGTATCCCATGAGCCATCAGAGATCACAGCTTTTGTGCAATATTATCCGGATAATGAAGCGGTAGATACCTTGATAAAAAGATTATTCGTCATCTATCAGGATCAGGGAAAAGCCTCTGGCCTGGAGAAAATCAAATCCGATTATCCCAATTTGATTGAGAAAGAACGGATGGAAGCCGCCCTGAAATTAGCTCGTCAAACCGAACGAATCAAGCGCACTTCCTACTATCCATCTACACATAAGCAGTTTGATGAATTTATCAAAGCCACTGCACCTGCTGCTAGTGCTTTTAGTGCTCTCCAGTCAATGGTCGCTAGTGATATTAAATACCGAAATTGGGAAAAAGCAGCAGGTAAGGTAATTACCTACCAACCCTTTTTTGGCGATAAAAACCCGCAATATCTTCAACTACTTGACTTACTAACTGCACCAGCTTCCACCTTAAAACGAAGAAGTTTTAGTAGCCAAATTAACACTACAGCTCAGGAATTTGATGGCGTTTTAAGTGCAGATGGCCAGCAAATTTACTTTACTGGTCGAGGTCGGAAAGACAACCTGGGGGGAGAAGATATCTATATGAGTGAACGCCAGGAAGAGCGTTGGTCTAGTCCAATCTTGATCAACAACCTAAGCACCAGGAGTGATAATGAATCCGTAGAATCGATCTCTATTGACGGACAAGAAATGATCTTATTCAAGTCTGGCCTATTGTATTACAGCCAAAAAACGGAAGAGGGTTGGTCCGTTCCTCAACCCTTACCAGAGCACATCAATAGTACGGAATGGCAAGCAGATGCTCGTTTGACTGCTGACGGGAAAGCTTTGCTCTTTGCGGCCCAAAAAAGCGAAGGAGACCTGGATATCTACGTTTCTGAACGAGATGAAACAGGTAATTGGGGGAAGCCCATCCACTTAGGTTCAACGATCAATACTTCAAAGATAGACCGCTCTCCCTTTTTAGCTGCGGACATGCGTACACTGTATTTCAGTTCGGAAGGGCATGTAGGTCTAGGAAAACTAGATGTTTTTGTTAGCGAGCGACTCGATAGCACCTGGACCAATTGGAGCCTTCCTCGTAATCTTGGGCGAACCTTGAACACCAAGGATTATGATTGGGGCTATCGCATACATACTGATGGAGAAACATTGTTATATAATATAGCCAAAGGGCGAAACTTGGATATCTACCAATTGAATCTTCCTAGTGAAGTTCAACCTTCTAAAGTCTCTACCGTTACGGGCTTGGTTTATTCCTTAGACTCCGTCGCACTTACTGCCACGATCACCTGGACCAACCTGGAAACGGATGAGCAAGTTAGTACGCAAAAGACGGATCCTGCTAGCGGTACCTTTTTTGCCACTTTACCCTTGGAAACACTTTATGGTTATACGATCAGCAAAGAAGGTTATTTACCCAAATCTGGCAATGTAGACCTGCGCCGCGGGCATCAAAATCTTAATGTCATTGAATACTTGGCCTCGATAGAAGAGATGAAGAAAACAGATATATCACTACCGGTCACCAATCTGTTCTTTGGTACTGCCTCCTATGAAATAGAGCCAGCATCTTTTCCGAGCCTAAAGATCTTAGCCAATGCCCTCCTAAAAAGCAGTAACATCAAACTATCGATCAATGGCCATACCGATGATGTGGGTAGTTCCCAAGACAACCTTCTACTATCGAAAAAAAGAGCCCAAGCACTACGCGATTATCTGATCGAACAAGGTTGCAAACCGGAACAACTGATTGCTGAAGGATTCGGTGAAACTCAGCCGATTGTACCCAATGATTCGGAGGCGAATAGAGCAAAAAATAGAAGAGTAGAATTGAAGATTGTGGAGTAGTCCTATTCCATTAATAGCTAAGGTATCAAAAAGGAAACCCGAAGCTGCTTGGCAGCTTCGGGTTTATCAGTTTGATGCTTTACTAAAACGCTTAGTCTTAATGAAGCTATGTCAATATACGCTTATTGATTAATAGGTGTCTTGGCGAAGATACCAGGATCCTGAGGTGCATTACCATTGGAATTGATCTCGTCGAAAGAATAAGGTAATCTTTCTGCAAAAGGAGGCGCAGGGCCATCCACCATGAAGAAAGGCACCGCCAAATCTGGATCAGACTTGCGCAAGCGACGGGAATCATTGAAAGGCATATACATTCCAAAACCAGATACATAGCGCTCCTCAAAGATTTCTCTTAACAAGGCATCTGTATCATCAATACCATCTGCATTCTCCATTCCACCGCTAGCAAAATCTTCCGCTGCATAAGCTTCATAAAGATAGCTGGAGTCTTGGAAGTTCGCATTTACTCCGGCTCCTGTATTCAGCCAGGTCCTCAAGTCATTCAAGTGCCCCAATGCTATATCAAAACCGGCTGTTCTGGCTGCAGTTTCAGCAAGGATGAGTTGATTTTCTGCATAAGTAACCATGTTTTGTGGCTCAAATTGCTCAATAATCCCTTGGTTGGCACTGCCAGAGGTTTCGTCGATCGAATAATAGGCCAATCGCGCTGCTTCGTCAGTTTTGGCATTGTTGCGAGAAAGTCCATTACCCGCATCTAGGATCTGCAGTAGGTAACTGTCCTTGTTACCAATATCTCCAGCACGTGAACCTTCCAAGATGGTCCAGAACATATTCTTGTCCCCTTCCGCAATATCAGGGCTACCTCTAGGAATATACTTCATGGATCCACCTCCATCATTAATACCATTCAAAGCCGCATTATAAGCACCAGCATAGTCTCTCAGGTTTAGCAGATATCTGGCTTTAAGTGTATTAGCAGCTGCTACCCACTTATCAGCATCCCCTTCGAAGTAGATATCTTCTGTGAATTTTCTACTGGAGGCAGAAGTCAAGTCTGCAATACCTTTGTCCAACAACTGGATGGCAGCATTGATCACAGACTCTTGCCCATCAAAAGTAGGATCTTCAATTTCAGGGTTATTCACTTCGCTATATGGCACATCGCCAAACAACAAAGCAGCCGTACCGATAGCATGTGCTTCGACCACCTTAGTGATTCCAGACAACAAGAGGTCTTCTGGTGCTTGTGCGCTAATGTGTCTAAGGTTAGGAATAGCCCCGACGTAGATTCTACTCCATACCCCATTTGATTCCACGGTAGAAAGAGAGAATCCATAGATGTTGGAGTACAAAGAGGTAAAACCAACCAGTTGACCAGAATACATAGCTGAGATCCGGTTTAAGTGGCCGCCTTGTGCCTGGGCGTTGGCCAACATCGCTCCCGTCAAGAAGAGCTGAGCATCGATATCCGAAATAAGGATATCATTCGGATTATCGTTAATACCGTCTACCAAATCCTCACAAGAAGTGAAGACCGCCATGATAGCCAGGCATAATATCTTGATATATTTTCTCATGATAATTTCTCTTTTAAAGTCCAATTAGAATTCAATACCTAAGGAAAATAGGAAGGATGCCGTCTGTGGATTGGTGAAATAATCCAACCCTAATGCATTACCTACCCCACCCTGGTTTGTTTCAGGGTCAATACCATCGATATTATTGATATTAAGGATATTACGTCCTGTTGCAGCTATGATAATAGACTGGAACGGCGTTGCATCTCTAAAGCCTTTTCCTTGGAAGGTATAACTCAAGGTCACCTCTCTTAACTTAGTAAAAGTAGCGTCCTTGATAGAGAAGTTGTAGGCTTGGTTATCACCAAATCCACCGCCAATACCATGTCGATACCAAGTTTCATCTAGCAATACTGGTCCAGCACCAAAGTCTCTGATATTACCTCTAACGGTAGTACCTGCAGCAATTAGATCTCCATCAAAATTCCTAAGGGCTTGATCCAAAGTAATTCGGTTAGCCGTTTCAGTAGTAGTACCAAAACGCCGGAGTACCCATAGCGTTCTGGGAGAGAATGCGCCACCTTGAGAATGCTCAAACAATACATTCACGCCAATATTCTTCCAGCGGAAATTAAATCCAAATCCACCTCTCCAATCTGGATTAGGGTCACCTAAAACGATAGGAGAAGAAGTCAACTGTGGGAAACCATTATCATCCAATATGAAGTCTCCGTTTTCATCCGTTTGAGAACCGGTACCAAACAATACACCTAGCTGCTCTCCCACTACGGCGTTAGAAGAAACCGATCCACCACCACCGGCCAAGGTTATCGTATTCGTACCCGCTAAGGCTGTCACCTCATTGCGGTTTCTTGCCCAGTTTACCGTGAAGTCAAGGCTGAGGTCTTTCCGCGTAATAGCGGTGTAGTTCAAGTCTAATTCTACACCTTGGTTTTCCATCGAACCAAAGTTACCGTACTGCGTATCGAAGCCAGAAGAAGGCGTCAAAGAAGTATTCAATAGAATACCTTCGATTTCATTGCTATAATAGGTAACGGAGAATCCTAAGCGATCTTTGAAGAAACGCAGATCCGTTCCAATCTCCCATTCGGTCTTGATTTCAGGCTCAAGGTTTGGATTACCTAAGTCATCATCCAAGCGGAATCCACCACCAAACAAATCGATAGAAAGTGGATCACTATAAGAACTATAGGAGAATCCCCCTTCTGCCAGCGTTTGTGCACGGTGAGCAGCAGGCTGTACCCCTACTTGCCCGTAGGAAGCTCTCAACTTACCAAAAGAAAGGATATCGGAGTTAACTGCACTATTGGTGAAGTTCCAAGCTACGTCAACTGCTGGGTAGAAGAAACTACCGTTTACGGTCGATGAAGCTTCCAGACCACCAGAGAAGTTTACAAAGAGCTCATCAAACAAGTCAAAGTTCAAAACACCATAACCACGATTGGATCTTCTGAACGTCTTAAAGTTTTCAAAACTGGTATTCTCGTTCGCTGTATTCAAGGAAGTCGTTTCTTTTCTGGCATTAACCAAGAAACCCGTTACTCGACCAGAATTTCTGCGGTAGTTACGGTCATTGATACTCCAACCTACGGTAGCAGTCAAACCAATGGCATCGGTAAGCTTGAAGTTACCCTTCGCAATACCGTCGAAGTTGTACTCCTGACGGCCGATGATATCTTCCGCAAAAATACCTACGTTTCGATCACCACCAGACCCAATGGGGAAGAAGTAAACACGCTTGTCACTAGAGATATCCGCATTACCACGCAAGATAATCTGCAACCAGTTGTTAGGCGTAATCGTAAGCTGAGGTGTCACCGTAAAACGATCCACGGCCGAAGTAGCCAACTGCTCATTAATGGTCCACAATGGGTTATTATAGGTTGGATTCTGGCGATCTCCCAATGGACGTCTGTAAGAGCGGTGACGGAGATTCGTTGGCACACCATCGTCATCATAATAGGTACCGATGTAATCCGTTTGATCGAAGTCTGGAGAGGTACGTACCAAGCCCAGCATCAAGCCCGCTGTATTGGAACTCTGTTGGATTCGATTGGAGTTCGAATTGGTATAGGCAGATTTCGTAGAAAGCGTCAACCAGTCCGTTAGGAATAATTTGTTGTTGAATCGTACATTGGTACGGTCATAGTCAGATTCTCTAATAATTCCTTCCTGATCGATTCTTCCCATACTGAAGAAGTAAGTACCTTTTTCTCCTCCTCCACTGATGGAAAGATCATGTTGAAGAAAGCCACCTGTTTGGAAGACCTCATCCCAGTTTTCGTCTACAAAAGTCTCTGTAGAACGCTTTTCTGTAATGGGATAATAACGTGTTCCATCAGCTGCCTCAAAGTATTCGCCGCTGGTGTCAAAGGCATCCTGACCACCCGGGCGATCCGGAATATAATCTCCCCAGGATTCCGCTGTCCCGGCACTAAAGGATCCATTTCTACCTTGTCCCCATTCCGATTGCAAGGGAATACGGTCATTCACCCAGTCAAAGGATAAGGAAGCTCGATAATTGATCTTAGGCTTACCTGCCTTACCATCTTTGGTCGTGATCACAATTACGCCATTGGCCGCACGACTTCCCCAAAGTGCCGCTGCAGAAGCCCCTTTCAGTACTTGCACCGAAGCAATATCGTTTGGGTTAATATCATTCAAACGAGACTGCTGGGAAATACCTCCAGTACGTCCACCAGTGATATTATTACCACCGCCGTAGGTAGTAGAGTTATTCAAAGGCACTCCATCTACGATAATGAGTGGGCTACCATCACCCTGAATGGTATTAGCACCGCGAATTCGAATAGTACTACCAGCACCAGGATCTCCATTCGAACGATTAATCCGTACATTGGAAGCCTTTGCACCAAGGGCATTGATCAAGTTTACTTCACCTGAGCGGCTAACATCATCTGGATTAATGTTTGAGGAAGTGGCACCCATCTCATCCCTTTTCTGGGTAAAACCTAAGGCCGTAACGACCACTTCATCCAATACACCGATGTCTTCCAATAAGACAACGTTGATCGTGCTTCGCGTTCCTACCACTTCAGAAATCGTAGCATAACCAGTGTAAGAGAATTTCAGTACAGATTCGGGCCCCGGTACATCTAAGGTGAAGTTACCATCGAGATCGGAAACCGCACCAGTGGTGGTACCTTCAATCAGGATATTTACCCCAATTAATGGTAGCCCGCTGTTGTCGGTTACGACACCACTAACAGACTTTTGAGCAGAAAGCCCTACCACCAAGCCTAAGCAACATACTAATAGTGAGATTTTTTGTCGCATAATAAATAAGTTATAGATTAATAGAAGCGTCACAACCCATTAGGTTTGCACCCATTGGATTGCCAAATTGCATTACATTTTATACTGAATCTTTACTTCCGCAGTGAGGTTATTAAGGGGTTTTGATGAAGTTTTATAACAGGCGTGAACACTACCGAAGTTAGTGATATTTCTCGTTTTAAAAAATTTCCTGTGTACGGGGACATGTAACATTCGATGAAGCGCAGTCACTGCCTTGGCTTAGAATGGTAGTAATATTACAGCTGAAACAAAGTGGAGAGAGTCACGATAAAGTGTCAAAAAGACACAATTAAGCAGTGGCTAAAACCAAATTAAGCAACTAATAATCAGACACTTAAACAAAAACCAAAACAAAGTCTTTCCGCGCGGAGGAAGGATCGTTTTTCTGTAGAAAGACAACGCTTTTCTAGAGTATGAAAAGATAAATTTTCTCCATCAGTATATCGACTAGTCCATCGAAAAAAAGGACGAATGATCCGGTACTCCACAGGTAAAATTCAATCCAATTACCGAAAAATGGAGCTAGCGGCGGTCTCAATTCCCTTGCTTATTCTTCTGTACAAGCTGTCTAAACACGATCGTAGCGATAGCCCCTACGAAGGCAAGACCTGCAATTACCCCAAACACATGCTGGTGTCCTAAGGCCCCTGGAGAACGATCAATCAAATAACCCATGATCGGTCCCATGAAGATATCTGGCGTGAAGCCTAATACTGAGACCAAACCTACCGCACTACCGGTGATGGCCAACGGAATGTTAGCTTCCTGAAAAAGGGCAAAATAGATACCTCTTAAGGCATAAATTCCTAGGCTAGTGCCCGCTACTGTCAAAACTAAGAGCCAATAAATTCCCGGAGGTACTACCCCCAAAGCTATGACTAAGCACCCCAAAACTAGCATGACAAAACTCCACAATACCACCTTTGAAATTCCAATGCGATCCCCTAGGATTCCGGCTGCAATAGCCGCAAAAGGTCGTACCCAATAAGACACGGTGCCTATCCGGGCAGCTGCTACGTCATCATAGCCAAAAGCATCATAAGCATATAGGGAAAAGTCGTCCGTCCCTTTATAACCTGCATAAGCACAAAGCACAATAATAGCCTGGAGCCAAATGGAGGGTCGGCGAACTACCTCTTTCACGCCAGCTAAATTCAAGCGTTTAGAGTTTCCTTCGCTAGGTTTCGTTTGTCCTTCCGGTACCACTAACCAAACCAATATAGCAGCGAAAACTACGAAGCCCGTAAAAATCCAAATGATTTGTGTTAAGGCATGAGTTCGTTGCTCCAAGCTTGCTTCTGCAGCATCTACTGGTAAAAGGGCCGCAAATATCGCCACGGAAATAGAGGCCAACAAAGCTGCGACCAATCCTCGCCCACCGTCCAATACTCCATAAGCTTTTCCTTGACTGGCATCGCCTCCCCACTCTCGCGTAGCTCGAATCAAGGCCGCCCAAAACAGTAGTATGGTCGTTAATCCCCAAAAACCATAGAGCCACATGAGGACAGATAATGGTGGAGTACTCGCCAAGAAGATTCCCCCTAAAGAGGTCGTCAATAAGGCGATAGCCATCAGCTTCCTCGCCGAGAATCGATCCGCCAAGGGGCCGCCCAGGAAATAGGCAAACATGGCTACGATTCCATAAACAGAAAAGGCAATCCCCAATTGTAGATTATTCAGGCCGAAGACATCCAATAAGGTAGGACGGAAGATCCGGGGTACCACAAAAGGAAGGAGGAAAACCGTTTCGCCAGCAATGATCAGCGTGGTCATCACTAGCATACGACGAACGGCAGCTGGGTCAACGTTAAAGCGGGAACTATTAAGGTCTTGAGTAGATTCAGGCATTATATAGATGTGGTTCAGTTGCCTAAATTACAAAAATTGCAAATGTTTGAAACTCCGAACAACTGCCTTGTCCACACCAAACTCCGAACAATGGCAACTTCACCGCAACTCCGCAATCAACAATTTACGATACAACCATTCCATCAAGCCTTTTGTCTTATCCAGTTGCATACGTTCCAGCAGCTGCTCCTCTTGATTTGTTGGTTTCCCCATAAATAATGCTTTCAAAATGGCAGAAATCAACCCTGATGTTGTAGCTGTTTTTGCTTTCAAACGCGTCAGTGCCTTACCCAACACGAGTTCCTCATCCGTCAAATCCGTGCCAAAAGGGAAGGTGGGGAAATAGCCATCTCCCTTATATTTGGTCAATAGTTCCTCGTACCGTTTAGGGTAGTTTCCAGCAAACTGAGCGGGTATCTGATAATCTTTGGAAAGCTTTCCCGCCTGCTTAGCCTTTCGAATAAGTTCAGGTTGAAAACGAGAATCAGCAATCTGGATCAGCGCCTTAATCACCTCCTCATCGGTCTTCCCTCGGATATCGGCTATTCCATATTCGGTAATAACAATATCCCGAAGGTGCCTGGGGATGGTTACGTGGCCGTATTGCCAAACAATATTGCTGCGTACTTTCCCTTTGCTCTTCCGAGTGGAACGCAATTGCAAAACAGAATGACCATCCGGTAGTGCATGGGCCATTTCCACAAAATTATACTGCCCTCCTACCCCACTGACTACTCGCCCATCTTCCAAAGCATCGGAGGCCGCAGCCCCTAGCAAGGTCATGACAAAGCAGGTGTTGAAAAAGCGAGCATCTTTTCGATGCAGACGATCCAATTCCTCATGTCCATACAGTTGATTGATAGACTTCACACTCTTCATATGAATTAGCCTGCGTTCTTCTTCGGGTAGCTGCCGGAGCCAATCGTAGAAGGCATTGGAGCCTAGGAAGAAACCGCCATGCACAATTGCTCCATTCTGCAACGCACGCCCTAACCCTTGCTCAATTAGTACTTCATGAGCGTGATCATTATTCAGATCAGCCTCGATCTTAGTATCATCTGGAAAATAGATATAACCATCCTTATAACTTAGCTCTGGTCGTAGAATACCGAAGTGTTGCAGGTAATCGAAGTCCGTGGATCGCAAAACCGGTTGGATAGCACCTCTTCTAAGCAGATGATAGAGTGTGTCTATATCAATATCCTCCGCTCGAATCAAGCCTTCATTAAGCAGTCGTTGGATATGCACATCATCATATACCTTACGCTTTAGGATTCCTTCTTTAATCAATTCCATAAACCCATCGACAAACATCTCAGAAGCCCCAAAGAGTCCAGCTTCAAAGACCTTCCGACTCCCTTTTCGAGCAATGATATCTCCAAACTTACCGTCGATTTCAGTTCTTTCCAACAACTCTCTATACAGTGGATTCTCTAATTGACGAAGCAAGAGGGCATAAATCAAAGCATCAGACAAGCTACCTATACCAATCTGCAATTCACCTCCATCTTTCACCAGCGTACTGGCATGTAAGCCAATCATAAAATCTACGTCTGGAATGCTTGTTTTGGGAGGACCAAAAATCTTAAAGTCATACACTGGGTTATCGATCATGAAATGAAAGGTGTCCAGCGGGACCACTGCATCGCCATACATATAGGGCAAGTTGTTATTCACCTGAGCCACAAATACGGATCGGCGATCTCTAATGGCTCTCATCACATCAAGGGTCACATCTGGGTTGCAACTCAGACTTAGGTGTTTACCATCCTCCGATTTGGCCACCATTTGAGCAATCACATTAATATCCTGATCGATAAGGTCTCGGGCTATGTGGGTGTAGTTACTACTCACATAATCTCGTTGTGCCTGCTGATCGTGCATATACTTACCTGCTGGAAAATAAAACTCAACCACTCTTACATTAGAAGGGAGAAGCCCCCTAGTACGATCGTGTTCATAATCCAAATCAGGATAATCCTCAAAAACCCGTTCTGCAAAGGGTCCCATAAATCGCTGTTCTAAGAGGCTCTCCCCGGCCGGTTTTTCAAGAGTGAGAGCGGTATAGATGGTGAGTTTAATTTCAGGATTAGTTTTAGCTCGCTGATAGAGCGAATTAACGAATTGATTAGGCTTGCCCGCTCCCAAAGGGATGCCTAAACGAATCTCTGTCCCCACTTTTTCAATAACGGCATCTACACAAGCTTCAATCTGATCAAACACTCGGTTAGTTGGAGTTTTCTTCTTCTTTATTGTGGTGGAAGTCATATCTGGTCATTTAATGAACAAATTAGGTGGTTAGGCTTTGAACGTGGCCATCAATTTCCGGCCTCTTGGACTCATTTCGTAAGTACCCTTCAGGGAAAGGATCTGCTCATGCCAAATCTTTGCTTTTGCTGCTGGCGAATAGTGAGGTCTTTTGATCATTTGCTGGGCGTATGCTAGCTGCTTTTCTGTGGCACTGGGTTTGTGGTAAAAATCAAGGGCAAAACGGGCGAAATCCTCAACCATCAACTCAAAGATTTGATCTATGATGATTGGACTGAGCTCCATTAATTTAGCTTGCTCAAGAATAAGTTGCCCATAAACAATAAGTGTAAAAAGCTCACCTGCAGTCAATAGAAAATCTATATCCTTTTGCTGTTCTGGATTGGGACTAGCCATCATTAGGGATTCCTGAAAAACCTGTATTTGTTCCCAAAAGAGCTTGACGTTGGAACATTCAAAGAGCTGGTAAGCCTTCCTAAAATCATGGAATTGTATCCGGGATAGGCCTTTAGCTGGGCCCTGAGCAAATACAAAGGCGTCATCTGCCTGCTGCGTCTGTTTCGCCACGGATGGATAAGTCTTAGCATTGAAGAAGTAATTGGGAATAAACTTCATCACCAAAGCCATGTTCACATGCACTGTACCTTCTAACTTTGGCAATCCACGAATATCTCGGCTGGCAATATTGAAGAAAGTATCTTTTTCAAATCCCTTAGCGGAAATCACCTCCCAGAGATCATTGATTACCTGTTCTCCTTCCCGCGTTACCTTCATTTTCACCAAAGCATTGTAAAGCAAATACCGCCGGTCCTCCGGTGAGGCTACCCGGAGATAATCCAGGCTGCGATCGGTAAACAAACGCATGGCTACTAGGCGTATCCAAGCTTTCAAGAATAGCTGCTGAATATGCGGAAAGTCCGTCACGTAGTGATCAAAAAGACGACGATTAGCGGCGTGATTGATGGCTTCATACAGCGCGTGTGTGCAGATCCCAATACTTCCCCAACCAAGGTTGTATTTATTAAGATTGACGGTATTTAAAGCTGCATCCCAGGCGAGACGACCTACATGCAGGATCTCATTTTCCGAAATAGGATAATCTACCAGATCAAATGCCGCTACATAAGCCTGATTATGGATGACATTCTTCTCCAAATGGAAATTGGGGTGTTTCGCATCAACCACGAACCAAACATATTCTTTGGTAGCAGCATCAACACCAAAAACAGAAATCATGCTGGCCTTATTTGCATTCCCGATGTAGTACTTAGATCCATTTGCCAAATATGTACCATCAGCCTGCTTGGCCAGTTGCATCTCGCTGGAGTAGATGTCCGCACCATGTTCTTTTTCGGATAAAGCAAAGGCAAATAGTTCGCCTGCCTGCAAGTATTCAAATGCCTGTTTACGCATCTGATCATTCTCACTCATCCAAATCGGCCCCAAGCCAAGCGAGGTCACTTGCGCAGCATACCAATAAGATAGCCCGTAGAAGCCACAGACTTCATAGAAGGCTGAAATCCGAGCGGTATTCCATTGGTAATGCTGCTGGCCTACGGCCGCGGGGGTATAAAGTCGAGCAAGTATTTGATTCTCCGCTAAAAAAGCGATGAAGTCGGCATACCATTCAGCTTGTTGATCTTCAGCTGTTAAACGCTCCTTTCCCTTCGACTCAAACCAATCGATGGTGCAGCGCAGGATAGCCTTGGATTCGGCATCCAAATCCTCATATTTCGTCAGCAACGGATGAAATAGGTACATAGGCACGATTGTTTTAGTAAGTAAAATCCAGGTGTTATCCGTAGGAGAGATCCGAATTATCGGACAAGGCAGGTAGCGTAAGAACTTAGCTTACACTATGAATCGGGCAGGTGTTGTCTACCGGATCTAGGTCGTTGTTGTACAACAATATGATGATTTAATTACAAGGGGGTAATGATAAATAGAGGTGGGTAGTAATGATTTTTGGCAACTTTGAAAACTTGGACAGGGACATTGAACGAAATTCTCTCCTCCAATATCCAAGCAGAATTACTATTTTCATAGCTTCTGAAAAATAGACCATGAAAAAACTCCTTCTACTCTTCGGCACGATTTGTTTTTCTACAGCCATTTTCAATCAAACTACAAGTTCTCCTTTGCTCCAATCCTTTGAGCAATACCAAGAGCTTAGGGAAGACACCGACTTCCACGCTGAATGGCAACTACTGGGCCCGGTCACCAATTCCGCTCGCGTGGAAGCGGTACAAGCCCATCCCAGTCGCCCTGGCACGATGTACGCCGCCTTCGGCTCCGGCAACCTATGGAAGACAACCAACAACGGCTTGAGTTGGAAGCCCATTTTTGAAAACCAAGCTGCGCTAGGCATTGGAGATATTGCCCTAGCTCCCTCAAATCCGGATGTAATCTATGTCGGAACTGGTGAAAGTCTCAAAAAGGCGCGCAACTTTACTATGCCTGGAGTCGGGGTATATCGTTCAGATGATGGCGGCGCATCTTGGCGACACCTAGGATTGGAAGATTCTTGGCACATCGGTGAGATTGCTGTTCATCCAACAAATCCGGATATCGCTTTCGTGGCGGTATTGGGGCATTTTTGGTCGACGAATAAAAACAGGGGAGTGTATCGTACGGAGGATGGTGGAAAGAGCTGGGAGCATGTACTCTACCTAGATGAAAATACAGGAGCCAATGACGTCGTAATTGCTCCCTCGGACCCGAACTATGTATATGTTTCCATGTGGGAGCACCATCCCGACCTAAGTGGACCAAAGACGGGTATTTATGGAAGTCAAGATGGTGGAAAAACCTGGAAGTTACTTGATCAAGGGATCCCAGAGGGTCCTAAGAAGGGGCGTACCGGATTGGCCGTTTCCTACACTAATCCGCAAAAGGTATATGCCTTAATGGATAACCTAAACCTAAATAACCGAAGATCCGCGCAAGTGTATAAGACCACCAATGCGGGAGAGAGCTGGCGAAAAAGCCACGATGATGATCTGCTAATCTTTCCGGGGATAGGCTGGTATTTCACGGATATTTATGTCAATCCACAGGATGATGAGGAAATATATGGACTAGGCGTTCGGATGGCTCATAGTGCAGATGGCGGCAAAACTTTTGACCTGGTCGCGGGTGAAGTGACCCACCTCAATCCTAACATCGCACAAACTCTACATCTAGATCATTGTGAGCTTTGGATTAATCCAAACAATCCAGCACACCTCATATTGGGCAATGATGGCGGGCTATACGTAAGTTATGACCGTGGCACAACCTGGCTACATCACAACAATATCCCTGCAGGTGAATTCTACACCATTACGTTAGACCAAGAAGAGCCCTACCGCATCTTTGGCGGGACGCAAGATGATGCCACCGCCTACGGCCACGCCCGCCCCTGGAATCCCAATTTCCCAGATACTTGGCGCTACCTTTGGATTGATGCCTGGAGTGGGGGTGACGGTTGTGTCACTCAAGTAGACCCGAGCGATCCCAATACGATTTACCTAAGCGCTCAGAACGGAGCAGCCTATCGGAAGGACATGGAGGCGGATACCTTAATTTATATCCGTCCTAGCTTACCAAAAAATCACCTAGGAGAATTAGCCTTCAATTTTGTAGCGCCCTATTTTATCTCTCCCTACGCCTCCTCCCGTCTTTATCACGCCGGGAACTATGTATTCAAATCCGAAAATCGGGGAGACAAGTGGGAACTCATTAGTCCAGATCTTTCTCGCTCCGCTGATTCCACCAAAAACTCAACGGCTGCCGGTGCTATGGTTGAATCGACGATGCAAGCAGGTTTACTGTATTTCGGTGGAGACAAAGGGGTGTTCTGGAACAGCAAGGACAATGGTGAGCATTGGGAGGAACATTCCCAAGGTTTACCCAATTTTTATATCCGAAGCATCCAACCCTCACAACATAAGCTAGGGAGGGTCTATGTGGCTATGACCGGTATCAATTATGATCAGCTGGGTGCAGCCTTGTACCGCTCAGAAGATTACGGAGCCAACTGGGTGCCGATCATGAATAACCTACCCGATGAACCCATCAATGTGATTGTAGAAGATCCAAAATTTGAAAATGTTTTATACGCTGGTGGTTATCGAGGCGTTTATCTTTCCACCGATATGGGGGCTACTTGGTCCCTCCTGGGCAAAAGCCTGCCAGCGGTTAGTATTGGAGATATCAAAATTCAAGAACCAACCTATGATCTAATCGTTGGCACTCACGGCCGGGGCATTTATAGACTCAATTTGAAGCCCCTGCACGAAGCCCTGGCCCAGTCCAAACCATTCCAAGGCAATCAGCTGTATACGCCTCCTAGTATGACTAGCCCAAAAATCCGTTTCATGTATCGAGATGTGGACAAAGCTAGCCTCCAAGCTTACCCCATTTCTTTTTCTTTGGAAAAAGAAGGTAGCGTGCAACTATACGTATTGGATGGAGAGCAGATCCGCTGGTCTCAGGAAATTGATGGCAAAAAAGGCTTTAATCAATTCCTCTGGGATTTGGAAACCTCACGGACAGAAAGCATGCAACCTTACTTCTATCGATACCAGAGATATTTGTCCGCAGGTTCCTATTCTCTTGGTCTTAAAATTGGTGAAAAGAAAATGGAGAAGGAATTAATTGTTAAAGTATACTAGAGCCCTACTTTACTCAATAGCTAGTTTGGAAGTTAACTTTCCGGATCTCCCCTTAAGATCGATAGGTATATACTAATTTATCTACTGGTTGGCTACCGGATAGCGACATTACCTGCTAGTATTCACCTTGCTGACATCGGCTATTCAGATCTTTGCTTGCCTGAGTACAGACCGTCTTCGGTTTTTGGTATCATCGCCCCTACTTTCGGTAGAAATCCCTCCTTTTTTGGTAAAACCAGCATTTTTCGCCCTTTACGCCTATTTACAAAATACTGAAAATCAAATACATAAAACCATTTAACCGAAATAAGCTCAAATCCATCCAAAAAGACTCCCATCTCGCCTAAAAACAGAAAATCCAGCGTTTATCCCTCCTTTTGCCCTTTACTTTGTAGTGCAATTACAACGAAGCCTATTCAAAACACGGTCTTAATCCTCAAACAAATTAACGCAAAGCTTAAATTCAAAAGTCATGTATAAAGTATCAACACTAACTATCCTTTTCTTCGCGCTTTTCGCCGCCACTATGAACGCACAAATTCGCAATAACAACTTCGCTGCTGGCGATCAAAACATGGGTGATCTGGATGTATTGGAACAAGAAATCGCAGTTTGCGTGAAGCTGGAAACCATCCTACAACTACACGCTCCTGAAGATCCTAGTGTATGCTTTGTATTTGACGAGATGGAAGAATTCAAGCACGGTATCAAAGCTGAACGCCCAAGAAACGGCGGTGCTTACAAAAGCAATGGGGTACAAAACGGTATTCACCGCTTCGGAGTAGACGCTACCGTAAACTGGAAATTGGATTGGAGAGCAGACATCAATGGCGACCATGTCAAAGGAGAAAACTGGTCTGGCAATAGAAGACAAAAACTAGCCATCAACAATATTGGCGCAAGATTCTCAACCGATCGCGCTAGAAACGAAATCGTACCTACTGACAACGGAGCGGTAGCCTTGAGCAATCGCGACTTCACCATCATCAAGCGCAAAAATGGACACAGCAACATCGGAGAAGCGGCAGACAACCAGTTTGAAGTTAAGTGGAGAGTAGGAACACAAGAAAGACCACAGCGCGGTTCTACTCCTCGCATGAATGAAAAGAGCTTGCTAGAGCAGCAAATCGGTTCAGAAGCTTTCAAATTTGATGTAATCTTCACCTTGTCTCAAGACGATCCTTGGATCAACTAAGACGCAACCCATTCGGAATTACTAAGAAGATAACACCATCAGATCGCAATAAATTAATGATCCCGAATCAGCGCTTTGGCTATGATTCGGGATCATTCGTCGAGAGAGGCGTTAAAATTATGGCCTCAAGCGTATCTTTTTAGAAATAATACGTCATAAGCAGGTAAAGACTTGAATTGGTAGGCTGAATTGGCTTTTGATCAGCTCACATCCAAGTCGAATGCAAAGCTATTTAACAGGGAAATCCTTAACAGAAACTTAAAGTCCGATCATCGGGAGAGTCTCATACAACTCAGAAGACGATTGGACGTTCTTTAAACTGGACTTGGAAAATATCCTGATTGAAAAAATTGGCTTGCTCATTACACTTTAACGCCCAAGACTATATCATGCGCAAACAAGTATTAACTCTTTGCTTCTTAGTTTCAGCCTATTGCTTAGCTGCCCAAAGCCGAACCGCGGAACCCTATGCTACTTCCCGCGTGCTTAATCAATCTCCAGCAAAAGGTTTGTTGTTAGACTACAGCAGCCTGGGAGGGTTCAATTATAAAGGACCAAACAATAGTAGTCAAGTGGAGGAGAGTGATCGCTTAGAACTAAAACTGCGCATACCTGTCTTGCTCAAGGAGCGCACCAAAGTATTGTTGGGGCTCCAATATTTTCAGGAATCTTACGAGTTTGAAGAAGATGGGTTACTGGAATCTAACTTCGTGCTGCAACGCTTAAGTGAGCGAGTTTTGAAGAAATCACGACTAAGTCTTAGCGCTGGGCACGCCATTAATAGCAAATACTATACAGCTTTTAGACTGGAAGCTTCCTACGCAGGAGATTACCAGGGTATTATCAACATGGATAATCGATATGCCATCTATCGCGCTACAGCTGCCTTGGGTGTAAAGAAATCTGAACGCCTCACCTATGGCCTCGGGGCATACTACAGCAATAGCTTCCGCCGTACACAGATCCTTCCTTTTGCTTTCTATAATCAGACCTTCAGCGATAAATTTGGCTTAGAATTCACGATTCCGGTCAAACTAAAGGCGCGATATAATATCAATGACCGATCACTACTCCTTTTTGGCCCTCAATATCAAAGTCAAACCTACTCTCTATATGTACCGAATGAAGGAGGAGACTTCAGTATTGCACACTTTAGAAGACAGGCCATTGATTGGGGTGCCACTTACCAATACAACATTGATGGTTGGACCTGGCTCCAGGTGGGTATGGGTTATCTGACCAACTTCAACACTCGAGTAGAGGACCCTGCTGCGGGCACCGCCTTTGGTATGCAGCCAGGTGATGGAGCCTATTTGAAGGTTGGTCTTTTCTTATCTCCTACTAGAAGAAAGTAAGCCTGTAAAAGGAATAGTCAACCACTTATTCACTTTCATTAATGTATCGAGGATTAGTACTATAGTACCAGTTCTGAGGAACACATTCCCGCATTTCTTCTTACTTTAGAGTCGCCCCAAACGAACCTCCCCTTAAAACGATCAACCAACTCATTTATGAATATCAAAAGACTCCTAACTTTAGGGATAATTCTATGCCTATTGCAGGCCTGCCAATCTGTATCTGAACAGGCTGAACTCCTTCCACCGGAAGAAAACCGCTTCACTACTATCGCTTTAAATCAAGCAGGAAGTTTGGATGAGCCCATGGCCTTTACCTTTTTGAATAAAGAAGAAATGCTAATTGTCGAACGTAAAGGAGGGGTAAAAGCTTTCAATGTAGAGAGTCGACAAATGCGTGCTATCGGGCACGTCACCGTCAACACCAAGTATGTCAATAAAGAAGGTCGATCTCGCGAAGCCGAAGAAGGCTTAATGGGTATCATAGCTCACCCTGACTACGAAGCCAACAATTGGATTTTCATGCATTATGCTGATCCTGATGAGCCCAAGCATGTCTTGGCTCGCTGGGAATATAAAAACGACTCGCTCTATGAAGATACCAAGGTGGTGGTTCTGGAATATCCGACACAACGCGAAGAATGTTGTCATACCGGAGGAGGCATGGTCTTTGACAAGGATGGAAACCTCTTTTTAACCACGGGTAATAATACGGTCAACCCACCACAAGGCACTTCCAATCTAGATGAAAGACCGGGACATAAGAATTCGGATGATCAACGTACGGCAGGTAACACCAATGATCTACGCGGAAAAATCTTACGCATACATCCCGAGGATGATGGAAGCTACAGCATACCCGAAGGCAATCTATTTCCAGAAAATACCCCCAATGCTCGTGCGGAAATCTATACGATGGGACACCGCAATCCCTGGCGCGTCTCTATCGATAGCGAAACGGGCTATATCTATTGGGGAGAAGTAGGTCCTGATTCAGCTGAAGACAATGAGAACGGCCCCCGAGGTTATGACGAATTCAACCAAGCCAAAGGACCAGGGTTCTTCGGTTGGCCCTACTTCATAGGCAATAATATCCCTTACGTCGATTCCTTAGGTAACCGCTTTGACGTAGAGCATCCCGTCAATCATTCTCCCAACAATACCGGGCTAACGGAGCTTCCTCCTGCCCAACCTGCCTTTATCTGGTATCCCTATGCCTATTCGGAAGAATTCCCGCTCCTGGGAAGTGCAGGTAGAAGTGCTACTGGTGGGCCAGTATTCAGGCAGGCCGATTTCCCCGCCTCTGACAAGCGCTTTCCCGCCTATTACGAAGGGAAATGGCTCATCAGTGAGTTTATGCGCGGCTGGATCATGGCCGTTTCTATGGATGAAGAAGGCAATTACCTTTCTATGGAACCCTTTCTACCCAATGAAAATTTCATCAGCGCTATTGATATCCAATTTAGTCCTGACGGGGATCTGTACATTTTAGAATACGGCTCTGCCTGGTTCAGAGGCAATGATAATTCGTTGGTTAAAAGAGTGCAATTCAATGCAGGTAATCGTCCACCCGTGGTCCAAGTCAGCGCTGATAAAGTGGCCGGTGCCTTACCCTTAGTGGTTCAACTGTCCGCAGAAGGTACCATCGACTATGATGGAGACGAGCTCACCTATTCCTGGTTAGTTACCTCTAAAAATGGTTTTGAGCAAACGCTAAAAGGAAAGGATCCAAGCTTGACGCTGAACCAAGCCGGTCTTTACCGTGCTAGACTTACCGTGACAGACGCTGCTAACAATAGTGAAGCTCAGGAGATTGAGCTTATTGCTGGCAATGCGCCACCAGAGATCGATATAAAAATTGCGGAGGGCAATTCCTCCTTCTTTTTCCCGGGCAGTACCATTGATTATCAAGTGGAAGTACGGGACCAAGAAGATGGAAGCACCGCTGAAGGCGACATAGCGCGGGATGCCATAGCCATCAACTTCGACTACGTCCCTCCTGGCTTTGATCCCATTGAGATCGCCCAAAACCATCGCAGTACGGATGACTGGGTGGCTTTTTCCAAAGGACGGACCTTAATTGATGGCAGCGACTGCTTCTCTTGTCACCGGCTTGATGTGAAATCTATCGGCCCTAGCTATCAAGCAGTAGCAGAGAAGTATCCAAACACACCGCAAAACCGCCAATTACTAGCCAATCGCATCATCAAAGGAAGTGTAGGAATATGGGGTGAACACGCGATGAGCGCCCATCCCGATTTTTCCCAGGAAGAGGCGGAGCTCATGGTCGAATACATCATGGGACTCAATGATCCCAAGTCAGCCCCAACAGCTCTTCCCCTGGCCGGTACACATATCTTGGAAGCACCTGAAAACAGCCAAGGACAAGGGGGGTACCTGTTGCGGGTAGCCTATACCGATCAAGGAGCCGAAGACTTGAAAACCATCGCCACTGAAAAGATTATTCCCTTGCGCCATCCTTCCCTATTGCCTGAAGGAGCCGACGAAAACCAAGGCGTACAAGTCTTAACAACCCCCAGGCGCACAGTGTTCGTGGCAGAAGACAATGCACATCTCGCCTACCACGATCTGGATCTCACCGGACTGAGCGCTATCGAAGTCGTAGCCGAAGCTCCCAGTCGCAACGATGCTGCCGGTGCAATTGTCGAAATTCGCCTAGACAGTCCGGACGGCACCTTGTTGGGAGGTACGCCCATGATTGAGGAAGTGGACATAGATGAAGAAGCGGAATTAGAAAAGATGAAAGCAGAATGGGAAAAGAACGGGAAAAAAGGCCCTGAACCTCGGCGATGGAACGTCAGAGATAAGTTTAGACCCCGTTTTTCCATTCCGATCGGCCAGGAGACAGGCAAGCACCATGTTTATATTATATTTAAAAGTCCAGAAGCCAAACCTGGACAGATCTTGCTTAGGCTTCACAGTATAACTTGTAAAAACACGGAGTCTCCAACTTAAACATACCATCATGACAAATCGAAAAAACCAAACCCGCCGACAATTTCTAGCCACCTCGGCAATGGCTACAACCAGTCTGGTCTTAGGTACACAACAACTAGCTGCAGCACCAGCTATTCTTAAATATTACAATAAACCCAATTCTAAAATCAACGGGGTACAAATTGGAGTGATCACTTACTCCTACCGTAGTATGCCAGATCAAGATGCTGAAGCCACTCTTAAACATGTACTAGAAAGTGGAATCAGTGCTATAGAATTGATGGGGGGCCCTGTTGAGGGCTTTGCAGGCGTACCTAAGTCTTCCTTCGATCGAAGGGCCTTTAACCGTTTACGAAGAAAACAGCGGTCGGGCGAGCTGTCAGACACGGAGAAAGCAGAGTTGAAAGAGTTTCAGACCTTGAGCGAGGAGCATCGAGCTAAAGTAGCCAAGTGGCGTGCTTCCGTATCCATGGATCGCTTTAGGAAGCTGCGGAAGATGTACAAGGATGCTGGTGTAAAAATCTATTGCTTTAAGCCTAGTACATTTGGCAAGAACAACACGGATGCGGAGATCGATTATGGATTCCGAGCTGCCAAAACACTTGGCGCTTCTCATATCACCTTAGAACATCCAAGCGATGATGCGCATACCCTAAAACTGGGTCAGATGGCCAAAAAACATAAGGTTAGGGTAGCCTACCATGGTCATACACAGCAAACGCCTACCTTCTGGGATACCGCGCTAAGCCAATCCAAATTCAACGCTATGAACCCGGATGTAGGTCATTATGTAGCTGCAGGCTACGATGATACACTCGACTTACTTTCAAAGTATCACAAGAACATCTATAGTCTCCATTTGAAGGACCGTCAGAATAAGACTAACGGAAAGGCTAATTTGCCCTGGGGAAATGGTGATACACCACTCGTTGAGATCTTGCAGTTGATGCAACGACAGAAATATAAATTCCCTGGAACAGTAGAGTTGGAATACAAGATTCCAGATGGTTCTGATGCGGTCAAAGAAGTACAGAACTGCCTTGAATTTTGTAGAAAAATCTTAGCGTAAAGGGCTTACTTAGGCTTGGGGAAGTGGGCAGAGACAATGATCTCACTTCCCCATTCCACACGTTCTTCGTTTTCTTTAACGTCCATATTCCATGAGAAATACAACCATCGTTACCTTACTTTGGCTAGTCGTTCTATTCACAGCCTGTGAGTCTAGTTCACCCTCCCTATTTCTCGGGCAGGGTTTAATGGCCGGCGAGATCACCGCTGAATCAGTCATCTTACAAGCCCGGCTTACCGCTTCGGATACCTTGATGGCTGGAGATGTACCAGGTAAAGCCGGATTCGGTTATTTTGAAATCGCCCAAAGCGATGATTTTGAGAACGCCCTACAGTCTGAACTGATCGAAGCACTACCAAGCTACGACTTTATCCTGAAACAAAAAATAGCTGATCTAGAACCTAATACACCGTACTTCTACCGGTTAATCTTTGGGGAAACCAGCGAGCCTGACCAGCAAAGTGAAGTGGCTTCTTTCAAGACGCTCCCTGGTCGAGACAAAGCAGACAAAGTTTCTTTTGTAGTGGTTACGGGCATGAACTACTATCATTTCCACTTTGGTAAATATGATAGTACTAAGGCTTATAAAGGGCCGGACAAAGCACTGGGGTATCCCGCCTTAGCTACGATGAAAGAACTAGGGCCGGATTACTTTATCGGTACAGGTGACAATGTCTATTTTGACCATCCCACCGAAAGAGATTTTACTAAAGCCGTCGAAGCAGGGAAATCGCCACATCCGGGCCGGTATGATGGAAAGGAAGTTAAAGATGAGACGGGTATGCGTCGGAAATACCACGAGCAGTTTGTCCAGCCAAGATTCCGCGAATTATTTCAAAGTGTAGGTACCTATTGGGAGAAAGATGACCACGATTATCGTTTTAATGATGCGGATCCCTATCAAGACTTAGCCATTTCCCACGAACTAGGAATCAAAAACTTCAAGGAACAAGTGCCCATCACGGATCCCAAGGATGCGAAGGCCAAAACCTATCGCACCCATCGAATGAATCGAGACCTCCAAGTTTGGTTCCTCGAAGGTAGAGACTATCGTAGTGCCAACAGCATGCCCGATGGCCCAGAAAAAACCTTGCTAGGGATAGAGCAATTACAATGGCTCAAACAGACCCTACTCGCTAGCAATGCCACCTTCAAGATCATCATCTCCCCTACCCCTATGGTGGGTCCTGATGATGCCTACAAGAGCGACAACCATGTCAACCCTAAAGGTTTCCATCATGAGGGAGAAGCCCTTTTCCAATGGTTTGTGGACAATGACTTCTTGGAAAAGAATCTTTACCTAGTCTGTGGCGACCGACACTGGCAATATCATGCAAAACACCCGAGCGGGGTGGAGGAGTTTTCTACTGGCGCCTTAGTTGACAACAATTCTCGGGCGGGCCGCTTGGCGGGGGACCCCAATTCTACCGATCCAGACAGTCTTATCCAGCAATATTATATCCAAGGGACCAAGGAAAGTGCTAGTGGTGGTTTCTTGTGGGTAGATGTTAAAAGAGAAGGTGAGACACCTAAGGCAACTTTTCGGTTCTATGATGAAAAGGGGGCAGTACAGTATGAGGTGGTGAAGTAAAAGTGTTGCTGTAAAACAAGATGGCCCATTGCTTGATCGACTTAAGTAGTTGTGAGTAAGTGATTAGATTGAGTTCTTTAAATAAGTACTGACTATTATTTAGAGGTGTATCAAATGCGTGGTATTGTTGGTAAAAACACGCAACAAGGGCTGGAGAGGTACCAGGGTGTCCACGCATTTGATACATGATCTATTATTCATCAAGAGTCTATCTATGCCCAAAGGAAAATTAGGAAAAACATCTTGATCCTCAGCTGAAACCCTGCAAAAATCTCTACCAAAAGATGGCAGGCTTGACATCGGCACCTAGAGTGCTCAATCCTATACAAAAGAGAACATCTGATCCCTTACCATGGCGCTCCACTCCGAGCGATTTTACTATATTAGAGGCACACCTGACGATAAACTTCGAAAGCGACGACGAGCATGAGTGAAACCACAACCTTTCGCGATGTTATTATTGTAGGAGCCGGTCTATCGGGCATAGGGGCAGCCTATCACATCCAAAGCAAATGCCCAGGAAGCAGCTACGCGGTACTAGAAGCCCGAGCATCCATGGGCGGGACTTGGGACTTGTTCAAGTACCCCGGCTTGCGTTCCGATTCCGACATGTATACTTTAGGTTTTCCATTCTACCCATGGAAGGATCCCAAAGCCATCGCGGATGGTCCCTCCATTCTAGCCTACATTAAAGAGACAGCTGCACACTTTGGAATCGATAAAAAGATTCAATACAATCATAAAGTGATCGATGCCGAATGGTCCAACGAGACCAATCAATGGACCGTACGCATACAAGCACATGCAGGAGTAGAAGCGACGGAAATGAATTGCAAATTCCTCATGATGTGCAGTGGCTACTATGATTATGACCAAGGCTACCTGCCGAAGTTTGCGAACCAAGAGGCCTTTCAAGGCAAATTATTCCATCCCCAGCATTGGGATACCACAGCGGATTACGCCAATAAAAAAGTAGTGGTCATCGGTAGTGGTGCCACTGCAGTTACCATTGTACCAGAGATGTCCAAGACCGCCGAGAAAGTAGTAATGCTACAACGATCGCCCACCTACATCATGAACATGCCCAGTGAAGATGTAGTCTCCAATTTCTTGAAGAAAGTACTACCGAGTAAAGTGGCACATCACCTAGCCCGCTGGAAAAACATCCTCTTCAGCATGTTTTTCTACAACCTATCCAAATGGAAACCGCAGTGGGTAAGGGGCATGATTCAAAAGGCGGCAGAAAAAGAATTGGGTGATAAGTATGAGAAAAAGCACTTTGATCCCAAGTATGATCCTTGGGATCAGCGCCTGTGCCTGGTTCCGGATAACGACCTTTTCCAAACGATCAAAGAAGGAAAGGTGGAGATCGTCACCGATACGATTAAGCAATTTACTACCAATGGTATCGAACTGGATTCGGGTGAGCAGTTGGAGGCGGATATCATAGTGGCCGCCACCGGACTTACCATGAAACTGTTTGGCGGTATGCAGATTAAAGTGGACGGAGCGAACATTCAGATGAACCAACAACATGCCTACCGCGGCGTCATGTTCAGTAATCTCCCCAATTTCGCCATGGCTGTAGGCTACACCAACGCCTCCTGGACCTTGAAATGCGATCTTAACTGCCAATTCGTGGCCAAGCTCATCAACTACATGAATGACAAAGCTTACACCAGTTGCACGCCAGTCTTTGATCAATCAAAATTTGGCGAGGAGGACCTGCTAGACCTCAGCTCCGGCTACGTACAACGCGCCAAGGATATTTTACCCAAACAAGGAAGCAAGAAACCTTGGAAGGTGCATCAAAACTATATCAAAGATCTATTTATGCTGAAGTACGGGAAGGTGGATGATGGGTATTTGGAGTTTGCTTAATCCAGATAATTTCAGATTCTGTCAGATTAGGTAGCTACAGCTTACAAGGAGTTATAAACGATGGTGCATCCTGGGTAGTATTACCTATACACATTGCTATCTCTAGGTTTTACTCGATATTAAAGCCATTTTTTATCAAAAATTCTTCCTTGAGTCTTCTTCTTTCTTCTCTATCCTTTTGAGGACTTCCTTCAAAAAAATGTCCTACCCCAGCATATGAACGTGAAGTGAAACTATTTTTAGTATTTTGAATGGCATTCCTGAACTTTTTGAATTCAGAGAATTTGACCATACGATCGTCTTCGGCATGGAATGCCAGTATGGGTGGGAGGTTTTCACTAATAAGATAAAGTGGCGAGATGGTTCTAGTATCGTACTTGATGTTATAAACATCTCTGCCGGCGATGTCATATGGGCAAGAACCAAGAATTAAAGCGTCTGGCTTTGAACTAAATTTTGAAGTTACCCCGAAATCTTCAGGGTTTTCTATCATGCTTGAAACCAACGCTAAATGAGCACCTGAAGAAAAACCATCAACGAGAACCTTATTGGGGTCAATACCTAAATCTTTTGCATTTTCTCTTACCCATGTAATGGCCGATAATGCATCACTTACCGTGGTTTTCACATCTGTACCATAGATATTTCTCAGACGAAAATCGAAGGCGATTGCGACCCTCCCTTCGTTTATGGCACCTTTACAAGCGTCATAACTCCATTCAGGAAGTCCAATGGCCCAACCGCCACCATGAAAAAACAAATGCGCAGGTTTTGCTTTCTTTTTATCATGATTTTCTGGGTAAAAAATATGAGCATTAAGGGTGATACCATTTACAGTTTTGTAGACTTTTATTTCGCTGGCAGCATTTCTTCTGTCTTCACCCATTTTGTAGGTATCCTTAATTTCCTTTACATACGCTTGATTTTTGACATCTTCCAAAACTTTCGCGAAGGCGTAATCAAAAGCCTCAACGCGATAGGTCCAAATATTGGATGTAAAATGCTCCTTGATAAAAAAATCTTTAATACTCTGTTCAGCATCCAAGTCAACTATGGCATCATACCGATTGTCCAAGCGCTTTACTGGAACATATTCAAGGTGTGAAAACTTGTACTCTCCAGCAGAAAGGATATCAAGATAAAAATTCACGCATTTTCGATATTCTTTATACTGCAATAAGGATGGGTTACTAAAACTTCCCTTCATCACATTTTCAAAATAGTCACTGGAAACAGTTGCTTTTTTCTTAAAGCCAGAGAAGCGATGATAATTTTGTGGATACAGCAAGCGATATCGTCTGTGTTTGAATTTTGTTTCATTCGATAGGCTGTCAATTACGTGCGAATCTATTTCTTTAAAATTTCTTTCGTACTTCTTGACCAACTTCTGTACGGTTTGTTCCAAAGAATCAATGGTTGAGTCAAAGTCCTCTAATTCTTGACTGAATATTTTTGCACGATTCGCGGTTACAAAGGAATCGTTTTTCCTGATTAGATTGCTGTGAGCCTCCAACAGGGACTGCTTTTGTTCTGCAAGTGAACTGGAAGAAGTCGACTTGCTTTGGACATCAGTTTGTCCAAAGACTAATGTGGATTGGAACAGCGCAATTAGGATGATGACACATTTAAATTTTACCATCAGTTAATTTTTGTTGCAGGTTTTTCTGTTCTCATTTAGACTATGAAAGTGGATAAAGGTTTAAGGTGAAGTTGATTTTTTTCTGCTTGGAGAGAACGGTTCGGGTATACGACGTGCTACCCTACTTCTGTTTTCCAATATCGAGTTCTATTCGCCGAAATACAACTCCTTTACAATCACATTTTCTTTTGTTATAAAGAGTAGCCTGAATATACGAATTAGGTCAATCTTAAATGATTTAAGAAGGGGAGAATCCCCCTTCTTTTAATATCTTCTTAATGCAAATTTGTTCTGATAGCCTCTGATGCTTGTTTGATTGCGGCTCTGGCTGCCGGAGTATGTGTAATAGGATTCAACATAACAAAATCGTGAATAGTACCGATATATCTCGTAGCGGTTACTTTCACACCGGCGGCATTTAACTTTTTAGCATACGCCTCTCCTTCGTCTCTTAAAACATCATTCTCTGCGGTTATCACTAGTGCCTCAGGAAGCCCTTTTAATTGTTCTAAAGTAGCATGTAAAGGAGTGGCTGTAATCTCTCGTCGAACACTTTTATCTGGAATATAGGCATCCCAAAACCAAATCATTGCATTCAAAGAAAGGAAATGTCCGTTCGCATATTGCTGATATGAGGAAGTGTTATAATTATCATCAGTTACAGGATAGAAAAGCACTTGAAAATCAATCTCAGGTCCTTTTCGCTCTTTTGCCATTAAGGTAACGGCAATAGCCATATTCCCACCAACACTATCTCCTGCTAAGCCTAATTTGTTGGTATTCAATCCTATGGATTTTCCATTGGCTTTAATCCATTTAGTTGCTGCGTAGGCTTCTTCATTGGCTTGTGGATAAACAGCTTCTGGCGTTGGTGTGTAATTAACAAAAACGACTGCTACATTTCCACCGACTGCTAATTCTCTGACGAGACGGTCATGGGTAAAATCATTTCCTAGAATCCAACCACCTCCGTGAAAGTACATCAAGACAGGTAGAGCCTCCTTACTATTTTTAGGCTTTACAATCCGAATAGAAACGGTTATTCCATCTTGTGTGATTTCTTTTTCTTCGATGTCAACTTCTAATTTTTCATAATCTCCCGTTTGCGCTCCAATGAGAACATTGCGAGCTTCTTCAATAGGCAACTCATAGATTTGTGGAGCATTCGGGTCTCCATGAACTGCCTTAAGAAATTCTTTGGTATCTTTTTCGACACCGTAATTACCAACTAAAGTGGTTTCGATTTGTGCACTTGCTGCAGATGCACTTGCCATTGCTGCTGCTGAAATATTTGCATTTTTCATCATGATATTTTTTAGATTATTGAATTATTTACAATGCAAAAATGAGCAGCATTTGATCATAAATCAAATCAATAATACTTATCTTTGATAAATACAATTTATAATCATGACCCTTCAACAGCTTAGATATATCCTTGCCCTTGATAGGGAGAGGCACTTTGCTAAGGCAGCGCAAGTATGCTTAGTGTCTCAACCTGCGTTGACGATTCAGGTAAAAAAAATGGAAGAAGAAATGGGCGTTTTAATTTTTGACCGAAGCAAGGTGCCTTTAAAACCAACGCCTTCAGGAAAAGAAATCATAAAAAGAGCTAAAATAGTATTACAAGAAATAGAAGGTATCAAAGAATTTGTTGTTGACACAAAAAATAAACTTCAAGGAAAGATAATACTTGGCGTAGTTTCAACTTTGTCTCCTTATTTAATTCCCCTTGTTATTGAAAATCTAATCAAGAAAACGCCTAAAATAGAGTATGTCATTAAAGAGTATTCTACGATCGAATTGATGGAAAATTTAGAAAATGGAGAAATAGATATTGCATTGATGTCCACTCCAACAGCTAACAAAAAGCTCAAAGAGTTTCCAGTTTTTTCAGAACCCTTTGTTGCCTATTTAAATCCAGACCACTCAAAAATTGATGCCCCATATTATGAGATTAGTAAATCGGATATATCTAATTTGCTGCTCTTAGAAAATGAGTACTGCTACAATGCGCAATTACTGAATATATGTAACATTAAGTCAACTAACCCCATTCATCGAAAAGTGAATTTTGAAATTACTTCTATAGAAACATTGAAAAATTTGACTAGAGGAAGTACTGGGATTGCCATTCTCCCAGAATTATCTGTTATTCACCAAAAGGAAGAAAAGTTTGTCAAACAATTTAAGCCTCCTATACCTGTAAGGGAAGTTGGATTGGTTGTTTCCAAAAGATTCAATAAGAAGTTATTATTGGAAAAAATGAGTGAAGCGATTTCGGATAGCTTACCCGATAAACTGAAATCGCATAAAGAATTTCGAAAAGTAAGATGGGATGATTCTCCATATTTTCGGAAGGCGCTATAGCTTATTGAGAACAGGAGTTTTTTGTCTGCTTGTGCTAAAGAAGCAAAAACCGTAAAGTCGCCTGACCCAGAGAAGAGCAGACCTAAACATTGATAACATTTGCTGATATAGACCAGTCTTGGATTAAAAACATTGTCGTGAAAGGTCTTCATACAACCTAAAAAGCAGTACTGTTTGTCTTATTAATGATCGATGATCGTAACTTAGCCAACTGAGCATCTCCCAAGGACCAGCACTTTAACAGCAGGCATGAACTTTACAATCACCAGACCAGAAAACAAGGAACTCAGAAGAGTTATTGATTACTTCTTGTTTATCAAATCTACTGATGCTAAAAGTATCCATAACTATACGACCTATCCCAACAACAATTGTTGCTTGGCGCTTTACAAGAACAATCAGGTAAGCTGGAACCAAATAGACAATAGCTGTTCCATCCAAAGCGATAGCCAGGCCGCTATACAGTCAAAACTTTATGGTTGGCACAATCAAGCCTTCAAGGTCTCCATCACCGGAGCATTGGATCAAATTTGTATCCTCTTTACGACTACTGGCTTATCGCAGTTCACGCAGAAGCCATTGAATCAAGTTTCTCCAGTCGATGATCCATTTACAGAGATATTTGGCGTTGACAGGAATCATTTCAAGGAGCAGTTATTTGCCAACCCGTCTACTGCAAAGCGCACGCAACTGCTGGAGGCATTTTTGCTTAAAAATCGCAAGCCACGCCCGATCCAACTGATACAATCTTACCTCGATTATGCTAGTACTTCCATCACTGAAGAAGGGAATAAAATCAAAAACTTCTGCAAGGAGCACTTTATCAGTGAATCAACATTATTCAGATCCTGTGTTGAAAAGGTAGGTGAATCGCCTAAAGACATCAAGCGGAAATATCGATTTAGATTGTTTCTACATCACCTAGATACCAGCGCAAGATTAACCGATCTAGCCTATTTCCTCAACTATTCTGATCAATCTCACTTAACCAAAGAGGTTAAAAAGTTCACCGGGCTTTCTCCCAAGAAATTCGCCTCCAATGTAAGAAAGGAAGGGAATGATTTTTTCGTCACCTACTAAAATAGGACAACGGTTTCACACCACTTAGATTGATTGTTTTTTACAATTTTTCCTTTTCGTAGTCGCCATACCTTTACCGAAAGTTTAAAAGCAGAACTAATTCAGAATCCTAGTAGTGTCTCACATGTGATGTTGGACAAAGGCCATTCTCATGTCTCTTTCTCCCAAAACAGACCAAGACACACTAGGGTACTCCACCCGATAA
>JABSSL010000038.1 GCA_013214355.1 Saprospiraceae bacterium | reverse complement strand
AGGGTTGAAACGCTTCAAAGATTTTTGTACCCTTCAGGATTTAATTAAGGACCCATGATTTGTGTATAAACCGTAGGCATTTATGTACGATATATGAACCACCCATTTTTGGAGAACATTAAACTTTCGAATGGCCAAAATATCGACCAACCCACTTCGGAAGTCTCCGAGATTTCCGAAGTGTAAAATTCACTCCTTCCCTACCCGCTTCATCCAAGTCTTAGCCACCGTATTCATGATCAATAGCCCCGCCAAGAAGAGCGATATTCGGGCAATCATATCCCCCCATTTCACGTAGAAAGTAAGCTTATTATTGAGATTTATATTTCCGCGAATCGCAATGGCTTCATCGTATTTAGTAGGCTGCGAGATAGTTCCTCTTTGATCAATGAAGGCCGATACCCCGGTATTGGCAGAACGGGCGATGCTGCGACGCGTTTCGATAGCGCGCAAGGAGGCATAGTACAAATGCTGGCGATGCCCAGGCGTATTATCCCACCAACCATCGTTGGTCATAATGAAAACCGCGTTACTTCCCGGGATCTGCAAGCCCTGGGGACGAATATAAGCCGTAAAATAATCTCCAAAAACCGATTCATAGCAGATAACCGGAGCTATGCGTGCTGTCTCACTTACCAAGGGACTCCGTTTTTTCTGCGTTCCTAGACCAGCTGTCGTTCCTCCCAACTCCTTCACCAGTGGCTCCATGAACGGAAGATAATTCTTAAACGGAAAGATCTCAGCTCCCGGTACGAGCTTAGACTTTTTATACATCTGTACCTCATCCTCCCCTATCGTTATCTGTGCAGCTAGATTATAGGTCTCATATTGGAATCCCTGCCCGCCATTATTTGGTCGGTATTCTCGAACAGCCCCGGTTGGGACTTCTCCTTCACGAAACTTATAGTAGGCATTGAGACCCGTGACAATCTTAAGTTCAGGGTAATCGACTAGCTCTGCCCTAATCCGCTCAATGCTGGGATAACTATTCATCACCGACGTTTCCACCAAACCAAAACTCGTTTCAGGGAAGACTAGATAGTCTGTTTCTGGGGTGAGCTTATCTTTGGTCAAGAGCATAAATTGTTGCACTTGCTCCCGCTCTGGCACAGAAAATTTTTCGTAGTGCGGTTCATAATTTGGCTGAATGACAACCACCTCTACGGCATCCTCTTCTTCTTGGTAGGTATAAAATAACGCCAAAGATATGGCCATCGGCAAAAGGGCTAAAGCGACGGAGCGATACAGGATCGGCTTAGCTACCGCATTATGAGTCTGATAATATTCCCAACCCTTCAAAAGCAATAGATTCATTGCCAACACCCAGGCAGTACCGCCAAAAACACCAGTATATTCATACCACTGTACTAGGCTTGGAACGGCTGCGAATCCGTTGCCTACCGTTAACCAGGGCCAGGCTAAATCCCAATGATAATGCAGGAGTTCATAAGAGATCCAATATACAGCAAAGGCCCAATCTCCCCACCTCGGCAACACCTTCTTGGTAGCTTGATAGGCCAATAGTGGCAGGGCCATTAAAAGAGAATTTACGAAAATAGCGAACATCCCCGCTAGCAAAGCTGAATTGGCCACCCAGTAAGTGGTAATGATATTCCACAGCACAAAGGTGAAGTAACTGTAGCCAAATAAGGACCATCTGGCTTTTGGTTCATCTGCAATTTCTTTCTCCAGTAGCAGCAAGGGAACAAATCCGATAAACAGCAAAAATGGGAAGGGTAAAAATCCAGGAAAACCCAAGGAAAGTAATAGCGCACTAAGACTCGCCATGCCTAAGCGGCGCCACGAAACGGGCATTTTTCGAGCGATACGACCCAGCATCCAGAATAGTACCACAGCCCCCCAAATACCAAGCAAAAAGAACAAGGGGCGATGCCCCCACAATGATTCTTGTTGGCTTAAGCGTGCCATGTCAAAACCTAGCCAGACGGAAAGTACCAATAAGAGGAGGGCACTAAGGAGAATTACTTTAGAATATTTCACTGCCAAATGGATTAAATTTTGAAGTGGTCTAAGGTTTCCTGCTCCTGTTAAAAACAGGCTTTTGTTATCCTATGAGAAAACGCTACACAACTTCTTTGCCGCAATTTGGTAAAAAAACCGCAGACCGTGGCTTTTTGTTGACAGGATTAACCATTGGTTGGGATTTCTCTAGCTCTCATTAACCATTAGCTCCTGTGTACAAACTTTCTAGAAGATAACTTGCGCCTTACCACAATGAATTAGTACTTTTCCACATCCGGAAAGCTCTTTTTACCTGAAAACCTATTCTATACCCATGTCAACTACCATCAAAAGAGTATTGCTAGGGCTAGTGATCGGGCTTCTGATCATGCAGTTTTTTCAAATTGATAAGACACAACCCCCAAGCGATCCAGAAAATGATTTTATAGAACGCTTAGCTCCGCCGGATGAGGTAGCAACAGTACTGAAAAGAAGTTGCTACGATTGTCATTCCTACAAAACAAAGTACCCGTGGTATACTAGTATTGCCCCGATTAGCTGGTGGATTGGTCATCATATTGAAGAAGGACGGAAGCACCTAAATTTCTCGGAATGGGGTAAGTATACGCAAAAGCAACAGCAGCATAAACTAGAGGAGTGCGGGGAAGAAGTAGAAAGAAATAAAATGCCTTTAGCTTCCTATTTATGGGTCCATGGCGAAGCCAAACTATCGGAAGCACAGGCCACCCTATTAATTAACTGGTTTAAAGAAAAAGAGAATACATTTTGATGATGTTTGAAGATCTCATCCCGTATGACACGGCGCACATTATTCTAGGCGATTACCTGAAGTATCATTATCAGTACAAGAGAATTACCAAGCGAGCCAAGATTCGTTTTGAGCAACGGGATTGGCACGGCATGCAGGAAGATTCTAGAGAAAGGGTTTCCTTGTATCGAGAAAACGTGGGCGCTACCACCGAACGCGTGTTGAACTTCCTAGGTGGGCAGGCGCTGGATTCTGATACTTGGCGAGATATCAAGATCATGTTTCTGGAGGAGATCACGAACTTCAACTCTAGAAATATCGCAGAAACTTACTTCAATTCTGTATTTCGCCACAGTCACAAAGGCCTGAGTGTGGATGAGGATAGCATGTTCGTTCATGCCACCGCTACTTATCGAGAGTTTAAGTCAACCCAACCTATCTATCACACCCTTTACCTCACGCGCCCCTTTAACTTTGTGATCCGACAATTATTCGCCTTTTTCCGATTTAATGCCCCATTTGAAGATTTAGATAGGGACATTGAATATGTCTGTCATACCCTGGAAGAGAAACTCCAGGAACTAGACTATCGAGGAAATGGGCGCATTGAAATGCTCAAGTCCATTTTTTTCCGAAATAAGGGAGCCTATCTAGTAGGTAAGCTAATCGTTGAGGCTAGAACAAAACCTTTTGTCATCCCGCTACTGCACCGGGAGCAGGGCATTTTTGCCGATGCCTTATTGACGGAAAGCAATGAGATCAGCTCGGTATTCAGCTACAATCGGACCTATTTTTTGGTTGACACCGATATTGCTAGTGAATCCGTAGACTTTTTGCGCACCATTCTGCCGACCAAAAGCATGGGAGAGCTATACAATTCCATAGGATTTGAAAAGCATGGTAAGACGGTGCTATATCGCGATTTCCTCCGTCACATGCATCAATCCATCGATAAATTTGTCTTGGCTCCAGGTATCAAAGGTTTAGTCATGGTGGTATTCACACTGCCTTCTTACCCGATGGTTTTCAAGGTGATCAAAGACAAGTTTCCCGCGCCGAAGAGTGTGACCGAACAAGAAGTGAAAAGCAAATATGAATTAGTTTCCTTACATGATCGGGTAGGTCGAATGGCGGATAGTCATATGTTTGAGAATTTCGTCTTTGAAAAGCGTCGTTTCTCGAAAGAGCTGATTGAAGAGTTGGTCGAATTGGCTCCTTCCAAGGTCAAAATCGAAGGAGACACCATTGAACTGAAGCATCTGTACATTGAAAAAAAAATGGTGCCACTCAATTTATATCTCGAAGACGCCAGCATAGAAGAAGCGGAGGTAGCCATCAACGAATATGGTAAGGCCATCAAGGAAATGGCGGCCGTTAACATCTTCCCAGGAGATATGTTGCTCAAGAACTTTGGCGTGACTCGCTTGAAACGGGTGGTCTTTTATGATTATGATGAAATTGGTTTCCTAACGGATTATAAATTTCGGGTGATTCCGGAGCCGCGGGATTTTGAAGACGAGATGAGCGCTGATCCTTGGTACTCGGTTGGGCCGATGGATGTATTCCCGGAAGAATTCCCTAGGTTCTTGATTGGGAGGCGTGAAATACGGGAGATCTTCCTGCGGCTACATGGCGATCTTTTCACTCCCACTTTCTGGATTAAAACCCAAGAACGTTTGAAAAGAGGAGAATTGGTGGGGGTTTTCCCTTACCATCAGAAGTTGAGATTTCGGCGGAAGTATGAGCCCAAACCTGCGGACAAGGGTGAACAAAAACAGTGATGTATGTCCGCTATTCTTTTTGACCAAATCGGCAATCAATTCAAAGAGGTACAAGAAACCTTAGCCCTGCCTTTTGGCCATATTGACTATTGGAATTGGGATCTAGATGGTATCAAACTGATCCACGGCATTACTCGCTTTAAAACGAAGTCCGTTATGCCCTTTAGTGATCAGTCAGACGATATTAATCTACATTTCAATTTGCGCGGTCGCTATTTATTGGATTATAAAGAGGTAGGACAAAGCTTTGATATCGCGGCACGCCAGCACAACATCATGTATTCTCGTGGTATAAACGTAGCCATGACCAACCAGGATACGAAAGCAGAGGTCTTTGAAATCCGTTTTCGAAAAGATGTTTTCCTTTATCTAGCCGAGCACGGAAACCCATCTTTACAACGCTTTGCAGACGATATTTTACGGGGAGAAGGGCGCGTGTTTTCGCCCCAATGGGCAGCTATGCCTTTAGCCATTTGGCAGCTGATTCAACAAATCACCCACTGCCAGTTTACAGGAGGAATGAAAAGGCTTTTCTTACTCTCAAAGAGTATTGAGCTATTGGTACTCCAAGCTGAATCGATCTATGCCGACCAGGAGAAGCCGAACAGTAGCTCGCTCAGCGCGATGGATCAAGAAAAACTCCAGGAAGCCAAGCGTTTTGTAGAAAATCGACTCCATCAACCTCCTAGCCTAGCGGAGGTGGCCAAAGCCGTATCTCTGAACGAATACAAATTAAAAAAAGGGTTCAAACAACTTTTCCAGCAAACCGTTTATGGTTATTTGACACAACTGCGACTGGAAAAAGCTTACCTATTGCTGCAAGCAGGAGAACTGACCGCCAGCGAGATCGCTTACCAACTAGGCTACTCCTCTCCCCAACACTTCCACACCGCCTTTAAGAAGAAATTCGGTACCGCTCCCAAGAGTATTTCGAAGTCGTAAAACCGACTGGAAATCACTTCCTAATGTATGAATCATGCTCCCGAATGTGTGAAGCGCTCACCGGCTTCCCCCCTTACCTTTGTCCTAAACAAATCACAACGTATGACGATCATTGATTTTATCATTGGATTAACGCTGATGAATGCTATGCCTCATTTTGTACTCGGTATCTACAAAGGACGGATGTTGAGTCTTTTTGGCTATACCCCTCGTGCCAATCTATTGTATGCAGCATTTAATGTACTAGTGGCGGCAAGCTTATTTTTGTACCAGTATGGGGCCAGTCATTTATGGGAAAATGGCATTTTACTTGGAGCCTGCTTCACCCTCTTCATGTATTTCTTAACAGGTCGATATTTCTATCGGACCTTTCATGAACAATACTATGCAGGCAAGTAGAGTACGCTTTCTACTTACCAATAATAGGAAAGTGGCTAAGTAGGTCTTTAGCCAAGGCTTGATTACGAAATCGCTGCTCAGTCTAGTGCTCGAATATACCAGAGGAAAGATAGCGATCTCCACGGTCACAAATGATGCAAACGATGAGTCCCTCGTCAAGAGTCTCCACGAGTTTGGAAGCCGCTGTAACTGCTCCTCCACTACTCATCCCGGCAAAAATAGCTTCTTCCGTAGCCAGACGCTGCATCATTATTTTAGCTTCCTTCTGTGAGACGTCAATGGTAGAGTCTACTCGGTTCGGTTCGAAAATCTTAGGTAGGAAAGCGGGTGACCAGCGACGAATCCCAGGGATTCTGGAGCCATCGGTCGGTTGCACCCCGATTATCTGAATATCAGGATTTTGTTCTTTTAAGTATCTGGAAACGCCCATGATGGTCCCGGTTGTACCCATGGAAGAAACAAAGTGAGTAATTTTGCCTCCAGTATCTTTCCAAATCTCAGGACCAGTAGTCTGATAATGCATGCCCCAGTTATCATCATTGGCAAACTGATTCAGCATGAAGTATCCTCCTTGTTGCACAAGAGAATCAGCATATTCTCGGGAATATTCTATGGTTTTCTCGGCTGGCGTGAGAATAACCTCAGCCCCGTAAGCCTTCATCGTCTGGATCCGCTCTGCCGTCGATCCTTCCGGCATAATTAAAGTAATCTTGATCCCAAAAAGCTGTGCAATCATGGCCAAAGCAATCCCGGTATTACCACTGGTGGCCTCTACCAGGCGCATCCCTGGCTGTAAATCACCACGATCCAATGCTCCCTTTATCATTCCATAAGCAGCTCGATCCTTCACACTGCCCCCAGGGTTTTGCCCCTCCAACTTACCGAATACCTTAATCCCCGGCTTTTGAATCACCTTCGTTATTTCCGTCAATGGCGTATTTCCTACTAAATCAAGAATGGTTCCCATAAATAATCGTATATCTCGTCCTTAAGTATTAAAGAATGCCGAGCCTTGGATATCCGTCTATCCATACCGCTTGGCCTAATTCTATTTGTGGTGGTGAAAATTTGGTTAGAAATAACGGTAGAGTGCCGATCAAGCAACTCAAAATCGAAAATAATGCATTACTCCGCAGCCGTATTGGGTTCTACCTTCAAAGCTGGATTATCAGATTTTTGGTTGATATGACCATTATAATACACGCGAGAGAAGGGGACAACACTCTTGGTAATCCAGACATTACCACCAATAACACTATCATGCCCGATAATCGTATCTCCTCCCAATATCGTGGCTCCGGCGTAAATCACGACGTTGTCTTCGATAGTCGGATGGCGTTTGGTTTTCGCTAACTCCTTCTTGACACTAAGTGCTCCTAAAGTCACCCCTTGGTATATCTTTACATTATTGCCGATCAGGGAAGTGCCCCCAATTACCATACCCGTACCATGATCAATGCAGAATCCTAATCCTATTTTAGCCCCTGGATGAATGTCAATTCCCGTCTGGCTATGCGAGTATTCCGTCAATATCCTGGGAATTAAGGGTACATTCATCTTATGAAACTCATGTGCTAATCGGTAAATGGCAATCGCAAAGAAGCCAGGGTAGGTCCGAATCACCTCCGTTCGATCTTCGGCAGCTGGATCTCCAGAAGTGATGGCATCGGCATCAATTAGGAGGGCTCGGCGGAGAGATGGAAGTCGTTGTAGAAAATGCTTTTCCACGATCTCGGCGGAATAGTCCAATCGATGCTCGATCGTATCCAGAATAGTATACAATTCCAATCTCAATTGCTCGAAATGCTGTCGAAAGGTTCGGTAGTTAGAGAACTTTTGATCCGCCAACTCGGGAAACAGAATTTTCAGGACTCCATTGACCCAATCCCGAACCAGTACAGGCGAAGGGATGGATGGTGTATCGACATGAGCATTGTACAGCTCTTCTATAAATTTTTCATCCATAACTAATGACTCAGTTGGGCAAACTTACAGGGAATATTAGTGATCCACAAATCACATTTTGGAAACCATGCGTCTTACTGTCTAAAGTAAGCGCTTTTATCGCAAAAGCGACATCCTAATCATTAATACTGTATGAGGGAGGAATTAGTTGGATCGGATCGGGTATTCTCCGTTTTTTTTATTGAACCATTGATATCTTTTTGTTTCAAAAGCAATATACCAGGCTTCTATGGCCAAAAATAAGGCTAGTCTCCAGTACTTTTTCATGCCTGGCCCTAAAACCACTCTTCAACCGTTGAGCGGAGACTTTAGCTAACAGCAATGCTTGTTCTTAGTTGTTCCTGTTAATCTGTTTTTTGGCAAACTGCGTAGGAGAAATTCCAAAAGTTTTTTTAAAGTTCTTTGAGAATTGAGCGGGTGAGGAAAAGCCAGTTTTATAAGCAATTTCAGACATATTACCGTAAGCTTTAATGATCAATTGTTTGGCTCGTTTAAGCCGATAGATTCGCAAGAAATCGCTGATCGCCAAGCCTGTTAGCGCCTTCATTTTACGATGTACTTGCACACGGCTAAGCGCTAAGGCTGAAGCAATTTGCACAACGGTTAAATTGGGGTTATCAAGTTGTTCATCAAGAAAAGAGGTAAGTTGCTTCAGAAACCTCTCGTCTACGGAGCTAACTCGTACATCTTCCGGCTCCAATTGAACGACCTGCTTACTAAAGCGTTCCCGCATAGCAATAGTCTTCTGGGTTAAGTTATGAATCCTGATCAGGAGCTCTTTCGGGTCAAAGGGTTTCGCTAGATATTCTACGGCGCCAGTTTCTAACCCTTTGATTTTTTCAGCCTGTCCGACTCTGGCAGTCAGTAGAATTAACGGGATATGACTGGTAAGGGCATTTTCTGCTAGCGCTTTACTCAAACCCAGTCCATCCATTTCTGGCATCATGATATCCGAAATAATTAGATCAGGGACCTGTTCAATAGCTTTGCTCAAACCTTCCTTACCATCAAATGCCGTTATCAGCCGATATTGCCCTTCTAAACGACGATTAATGAATTGCTGCATATCCCGATTATCTTCTACTAAAAGAATTAAGGGAAGATCAGCTAATTCAGTCCGATCAGTAGTCTCCATAGGTAGATCGGCTTTGGAAACATGCGGACTTACAAGTATCATGTGCTCTTTCTCTTCAATTGCGATCAGAGGAGTCTTGATCGGCAGATGTAGTAGAAAAGCCGCTCCTTCCCCTTCACGGCTTTGCACCTCAATATACCCTCCATGTAGTTGGGCAAAGTCTTGGGCTAAGGACAGGCCAATCCCTGTACCAGCTTGGGAAGCATTCGCTGCCCCTTGCACTTGGTAAAAGCGTTCAAAGATCTGTTCCTGCTCTTCCAGTGGAATTCCAATCCCACTGTCTTTTACGATCAATACCAAGAAGCTTATTCCCTTCTCTCCTTTTATCTTGGATTCCAGAGAAACTGCCACTTGACCATCAGAAGGAGTAAATTTAAAGGCATTAGACAATAGGTTGGTAACTATCTTGGCTAGTTTGTCCGGGTCAAAATCCAGCCAAATGGGGTTTTTGGGTAAGTTGCTTGTATAATTGATGTTTTTGCTCGCTGCGCTTGACTGAAAGATTTCCAAGTGTCTTTTAAGAAAATCAACAAAATCAAGAGATTGGAGGGAGAGCTTCGTTTGCGCGGCTTCTTCTTTGGATAAATCAAGCATCTGATCGATAAGTTGAAGCAATCTTTCCGCATTCCTTTGCATCATTCCCATCTCGCGTATTTCTGGCCATACCTGTTTCTGTTTGAACTCATTCAGAGGACCAAGAATTAGACTGAGTGGAGTTCTAAATTCGTGCGATATATTAGCGAAAAACCGGGATTTCAACCGATTTAGTTCTGCCAAATTCTCTTTTTCCTGTTGCGCTAATAATCTTTGATTCTCTGCTGACTTCTTCTGGTCCTCTCTTAGGCGCATTTTATGAGCTAAGCCCATGGCAAACAATAGGGATTCAAGCAACATAACCAAGAATGGGATGAACATCACTTCGAAGCGAATCCAGCCAAATTGTAGATTTGCGCCTTGGAATACATAGCCTAGAAACAACAAACTTGTACCTAACATTAAATACAACCTTAACCTTGAAGGAGCGCTAATAAAGAAAACAATGCCGCCGCTGGCAGCATAAAGTGTAATCAAGACCGTGATCGAACCAAAGAACAGGGAAATAGAAGGATATTTATCCATTGGGAATAGGAAAATCACGATGGCAAGCACAAAACCTATACCTATCACAAAACTAGCTATGCGATCCCAAATCGGCGCAAATCGAGGGGTATTTATGTAGTACCGGATAAAGAGAATATAGAAACTACACAGTCCCAATAATGGCATCCATGCAATCTGCTCCCGCATAAACCTATTTTCAGGAAAGAACAGATTCCCACCAATATTTTCTAGGATTACAAACCCAAGAATCGAGGTCGTGATATAGCACAGATAGAAAAAGTAATCGGGTTTTGGGTGATTGAAGAAGAAGAACAACACAAAAATGGCCAACATGCCCATTAAGCCTAGATACAGGCCTTGAAAGAGTTTTTTCCTTTCTTCTCGTTGATGCCAAAACTCAATAGGGAAAAGCCTTAGGTCTACATTTAAATCCGCCCGGAAATGAGAAAAGTGCTTTTTTATATGTGCATACAAGTGGTAGGTTTTTCCAGGCTCTAGCTTAATGGATAAAGTAGTCAAGCTACCTTCCTTCATATCTCTTTCAGATCGATCAAAAAACAGCCCAGCCTTCTTGACGGCTAGCACTTCTCCATCACAGACCAAGGCTCCTTCTACAAAAAGATCGCTAGCTCCATAGCTAACAACTATATCAAGCGGATTTTTGCTGGTAGATCTAAAACTTAGTTTACTAGTATAATGATCTGCCAATAGTATATCGGGCAGTTGGTAGTTTTCAAAGCAAGATGTATCGACACCTTGGAAGAAGTCCCTTCCTCTAGCTGCTTTGTTGCAGTAGGACAAAACAAAGCATAATCATTTAGATCGGTATAGATTTGTGATGAATCAACAAGCAGAACATCACCTGGAGTTTGGGCAAAAAGCGTTTGAATAGGCAGCAGCAAGTAAATGCCTAGGCGTTTTAAGTTGTAAGTCATTCGAGTATTGTCTACAGAGTTCGTCAGTCGACAAAGACAAGATAGACAATAATACAAGAAGGTTTATGTCCTTACTTTGTTGTTTTGTGCTGGTTGGCGGTTGTAAGCCTCGTTTACTTACAACCGCCGGTAATGCTATCCAAACGTGAAGAAGAATGATTGGCTCAACCTTTTATTCGTTTTCGTACTTCTTCAAACTGAACTTCCTTCTCATCTCCAGCAAAGGGCTTGATNTCAGCCCATACAGGAAGTGAACCACGCTTTATCAGCTTTTCCCCTTCAATTTCATACTCCCACTTCGTCGATTTCCCAATCAGGGTCGTAGCTGAATGAAAGTCTATTTTTTCCGTAAACGTATTCCCTTCGACAGTATAACTTCCGTATCCCGCATAGGTCAGATCTGTTTTCTCTGCATTGGCGCTTACAAATGCGAAAAGCCCATCTTTCATCATGAATACTCCCTGTTGAGCGGTTTCGATATCATAAAGAATCGTAGTATCTGGTAAGACCACTTTGCTGGATACAAACTCCCACGTACCTTCCAAAGGGTCTTTGCTCTCCGCCACTCCCGGTGTATTTGATGATGGAGATTCGCAGGAGCTAGCGAGCATAAGCCCCATTAATAAGCATGTTACTTGGATATATTTCATAAGCTAGTTGTGTTATAATTGTGTAGATATTTACCTGTATAAGATCTTCAGCCAACAAAGTTTCTTTGTTGTCCTATCCTAAGGCACCGCCCAAAAATTGACAATTTCCATTTTGAAATCTTTCTTCAATAAATGAGCATATTTTGTTTTCACTTAGAATTCTTGATGATTAGCTAAGAAGAAAGCGTCATCCCACTAGAAAGTGATAATACGAAGCTCTATCCCCGCTGACTTGACGGTACAAGTCCTTTCAAACAGAATGACGCTTGCTGTGGAGACTATTTTTTAGCTTGCTCAGTCATGTACTCCACAATTCCCTTATATTCCTTTTTAAAAGTATTTAAATCGAGGGTCGTACTTTGCGCTAAGGTACTCCAGTGTCTTACCCAAGCCCCATGCATTACGGCTTCCTTCATCTCTTCCTCACTGGCTCCAGCTAACTCAGCATTTACTTTATGGGCGTGTACACAATACTGGCAGGGAATTTGGGCGGATACGGCTAGCTTAATTAATTCCATGTATTTCGCTGGAATCTTGTTTTCGGGATTGTTCGAAGAAGTGAAGTGTTGCCAAGCCATGGGGAGTAATTGTTTGGGAACCTCTCTTACAAATTCGGGCATAACGCCCAACGCTTGAATAATCTCAGCTTTTGTTTTTTCATAGTCACTGCTTTGGGCTGATATACTGCTACTGACCAAAAACAGTGTGGCTGCGAAACTTAGTTGAATAAGTACTTTCATGATTATTGACAGTTTATGGTGAATAATTTATTAGAGTATGTGCAAACAGGACATGAATATCCCAGGCTAAGACCAATGCACAATGCTTAGCGGCAGGAAGGATTACACAGCCGAATTGCAAACAGAGACAGATGTTCAACCTAGACCGAGATCATATCGGAACTACCCAATTCTTCATTTTTTGAAAGGTACAACTTGAGCGCTTTTGGATTTTTAATGCAAGGAAGGGAAGTTCACCTCAGTCACCAGTTTTCGATTAACTGGCAACTGAAGTGCATGATTATTGGGGTTATCCGTATTCTTTGTTCTATAGTATCGAACCAGTAATTTCTATATCAGCCTTTGCCCAAGCTTTTTCAAATTCTTGCTGGGTCTTGGCGGCCTCTTGGCTTTTACCCTGAGCAGTAAGACTCTCTTTGAGGCCATACAGCGACCAGCCATTATTCGGGAAGCGTGCCAATTCTGTTCGGTATACCTTTTCAGCTTCGGCAGGCCGATTAGCTTCCAGCAAGGCGGCTCCAAGAGCTTGACGCATTTCTACATAAAAGAGGGGCGGCTCAGCATAGCGGAATCCATCCTGGATACGCACAGCCTCTACCAGTAAACTTACCTTTTCATCCGCTTTATTTTCCAAACCGGCCAATTCAGAAGCCAAGCTCAATTCGCATATTTTAGAAAGGTCTAGGAAGGGCATAAAGCCTTGCGGCAGCTTATTCAGGGCTCGAGATTTTAAAAGCTTACGAAGCTGCTTCAAGGCTAGCTTTGCTTCCGTCATTTTATCAGTATGGGCATAAGCCATCCCTTGAGCGTACTGCCAGAGCACTCTGCTAAATGGGTGATTATCGCCAGGAGCTTGCTCAGCAAGAATTTTGTCCCACTCCCCAAAGCGCAACATAGAGTACATCGGAATCACTTGAAAGCGTTGCCCAGCTCCTTTTACCGCTGTCTTGCTAGCCGCTTCAGTAGCCAATGCTTTCTGTCCACTCATACTAGCTCCGAACCAGAGGAAATGCACATTGTGCGGATAGTACAAAGCTGGATAGTAGCCTTGTGCTTGACACTGTTCGATATATTCTTCATCCAAAGCAATTCCACCCACATTAGCCGTATTAGAATCTTCGTATCGTCCCAAGCGAACATAGATATGGGAGGGCATATGTACCAAATGTCCACTAACAAATTTGCTCTTCGTTAAGTGATCTGCACTAGGCTCTGCCTTTTCTGGCTCGAACTCCTCCATGGCATGAATATAGTAATGGTTGGCACCAGGATGATCAGGAGATGTAGCAATGGCATACTCTAAGGTTCGGTGAATTTCCTTGGTCACGTACTTGGGCGTACCATCTTTATTCCAATAATTCCAAGGGGTTGTATCCATTAAGGACTCTGCGAATAGTGTTAAGATATCCACATCTTCTCGGTATCGATGGGCCACTAGACGCATCGCATCAGCGTAGGCTTGATCTAAGCCTTGGCGATTATTCGGCGGATTTTCGGCATAACGCAAGGCCAGCGCCTCGATCATAGCTTTCTCCTTAGGCGTACAATTGCTTCGCAAACGCATGGCCTCCTGACTTTCAGCATAGGCATCCGCCATTACACTTTTCTGCATTGGCCGATTAATATTAGGTCCCAAGGATAAGGCTATACCCCAATGCGCCATAGCACAATCCGGGTCAAGTCGAGCAGCTTCTCGGAACGCTCTTTCTGCCTCGGCGTGATTGAAAGCAAAGGTGAAGAAAAGGCCTTGGTTGAAGAACTGCTGCGCTTCTTTCGAATCGGTTGTCACAGGAAAATTATGATCCCAATTATAATTGAGGACCGGAGCCAGTGGCAATTCCTTATCTACCTCAGCAAAATCAAAACTGAAACTAGGGGCACACATCGGCGGGTTATCCATTGTATATGGAGTAACACCAGCCACCGTAGGTGACTCGACAAAAGGATAATATAGCGCAGAACTTATCAAGCAAACGCCCAACAGGACGGACAGCCTGAAAAACATCTTGTTGAAGTTTACCATGGCGATTGAATTAAATCTTAGTCAATCTAATAAAGATAGGAAAGCGGATGTTCAAAACCAATGTAAAGGTAGGATAAGGAAGTAAGTCGGGTTTGTCTTCAAGTTTCAAATCCTTGTTCGTTGGTTACATCTGGAGGAATCTTTCCCTTCAATTGCCTTTTTATTCAACGATATCGACTGCTAACAAAACTTACCATCCCCTATACTTAGGTGGCTTCAAGCCTTTTAGTCTCAAATAAACTAACATTTCAGCTCGATGATGCGTAGAATGATCATTCATCAATATCAGGATCTGGCGCTTAGACATCGGCCCAGCGAAGAAGGAAACCTTTTCCTCTAGATCTTCGGGCTTTAGATTGGCCACCGCTTCTCCAGCTCTTTGGAAGCAGGTTTTCACCAGTTTGATAATCTCAGCTTTAGTAAAATGCTCTTGTCTGATATTGATTCCAGCTGTACCACCACCAAGATAACTGGTACTCAGCCAGATCATGTTTTCACAGGAGTGGATAATCTGATCTTGAAAAGACTGTTGGTCCTCGGTTGGCTTATAATTAAAGTCTTCTGCAGGCATCAATTCGATAGCTTCCAAAGTAAAGGCTTCTGCATTCTTCCACTTCTGTTGAAACTCATCAAGGAAAGCTTGTTGGGCAAAAAGAGAACTGGCATAGACAAGGCAAAGACTAAAAATGGTCAGGTATTTCATAATTGTATGATGTGGGAAAATGGTTTGTGTAAAAAAGAGAGGAAAACCATCAGAAGGCAGTTAGATAGTCCAATAGACCAAACAAAGCTGCTCCGATGATGATGGACCAAGATATCCAATCTTTAAACTCATTCTTCTTATGCCAAAGGAATAGGATATGAAGTATCAAATGCACGACCAAAAAGAGATCAAAGTTCCGAATAAAATGCTCATTCTGGCTATGAATCGCTCCAAAGACCCAAATGAATAAGGGAATATGGGCCATTTGAAAAACGATCATTCCCCAACGGTCATTGAGCAGTGAAAGTCCGGGAAAGATCCTCCATTCTTTGCAGCGAATGGCATCCATTTCATGCATCGCAATAAAGGCTAATCCCACGAAGAAGAAGCTATGTTCCATTGGTGTTGAGACAATTTGATGGCGAGCAGGTTTCCCAATAAGACATTAAGCCCCAATTTTACCCATTTCTACACCTTCTGAATAAGCTACTTGGATGCCATTACGATTGAAAGCAGCTTTAATTCTTTCGTGTACATCAAAGGTAACTTCCCAGAAGTCATCTGGACGAACAAATGGACGTACCGCTAAGACAATATTGTGGCTATCGTAGGTTTCAATCCCAATTTCTGGCTCCATATCTTGGATCACTAGCGGTGCTTGCCTCAACTCTTCACGAATGATCTCTTTTACTTTGGGAAAGCTCTCCGCATAGGGCATCGTTACATTCAATTCCAAGCGGGTATATCCTTTCTTTGAAAAGTTAGTCACCACGCTTTCCACCACTTGCCCATTGGGAATGATCAGGGTCTTTTGTCCTGGCGTCACGATGATCGTATTGAAGATCTGGACTTCTTCCACTTTACCAAACTTATCCTGAACGTCAATCCAGTCCCCTATCTTGTAAGGCTTAAAGATCAAGATTAAAATCCCCGCAGCGAAATTACTGAGACTGCCCTGTAATGCCAAACCTACGGCAAAGCCTGCCGCAGCTAAAACAGCGATGAAAGAAGTAGTATCCACACCAACAACCTCTGCGACGCTGAATATCAATAATAGTTTCAGCGACACACCTACCATCGAACTAATAAAAGGGAGAATATTCTTGTTCAAGCCCGCTTTTTCCATTGCTTTCACGGCGAGCTTAGAAATACGGTTGATGATCTTGAGTCCTATAATCAACATCAAAATGGCTAGTGCTACCTTGGGCGCATAATCCATAACCATTTCGACTCCTTTGTCTAAATAAGTATTAACCTGATCCATCGCTTTTTCCCGCTAAAATAGAGGGCTGAATCAAATTATTTAAATTTTACTATAGGAACTTGTAGCAGGCCTTCTAAAAGTCAGCCTAGTACCTGTAACCTTTTCCAGGATCCGATAGTCTAAGAAATCGGTAGGGTGGTCCAAATAATTGGATTATTGGTAGCAATTTCCGATTTTTGGAGGGTGCAATTAACTCTCCCTATACATCTACTTAAACCTTAGTATACAGAACACTCGTTGTTATGCAATTTAGATCTATCTCTGAGTACGTTGACCAATTTCGAACTACCACACAGTCACTAGTGAAGTCAGTTCCTTTTATTCGGGAAAATAAAGTATGGAAAGGCCTTTTGGAATACGGCTGGGTCATGCGCGGCCTATTGATCGTCGGTGGGATCCTGGGCTTCAAGTTTTTCACTGTAGTAATGGGATGGATGGGTAGAGCCAATGTGGACGACCCACTGGAAGCCATTAACAGTATGGGAGTTCTGGCGATGGATGTGATGCACGAGGGGTATGATCTCCTATTCTCCAGTAGTAGCAAATATATTGTTCTTGTACTACTGGAAATTGTAATTTTCCACTTTGCCAGAAGGACGGTAGAAATTCTATCGGGACAACCGAGTCAATCTAGCTTCAAGGACTTTGTTGCTGCCCAAATTCGAATGATTAAGATTGCTTTCCTTTCCTGGATACTTGAGAATATCGCTACCAATATCATCGCCTTCGCCTTCGGTCTATTTGACCCTATTGGTGTGCTCGAACCTACTCTAATCTTTGCCGTACAGTGTTTCTTCCTTGGATTTGCGATCCTGGATAATTACCACGAGCAATTTGAAATGAGTATCAAAGAAAGCTTACAATACTCCAAAGGTTATATTGGCGTAGCTTTGGCTGCTGGAATCTTTCTCTATGTAGCGATGCTCATTCCTGGTGTGGGCTCCGTGGCAGGTACTTTGATCGCTGCAGTAGGTGTTTCGATAGCTATGTTTAAACTATCCGATCTTCATATCCTAGAAAAAGATTTAGAAATGAAGTTGGATGACTATGTATAGTTTTGCTTATAGTTGTTCGTAGTTTTGAAACTACGAACAACTATATTTCAAAATCACGAACAACTATAAACAAAAAATCACATTTCTTTTCCGCTGTATTTCAATAACTTACCACAAAATTCAGTATATATTAAATAATTAACTCATAGATTGGCACGCTTTTGGCAAAGGTGTAAAGCAAATTGAAACAAATTTAACTACACCTTTTAAAAGTCATTTCTATGAGCACTATTAGACAGTTTACGCTTTTTGTATTTATTCTGCTCGCGCTCCCATTTCAAGTCATTTCCCAACAGCAAAGTCAAATCGAGACCTATTGTTCTTACAATGGTTTTGAACTCAGCAATGTAGAAATTCCATTAACAGCAGTCTTTCAAGCTGGCCCCGGAAAGGAGGGTATCCCTTCTCTTGAAAACCCAAGTTTTCTACCTATTGATCGCACTAATTTTCTTCATGATCAAGAAAAGGTCATCGGCGTCTATGTAGATGGAGTCGCCAAGGCTTATCCAGTGAAGATTATGAACTACCATGAGATCGTTAATGATCGCTTTGGTAATGAGCATGTAGTGATCACCTACAGTCCGCTTTGCGCCAATGCGATGGCGTTTTCAGCGATGTTAAATGGAAAACCTCAAACCTTTGGGGTTTCCGGCCTGCTCTATAACAACAACCTACTCTTTTACGATTGGGAAACCGAGTCGCTCTGGTCCCAACTGCTAGGTAAAGCAGTAACGGGAGAAGCTTCGGGCAAGAAGCTATTGCAAATTCCTGCACAAACCACTACTTGGGGCGCTTGGAAAAAACGCCACCCCAACACACGTGTACTATCCCCTAATACCGGATTCCATCGCAATTATGAGATGGATCCATACAGTCTCTATGCGGATAATACCAGCAAAACCATGTTCCCGGTAGAGTACAGAGACAAAAAACTTAAACTGAAGGAAAAAGTGGTCGGTGTACGGATTGGTAGAGAGTATCGCGCTTATCCCATGGCCTTACTCACTAGTGCCAGCCACAAACCGATCAAAGACCAATTGAATGGTGTCCAACTTCAAATTCGTTACGACGCGCTCACACGTACAGTTGAAATCAGCGATTCCAATGGAAGACTAATCCCCACCGTCACCACCTATTGGTTTGCCTGGTTCACCTTCCATCCCGAGACTGACATCTATGGATTCCTGCCCCAGCAACATAATGTAGCGATGGAATTCCTCAGCGGGGGAAGATAAAATCCGCTGTAATTCATCAAGTCCCAACTTGATCAGGTGCATGCCTAGAAAAGGGCTGGATAGTAAGTAGACCTCCCAGATAAAACGGTGTTCTACTGACAGACATTCACCCCCATTCCCCTAATTTTTGCTTTTTCTACAGCCCTTGAAGGCATGCACCTCCCTTTTCTCGTCTGAATCGTTTGGAACGACTTGATCAGCTACCTCTAATAGCCCTTCTTAACAAATCGTCCCATCATATCGCCAACTCTAAGTAAGTAGACACCTGGATTGAAGTTTTGCACATCTATTTCCCACTTCTCTATACCTGAAGTCAAGTGGAATTCCTTAACTAATCTTCCACTTGCATCAAAAACCTGGGCTAGGCTGAATGCCCTGGCTTTTTGATTCCCAGATATAATTAAGCTGGATTGAACAGGATTAGGAAATATAATTAGTTCCTGAGTAGAAACATCCAATTCCCCCTCGCTGGGATCATCCAGAGTTGTTAATTGTGAATTACTCAGCCATTTACAGTAGACATCATTTTCTGGCTGTTTATCGACTCGACCATTCACTTCCATGACAAAAAAACACAATTCTACTGCATTATTGACTAAACCTCCCAGATCTGTAAAAACGCCAATATCCAGATTCTTGGCTGCTCCAGCATCTAGGTCTAAATTAGAAAAGCTTATAGAAAAGCTTTCATAATCTCCAGCATAACAACTGTTTTCTTTCCAGCCGATTGTTAGCGTCTTAATCATGTCCTCTCCTTGATTCGATATCCATAAACGAACTGAATCCAACTGAGAATTAGCACAAGGATATTGCCAATCAGGTATCTCAATGGGAGTAATCAACTCTATATCCAATAGGGCTATATCCAGGTTGTTTGGATAAAATTGTGGAGATGTATCTAAACTCTGCACATACATACTAGTAATCAATCGGAATTTGCTATTGAGAAAATACTGTACTATGTCAGTTTCATAGATCGGTTCAAAGACTTTGTTCCCTAAAATCAAAAAATGACCATTTTGCCAGCCTATGTCCTGAACAATTTGGTATTCATTAGCGATCTCAATTGATTGCAAGGGGTCTAGGTCAAAATCAAACATATCGACGATTGTAGTACCTTCTTCCGCTTTAGCAAAAATGAAAATTCGATCATTCCGTACCTTCATTTTATAATGCTGGTACCCAGCTTTCCCTATTGGTACCGTATCTAAGGGATGAAGTTCTTCATCTAACCTCAGAACATGATCGCTTGTCAATACAGCTATGATATTTGCGTCTGAAAGCAACAAGATGCTTTGGGTATTTTGAACATCAAACTCCTCGATCAATGTTCCATCTTGAATATCAAGTTTAAAAAGCTTCTGTTCACCCAGTACATATATAGCCCCTGCGTCAGATACACAGAATTGCACAAACCGAAATTCTGCCCAATAGCCGGACAGGTCAATACTCCAAATTCGTTCGCCATTTAATGATGTGCGTGTAAGGTTTTTTCCTCCTTTAGAACTAAAAAGTACATCTCCATTAGGCAAAAGCATAGCAACCCTTCCGGGGCCATTGTAGCGATGCATCTCAATTTGTTGACCTAGTGTATCATAGGTAGTGGCAAAAAATTCAGGTCCAAAACGACCCAAAACCTGGAATGTTCCGTTATCCAATGGAATGATTTGATGGATATTTGCTGAAACGTCTACATGATAAGGCTGAAAAAAAATATGTTCCCAAATAAGCTCACCCGTCTCGCTAATCATAGCAATATAAGGGTGGTGTTCTTCGTAATTGGAAACTTGTAGTTCTGTTGAACCGCCAATCAACCATTGGCCATTGTTAATAGGCACTAACACATCTCCTTGGGTGAACAAAGTTTTTTCAGGGTTAAAGATTCTATTGATATCTTGGGCTTCTACAAGAGAAAACTGAAAAGTGACTGTCAACAATATGACATAGATACATTTTGAATTCATGCTTACGGCATTTAGGGTTATATGGATGTATTACACCACTACAGCACAGTACTTATGACAAATAGTCTAAGTACCATCCGATACCTAAGCCACTGCCATAAGTCAGTAGTGTAAATTGAGATAAATCTCCTAGTAATTGTTAGAAAAGGAAAAGTCTTGAGCGTGCAGTTGAGTTCACATTATTACATAAGTGGTGCTTAAACACCTTAACAAAGTAGGTCTAATGTGGAAGATTTCAAAATGGATCACAAAGAGATACGTCCCTTTGGCAAGGTGACTGACATGGTTTGGGAGCAACTGGCCTGAATCTATTGATTTTTGTGATGCTGTCAAGCCTATGCAATTTAGAATTAGCCTGTCTTGAAATTACTACATAGGCTTGGCAACAGTCACTAATACTTCACAAATCGCTTACTCAGCCCCCCTAATTTGAAGAAGTAAGCCCCTGCGCTAAGTCTATTAATATCAATGGTTTCAAAAGTGGTCCCTTTGGGAAAATTATAGGTCTTTACCAGACGCCCGAGCGCATCGTACACTTGCCCAATGTGATCGGATTGTAAACCGGCCTCGAAGTCTAGATGTAGTTTTTCTTGAGCAGGATTCGGAAACAGGTGAAGGTTGTAGTTGTGGTCAATCGCTGGCGTATCATTAATGAGTAATCGTTGGCAGTTTAGATCATTAGCCCCTCGATTATCGATTTTCCCGTTAGGCTTGCTAATCCAAAAACAGAGTTCCACTTCATCTTGCTCAGGAATCCCTGGCGCCTGAATATCTCCCACAGGTAATGAAATGCTTTCACCAGGTGCAAGATTGAGGTTATCAAAATCATAGAGGTAAGTAAAGGCTGATCCGCAAATACCTTGGCAGCGGTTGAAACGGCTGTTTAAGGATACGGAGTGTAAGACTTCCTCACCTTGGTTCTCAATTTTAACTTCTACTTCGGAAAATGTAATGCTTTGGCAGGAGTATCCTAAATCTTCTGGAACGGGGGTGTTCTGGTAGGAAATACCCTCTACGGCAATATCTAATGGGTTTTCAGCCCGCTGCCCAATGGTATTAAACGCCTGGGCAAAAATATGACTCCCCTGCATTCTAAACGGCCACTCCAAATAATACATATTGGCATCCCAAGCAAAATTACCAGCAATCTTACTGCCAACGAAAACCAGCTCTGAATTCCGATAGGCTAAATCCTTTACATGGAAACCTTTGTCCATTAGATTAAAATCACGCCGGACTTGTAGATCTCTATCATAGACGAAAATGTGTGTATCCTCATTGACATCGCGCCCTAGCAGATAAATTTCCTCGTTAATCTCTCTTAGGTCGTAAAATTCTGTACTACTATTGAGTTGTATTTCATGGATGAGTGCTAGATCTGAATCGTAACGTTGGAGCTTCCCATCTTGTAGCAGCAAAATATCAGTATGATTGCTTAAACTCAACAACTTCACACCCGCTTGGATCTGAATCTCTTCCAATAGATCTCCCTCTTCTGGGTCTATTTGAAATAGCCATTTTTCCCCTAATGCATAAGCTTGGGCGCCCTGCCCCATGGCTAGATCACGCAGTCGAAATTGGTAAGGAGAATAGAGGAACTGTTCCCAGATCAATCCCTCTTCTTGATCGACCCGGCCAAAGCTAGCCCATTCTATATTTCCAGTTAAAAGATTTCCAGAAGGTAATTGAACCACTATTGTTCCCACTTCAAAGACTTCTTTAAAACTAAGTTGATTGCCCTCCATATCGTATTCAGCAATGAAACCCGGCAAACCATAATCGCAGCCAGAAGCATGCCCGATGACTAAGAATGTCCCTTTGGGAGTGGGAATAATCTTACTGATCATACCTCGTTCCGTTCCGGAAATATTAGTGATCCGCCTTTCCCAAAGTAGGTTGCCTTCCTCATCTATCATTGCGAGATAGGGATTAAAGGCAGGGAACGCATAAAAGCGCCCTACTTCTCCCCCAACAAGCCATTGCTCGCCTTCAACAGGAGTTAATACATTAGCAAAGGAAAAGAAATCAGGTTGTAAAGCAAGATTGAGGTCTTGGGCGGGAAGGGTACAAAGGCAAGATAGCCAAATACCCAAGACCAGTGGGATAGTTGTTCTTGAGACCATGGGATTATTTTTTGTGATTCCTAAAGCGAATAAGTTCCTTATTCCGTCGAATTTCAATTTGGCGTCATTTGACATTAGGATTAACGATTAGGTCCGCCAAAGGAAATGTCAGTCTTAACATCTTACGGAAATCTAGATTCAACGTTTCAACCATTGAAGCGGATGAAGATCTAGAAGGGCCTCCAGGTGCCGAACCTACCTTAATTGGGAAGAAGTTCAGGCAGGTAAAAGATGAAAATGATGCAGTCGTCGAGATCAACTTGGTGGGAGTGCAAAAGATCTATGATTTGGTGATTCTAGCTTAACATCAAAGTGCTGTACTATTACCATAATCATGGGTAAACATCAAGGGACCAGTAACAATGAAATTCCATTAGGCGCTCCCGCCTCAAAAATAATTCAGCAAAAGCTGTGACTATTTCCGATAGTCACGAATAATGAGATAAACAAAAGGGCTTGATGAACGAAAAAGAGTTCATATTACTTATTGACGAACACAAGAGCTTAATCTTTAAAGTTTGCAACTTGTATTGTTCAGCGGCGGAGCGACCGGACTTGCAACAGGAAATCTTGCTTCAACTTTGGCAATCAATGGATAAATATGATGGTCGAGTGAAAATATCTACCTGGATCTATAAAATCTCTCTTAACACAGCCGTTTCGCATTACCGAAAAACTAGCAAAAAGCAGAAAAACAGAGCTATTCTGAATCCGTCCATATTGATCAATGATTCAGATTATGATTTTGAAAAAGATCAAAATATTAAGCGCCTATATAGCTATATCCAAGAACTGAAAGTCATGGATCGGGCGCTCATTCTGCTATACCTAGACCAATACAAATATGAAGAAATCGCCAATATAATCGGCATTTCTAGGACTAACGTAGCTACCAAACTTAGTCGAATCAAGGAACACTTACGGATAAGATTCAAGGACGTAAAATAAAATACTATGGATTTTAATGATATAGAAGGTAAATGGAAGAAGCACAATAATGACTTGGAACAACAGCTAATCTTCCATGCCCGTGCCGTAAGAGGTGATAAACTACAGCAATCAGAAAAGGAATTGTTTCTTCCCTTGCTGCATGAAATTATCAACGTGGTGGTCATCACTGCGACTGTGATCGTGGTTGCTATTTTCTCCTTTATCCATCTAGAAGAATTGAAGTACAGTATACCCGGATTAATTGGCACGGGTATAGGCTCGGTGTATGTTTTCTATGCTGCGGCAAAAGCCATCAGAATGGGAAAAGTTGACTATTATAATCCTTCTATAGTAGTCATTCAAAAGAATATTGCTGCTATTAAATTACTTACCCTTAAGTACCGGAGGCTTGAGTTGGCACTCTTACCCATCTTCATCCTATTGATTTCTCCCATCCTCTTCAAAGTCATCCAAAAAAGGGATCTATACGCTGACTTACAGTTTTACCTCTTTGAGGTGTTGTTCGTAGCAGGATTCGGGATACTTGGGATATACCTGATTAACAAATATTTGTATGACCAAAGGATAAAGAAGGTTCTTCTATTTATCGAAGAGATAAGGGAATTTGAAAGCTAAGGCAAGTCCATGCCAAACTGCTGAGCATAATTTATCATTCTGTTCTGGATCCGAATCAAGTTCGATATCAATTGATATACTTCGGTGGAGAGATTCCCTTGATCCCAATAATTGCATCAAAGGCTTTTGCGGGGATTAATTCCCGATCGTTGTCCAAGTTAATGAAACTATGATTCACCAAGATTGGCTCATAAAGCCAGTTCTGGCTGGTCTCGGGAGAAGTAGGAATTGGAAAGATGGAAACTTCATATGGCTCCTTGAGAACAATCTGCTGAATATCATGCTTAGCCTTGGTTAGCGTCATCAGTTCTGGCTTTCGGCCATTATTGGCATAGCTACCCTTCCCGCCAAAAACACCTATGGCATAGACTTGTTCTCCCAGTTCTTCGGCCAACACTTCTCCCATTGTTAGTTCCTTCTCATTGTACTTGGAAATATGGAAGTTATGAGCGTTGATGATTACCTTTTTATCTGGATATAAGTTGTTTATCAACCAAAGGGCGTTATCTGCCATCAATGAATCCCTTGCCGTCCATCGCGCCCGGTAGTCGTTGGAGCGTTTGAAGTCCATAAAGTAATCTAGGTAAGCCTGTCGATTGCTTAGTGTTCTAGTCATTAATGCCGCGACTTTCTCCCCGACCTTGTTCTTCACAACAGTTTCATTTTCAACCAGTAAATTGGCCAGATCTCTATACAGTTTAGAGAGATGAACGTACTTATCCTCCAAGGCTTCATCCGCCTTGACCTTGCGGTTCCGAAACAAACGGAGCATCTCTGTGTAGAGTGTTTCTACCTGCTGATATATTTCTGGATTGGGCGTAATTGCGGGCAATGTCTTCTGTACCCACCGATCAAAACTCCTACCTGTACGTTGCACATCAAATCCAGCCACATGCATAGAGGGTGTAGCCTTCAAGTAATCCATTATTTCTACATAATCCTCCGTATGCCAAGGCCCTGTCACTCCAGCAGTCACCATTTGAGTTGCTGACAATTCATTCCGCTCATATTCAATGCTGATCCCCTCTCCTATCCCCGATTCAAAGAGTAATAATTCATAATCCAGTTCCTCGTGTAGATATTGGATAAAGTCCTTTCTGAACTGATTGACCTCCCTGGCCCCATGACAAAACTCCCCCAGCATAACTACCCGCTTATCTTTCACCAACTGCTTAAAAACACTGAGATCTGGAGCCGCCTGTGGGCTATCTACTAAGGTGTAAACGGAGCGTAGTTTGGGACCTTGGCAGGCTAGAAAGAATAGGAAAGAAGCAAAACTTAGAAGACTAAGACATTTATACATAACAGCTCGGTTTTCTTGAAAGGGAGGGCGAAAAAAAGATAACTTAATAGGTAGTAAATAGTAGTAAAGATAAGGGGTTCCTTTTGATTGTTGAAAAGGACCGATGTTCCTAGTAGGGTTGATTAGGAAGGTGTGTCTGCTCAGGTTTGAGGCAGGTAGGCTGGAAATGCCTTTCTTCTTCGTGGATTTGAAAGTTTATGCTACAAGTAGCACACAGAATGGCGAAGCATCTTATTTTCCACTTCTATCTTGCGAAACCCGACTCGATAATGGTCGACCTTAAACTCGCTCGACTGCTGATCAATTTGGAAGAAGCAAGAAGGTGTAATATTAACTTCAAGATTCTTATAACGAATGGTTTTTTCCACGTGATAATGGCCGGTAAAAATGGTGAGGTTATAAGGGTGAGCGGTTAAAATGGCCTGTACCTCATCCATATTTTTCAAATAGTGTTTTGAATCCATGAAGGGTACCCCGCCGATGAGTGGGGGATGGTGCATGAAGATGATTAATTCCTTCTGATGTGCTGCCAACTGATCTTTCAGCCAATTGAGTTGCTTCTCCGAAACTGTACCTGTCGTAGTATCTAAGAAAATAATGAATTCGCCTTCTATGACATTGGTATAGTAGAGCTCCTCCCCTTTCAATCTACCATTGTAGGCGAAGGTCTTTGCGATCATAGAAGGGTTATCATGATTACCAGAAATGAGATCGTATGGGATGGTGAGGTGATCGAGTTTTTCCTTGATCCAGCTGTAAATATTAGGATCGCCGTCACGGTAGCAAAGATCACCAGAAATTACGATGTGGTCGGGTTGATGTTCTGGCACTTCCTTCAAGATTTTATCAAAGTTGGCTCTTACATCAACACCATTGGTATCCTCCCCCTCTAGACCGAGGTGCAGATCAGTTATCTGTAGGATTCTCATAGCTAGTCCAGGTTTAGTTGTTGTGCTATACTATACGCTCAGAAGCTCGTCCTGTCATGCAGCCAGGCAACGAACGATAACGCAAGTATGTTTATATGATCATGGCCAAAGAAAGACAACCTACATTTGATCCTAGATTCTGGTTTTCTCTACAGGTCAATCTTCCTTTAGAGGTATAGTACGAAACAATTTAAATCTTTATTGTAGCAACAGGTACAATTTTCGTGCCGTACCACCGCAATTCGGGTAGTAGCATAGGGATGGGGCAAACTTACAGCTGAAATGCTCTATTCGTCATCTGGTTTTTTACCAGCTCCTCTTAAGTTTACAATCTTCTTGAGGATATCAAACCAGAAGGGTGCACCGAGTGTAATGGCTAAGGCTGTCACAAGCCAACCGAGGATTTTCGTAGCAATATCTAACGGCTGCATAGCACCAAAGTTCACATTTTTCCAACCCATACCTAAAGGGGAACGGTAAGTATTGATTTGATCTACCATGGTGGTCAGTTCCTTGGCTTTTGTGTTGTAATTCTGTTTGGCTTGACGATCTTCTTCTGTATCTGTCACCTCAATCGCCAAGGTATCAATAACAATAGAATTGGCGGAAGTATCTACTGGACCTTCTACTTCTTGAATGGCATCGATAGCGATGGTATTGGTAATGGTGTCCTGTGTAGCTAGGTTTTCCGCAATATTAGCGATACGCTCCGCCACTTCAGGATTGTTTTCCAATCTTTCATAGATAGCTAAAGTATCAGCGTTTAGGACTACCGCAATGGTAAATCCAACCCCCACCAGAATGTATTGAGTCGAACGCTTGTACCAACCCGTGGCTCTTTCCATTACACTATTATACCATTCTTCCACTTTCTTTTTAAAGGTGTCAATGTTACCATCTGCATCTCTCCACAGTTGGCGCAGCACCTTTTTCAAATCTTCATTCTCTAATTCGTTGATCTTTTGCAAAATCACTTCTTCCAACTTCTGGTCTTCCAAAATCTCATTGCCAAGCAGAATGTCAAAAAGGATTGATTGAAAGGATTTGGAGCCGATATAAGATGGAGGAGAAGTCTTGCTGGAATCCGAACCATATCGAAAGGAAAGTTGGCGATACAAGGGATTGTTGACAAAAGCCTTGTAAATCTCCTTATCAACAACAGCTCCTTCCCCTGCTTTGTAGCCCTCTAGCAGGTTACGTAGGGCTTTCAGCAAGTTTCGCCCACGGAGTCCAAAAATAGAGGAGATGAACTCCATGATAGTACTTGCCAGTAGACTTAAGAGCAGGAGGATAAAAACGACGCCTAGTACGACCGTTAAGATTTGCATAGTATCGCATTTGTTTCTCAGGTCCCTACTCTTTCCAGCTCCACTATACCACCAGAGAAAGGTTTTTATTGGTGTTTGTTATTATTGCTCGATCAGCTTAGATCATTGCGGTCGGGAAATTACAAAATTAATAGTAGTAATACGATAATGGATATTCACATCTTACCTCACCTTTTATTTTTGCAGATGCTGTTGAAATAACTTGAAGATCCGCTTGTACTCATCTGTCCAACTACTGGGTTCGACAAAGCCATGCCGTTCTACCGGGAAGACGGCAAATTCCCAGTTGTCTTTTTCAAGCTCTATCAATCGTTGTGCTAGGCGCACCACGTCCTGGAACTGTACGTTATCATCAATCATGCCATGCAATATGAGTAAATGATCTTGCAAGCCTTCCGCGTGATAGATCGGGGAACTTTTGCGGTAAGCGATACTGTCTTGAACGGGTGTGTTAAGGATATTGGACGTATAAGAGTGATTGTAATGCGCCCAGTCGGTAACGGAACGCAATGCTGCACCTGCCTTGAAAGTTCCAGGGGAAGTAAATAACCCCATCAAGGTGATAAAACCACCATAGGATCCTCCGTAGATCCCAATGCGATTGGGGTCAATATTAAGTTCGTCAACTAAGTATTTGGCTCCGTCTACCTGATCACTTAGGTCTTTGCCCCCCATAAACCGATAGATGCCTGTACGCCAGTTTCGACCGTAGCCAGCACTACCTCGGTAATCTATATCTAGGACGGTATAGCCATTATCTGCCAAAATATTGTGGAACATATATTCCCGATAGTAGCTACTCCACCAGCTATGGACATTTTGCAGGTAGCCAGCACCGTGGACAAAGATCACCGCTGGCCCTTTCCGTTTAGGCTTATCAGGGCGATAAAGACGTGCTGAAACGGTAGCTCCATCACTAGCTTTAAAGGTGATGAGCTGTGGGTCTTTCCATTGGTAAGCCCGAAAAGCAGCGGTAGTAGACTCCGTCAATTGCTTTCGTTTTGCCCCAGCTTCATTCTTTTGCAGATATAGTTCCCAAGGCTTATTGCTATAGGAATATCGCACGGCCAACCACTCTTCATCAGGAGAAAGACTGACCTGGTGATTCCCTTTTTCCTGCGTAATTCGTTCCAACTTTCCTCCACCAACTGGCAAGCGATAAAAGTGCTGTTCCGCCGGACCTTCGGCATTGGCAGTAATCCAGAAGTGCGTTTTATCATTGGAGAGATCGGCACTAAGAATTTCAAATTTACCATTCGTCAAAGCCTTCTTTTCTCCGGTCTTTACCTTCACTGTATACAAATGAGAAAAACCAGTACTTTCAGATTGATAGTAGATGTCTTCGTTGTTAGGCATCCAACCAATGGTTCCTGCCGAGAAGTTCCAACCCGAAATACCAGGACCACCAATCCAAGCCTCATCGTGCTGCCAATCCAGCGTTTTCAGTTCCCTAGTGCTCATATCAAGCAGCATGATCCAACGGTCCTTGTTGTCTAGGCTACGCACCACTACCACAGCCTCATTATTCTCAGAATAGAGAGGTCCATGAACAATCACATCTCTGGGAGCTGAATAAGTACTGGAGTACTCCTCTTCTCCCTTATGGTATTTGACCAAGTAGGATGGTTTATCATAAATACCTTCTATTTGTTTGGTATCTAGTATCCAAAAGGTATCCTTTTCAATATCGTAAACGCCAAACTCATAGGTACTTTGCGGACTACCTACCTTAGACCGAGCCGAAATATCTTCCACAAACCCTGATTCTGTCACGTAATTAGGCACTTTTGTGCTGTGATTCGAGCTAGAACGTGTCAAACGGAAACTGACAAACTTCCCATCCGGGCTTAAGGTCTGATTGGAGATACGCTTATTCCCAGAATAGATTTTCAAGGGGCGTTTCACTTCCCTCTTTTCATTATTCTTGCTGCGTAAGTCTCTGACCTCTTTTCTTTGCTTCAAGATCCCAAAATAGGCTAGTTGATCTTCCTCTAGCCAAGATTTATATCCAGAGCTCTCAGCAGATGTACGAGGGGAACCAGATCGAAAATCGGTGATCTGCTGGAGCTGACCAGAAGTCAAGTCCCAACTATAGAGATTGGAACCACTTTGATAAATAAGCTTTTGTTCGTCCCCAGAAAAGTAGGGGTTACCCTCTCTTCCGACTGTATTCGTTAATTGCTGCGTAGAACTAGTGGTGAAATCGTGCAGAAATAGGTCTCCGTTTCTTACATAAACCTTCTTCGTCCGATCTCTATTGAAAGTTCCACGAACTGGTAGATTCATCTCTTCCGCTAACTCCAATGCCTGAGGGGCATCACCATCCATCCCCACCTTGTACCAAGATCTCAAAGTATCCTGATTGGGATTCCAAGAAAAATAAATGGTTTCACTATCCGCTGACCATCGGATGCTACTGGGGGAAAATCCGACGAATTTTTCGCCCTGCATAATCTGAGCGATATCAAGGCTTGATCGATTTGGCACCGACTGAGCAATGCCTGTCGTAGCAACGGATAGTAGGCAAACGAATATAGTGGCCAGTCGTATCTTGGCGTAAGATTTTATATCCTGTAAGCGAGTCTCTAGGCTGTTTGTCATATATTTACTTGAACTAATCGATTAATGAGGAAAGTCCCTTTGGCTTCCTATAATTTCGAAATTAGAAAAAATACCATAAATAACCGGTACTCCGACCACAAAGATGATCGGAGCAAGAAATACGCTTCCAACTGCGGATGAGTTTACAAGAGAAAAAAGCTAAAGATCAAAGTCGGTATTGCCCTAATTGCCATTATCCACTGGCCCAGTTTGGTGAGCATTGCTCTAATTGTGGCCAGAAGTTTACGGATGGGCGCGTACCCATTTGGGTGTTTCTCCACGATCTGTTTGAAGCTATTTTCAATGTTGACTCCAAAATCTTCCGAACCATTTTCAGCTTGTTCAAGCCGGGCAAGCTGACCAATGATTATTTTAAGGGCAAGCAGAAACGCTATGCCACGCCGCTACGTCTTTTTCTAATCTTGGCTGTCCTTCACTTTGCGGCCTTGAGCTTTATCATCGGGGAAGATGATATTAGTGTGTTTGACACGGGAGACACCAATGAAGAACAAGATGCGTATTACGATCTGTTTCTCGCTGATTTTGACACCATAAAAGCCGATGTTTATCCGCTTTTTCAGAATCAAAAGGCGGTGATCGCTGCGATAGATACTTTAGAACTACGTCTGGATGAATTGACAGAGGATAGCACCACCGCCGGGTATTTAGAGTATCAAGGCGAATTCAATTTTGAAGGTCAATCCATCGAGATGGCCAAGGTGGATGTGTATACCAAAACTCCTCGGGAATTGGTGGACATGTACGGCGTAGAGGGTTTTTGGCACAGATTACAAGTTCAACAGGTTGTACGAATCAAGAAGGATGGAAATTCCTTCTCTAGCTTTGTGCTCGGGAAGTTAATCTGGATGGTTGCCTTAATGATGCCGGCCCTTGCCTTTACGCTGAAAATCTTATACATACGCCGCAAAAAGTATTTTGTCGAACATCTCGTCTTCTCCTTCCATTATCACGCCTTCGCTTTTCTGATCTTCTCCATACTCTTCTTGGCCATCAAGGTATTTGACATGATGGGACAAGAAATGGATGAAGATGAAGTTATCAGCGCAGTAGGCGGAGCTATGCTGGTGGTAATGATTTACCTGTTCATTGCTATGCGTAGGGTCTATAAACAGGGCTTCTTCAAGACTTTTGTAAAATACAGTGCGCTCAACTTCTCTTATATCTTCATATTTACCCTATTTTTGGTCCTCACTTTAGCGGTGAGTATTTTGATCTTTTAATTCGACTGGAAGGAAAATCCATCATGTCAGAGATATACGATAAGTATGAGACCGTCATTGGTCTCGAGGTTCACGTGCAATTATCTACAGCTAGTAAAGCTTTTTGCGGAGACGATGCCCGATTTGGCGGAGATCCCAATACGCACATCAGTACAATATCACTAGGCCACCCAGGCACACTACCGATGCTCAATAAAAAGCAGGTAGAATATGCTGTGCGTTTAGGGCTAGCATTAGGAAGTGAAATCAATCAAACAAACAATTTCGATCGCAAGAATTACTTCTACGCTGATTTACCAAAGGGTTACCAAATCACTCAAGATCTACGTCCAGTTTGCGTTGGTGGCAGTTTGAATATCAAAACAGAAGCAGGCGAAAAGAGCATTCGCATTCACCACATACACATGGAGGAGGATGCGGGAAAATCTATCCATGATATGGCCCCCCGTTCCTCTTGGATTGATCTCAATCGAGCTGGTGTTCCGCTATTGGAAATCGTCACCGAGCCCGATATGCGCTCCGCAGCTGAGGTCGACGCCTTTATGACTGGGATGCGTCAATTGGTTCGATACCTGGAAGTATCCGATGGAAATATGCAGGAAGGTTCCATGCGCTGTGATTGCAACGTATCTGTACGACTTAAGGGAGCCACCACCTACGGTGAACGTTGTGAAATTAAGAACTTGAACTCCATGCGATATGCCCGCCAAGCCATCAAGTTTGAGGTGAAGCGCCAGATCGATCTCTTGGAAAGTGGCGGACAGGTGGAACAGCAAACCTTAAATTTTGATCCTGCTACCGGCGTTACCTCTCCCCTTCGCAGCAAGGAAGACGCCCATGACTACCGCTATTTCCCAGAACCGGACCTTCCTCCTGTGATCGTCTCAGACGATCACCTGGTACAGATTCGAGAACACCTTCCACCCCTACCTTGGGAATTGGAAAAACACTTCCAGACTCAGCTAGGACTATCGGAATATGATACTAAAATCCTCAGTGAGGAAAAGGCTACCGGCTTGTACTTCCGGGACTTGGTTCAGCATACGAAAAACTTCAAAGGAGCGGCCAACCTTGTCATTAATAAGATTCTTCCGTATTGCCAGGAACAAGGTATCTCCATTACTAGCTATCCCATTGGGCATCAGCATTTAGCTGATTTCATTTCCCTAATTGAAGAAGGGAAAGTGAGTAATACCATCGCCTATCAAAAGCTGTTGCCGGCACTGGTTGAAGCCCCAAATCAAGCCCCCTTAGCCCTGGCTAAACAACTCAACCTAATCCAATCGGCCGACGAAGATTTCTTAACTCAGCTGGTGGCAGAAGTGATAGAAGCCAATCCGGACAAAGTGGCCACTTACAAGAAGGGGAAAAAGGGGCTATTGGGCTTTTTCATGGGAGAAGTAATGAAAAGATCTAAAGGTAAAGCCGAACCTAAATCTACTAATGCCTTACTACGGAAAATGCTGGATAGCTAGACACGGAAGAACAAGACCGCAAGTTCACGCAACTGTATATAACTGGTAGTCAAAAGGCTAGCTCAAATGATTACAACTGCCCTCAGCTAAGGGAGGCGCGCGGGCTCAAGGATAAAGAATCAACTTTTTTCCCTATCTTTCCTGAAATGCGCCCAAATGAAACTATTTGAGGATCAAGATCCAAACCTGAAAAGATACTATAGTATAGGAGAAGTGGCGGACATGTTCGGCATCTCTAAGTCTGTTATTCGTTTTTGGGAAAATGAATTTGATAGTCTCCGCCCCCACAAGAACAGCAAAGGAGATCGACGATTCACCCAGCAGAACATCCAGCAGCTTCAAGAGATCCACACGCTAGTGAAACAGAGGGGATTTACCATAGACGGAGCGCGCCGTGAATTAAAGCAACAGAAATCCAGACAAAAGCAGAAAAAGCAGGTGATTGATCGCTTGAAGGAGATTCGAGGATTTTTGGAAAATCTGCAGCAAGAATTATAGAAGCTAAGCCAGCAAAAACAAAGCCTCCTGCTAATCAACCCAAGTTGTGATGAATGATGTAGCAGGAGGCTTTTTGTTTATAAGCAAAAGGCTTTATGGTCTTGCGCCAGGAATATCTTCCGTGGATCGAGCATAACCAGTTCCCAGTTTTTTGGTAAAGTCCTTGGCAGCCTTAAGGGAAGCAAAGTAGCCCAAGTATACCTTGTACAGCTGTCGTCCATCTTCCGCTTCTTGCAATGCGATAAAACCTTCTATGTTTAGGTCTTCACTCCATTTGTTCAGGGCATTAATGGCCTTATTATGGGTAGAATAGGCCCCAACCTGGCAACTGTACCCATCTTCATTGCTAACGGTCTTAGGCTCCTCATACTCCAGTGGTAGAATCGGAGGATGGCTATAACGAACGGGTTCCTCTGCTGGTTCTATCGTTTCTTCTATTTGAACAACTCGATCTTGATTCACTCCAATCTTAGGATAGAAGACCTTAGGTCGTTCTTCTTGTTCAGGTTTGCTTGGTATCTCAGCAGCTCGGAAGGAAGCAGTCTCAGTCTGATTTCTTGAGAAGTACAGTCCAGCCACCAAGATGAAGGAGATAAATGCTACACTGGTAATACTTCCTAGTTCTCTTCGTTGTTTCTTCAGTTTTCGACGATCCATGTCCTCTCGTAAGGTCGGTACGTGTAGATTTTCGTTAGTCTGATTTTGACTTTTAAGCAGTAAGTTGACTACTAGAATCAACATAAGGATGAGCATGAAAAAGGCAGTCATGATCTCTCCGGAGTAATTTTCCACAAAGCTTTCCATCTTTCTGGGATTTTTAGGCAGATTTAGGGAATAGGATTATAAGCGTCAATGGTTCCGGTAAAGTAGCGAAATGCAGATCTGGTAGGTACAGGGCCTACCTTTCCTTCAGTACAAAATCAAGAAGCTGTCCTTGTGAAAAAAATAGAAGTGCTCGTTGGAAGACGAAGTTTTACAGATTTCATTCTACTAGTTTTTTCTCGTTCAACAGGATAAGATAACACAGGTTGGCATAGATATAGTTCCCCACGGGGAAAAGGAATGACGGCCACCTTAAAATACTAGTAGATTTGAATCGATAGAATTGATTTGAATGAGGAGGTGTAGCTTTCGGTGGATAATTTAGGCTATTTCATCGAACTTGTAAAGGGGTTGGTGGAAAAAAGTGTGGTAATTGTTTTTTTTGAGGACGTGTTCAATGAAAAGAGGGGACCTAGGTCCCCTCCCAAAACGGCAGTGCAATAATATGAAAAAACCTTATGGACATTTGCTCCAATTTTAGGGGCGATAGGCCGAAAGAGCCGCTTGATCTCTGGCGTATCCTTGTCCGATCCGTTGAGCTAGAGCCGCGGCCTCTGCTTTGGTCTTGAATGGTCCGATCAGAACTTTGTAGGAAACTTCTCCACTTTCCTTTTGCCCAGTCGCCAAATAAACATCTTCACCAAACCTGACTTTCCATCTTGCGAGTTCATCCTTTGCTTTGTGTTCTTTATCAAACGCAGAGACCTGACAACTGTAGTGGAATTCTGTTAAAGATTCATCGTCCACCTCCACTTCTGTTTCAAGCCTGGCTTGCCGATCCGCATCTATCTCTTGTTTTACTTCAAGATCCCGATCCATATCGTACTCAGGTAAGCTATGGCCGACATCATATTGACTTTGCTGTTTATTAATTCCTATCGAAGGATAAGCGTTATGCCTTGGCTTCTGGACTTCCCCATAATAGGCTGTTCCATCATTTGTATCCAAGGAAACATTATCTCGGAAAAAGAACATCAGTGCAGCCAAGCCCATGGCTACAAGAATAAGCATAACAAAACCCCAAAGCGTTTCAGATTGCCTCGTATTATAGCCCCCTCCATGATGTTGTCCCCCTTGAGGGAAGTTAGTGTTTCGATTCCATCGTTGGCCTTGGCCATGCCTTGTGGCATCACCTGCATGACGAGTGGCAGGAGGATTCTTATCAATAATTCTACCAAACAGATACAAAACAATGGCTAGCATGATTACTAGCATAATCAAAGCGGTTACAATTTCACCGCTATATTGTGTCATAAAATTCTCCATAGTATTGATTTAAGGCGATTTAGTATTCAGATTTAGTAATACTACCATTACTATAAATCTTATGCCAAATCACACTTCAGCCCCAGCTAAAACCCACAATACATTGATTATCATACTATTGGAAACAAAAACTATAAATACAAAGGATATTAAGAGGTAAGCTATCCTTTTAAGATGCCTATACTTTACCGGATCTAACCGAAAAAAATTCGGATTGAGCAGAAACTTTTCAAGAATGATGATAAGATATTATCATGTGGAGAAACAAAAGGCTAGTATACTTCCATAACTAGGTGTCCCAATAAAAGGACCGCAGGTTTGTAATACAGATCAATTTGACATCGAGAACTGAAGAAGTGTGACAATATATACTCCTGTTATTCTGCTGCAACTTTTCCGGCTAGGTCTCGCTAGAAAAGATCTTACTTAAGCTTATACCATCTCAAGTCACCCTATTTCGTCCTCCTGTAAGGATTGGATTCTTTCCATCAAGGAAAGGAGGCCTGATACGACCCTATTCTCAGCTATGGCATCATAATCTTCACTGACAATGCCTCTTTGTCTATCCTCTTCTATTTTGGCCCATCGCAGCTGCAAGGTGTTAACAATATTCATGATTTTGAAAGCCCCTTGCTCTTTGGCGTAATCTCTAAGACTGTTAAGAGCTTCTCTGATTTCTCTATTAGCGATCAAGGATTCAATGCGAAGTAGATCATCTCTTCTATTGTAGGCATCCTTCAAAAGGGTAAGGGCATCTGATCTAGAGGTGACACTACGATTTGGCAGACCAGGATTACCTTTAGTATTTAATATACTTAACTCACGAAGCTCTTCTAGCCCCTTCGGCAAGCGACGTAGTCTATTTTGGCCTATATCCAGTCTACGGAGTTGCTTACATCCTATTATTTCTTTTGGAAGAAATTCTAATTCATTGCGCTGTAGACGGAGCACTTTGATCCCTGCCATCATGAGAACTTCAGGTGGCAGAAATATTAAGTGCAGGCCAGCAAGATTCAGAGTGCCATTCTGTAGTTTCCTATTTTTTGCTGCACTAATAGCTTGCAGCGTCTCTAGCGCTTCAATCTTGCTTTTAATAATCTTGATAATTCTCGGTAATTCTGGAGCGTGGCCAAAAAGCTCCACAACGATCTTGTAGACTGCTCTCTCCCTTTCCTGTAAGCGCTGATAGGAAGGGTAATCTGTAATTCCAGTGGCCATTTCATCTAACAAGTCTATTACTTTTTCCAAAAAGTCTGAGTATCCTTTATTGACTAGTTCACGTACAGAGAAGAGAAACCCGTTTTCATCTAAATCATCATAATGCCTTAGTAATGTTAATTGGGCTCTCTGATTAGTGAAGTTCTGCAACATAACCTCTGCCCATGCAGTGCTATCTTCTATGTGACTATTGGATAAAAGAACTTGTTCAAGTTTTTTTGGGGAGAGATAAATCTCGAAAAGTTGCTGTTGTATAAAAGACAAGAGAAAATAATGGAACTGATGCGGCATACTTATTGGATCCCCACCACTGCCTAAGTGCCATAGGTGATCTAGATTTCCTACCCCCAATTGTCTGAGTTTATCTACTAGTGCAAATGGAAAAGAAGAAAAAGGAAAAATCCAAAACCGCTGAAAAGGTCCCTTCTTAAAGGTATGTCCTTCTTGGATTAGTTTTTGCATGAGGTGATAACCATATTCTCTTTCTTCTCCTTCCCAATCTTTGTGTCCCAGCAAATAATCTAGCAAGATTAAGTCATACGGTTCCTCCTGTAGACGCACGGTGGCTCTGTTGACCATGGCTACGCAACGTCCAGGATCTATCATCTGTTTGGCTGTCTCTCTCTCATCAAGACGCTCTCTATCATGATCCAGAACTGTATCTACCTTAACCGTAAAGTCCTTTAGAAAGCGTTCTTTTATTAACTCATATTTACTCAGTTGACAGGTCTCATTGGGGACTGTCGATAACTGCTTTTGAGCATAATCATCGATCATTAAGATCTTCCACCTTAAGAGCTCCCGTAACTTCACACCAGCCACCTCTTTTTCGAAGAAGGACTCCAATTCGAGTACCCTTCGGCGCATTACTGTTTCTGAGTGGAATTTGAAGGGGGTGACAGACTTGTCGTGGCCACCTCGTCCGAATTCTGCGATATAAGAATTCTGCATCAAGCGCAATTGGAACTCGAGGTGCGATCGCGCTGAGATCGTATTATAAATTCCCCTTTCTAGATTTTCGAAGATCTCCCTAACAATACCCTGGAAGTGATCTTGAAAGTTTCCGGACTCAGGAAAAAGAGGTACATATCTATGCCAAATGCTACTATCAAAGAATTTAAATCGAGAATCTAGTCGAAGACTCTTAAGATAAGGATCCTCTTCGGAAGCCAGTCGCTCTCGGAATTCCATAATATCCTCTAGCCCAATCATGATTACGGGGCGATAACAGTCGGCATTGGGAACTCCTTTAGCTTGATAGCTGCTTGCGCTCATGGCATTAGTAAATACCTTCCGAATTAACGAATCAGCAAGATGATTGTACAGAAACGGAGTGCAGAGCGGCTCCGTCTCCGATAAAAGAATGACGACCTCTGGTTCTGCTCCATACAGCATTGTTGGAATCTTCTTTACCAGCAAATCATCTTGATTAATTTGAATCCCAATGGCATCTACCACCCCTTGCCATAGCTGAAATTTTTCTTCGACCACCTGGTTCCGATCAAGTACTAATTCTCGAATTTCTGAATCTATATCCACCACATAAAAGGAGATTTGTAATGATCTATGAATTCGAATGTTGCGAGAATCGTAATTGGGCAATGTACCTGCCTTGGCTAGCTTCTCTAAGTTCTGTCTAGACTGCTGAGGCATATCAACCGTTATCTCTCCAGAGTTAGCATCAATAGCAGTGACCGTAATCAGATCTTGATCGATTTGCAGATACATTGCCAGATCTTCAAGAAGAGAAGTCTGGGCAGCATCATTCAACTGAGCTCGGTTACCATTCAGCTTCAGACTGATCGTAGTGGACATAGGTTCATCAGGAGAACCCATGTAGATTCTATTCTGTTTTAGATTACTTTCCGTTTTCATTACGAGACAATTTTTGGAAACCGCCGCTTTATTTCTGGAAAATGAGCAAATAGATGAGGATATTTCTCAAAGGTTGTTTTTATCTTATATCTAAGGCTATCACTGCTTTTTATGCCCAGAACCTCCGCTACATCCTTCTTCACGCCATTCTTGATGATCAAAGCCTCTTCAATGCTACGTATTGTATTGAAGGCATTTTGTTCTGCTAAGCTGAGTGCTTCAATATCCGTACGATTTATGGGAGGGTTCGCTTGCGTGCCGGGGGTGGGATTTTGAGGGCTTGCCAGTGAAATGGAGATTGAACCTTCAAAATTCCGAATTTCCTTAGGGATACAATTGATATCGATCTTGTCTGATCGATAAGTCATTTTCTGATGAAATTTGGCGCTTCGAACAGCATTCTCTAATTCTCTTACATTTCCAGGCCAGGGATACTTATGTAAGAAAAGTGCTTTTACCTCATTGGTCAAAATGACATCCAGCTCATTTACATCACTGAGTTTCAAAAAATGTTTGAGGAGATCCCTGATATCTTCTCTTCTTTCCTGCAAGGGAGGAATCTCATAATGTACAACTTTGATCCGGTGATACAGGTCTTTTCTGAAACGCCCTTCGGCCACTTCTTCCTCTAAATTCTTATTTGTAGCCGCTACAATCTGTACATCTAGTACTAATTCTTCAGTAGTACCTAAAGGATGGATTGTTTTGTTATTTAGAAACTCTAATAGCTGCACTTGGCTCTTGGCATTCAAATCTCCCACCTCATCCAAAAAGAGCACCCCATGATTAGCATGTTGGAAACGTCCAATGATGTCCTCCTTTGCATCCGTAAAACTGCCTTTTTTCGCTCCAAAAAGGGTGGCTTCCAATAGCGTTTCTGGAATGGTAGATATATGGATCTCTTCAAATGGATGTTCTTTCCTAAATCTACTATTGTAATGCATAAAGCGAGCAGCAACGCCTTTTCCAACCCCAGTTTCCCCCGTGATCAAGATCGTCAAGTCTGGGCTATCTTCGTAATTCCCCACATCTACTAAGCTTCGCCGAAGCAACTTCATTTGTGGGGAGTTTCCAATAAAAGGATACGTCGGTGGATTTTGATACCCCATTTGCGCTTCATAAGCCTTAATCTGCTGCCTTAGTTGTTTATTCTCCTTCTTATTCTTTTGACCTTCAATTACCTCAAGAAAAATCGATTTCCAATACTCATACTCATAATCCTCTTTCGGTAAGAAATTCTTTGCCCCCTTTTTCATCGCAAGGACTGTAGTAGCCGTTTTATAATCCGAAGTCACTACAATAATTGGGATATCAGGATACTGTCCCGTTATCACCTCAATTAAACCTAGGCCAACTTTTTCCTTTTCCGGAGAATCATCCAAGATTAGGTCCAAGAGTATGAGATCATACTCCTCATCTTTTGCCAGTTTGTCCCTTAACCCTCGTTCATCCAACGCCCCCTCAAAAACAAACTCTCTTTGATAGGCGCGCCTGATCAACTGATGAAATTCTGGGTCATCATCAACAATGAATATTTTGTAATTCTTAGAAGACATACTCTCTCACTTCTTTCAGGTTCAACTTTAAGTTTTGCAACTTATCTAGCACTGACAATTCTTTAAAAGTATTAATACTATTCCCTTCTTCTTCAAAAAATGGTTCGACTGCTTTCATCATCCGGTCTACTTCTTCCAACTTATCGGCAAATGGTAAACACCCGAAGTAAGGTGCGTAATACGACCAACGATACTTGAATAAGTACCATTTCTCTAAAAGATCATGACCTAGGATTAGTTCCTGCCTCAGAGATGTATAGTTGGCCCCATCCAATGTAATCTCCCGATCGAAGATGGACAAGATCATGGTGATCTTATTGAATACCCTCATGACACTTTCCCCACCATGCCCATCCAAAAACCGCTGCATCAATTGTGCCATATCCAAGGCATGCTCAGGCTTCCTTGTTTCCTTGACCATTGTAGCATCCAAGGTTTCAATCCTATGTCTAGCCTGGGTTAAGTCTAAAAGGTCAATGAAGTGCCAATCCTTATCTGTTCCCTCCGAAAATCCAGCCACCATAAATGACACATCAACTGTATGCACTTTCAAATACTTATACCAAAGCTCTTCACAGCAAACAAAAGAGCCATTTTGTTTGATGGGCTGGAACAATAAAAATAGATCTATCTTCCCTAGATCAGCATTGGAAAATGGCTTTATACTATATCCTCGCTCCTCAAATAAAGGAGCTAGTCTATGGATTAAGTTAGTCTCTCTTGGATAGTAGGAAAGGTTCATTCTGAACTCCTAATTCATGGTTTCTAAAATGGGTGTAGCTTTATCAGTAAACAGGTTGAGGGATGGCTGTGAGAACTCTTTTAAATCTACGACGCGCTTCCTGCAGAAAACGATCCTTTTCCTCCACAGAAAAAGAGGAGGTTTGCAGAAAATACCGCAGATCTTCAAAGTGCTTTTGGACATCAGAAGCATCTGGGTAGAGCCGGTTGATCAAACCTTCACTGATTTCATCATTGAGGATAGCGTCCATTTGATTTTGTATGTCTCGTGGTAACCATTCCCTGAGGAGCTTAGTCTGCTTATCATCACTAGCAACCATAAGCTTCGGGACCAAAAAAATGAATAAATTTTGTTGAAGTTCGTACAAAGTCCGCGTTAAGGGAAAGCTATAGTAGCTCCAGACCTTATCATAGAAGGCTTCTTTAACCTTTTTCTGACCGGTTTCACCTACTAGTACTCTTGCCGGTTTACCAAGGACCTTGGTTCCATCTTCCGTTTTCTTTTCAACGAAGTACATTGGTTTATCCATAAAATTTCCGTCATTATCCAGTAGGCCACTTTGATAGGTATCATTATAATAGACATACTCCATCCCCTCTCCGAATAAGTCAGATCTGACCATTCTCTTTGTGCGGTTCTCTATCTTCGGCACCAAATGAAATATATCCGACTGGGAGTATAAATGCTTCCTATGTAGCAGAATAATAATATCCGCTGCCGCATGCTCTTTATTAACAATCTCCAGTAATCTTTCAATTGCAGCATCTGATTTCTTTTCGTTTATCCGAATGACTATTTTCCCTTGTCCCTGGACAGGAAAATCATCCCGCAACAGATCTTTCCCATCAAGATCTGTCCATCTCCATACAATGATTAAAACTTGTTTTATCATAAGCTGTAAACATATAAATCGAACGCTATCTGAACTTAGGGAAAAGGGAGGATCACGATACTGCCCAATCCACCTAAGTTCAGGTCGTTATGTTATCCCTAGGAGCCGAATAGGACTTTTACCAAGCGATACTTCAGTTCTATGTCATCTGAAATGCTAATCGCATTTTCTACCGCCGCAATTAAAGTCTCAACGGGCCTAAAGGTTGTAAAAGTAGGATAATTCGTTTCTCCTCCTTTGAGTCCCTCCCACCATTGGGTCCTTCCTCTTCCTGTAGTGATGACCAATACGAAGTTTTCAGGGGCATCCTCTCCCTGTAATATCTCCTCCTTAATGAAGGATTCAATATTGTCTTCGTCGTATTTCTTCTCTCCATTCTTTTTACGGAAGGCCTCGATAAAGGATAAGTGAATAACCAAGAAGTGGTAGTTAAGCAAGTTCTTCTTTTTCTCCTTCTTCCAAAGCTTAACATCCTCATCATGAATGGTGCAGGCTAAGCTCTTAGAAAATAGCTTTTGCTGTTCCGAATTAATGCGCTTCGCGATCCGATTATCAAAAATACAAATCCGGGTACTAAGTACTTCGTACAACTCCGCTACCAGTACCTCATCGTCGATCTGCACTCTACTAAGGTTAAAATCTTCTTCTCCTTTCTGCAATTTACCTTTTAGAAAATATTGATGGAAGATGCCATGAAAACGCATCCTGCAGTAAGCCCCCTTCTCTTCCTCAATCCCTTTTCCATGCGATAAAGAGATGATTTGCATATCAGTCTTTGAAGAATCGTAATAGTCAGCAAGCTGATCGGGATGCTCTCTTTCCATATCATCACTTGTCAGGAATCTAACTTTTTGTCCATCAGCAATCAAAAAAGCTCGAGGATCAAACTCTCCATTGGCACCTTTTTGCCAGACTGCAAAAGCGATCATATGGATCTTGTCAGTCTTTGACCATCTTTTCAGCCAATGTCGATAAGCTTCTTCTATGGTCTTACACTCTTGGTCAATAATCCGGAACACCCCTCTTCTTCGGACATTCCGAAAAACTTCCTCATTGTCAGGTGGAGTGATAATAAATCGAAACCGGGAAATATTTTCCCATTTTTGGGTCTCTACAGTGGCCGTATCTTCCCTATGAATATTTTCCCCTTTCCAAATATGGAAGAACTTCTTATAGTAGCCAGTGTAGGGTTTGAAAGATTTTTCAAAAAGTACACGGCTTTCCTCCAGCTCCCCCCTACTCTTCTCCCAAACCAATTCCTCTTCTTTTGTTAAACCTTGTATCTGATCGGCTCTAGGTTTATCCGGATTCATACGTCTCCAGGACAGTTCCTGGTCTATGATGAATTCTTCCTCACTTGTATCTATTGGACTGCCTCCTGTTTTCAGCCATGGATAGAACCTGCGATCTCTTTCCGTTTCCTGATCATGCACTGAAGTAAAAGTATTATTGAATAACATGGCTGCACACACCTTGTCCTGAAAACTCCCCCCAAGTCTTGGCCTATAATTCTCACCGATGATGATGTCTTCAGATAATCGGGTTAATCGGCCAACCAACAATTTTCTGGTTATCGTTATCGGCTGTCTTATCCAAACGCCTACTTTATAGTATTCACTAGAAACCGCAGATAAGGTATCGGCTCTTTCCACGGAGTAACTATCTTGTTCGATCGAAAGATTGATGGTAAGCCCTTCCTCTTGCATTTTTTGGCGCTCTTCCGGAGTATAGTGCTTGACATTTCGTAGTTCATTTTCTAAAATCGTAAAGAAGGCATGGCGCCCAACCACTCCGCCAGGGAAAAAAGCCTTATATCTGGATAAGATCTTTTTGAAAGCATCAAACTTAGGACCTTTCTCAATAAAATCACTATACTCTTTCGGCTCCGCTTGTCGATCAGGATCAATAAAACTTAGGTCGACCGAAGCAAAATTACCGTCAAGCAATACGCCCTTTTCCCTTAGTATTTTTTTCCGGAACGCATAGCCGCCTTCCAGAACGTCATCTACCTCGAGGATGGTCAGGTTGATATTGATCCGAAAGATGCCCTCGGAGAACGCTATTGTCCCTAAATACAAGGGATTGTTTACAAAATCATACCATAGCACACTGTATAAGCTACTGATTTTACCGCCGAAGCTTTCTTCCCTTGTCAGACCGGTCCAGAAGGCTCCTTTGTCCAACAAAAATCGCAATAAGGGTTGGATTTCACTTGCTAATTCCGTTTTCTTATCCGGATCCACGATTGGTAAAGGTTCTCCTGGGAACAAACTAGCAGCGTCCCTCCCCTCTTTAACAATCTTTGCACGTTGCTTGAACCACCATTCTAAAGCGGTCAAGCTATGCGCACTGATATTATGAGCATACGAGTCGATCATGATCGACATAATGGCAATCCTACGGTATTGGCTAAGCACCAATTCCGGTATCCTATCATTATATTCAATCTGTGCAATGAGATAGACTTTATGCTTCTGATAATACTTTTGATACTCCAGTTCCCGCAATATTCCATTACTATTGATCGATTCATAGAATTCATCACTCAAAACATTTAAAACCTCTGAGCTCTTCATCGCGTTGTAACCGACAAGGTCCCATCGTAATATCAATGCTTCATATTCAAGGCTAAAGGACTTGATGATATTTCCAATAATCCGTGTGTCCAGCTTGAGTGCTCCTGTTTCACTTTTTTTGGACAACTTAGAATAGTCATCGTCTTGATAAACAATGTGTACCACACCGTCAAAATATCCAAACTGAATCAAAGGAAGAGATAGATAGCGATCTTTACTTAAATCGAGAAACTGTTCTAGTATCTTATATTCCGCTTCTTGCCCTACCGTTGGTTTACTACTGTTTTCATCCGGATTCAAAATCGAATCAAAATAGGTCAAGAGAGCCCCGGAAGTCTTATCAAGATCTTTAAGATCATAACCCCCAATTGCAAATTCGTTGTAAAGCTTGGAACCAACTACTGCAGAGGTACTGGATAAGTCATAATTATCCAGTTTACTCCAAGCTGCGTCCAAAGCCTGGATCCTATCTGACTTTTCACCTTCCAAAAAGAATCGTTGTCTTTTGATTCCGCAATAAGCCAGGGTAACGGCCTCACTTTGTAGAAAAGCCATATCCTTCTCTCTTGGTAAAGCTGTAATAAAAAGTGTAAAGGGTTCTGAAAGTCCTGTAAATCGCTCCAAGACCATATGCAAGCGATCTTGTAGCAAATTATAAAACTCATCGACTTCAGGGAAGGCAATTACATGCCTTAATTCTTGTTTAAGTGGTTGTTGCGTCATGCCGAAAGTTTTTGAGAGTTCTATGATTAATGCACTACCAATATTTGGATCGAAAGGAGAGGTAATGGACATGCCAACTCTAATGCAAGAGATCATTCAATTACATCCATATTCTTAAAGAGAATGGAATACCTGGGTGTGGTTTTGTATAGATTATTGAGAGCAGATTAGTCTAGAAATGCCTGTAGTCAATCTTCTTAGTCTGGTACTAAATCAAGTGAATACTGTAGGATTCTCGGTGTTTTCGCATAGGGTATAGCGGTTGCTCTATTTTCCAAGTATTTCGAAATTACGGAAAATATAAATATAAGTCAAGAGCCCTTGCCTTAAAAATTAATTTAAGACAAGCCCTCAACTATTTTTAAACTTAATTCATAAAAACCCTAAACTAATACCCTTATACGGGAACTTTATTTAAAAAATCATTGTTGTTTTGTATTTGTGCCTTATCTAAATGGACCTGACATGAAACTTTCTGACTACTATCCAGAGTTTCATTTGAAGCAAAGGAGCGGACCAGACTGCTGCTTTCTCTTCTAAAACTTAGCTGCTCTTTTCGGTACTTTTTCAACAAACTACCACCTTCGTACTTATGATAAATAAAGTAGTATTTATTGAAATCGGCGATCTTACAGGAATCGAGGAGGTATGAGCTGGCCGGATTGTCGAGGTCCAGGTAGGATTCTGCTCTGGCTCGAAATAATTTTCCGATCTTCATAGCCTTGAAGATGGCTCCACTTTGCATCATCTCGTCAAAAAACTCCGTTTTCTTTTCTTGGTTTAATCCTTGTTGGTTGCTTGCTAAATACTGTTTGACTCTGGTTGAATCCTCTTGACTTAAATGAAATAAAATTGGAGCGGTGAGAATCCGATTTCGCAAGTCGCTAAATCCATCTGATTTACTTTTGGTAGCAGTTGCAAAATTCAAAGCCGCTGGAATGCTATCTTTACAATCGTTCACAATCTGCCGCATCACGCCGTATGGAGTAGCAAATTGTAGGACCTTTTCTTTTTCATCTCCATGTAAATCAGCCAGGTCAAGTAGTAATTTTGTTAAGTCTATAAACAAAGAAGCACAAGTCAAGTAAATGCGATTTAAGTAAACATCTACTTGCTGATGTAGGTCTTTATGAACCCACCTCTTCATAAATGAGACAATAGGTTCTAGATATTCTAACTTCTGGATTTTACCTTTGTACTTACAATCGCTAAAGGCCTCTTCGCTAAGTTCCTTGGATCCTGAAAAATGATTCCAATTTCGCTCCATGGCTTGGCCAATATCCACTTTGAGAAAGATGGTTTTTATCCTTTTCTGTATGATCTTCTTTTCTTCTTTTTCAAAAGTCTTATCGATAAACCGGTCAATAGTTTGGCGTAAGATATTGCTTGCAATTACGTTATCGTGTATGGCCTTGTGATTCCAGGCATCTTGTTTTCCGTCAAAATTGAGGTTATCATAATACTGTTTGCATAAAACCAACTCAATTATCATCGGTAGCTTTAGTAGAATGTTCTCGCTAAATCTGTAGTTCCCCCCTTTGCGAGCAATGATCGCTTCGAGGTATCTAATCATTTTGACGGTGTAGTAGGATCTAATTCCGATCTGTTCAAATCTCCTTTTGGGGATCCTGTAGATGATTTCGTCGAGGGCTGTACAGTAGCCATAGTCCCGAGCAAAGCTTTGCCAGCTTTGACGAACTATGGCCCTTACCCTCAGCATGTCCTGATGTCTTTTCTTTTCCATCTGTAATCAAGCTATTATCTAATAAGGGTTTAGGTGTATAATCACATTGTATTGTTATAATAATATAGGCGTTGGATAATAGCAGTTTTGGTGATATATTTTTGTCAACAGCTTTGTAGCTAATTGGACTAAGCAGATACCTTGTTTTTAATGTGGGATTACCGACTACTCAAGGTCTAGATTTACGCTCTACACCCAAGAGTGTACTTCAGTCTCGATCCATCCTTTTTGATCTACCACATAACTTTTATCAGCTAAGTACAAGGTTTGTGCATTCGTATAGCTATCCAGAATGAACACTATAAAATTGTGTAGCTGATACAGCAATCTTTCTACTTGTTCGAAACACTCCCACTCTCGTGGATTCTTCAAGACGATACGTAAAGGATATTTAATCTCTAACGCAGCACTACTATCAAGATCCTCGATTACGGAGTCTTGCAGTTTTGTAATTTTCTCATGTATGTCAAAGAACTTTTCTTCATCTTCAATTACCAGAACCTTATCTAGTACAGATGAACACACCTCTTTCTTCTGATCCTCTGCTCTGAGGAGAACGACAATTTTTGTTCCGTACGCTTCATCTCCATTGCAGATTTGATCTATAAGCGGAGCGATTTCATTGTTATTATCTTGCACTGAAAATTGATTCATTGGGAAAGTTATTTAGTATCAGGTTAATACATCTAAATACTATGCCAAGTAAACATAATATTTAATTTTAAATCATTAATCATTTATAATCAATTAGTTAAGACATATTTTTTCATGCCATGAAGAAGTCTTTGCCAGCGTATTTCCACAAGATTCTTATAAATCTCGGCTAGAACCGAAATTTTTTCGGCTAGAACCGAAATAAATTCAAATCCAGCATACCTGACCCTTACTAAGCGAAAGAGGTTCAATAGACAGAAAGGGACACATCTAAATAATTTTTTAATGCATTCTAGTGCTTTATTTATATGTCCCCATCTATGCCTTCGACCTACCTTTAATTTCTTCTGTAGCTGAAGGTCATAACTTTTAAAATAGAGAAATGTAAAACACTGAAAAACAAGAATGGGCAATAGCATAACTTTGAGTTAAAATGGTTAAGTAATATCTATCGCCATTAGTCGTATCTAGAAGAATGCCAAAAGCATGAAACCAGCTGTAATTAGCTGATTATCAATTTTATAAAAAATTAATTCCACAAGAATAGGAACATAAAACAGGAGAGTATTTCGTGTTCAATCCGAATTTTTTTCGTTTTGAACGAAGAAATTTAGCTTTACAAAAAATATTAATATTGAAAGGCTGAATCTCAGGAGTATTAGTTTAGCAGCTTCCCTTTTACTTAAATTCCTGTACATTAACCTTCTCTTCACAAAAATCAAAGTCAACATCTACATTGGAAGCCACGATCAAAAGGCGGTCTCGCCGGAACCGATCAATCAACCCGCGGTACCACTCGACCCCTTGGCTATCAAGATTGGTAGTGGGTTCGTCTAGGATAATGAAGTCAGCTTCGGAGCAAAGGGCTAGGACCAACTTGAGGCGTTGGCGCATGCCGGAGGAGAAGTCTCGGACATTCTTATTGGCTGATTTTTGGAAGGCCAACAAATCGATAATGTCGGAAGGGGTCATTTGATCCAGGAAGGGTTTGAAGCCCTGATGAAAGCGAAGGGCCTCTCGCAAAGTATATTCTTCGATCAATTCCACGTAGGGCGCGGCATAGCAAAGATGGCGATACAATTGATCTCGTGGAATGGGAGTTTGGGCATTATCATTCCAGAAGGTGATTTTACCACGGGAAGGAGTGAGATGGCCAGCTAGAATTTTCAGTAAAGTGGATTTACCGGAGCCATTTGGCCCGCTAATGGCATAAGATCGGCCGGTTTCTAATTCCAAATTGACCCGCCTCAAAATCCACTCTAGACGAAAACGTTTAGCGACCTCTTCTACCTCAATCCTCATATACGCTGCTTCCATTCACTTTATGGAATCCCCTCACAATACCACCTTCTGCAGCTCGAATAAAGGAAAGGATCGTTTCTCTTTCGGCGGAAGGCGCGATGGTGTTCTCTATTTCTTCAAGTGCATTGCTGATATTGTAGCCCCTGACAAATAGAATGCGATAGATATCGTGAATTTCCTTGATCACGTCCTCTTCGAAATTCCGGCGCCTCAGGCCAATGCTATTGACGCCTGCGTAAGCTAAGGGCTCTCTAGCAGCCTTGATGAAGGGGGGTACATTTTTGCGTACTAAGGAGGCTCCGGCGATGAAGGCATGTTGACCAATCTTGGTGAACTGTTGCACCGCTACCAAGCCCTCTAGAATGGCCCAATCCTCGATTTCAACGTGCCCAGCTAGGTTGACATTGTTGGCTAGGATCACGTGGTCTCCAAGAATGCAGTCGTGCGCCACATGCACATAAGCCATCAATAAACAATCGCTACCAACTTTGGTCTTGTTGGCATAGGACGTTCCTCGATTTACCGTCACATATTCGCGGACAATAGTATTGTCCCCGATTTCGGCCGTTGTCAGTTCTCCTTGAAACTTCAAGTCTTGTGGTACCCCGGCAATTACGGCACCAGGGAAGATCTTGCAATTCTTGCCAATCCTGGCTCCATCAAAAATGGTGACGTTTGGTCCAATCCAGGTTCCGTCACCAATTACCACATCCTTCTCAATACAAGTAAAGGGTCCGATTGTAACATCTTTCCCAATCTTTGCATCTGGATGCACCACACTGTGAGATTGTAGATAGTTCATATATTATGAGCGCTTAACAATTTGTGCTGTTAACTCGCCTTCTGCGACAATTTTGTTTCCTACGTAGGCCGTGCCCTGCATTTGACAGATTCCTCTTCTGATCGGGGCTAAAAGCTCCATCTTTAAGAGAAGGGTATCTCCAGGTAAGACTTTGTTCTTAAACTTCACATTATCCATCTTGATAAAATAAGTATCCCATTGTCCAGGATCTCCTACGCTATTGATGGCCAAGATACCACCCGTTTGGGCCAGCGCCTCCATAATCAAAACCCCTGGCATCACGGGATTTCCGGGGAAGTGCCCTTGAAAGAATAGCTCATTAAAAGCCACACTTTTTACGCCCACCACTTGCTGTTCCGAAACCTCAATAATCTTATCCACTAGCAAAAAAGGATAGCGGTGTGGTAACCACTTCGCAATTTGAACAACGTCAAATAGCGGTTCCTTATTTGGATCATACTTTGGCTTTCCTCTTAATTTACGCTGCTCCTGATACTTTTTCTTCAATAATGAGGTAAAAGCGACATTTGCAGAATGCCCGGGTTTGGTTGCGATGATTTTACCCTTAATGGCTTTGCCTAAAAGGGTGATATCGCCAATAACGTCCAGCAACTTGTGCCTCGCCGGTTCATTCTTGTACTTCAATTCTAGCGTATTCAAAACGCCCTCGCTCGTCACCTTCACCTGTTCTTTGCCCAACTTATCCGCTAAGGCATCTAACTCCGACTGATCCATCAATCTATCCACAATCACGATGGCATTATCCAGATCGCCCCCCTTGATCAAGCCTTGCTTAAACAAAGCCTCGAGTTCGTGCACAAAAACAAAGGTTCGGCAGGGAGCTATCTGTTTTGCATAGTCCTGACCACTTTTGAACTCTGCATATTGTTGCCCCAGCACCTCCGAATTGAAATCAATCATGGTAATGATTTCAAAAGTATCGGAAGGCAGAGCTAATAATTCTGTACCCGTAACTTCATCAATGTAAGAGATCGGCTCTTCGATGACAAAATACTCTCGGTTGGCATTTTGTTCCTCTATACCAGCCTCCAATAAAGCTTTCACAAAGGGTCCAGCACTCCCATCCATGATGGGTACTTCAGGGCCATCTATCTCAAGTAGCACATTGTCAATATCCAGTCCTCTGATAGCAGACAATACATGTTCAACCGTTCTCACCTGGGCTTCGCCTAGTTGCAAACAGGTGCTTCTATCGGTCGAGACCACTCTATTGACATCAGCATTTATAATAGGCTGATTTTCAAGATCAATTCGTTGGAATTTGATCCCGTGTTCCTCTGGAGCTGGTTTAAGATTGATCTGCACCGTCTTTCCGGTGTGAAGACCTACGCCATTTAGGGATACCGACTTTTTGATAGTCCTTTGCTTCATATTTCAGTCGACTAAAGATGTACAATCAATGCCCTTCCCTAATAAGGCTCTTCTTTCTATAAAGCCTTTTTCATCCAAAAGGATGCACGGAAGGGATGTAATATTTGGAATTATGCGATAATTGGAAGCGCTGTCACTCCTCCGAAATTTGCTTTCTCTCCAGCAGATTAAAGCGCTTGTAAAGCTCTGGAAGTTTCTTAAAAACAGCATAAGAGCGGATATAATCACGATAAGGAATAGCTGGAGAGCCGAACAAGGCAGTACCTGGTTCTTTGACCGGACCAGCAATTCCACTTTGTGCTTGAATCTGTGTGCCATCGGCAATGGTTACATGCCCCACGAAGCCAACTTGGCCTCCAATTCTACAACCTTTACCAATTTTAGTACTTCCGGCCACCCCAGCCTGAGCCGCGATCACCGTATCTTCTCCGATTACCACATTGTGGCCAATCTGAATTAAATTGTCCAATTTTACGCCTCTCTTAATCAAGGTGCTTCCCATAGTGCCACGATCAATGGTAGTGTTCGCTCCTATCTCCACATCGTCTTCGATCACCACATTACCCACGTGGACAATTTTCTTGTAGTGACCATCTTCCTGTGGGACAAAACCGAAACCATCACTACCGATCACCGCATTAGCATGAATAATGACACGGTCACCGATCACTGCGTTGGCATAAACCTTAACTCCAGGATACAGGATCACGCCTTCCCCAAGTTGCACATTCTCTCCCAAGAACACCTGCTCGTGAATCTGGCAGCCATCCCCGACTTTCACGCCTTCTTGTAAAATGCTAAAAGCACCAATACTCACTTCCGCTCCCACTACTGCACTTTCATGAATAGAGGCTTGATCAGCGACTTTGGCTGATTGCTGGCTTCCCTGTCCAAAATGTTGGAGTAGTTGCTGGATGGCAGCATAAACGTTGTCAACTCGAATTAAGGTGGCTTTCACTGCTTCACGAGGTTCGAAGTCCTTGCTCACCAACAAGATAGAAGCCTTAGTGGTGTAGGCATACTCCTCGTATTTCAGGTTACCCAGAAATGAAATACTCCCGGGTTCTCCCTCCTCAATTTTGCTGGGACGGTTCACCAAAACATCAGGATTTCCGTCCACAATTCCATCTAGTAAATCGGCCAAAGCCTGGGCTGTAAGCTGCATCCGGCAAAGGTAGAAAAAAGTTTGGATTGTCTAGTGTACAACAATCTGATCTTTGATCATCGTCCAGTTAGGCCAGATGTTAAGAAAATGTATCTTTGCAAAAAATGTGTACCTTTGGATCAGATAATAAAGATAGGAACTCGAGGCAGTAAGTTAGCGCTTTGGCAAGCGCACTTCACCCTAGAAAAGTTAAAAGCAATAGGCGTCTCCGCAGAATTAGAAATTATCAAAACGAAAGGAGACAAAATACAAGATTTAAGTTTCGACAAAATTGAAGGCAAAGGCTTTTTCACAAAAGAGATAGAAGAAGCCTTGCTTGCTGGAAGGATCGACCTCGCCGTTCATTCGATGAAAGACCTCCCCACTACCTCTCCTGAAGGATTAGTCATCGGAGCGGTTTCGTACCGCGAAGACCCAGCCGATTGGTTGGTGATTCGTCGAGAAAGAGTGGCTACTGATCAAGTACTCAATTTGCCCCAAGGAGCTATCGTTGGAACTTCATCCGCACGTCGTAAGGCCCAGATGTTAAATTTTCGTCCTGATATTCAATTGAAGGATATTCGAGGAAATGTTCCAACACGCTTGGCTAAACTGGAGGCAGGTGATTTCGATGCGATTCTACTGGCGGCAGCTGGTCTAAGTCGACTGGAAATGGACTTGAGCCACCTTGAAGTGGTAAAGCTTAATCCAAAAGAGTTTGTCCCTGCACCAGCACAAGGAGTTTTGGCCTTCCAAACTGTAGTAGACAATAAAGATATTAGACGATTATTACAAAAAATTCATCACCCAGAAGTCTCCAAAAGAACCAATATTGAGCGGAAGGTTTTACAGCTATTCGAAGGAGGTTGCCATATGCCTTTAGGTGTTTATTGTGAGACAGATGCACAGGGTAATTATCATGTTTGGGCTGCAAAAGCTGACAGTTGGGAAAGTCCCGTCAAGTCGGTGCGACTATCATCTAGTACAAGTTTTGAGCTCCCTGAACAAGTAGTTTCTGCGCTCCGAACAAGCTAATAATTCTCTCCAAGCCGTAGGTCAATCTATGTTTCTGGACGGACTGCTGATAAGCAACCGAACCAGCTGCCTTTACCCCAAATACATACTATTGGACTAATGAGCGGAGCAAAACCCAAGAAAATAGACACAGGACTGACCTCCCCTACCCCATCCCAAAGTAAAATGGCTTAATTCATCCCTATCTGCATCGTTTGATAGTCAGTCAAATTGGATAACTAATAGCAATTAGAATAAGAAAATAGGCTAGGAAGCCTTATCCGGCCAGCTGTAGATAAGCCTTCCTCTAAGCCCCAGTATTTAACTTAGGTATAGTACTATGCAACAAAAGATGACTAGGATAGCCGTATTTTATGATGGTAACTACTTTTTACACGTTAGCAATTACTACAATTATGACCATCCCAAAAAGAGAAGGCTAAGTATTACGGGACTTCACGACTTCATTCGACACCAAGTAGCCCTGCAGGAAAACACGGATGTGCGACTGTGTCAAATTGTAGATGCCCACTACTTTCGAGGTAGGCTTAGTGCTCACGAAGCTAGTCAAAGGGGGTATACCTTGTATTGGGATAGAGTGTTTGATGATGTGCTCATGTCAGCAGGTGTGACCACACATTATCTCCCCTTGCGTGTCTTTAATGGTCGGCGGGAAGAAAAAGGCATTGACGTTTGGCTGGCCTTGGAAGTATTTGAACAAACGTTCTACAAGCGATTTGATGTCTTGGTTTTGATCACCTCTGATGGGAACTATGTTCCTTTGGTACGTAAGGTTAATACTCTAGGGACTCGTGTCATGGTGATTAGTTGGGATTTTGAATATACTACCGACACAGGGAAGCAAATGATCACAAGAACTTCCCAAGATCTAATAGAGGCCGTCACCTACCCTATCGCTATGCATGAAATCATTGATGGTACAAGTGGTCGGAAAGATCCCTTGGTAGATGGTTTATTTGTCCAAGGTGAAAGTCGGAATGCAGCACCAGAAAAAAAGAGTGCTACGCCAGCTGCTGAAGTACAAGTCAGTACCGTACATAGCCTAAAAAACGGCTATGGTTTCATCAGTTTCCCTCCTAACAATTTATTTTTTCACTATACCAGTATTCTAGATGGCGACTTCAATGAGCTACAAGTGGGTGATGAAGTAGAATTTACCATTGGTTTAAACGATGAGGGCCAACAAGTGGCCCAGACGGTGCGTTTGTTATGGTGGGATGAAGAAGAATAAGCACATATTCATCAGCAGAGAGCTATCCTCAGAAAGTGTATTTCGAAAACGCTTACTAAGCCATAATTGTACCGTGGAAGGTACATCACTGGTGGCATTCCATGGACAACCTTTTTCCTTCTTTCCAACTACAGAATGGATCTTCTTTTATAGTGCTAAGGCGGCTACATATTTCCTGGAAGGTTTACAACAATCCGAACTTGCATGGCCCAAGGATTCCAAGATCGCTACGATAGGCAAAGGAACAGCTCGGTGGTTAAGGCAAAAAGGTATAGAAGTTCATTTCGTTGGCACTGGAAATCCGGGCGAAACCTGCCAGCAATTTCTGCAAGAAGCGGAGGGTAAAAAGGTACTCTTTCCACAAGCCCTTCACTCTAAGAAGTCCATTGAGAAACTAGCGGGTAACAGCATCCAGGCCGAAGCGCTGGTAGTATACCTAAATATCGCAAAAGAAGAATTTGACTTGCTACCTGCTGATGTATTGACTTTCACTAGCCCGATGAATGCCCAGGCCTATTTTGGACGATACACCAGGACGGAAAAACAAAAGCTCGTAGCCATTGGCCAGACCACTCGCCTAGCCTTGGAGCACATGGGACAAAAGGTGAATGAACAAGCAGTCGAACCCAGCGAAGATAGCCTAGTGGAGGCCGTATTGCGTTGCCTACAGTAATTTTCTGCTCGGAAGTTGTAACTTTTCCCGCATTCAGAGTTAAGAACATGTTTCCCTACAAGTATATAATTTTTCAACTAACCCACTTCTAAGTCAGATATGCGTACTATTCCTGTTCTAGTTTTATTTTCAATCACACTCACGCTCCTTTCTTGTAAACAAAAAGAAGCGGCCTCGGAGGCACTGGGAGACACTTTACCGGAGGACTTCGTCACTTTTTATGAGCGGTTCTTGCAAGACTCATTGTACCAAATGGAACATATTAACTTCCCTTTGGAAGGTATTCCGGATAATGCCTTGAAAGATAATCGGGCGCTTACTGACTTCAGATGGGAGGCCGAGAATTGGATTATGCATCGTCCGATTCAAAAAGATGGCACGGGTTTTTCGTCCTCCTTCTCGCAACTCGGTCCTATCATTATAGAGGAAATCCTACATGAATCTGGCCAATACGGTATGCTTCGCCGGTTTGCCAACAGTGGGGACGAGTGGCGACTCATCTACTATGCCGGCCTAAATCCATTGAAACAATAAAGATGGGATAGAAAGTGAGTCTATTCTACGTAGACCTGGCGAACCACTAAAGCATAATAGTCATCTTCTAAGGCGAGATAACCCTGTTCGTAGCAGAAGTGGTATTGGTTCCCAGATTTTGTTAAGTATTGATTGGTGAAGTAGCTAAACTTAAAGCCTCGCTCCAATAGTTGATCGCGATGTACTTTCGATTTGCCTTTAGGATTCAATTCCGCCAAGATTCTACGGTTCTTCCGTAAGATATTGTTGATGTTGCGTACAAAATTAGTCGCATCACTATTCAGCCTATTATTATAACTGCTTCGACATTGGGGAGAACAAAATTTCTTATCTGCACGGCCGGTAAATTCAGCACCGCACTCCAGGCATTTACTACGCATAACACAGAGAGCTTTATTCTCTCTAAGTTACTGTTTTTGTCTGATAATCACAAGAATAGGTATCAATTACACCAACGCTGTAACATGTTCATTACCATTTCTTCGTACTGATCTAAGGCGGTAGGTTTGAGGTAATGTTCAGTGGCTCCATGGGCCAAGCAATCAGATAGGAAACTTTGACCAGGCAGGCTAGAAATGGTCAATACAGGAATGCCGTTTAGAAACCCTTTATCTTTTAGATGATCTAGAATTTCAAAGCCATCCATACCGGGAAGATGCATATCCAGGAGGATAAAGAAAGTATCATTCAAAGGTGTTGTCTCAACATAATCGATTAGCGCTTTGCCATCTGGCATATGGACGATATTAGCAGCTACAGGAGATTCATCCATACAAAACCTAAACAACTCCACATCAGCACGATTATCTTCAGCAATGATGATTTTTTTTGCTGGAATCATATCAATTAGTTTTCTAGGCTGACAGAGGGCACTAGCCCAATGTCCCTAAGGGGGGTGAATAAAGTTAAATCGTGTTTTGGAATGTGACCTCGCTATAGAGGAGCGCTAAATTTTCTTTAAGGCTGTATTATTAGTAGGCTTAAGTTGACATTCCACGGGGAGAGAAAATAATTTCTGTACTGCCATACAACAGAAAAGGTGTGGAATAGTGGAAGAACCATTCGAAAGCTTAATCGGGTGTGTGTCAGTCAGAGGGAATATTTTCAACTCAACAAGTGAATTTTAAACATACCTACAGTACTATACTACTGCAAAGCTATTTTTGATTCATAAAAGCCACGAATTTTCTTACCGTTTGGTGGTTTTCCCGGCCTTTTGTTGTTTGAAAACACCTTCCTTATTTACCAACATCCAGTTACCAGAAAGAGGTAGATATTCGCCCCCTGGGAATACCTTCAAGAATTGGTTTTTAAAGAAGCTAGCTGTAGCATCTGTATCCGCCTTACTGGCTGCCAGTCGATTATACAATAGAATACCTTGAGGAGTTAGATGATCTCGAAGGTCTTCTAGGAAGTGCTGCCCTTCAAAATAGAGCGGTACCGTATCATCCAAAAAGACATCCATACAAATCAAATCGAATTGCTGTGAGGCTTGCGCTAAATAGGCTTTGGCATCGGCACAAATAACTTCAATGGGAGCAGTAACACTTGGAAGGCCATACTTAGAGGCTAAGCCGATGACGGCTTCATCAATCTCAATCGCTGTACACTGAAAATCTTTACCCAGGTGCTTTTCCAGTAGTAAAGGGATGCTTCCTAGTCCCAAGCCCAATACCAAAACCCGTTGGATATTATGTGCTTCCCAATCTAGCAATTGGAAGGTATCACCAAAATTAGAGTAAAGATCCGCAAAGGAGTAGACGGCATGAGCTGTACTTAGCTGATAGCGTCCTTTCTTCAAGCTTACGTATAGGTGAGGATTGTATTCGCTGGAACGGCTTTCGATATGCCATTCAAATAGATAACTCAAATAGTTCTTCCAGAGGGGTTCCTTGCTTTCCATGGAATGGTGTCTATTCCCAGTTTCGGTATTTGGCCGTGTCTTCGAAAATACGAAGCATGATGATTCGATCTTCCACCGTAAAGTCATGATTGCGGCGAGCCATTACTCTCTCCATGGTTTCAAAGGCCTTATCGTTTCGATAAGTTTGAAAGCCCTTTTGCCCACCCCAAGAGAAGGAAGGAATAAAGTTTCTAGGAAATTCGCTCCCAAATACATTGGAGGAAATCCCCACTACCGTACCGGTATTAAACATGGTATTTATCCCGGTCTTAGAATGATCGCCCATTACCAAACCACAGAACTGCATTCCTGTCTTAGCAAAGAAATTCGATCCGTAGTCCCACATTTTCACCCCTTCATAATTATTCTTCAGGTTGGAATTATTGGTATCGGCTCCAAGATTACACCATTCCCCAATGGCAGCATCGCCCAAATATCCTTCGTGCGACTTGCTACTGTACCCTTGCATAATGGCATTCTTAACCTCGCCTCCGATTTTGCAATATGGTCCTAGCGTCGTAGCGCCATACACTTTTGCGCCCATCTTTAGGGTGGATCCCTCTCCGACGGCCAGAGGACCTCTGATCAACACCCCTTCCATAATGGTAGCATCTTTACCAATGTAGACCGGACCCGTTTGAGCGTTAATGGTGGCAAATTCCACCGTTGCTCCCTGCTCCAAGAAGATATTTTCTTTACCTAGAACCTGATTGGTATCACTCAAGGGCGCTGATGTCCGGCCTTTTGTAACCAATTCAAAATCTTGACGAAGTGCTGCATCATTAATTTTGAAGAGATCCCAAACGTGATCAAGTTTCAAATACTCCGTATCTGCTAAATCAAAGCCCTTCAATTCGCCGAAGTCTTCATCGTGGATCAACTGCTCCAACTGTTCACCGTTCAACTTGGCGGCTATCAACTCTTCTCCGCGCAAGAAGGCCTCATTAAAATCCATTTGCCGGATCAGTTTCACCAACTGCGGAGAGGGTAGTACGCTGCCATTAATCAAGATATTTTCATCGCCATAGTCGATGGGATACTTGCCAGCAAGGTAGTCTTGGGTGATGTAAGCTATCTCTCCACCAAGAATTCGCTCCCACTTTTCTCGAATAGTCAGAATTCCGACTCTCAATTCGCAAACAGGCCTGGTGTAGGCTAGGGGGAGGAAATTGTCACGAGTTTCGTTATCGAAAAGAATAAGATGGGCCATAATTATGGGGATCAATAGGGTATTTGGAGCGTATCAATACAAGTGTTGTACGCAAAAAAGTCCCGTTCGGATCCAGCCGAAGGGGACTTTTCAAACTTTTGTGTAAAAGTTTTTCTCAGTCTATGATTCAGAATCAGCCTCAGGCTTAGAGAATTTACTGAATTTGGCAAATTTCTTATTGAACTTGTCAATACGTCCTGCAGTATCAACAAACTTCATTTTACCAGTATAGAAAGGATGAGAGTAGCTAGAGATCTCTAGCTTTACCAAAGGGTACTCCTTGCCATCTTCCCATACAATGGTATCCCTGCTAGGTGCACAAGAACGAGTAAGGAATGCGTCATCAGACGAAAAGTCCTTAAATACCACAAATCTATAATTGCCAGGATGCGTATCTTTTTTCATAATATTTTTTTTTCAAGACCGCAAAGATAAGGTTTTTGCAAAAAGGGTCAAATATTTAGGCACTTTTTAGTAGAGAATTTAAGTACCCAGTCGCTCACTCCAAGACATTTTGACATCAACCACCCCAAAATGGTTAAATTTTCGGCTTTTCTAAACAACAAACCAATAATTATTTTGTTTTATGATTAATTTTTACAGAATTTTGCAATTATATTTTTTAAAGCAGTGCTTTTTTTGCACTAAATTTTAAACAAGATTTTCTCAAAAGAGAAAAACAAGCAATAAAAACTTTTTAATAATACTTAAATCAAGCTAAAATGATGAACTTTTTGGCAAATCCAAAATCTCTTTTTGGAATGTGGATGATACTGGGATTAGTGCTGGGCCTATATTTCGGTTTCATCATCGAGAGTATGACTATTGGTTTACCTATCGGTTTGTGTCTAAGCTTTCTTTTTGGGAAAGTGTCCTACCGCGTAAGCCAACGCGTATTGCGATTTAGAGGATAAGAGACCAGAGCAGGAGCCGATAAGTAGCCACATCCAATCACACACAGTATCATATATAGAATGATCATGTCCCAAAAGAAAAGGAGGTTGCTTATTGGTTCCTTGAACTGCGTTCAATCCTGAGTACTTTGCCAAATTTCTTGCTTCAATACCCTACCTCAATCTAGATTGGCCAATATCAAAGTCTTCCTTCCAAATTCTCTATTCCACATTCTTAATTAAAAATGCTTCACCTCCCATTAAAAATCTCCGTATCCGGATGAAAAGCATACCAGGCAAACCAGTACAGGGAAATACTGGGTATCTCCTCGCCGGATGAATTCGTAAATGTAGCTGTACGGGCCTGCACGTCATATTTTACCCAAAGTACTTCTCCAGCAAAGGAATCCTGAAAGGATTGGCCATACTGAGCCAAAGATCGAACCGAATAGGCTTTATACTCACCATTTATACTAATGCCAAGTACCCTTTCTTTCCTTTTGAGTTTCTTGCTCTTATGTGCTACCGGAAAAGCAAGTCTAGCGCTTTCCTCATAGCCCTGATAGGCCTTTTTATGATAATCACGTCGATAGCCTGTGTTGGTGGTCAGGACCAAGGTGCTAGGGTATTGAGCTTTCCATTGTCCCCAACTTAGGAAGCTGGTGGACAGCATGGCTAGCCTTTTGCCAGAAGCTGGCCCAGCTATCGCCTGATTGTCGATCTGCGACCAAAGCGACTCGGTTTCTCGGTCATATAGTAGCACATCACTATTATATAATAAGCCTGATACACCAAAACTGCGGCCCTGCCCATCAACGACGGCCCGAAATGCAATTCCACTTCCACACAACGGGCAATAAGTTACCACCACAGCCTCACCTTTAAACCGATCATTCACTACCTCATGACGATCCATAATCTTGATAGGGTAAGCTTTCGCAACCCCTCCGTGGTATACACCCAACACATAGTCTTCATCCTTTAAAAACTGCGCAAATGTGCCGTTCATAAACTGCGGTCGGTCAATGGCAGGAATACCGTCACGAGGCGGTCCACCTTGCCTGATTTCCTCCAAGGGAATCAATAAATTGGATAGTTTAAAACCATTCTTCAGGCTTTCTGGGGATGACTCTTGGGAATGTATCGTTTGAGAAATAGCAAAACACATCACAGCAGTCAGGAAAAATGTAGTCAATGCTTTCATGTTAGAGGCAAATGTTCTACCAACATGTTACAACATTCTAGCTTTCTTTACTGTTCTTATGCGGACACAAACTGCTTGAAAATTCGCCTTTAAGAATAGATTTTTATGTCAAAAGTGCCCACCGGCTTAAAACGCTCTGCCTCTATGATTGTGCTCCGGCACGAAACTTCTTTTTTACTTTTAGAACGCGCCAAAGAACCACACCGTGGTAAGATGGTTCCCGTTGGCGGGAAATTGGAACCCTACGAAGATCCCTACACGGCAGCCCTTCGTGAAGCGAAAGAGGAGACGGGTATAAGTCTAGATCGCCTGCAGTACGCGGGTGTCTTAATCGAAAGCTCCCCTACCCCCTATAACTGGCAATGCAACATCTACGTCGCAGACATCCCCTATCAAGCCCCACCGCCTTGTGATGAAGGCATTCTCAGATGGGTTCAATACAAGGATATCCCACACATCCTCACTCCAGCCACCGATTGGCAAATCTACCAATACATCATGCGAGCACAGGTTTTCGCTTTTAATGCCGTTTACAATGCTGATCTGGAATTGATCCGGATGATCGATGAGATTGAGGGGAAGATTGTGATTGGAAACTAATAATGTGGAGTGGAGAATTGATAACTGTAAATGAATTGGGTAAGCGATATGATAGAACAGACAGGAGCGAATATGACGCATGCCCTATTCGCTCCTGTTCTAAGTAGGGCGTCCCTGAAAATATTTACAAGGCTGACTACGAAGTAGTTGGCCTTTAGATTTGGGTATAAAATTCCCCGAAAACAGCCAAAAAAGGCTAAATTCGGGGAAGACAA
>JABSSL010000037.1 GCA_013214355.1 Saprospiraceae bacterium | reverse complement strand
CAAAGGATACAGATAATGTCCTCCAGATCGCCTGGGATCAGCTAGTGGGGCAAATATTTCTAATACGTTCCTCGACATGACTTTTCATGTTAAGGTAATTCTTTATTTTAAATGCGATCGCCCTGCGTTTAAAAACAAGAGGCTGCGAAACAAAAAAAAAAATTTTATATTTGTTTCGCATTTTTAATCAACACACTCCCCCTTACCTCCAGTAATACCTGAGCATAATCCGGCCGCAATCGGCAAGGCCATTAATCAACCCAGTTTTCCCCTCCCCCGAAGTGGTAACATAACTGCTGGTCATACATTCTGACGCTCAAACAGTGAGTGCAGCAAGTAGACCATTCAGAATGTATTACCCCTAGACAATTACACGAACTGCATTCATCTTCGAAAGACAACTTTGGTAAAAACAAAACCACTTTAGAAAACTACTCACATAGTATTTTTTTCTAAACATGAACAAACGACGTCGTGAAGAAAGCAACTTGTATAATCATAATCCTTGGACTAAGCCTCACGCTGTCTTCCTACGCTTTACCAGCCAAAAGCAACAGCACCAAATTCCCCTCGGGAATTACCATTTCGCCCGCATCAGATGTTACCATTGACTGCATCGAAAACTATTTTCCTGCCTTAGAAGATTGGTTGGAGGATTTTGGTGGGGCACGCCTCGTCACGAACGACTGTGATGTGGATGACAATGTTGAATGGGATTATGGCCCCACTAATTATGAGGCTGGCTGTGGCGGTGCGGAGACTTATACAGTGACCTTTATCGCTAGTAATAGCTGCGGAGATGCCATCGGTACTACTGCCTCCTTTATTATTGAAGACAATAACGCTCCCGAAATACATGCTCCCGCTACCAACATCCCATACAGCTGCAGCAACCCACTCCCTTCCGCCTGGGCTTCAGACGCCTGTGGAGAGGTCGAGTTTACGGAAAATGCCTCTCCTCATGAGGTGGATTACTGTGATGGGTATTCTGTTAGCTATAATTGGATGGCCACCGATGAGTGTGGCAATAGTTCGACCTTAAGTCGATCTTATACAGTAGCTGGAGACAATACACCTCCAACTATTGCACCTCGCAATAGTTCGCCACTTCGCGGAATTAACAATGGTGAACTTATTCAGGTCAATTGCATGGATAATGTAGACAATTGGGATCCCAATGCTTTCAGCGTTTCGGATGTCATTACCCACGACAATTGCTCAGCAGTGCAAGTGAGACTAGAAAGAGAACAAATGAATGTGGGGGACTGTAGCGTTGCTGGCTACATCAGTAAATGGCGACATACGTGGATTGCATCCGATGAATGTGGCAATACTTCTACTTTTGAGTTTTTCACGGAAGTGAGAGATAACCGCCCGCCTACCTTTTCCTTTGTTCCGCCGGATATCGTCACGGATTGCCGAAATATTCCTGAGCCAGAACAAGCCTGGGCCTTCGACGTTTGTTCTTCCGTAGAAATTGACTTTCAACAAGAACGTTTACCAGGTAATTGCGGTGGAGAATCTATAATTCTGAGGACTTGGACCGCCACAGATGGCTGTGGCAATCAATCGTTTGCTCAACAACGAATTGAAGTTATTGATCATACCCCTCCAAGAATCTTCATCCAAGATCCAGCTTTGCGAGGCTTGGAGTCGGGAGATACCGTGGAATTAGAATGTGAATCCTGGAATGATTTATACTATGGCGAAGATGCTATATTTGCTAATGATGATTGTTCTGTTTTCTCTGATGTGCAGTATGATCTTCGCCTAGAACATTTCCCGACTTGTAATGAAGATGGGCATTTTGCCCGGGCTACCTCCACGTGGATTGCATCCGATGAATGTGGAAATGCCACAGAATTGGTTCTCTATTTTTTAGTAGGTGATAATACGGCACCCCTACTAGAAGGAGTACCCGCCAACATTTGTGCGCCCATTTTGCCTCCCGTTGTAGAGGTTACCGCTACCGACAATTGCAGTGAAGCAGAAATAACTTTTGAAGAAACCGAGCCCCAGCAGGGAGACGATGGTACTATCTTTGTTGAAAGAAGATGGACTGCCTTTGATGAGTGCGGGAATGCAGATATTGGGATCCAAAAAATCACCATTGAGGACCGAGTACCTCCGGAGGTGAGAATTATCTATCCGGGTTTGGAGGACATTCCAATTGGAGGAGAAGCAATTGTTCCCTTTGATTGCAATGGCGATTCGTTGGGGGTCCCTATTTTCACGCGAGATGATTTCGAAGTTACAGATAATGTAGGTGTCCAAGATGTGACCTGGGAAACCACCTTTATCATATCTGGTAACTGCCCAAGAGATAACTACCTCTATAAGATTGTACTTTCAGTGACTGCGGTTGATAAATGTGGGAACTTTACTCGATACTCCATTTTACTATCTATCGTAGACCAAACCGCTCCAAGCTTTGACTCTTTCTCTCCTAAGTTAACCCTTTCTTGCGGAACAGAAATTCCTTTACTCACGGCTAATGATGATTGTGGAGGCCCAATAGACCTAAGTTTCACAGACACCTTGCTCAGTCAAGGTTCATGTACAGGAGAGGAAGAAGCCATAATTCGAGATTGGATAGCAGTAGATCAATGTGGGAACACAACAACTGCTAGGCAAACCATTCACTTGATCGACAATATGGGACCTGAGTTCATCAACTTTCCCAATGACACATGCGGACTTCCTGCTCCAGCACCAGTGCAAGTGATGGCAATTGATGCTTGTCTGAACGACACCATTTTTGCCAGTTTGACCCAAGATACTTTGGTAACCAACTGTGGCCTGACCATTCAACGAACCTATTCCGCAACCGACCGTTGTGGAAATACCTCCTCGAAAGTGCACAGCATCATTGAGATGGATAATACTCCTCCGGAGCTGACTTTCGTGCATCCTCGGCTAGACAATCTTCTATCCGGGCAGACTATAGCGCAAAACTGTGTAGACTTTCAAGGAGACTTATATCCTGATCTCGGTGTTGAAGCCGTAAGTGTCACCGACAACTGTGATGGGAATATAGATTTACAGTTAATCGTAAAATTGGTAGAAGAAGGCTCCTGCTCAGAAGATGGTTACATAGAAAGATATCAGTATTCATGGCAAGCCACCGATCCTTGTGGCAACATGAGTGAGCTAATTATATTCATCAACGCCGTGGACAATTTCCCGCCCATCTTCTCCTACCGCCCTAGAGATACTACCATCTATTGTGAATCACCTATTCCCTCTGCTTCTGACCTCGTTATTGCGGACGGTTGTAGTGAGTTTACTGTGGATTTTAAAGAATCCTTCCATACTATCTCTCCGACTATCGAACAGATTAGGAGAATTTGGAAGGCAACGGATGTTTGTGGTAATGTGAGCGAGCAAGATCAAATCATTACCATTCTGACCACTGATCTAGAGGGAATTTTCGTAGGCCCAGAGCTGGTTGATTGCGGTAGCACCGACAATTCCTTGGGCATACAGGTTAGTGGAGGAGTCGCTCCTTATACCTATCACTGGGCCGTCGTAGAAGGGGATGCGCTCATTACTGCTGGCCAGAGTACCGCTACTATCCAATATTCCATTGGAGGTGCTGCTTTGAATCTCGCGGTGAAGGTTACGGATGAGATTGGCTGTACTATCATGGAGTATATTCACATTGAATGTGAAGGGGAAGGAATTACGCTTCCAAATCCTCCGGAGGAATATCATGAAACGGAAAGTGCTCTAACACACATTACTTTGCTACCAAACCCTAGTTCGGAAGATGCCTATCTCGACATAAATACGGAAGAAGAGGGACTTACGACCGTACGAATTCAAAATCTCTTTGGAGAAATCGTTTACCAACGGTCTTGGCCGAGGGTCCCATTGTCCAGAATTAGACTTCCCGTTGCCAATCTTGTAGATGGCATTTACACCGTTAGTGTGCAAGTAGAACGCCAGCCTATAGTGGCCAAACAGCTGGTGATCATGCACTGATCCTCGGTTGAGAATTAGTCCATAAAAACTCCTCTGCGCAGTGTGTAGAGGAGTTTTTTTTGGCGCCCACATCAACATGTGGAGGAAGCCATTCAGAATCCCACCTACCTTTATACCAACAAAAGAAACAACAACTAAAACCCAAACCTCTAGTCGTATGGAGAAAGCGCTGCACATCGAGGATGAAAGCAGCTATCTCTAAACGCTTAGGAGACTTTTGAGACACATTTAAGGGCCTTGTTATGGCTAGTAATAGCTCATAGCAAGGCTTTATTTTTTGTTTAAAGTCCCAAGGTATTGCAGTTTAGCGTGTAAGTCTAGCTTCTTTTCCAAGAATTCAACTAGTAGTACTTAGTTTTTGCCCATAGAAATGTTATATTCATACCGAAAGCTATCACCCAACCTGACTGTTCCAAGATTTACTTCTTTAGCCACCCGCTGTTTCATCTTCTCAAACTAAGAATACCACAAGATGAAAAGCCAACCTCTATATCTTCTTCTGTGCTTATTTTTCGCCTTTGAGCTATCTGGTCAAAGCTATCAAGAAGCTTTCCATCCTCATTACGCACTTGCTCAAAGAGCTCCTGTTAAGAATGCTAGTAGTTTGGCTTCTCAGCCTCGCTTGTCCTCTAGTGTTTCCGTTGGCTACCAGCCAGGGATCAGCGTAAAGGAAGAGCCGGTGGGACGAAGGGATGAAGCGGTGACCAGTTTCCACATTGCAAAAGGCCAAAAAACAATGACTTTAAAGGCTAGTTTAGCAACCGAAGACATCGGGAAATACCACCTGCTATTAACCAGCAAGAAGGGAGCATTTTTGGAAAACTTTCCCTTGCAACAATCTACCAAAATTGATTGTAAGCACCTACGCAGCGGTAGCTATAAAATTCTCCTTTGCAGTAGAGACCAATCGGAACCTATCCGCCAGTTTAAACTCACGAAGTACTAGTATACCCTACTTAAGTTTAAGGTCTATCCGAAATCTAGTCTAACACAAATTGTCAAGCGTTAGACACGCGTTCTTATTAATCATACTTGAGCCTCGAAATTAGCTATCTTGGAAGAACTCGCTACCACGTTTCTTACTACTCATAAAATGAAAGGCTCACGTGAAACATTTACTTATCCTTGCCCTACTATTTTCCAATCATCTACTGGCGCAGCGTTTCAATGCTGGTGCGGTCTTGGGGGTGAATTTCTCCCAAGTGGACGGTGATTTTCAATTTGGTTTCCATAAGAAAGGGATCGTTGCTGGTGCAAAAGCAGTAGCCTACCTAAGCCCGCTACTAGAATTCAATATTGATCTTCTTTATAGTCGAAGAGGCGCGCGCCCTTCCAAAAACCAACCTAGTGTTGTAAACCTGAACTTAAACTTTGTAGAATCTGTATTTCTACTCAATATCAAAGTTCCTAAACCTGAAGACCTTCCTTCCTCAAAAAAGAGAAGAAAAAGAAGGAAGCTCAACGAATTTGTTCCCACTCAATTCCATTTTGGAATTTCATATGGGCGATTGGTTAGTTCTCAAGTAGTAGAAACTCGACGTATTTCTTCCGTCCAACCTGTTGAGCAAGACGTAAGTTTTGATGAAATCAGAACGAGATTCAATAAGAATGACATTAGCCTTGTCGGTGGGTTTTCGTATTTCTTCACCCGAAACATTGGAAGCAGTTTTCGATTCCATCTTCCTACAAACAAACTATATGATAGTGCTTCTTTCCCTAATCGAGAATCGCGTTCTATGCAATCTTTTCTACTAAGCGCTCAGCTCATTTATCTCTTATGAACGGGTGGCGTAGACATCATTTACTACTCTTCCGATAAGGTGCAAAACTAATTCTAGGAGGGGCTGTTCTAAATAATGGATAGGAGGCTAAAGTTTGATATGCGGGATTTAACAATAGGTAACTGATGAATTAAAAACTACTTAGCCAGACTTTGCTTTTCTCTAAGTTGTATTTTTTTAAGTAGCTTGCATAGGTTGTTAAAGAGTTTTGGCCGTAGAATGTGAAAAATTTTAGCTTCTTGATCCGGCGGAGTTAAAAGTGTGTTAAAGTAACACATTAGCGTCCCCAGAATAGGTATTTTTGTCAAAATAGCTTGTTTCTTTTACTGCTCAGATCCTTCAACTAAAGGGGCCTTCGGTCTGGATTTGGCGCTTTTTCTAACATCAGGATAACTCAACTTTCATGAATAAGCAGGCAATATGGATGATAGTGGGTATCATGGCAGCTGCGGTAGTTGGCGTAGTCTGGCTTCAGATCGGCTTGATTGGTACTGCTATCCAGGTAAATCAAGAAAAGTTTGACAATAAGGTACGCTCTGCCATTAGTTCCGTAGTAGATCGATTGATTCACGAAGAGAAGGCCACCACCATAGATTATCTAGGTCATGGATATGTAGGTAGCTTTTTTGACCGAATTGACGTCAGCCCGTCCACCAATAACCAGTATGCTCTGCTCGATCTATCTATCTCTCGTAAAGTCACAAAGGAAAATAGTCAGAGCATAGAAATCTTAAGAGGCCAAATTCAAAGAGGAGACATTATTGACCCTCGTGTTTGCCCAAACTGTTTCCGATCAAAAAATGAAAAATATACTCAAGTTCAGTCCATATACACCAATGAGAACCTAGAAGACCGTATCAATCTAGGTAAATTGAAAGAAATTATCCGCCGGGAACTGGAGGATGAAGGATTGAAGACCATGTATAATTATGGCATCTATAGTAATCAAACCAAGTCCTTCATCATCGTCAATGATCATTATGTAGTCCCGGAAGAAAATCAGCCTAGCTTTGCACAACTAAAGAACTCGCCCTTTAGCATTCATCTTTTCAGGAATGAGATGCCGTCACCAGGCTTGTTGTACATCGACTTCCCCAAACAAAATAGTTTGGTCTGGGGTGATCTTTTACCCAACCTGGTTGGCACCCTACTATTTAGTGCATTGATCTTGTTTTGCTTTGGCTATTCCGTCAATGTGATCTTCCAACAGAAGAAGCTATCTGAGATGAAAACCGACTTCATTAATAACATGACACATGAGTTCAAAACGCCAATTGCAACCATCTCCCTAGCAGCAGATTCGATCACTAGCCCCATGATTTCAGCCAAACAAGAAAAAGTTGAACGCTTTGCCAACATAATAAAACAAGAAAATAAACGTATGAATAATCAGGTGGAGAAAGTTTTGCAAATGGCTCAGATAGATCGACAGGAGGTCTCTCTGAAAGCTTCGCAAGTCAATCTCCACGAAACTATTGCCCGTGCAGTTGAAAATATTGGTCTTCAGGTCGAAAAGAGAAATGGTACTGCTACCGCTTCTTTAAAAGCCACTCGCCCCATCATCGAAGGGGACGTTACGCACATTTCCAATGTAATCAACAACCTTCTGGACAATGCCAATAAGTATTCTCCAGACCAACCTGACATCACAGTATCTACCAAGGATGTCAACCATGGGGTACAGGTAATCGTTTCTGATAAAGGAATGGGTATGACGAAGGAGTCGAAAAAGCATATTTTCGATAAATTCTATCGCGTCCATACCGGTGATCTCCATGATGTAAAAGGCTTTGGTTTAGGCCTCAGCTATGTAAAAGCCATTATGGATGCCCATAAAGGGCAAATCGACGTAAGGAGTGAACTAGGGAAAGGGAGTAGTTTTATTCTTACTTTTCCCCATCAGGCCAGTCAGATCGCGACCAAAAGGGAAAATGGCATAGCCAAGTTCATTCCAAATTTTTTACTAAAAGACAAAACACCAAAAGCTAAACCGAAAAATCACACATATGGCTAATAACAGAATCCTACTGGTTGAAGATGATCAGAATTTCGGTGATGTACTGCGTTCTTATTTGGAAATGCACGAATACGAAGTTACGCTAGCCACGGATGGCGCCCAAGGGTTGGAAAGCTACAACAAAGGGCAATACGATCTCTGTATTTTTGATGTAATGATGCCTCGCAAAGACGGTTTCACCCTTGCCAAGGAAATTCGTGAGAAGGACACGGATATGCCGATTATCTTCCTAACGGCAAGAACGATGAAGGATGATGTTCTGCAGGGCTTCAAAATCGGAGCAGACGATTATATCACCAAGCCATTCAATTCCGAAGAATTACTTTATCGCATTCAAGCGGTCTTAAAACGAAGCCAACAAAAGGCTGATCCAAGAGAGGAAATCAAGGAATTCCCTATTGGTAAATACCACTTCAATTTCCCTCTCCGAATTCTAACTTTTGACCCAGGTGGGTCAGATGAGGAAAAAGCCAAGTTGTCCCCGAAAGAGGCACAATTATTGCGTATGTTCGCAATGTATATGAATGACATTCTACCCAGATCGGAAGCATTGACCAAAATCTGGGGCGAAGACAACTACTTCACAGCCAGGAGTATGGATGTGTTTGTAACTAAACTTAGAAAGTACTTGAGCAAAGACGAAAATATCGAAATCGTCAATATCCATGGCAATGGATTCCAATTACTAGTTAGATCTGAGGAAGAGGCTTCATAAGCTTTATTGTTAATAGTGTTGGAGTTATGCAACTAAGTTTATATATTTGACATTGCAAATGTGAATATTCACTCTTTTGAGTAAAAGAATAGTTTTTGGGATTATGATTATGGCTGGGTAGCAAAAACACTGCTACCCGGCTTTTTTATTTTATACTACAGCCCATTTGATCTTGTTGTTTATTTAAACTCCTGCACGCGTGTACAAAAACATACTTAAGCCATTCCTATTTCAGATGGCCCCTGAGAAAGCTCACCACTTAACTGTTGCTTTATTGAAGCTTGTTCTGTCCATTCCTGTCATCAATCAGATCTTTCGCTCTGCCTATAGATTGGAAGACTCGACATTAAATAGAGAGTTGATGGGGCTCCAATTCAAAAACCCCGTAGGCCTTGCTGCAGGATTTGACAAAGACGGAAAGTACTTTCGGCCCATGACCGCCTTGGGTTTTGGATTTATAGAAGTCGGAACAGTAACCCCCAAAGGACAAGCAGGTAATCCTCAACCTCGCCTCTTTCGCCTTCCGCAAGATGAGGCTTTGATCAATAGAATGGGTTTCAATAATGAGGGAGTTGAAGCCTTAGTGAGTAGGCTACAAGCCGGAAAACCGAAAGGAGTGATCATAGGTGGGAATATCGGCAAGAACAAACTCACGCCCAATGAAGAAGCTACTTCCGATTATACGAAGTGCTTTGAAGCTCTATTCCCATACGTAGATTACTTTGTCGTCAACGTCAGTTCACCCAACACCCCTAATCTTAGAGACCTTCAAGAAAAAGAACCGCTCACCGCTCTTCTAAGCACCCTGCAGAAACTAAATCAGGCGAAAGATAATCCCAAGCCCATTTTGCTAAAAATTGCTCCTGACCTAACAGATGGTCAATTGGATGATATCGTCGATATAGTCGGCGATACAGGGATCCAAGGATTGATTGCTACCAATACCACTATCAGTAGAGCTAATCTGCATACGACCGATCAAGAACTGGAAAAGATCGGAGCTGGTGGTTTGAGTGGTCAGCCCGTCAAAGGGCGTGCCACGGAGGTGATTCGCTATCTCCGCAAGAAACTCCCAGCAGAGGCCGTTATTATCGGTGTGGGAGGCATTCAGTCCGCGGCGGATGCGCTGGAGAAAATAGAGGCGGGTGCTGACCTAGTCCAAATCTATACTGGCCTGATCTACGAAGGACCTTCCTTAATCAAACAAATCAACCAACAATTAATCCAACAAGCGCAGGTACAACCCGCCTAGACACCAAAATTCTGGCATTCTTTTTGCTCCCTTGCTGAATAGAGGTAAGGTATCCAACCATGGCCCTTAGCTCTTCCCTAAAGTGCATCTCTGATGCATGGTAACCTTCAATGAAACAGATTACTAATTCACTGCGTGATAACCCTCATAGTTTTTGAAAGGAGCCTCTTTAGCCCCTGGATCACCTGCAGATCTTAGTGGCCTATTCTTTATGGATAGCGTTTGCTCTTCGGCTGTTGGAGTTATCCAAAGTGCACCCAACCACAAGTTTTACAACATGACACCCAATTCTCAGAATTATCTGAAAGACTTCCGATTTTGGTTTATCATTGCCTCCTTCATTATTCTTTGGGTAATGATTTTAAAGGCCTATCCGATTGGATAAAGGAAGGATCAAAGCTTTGGACAACGGCCAAAGCTTAGTACTCAAGAAAAAGAAACAAGTAAGAGAAAAAAGAAAAGGAGCATTACTCCTTGATGACTTTCAAGCTAAGATCTAGGCTGGTTGAAGAGTGTGTAAGACCTCCTACTGAGATGTAATCCACCCCTGCTTGAGCAATTTTACGAACCGTATTGATATTTACACCGCCTGATGCTTCGGTTTCGTATTGCCGGTCGATGGTGGCAATTGCCTCTTCCAATAGTGGTAGCTCAAAGTTATCTAGCATAATTCGATCTACTTTTCCTACTTCCATTACTTCATGTAACTCCACCAAATTGCGAACTTCAATCGTAATCTCTAGGGAAAGTTTATTATCGAATAAATACTGGCAAACCGTTTCGATAGCCTGTTGAATTCCTCCACAAGCATCGATGTGGTTATCCTTGATCATGATGCGATCATAAAGGCCATCGCGGTAGTTGTGACATCCTCCAATACGAACCGCCCATTTTTCCAAAAATCGAAGATTAGGCGTTGTTTTTCGTGTATCTAGAATCTTCACTGGAAGATCTTCCACCTCAAACATAAATCGATTGCTCTTCGTCGCAATCCCACTCATGCGTTGCATCGTATTAAGGACCAATCGCTCGGCCTTCAGCAAAGCTTGAGAATTGCATTCTACAGTAAAAGCAATGTCTCCAACACTCACCGCTTGCCCATCAGGGATTTTGATGTCAATGACTGCTTCCGGATCAACTTTTTTGAAAATGGCTTCAGCTACCGGAATGCCGGCAATCACTCCAGGATCTTTAACCAATAGCTTTGCTTTACTTTTAGAATCAGGAGGTATACAGGCTAAGGACGTATAATCTCCGGGGCCTACATCTTCTTGCAAAGCCTGTGTGATAAAGGCATCAATTTTTTCCGCCATAGCGGCATCTAGCTGCGTACTCATTTTCTTATAGCTTGTTTTTCGCCGCAAAGATAAGCAAATTTACCAATGAGGTGCATGAAAGACTGAAAGCCAAAGAATTCGAGGAGATAGTACTTTCGAAAATCCCGCCAATAGCCCCCGTACTTCCTCTGCCCCAGGAGATGAAGTATTACAGATTTTCGTTACCTTTTCGAACCATATCAAAATAGTCTAGTATGCTTGGAGAAACGCGAGGGGATGCATTCCTTAAACTGGGGGGACAACTCTTGGTGGCTACAGTTTGGATCAGTGCCATCCTATTTGGTCTGTTTATAATATCCTTTTATTTCGTTGCCTTGCTAAAGGGCAATACGGCACAGTGGAATGAAATTCTTCCCGGGCTCTATGATGAACGCACAGAGGCCGCCACCATTGGTATAGGCATCCATTTTGCAGCGGGTGGGCTTATTTTGATTTTGGGCTGTATCCAGTTGATCACCTACATTCGTGAGAAATATCCAGCTTGGCACCGTTGGCTAGGTCGAATTTATGTCGTAGCATCATTGTTGACAGCCGTGGGCGGCTTGCTCTTTATTTTCATAAAAGGAACTGTGGGAGGTATCGTCATGGATATTGGATTCGCGGGCTATGGTTTGGCTATGTTCCTTTGCGCCATTGAGACTATCAGGCATGCTCGGAAGCAAGACTTCGATCGGCATCGTGCCTGGGCGATTCGGCTTTTTGCACTCGCCATTGGCTCTTGGTTATACCGAATGGATTACGGATTTTGGTTTCTATTTACGGATGGCCTGGGTCATTCCAATTCATTCCAAGGCCCCTTCGACTACTTCATGGATTTCTTTTTCTATATCCCCAACCTACTCGTAGCTGAAGTCTTTATTGGTCGCAAAGCATTAATGCGGACAGCCACCGCCAAAGGAATCGCAGCAGCAGGGTTATTCATCACCACTGCCTTTTTAGTTTTAGCTACGTACTTCTTTACTAAGCATTATTGGGGACCAGCCATTGTAGAATTGGTGACGGGATAGAGTAAGGTGGCCTGGATTCCAAAATCCTTTGCTTAAGCCCAAAAATAAAACTGCTGTAAACCCGATCACCATCCCACTGATTTCAGCTTAGTGAATAGATTTACAGCAGCTAGAATTCTGAAAATTCTTCCGACCTAGAATAAAATTCCTAGGCGTATCGTGATACTATTATTCGTTCCTTTCGATCTTTCTCTAACCGTTCCGCGCTCAGGGTCGAAAGTTTGTCCTTTATCATCTGTCACATCAGTAAAACCAACCTGAAAACCTAAGCCGGCAATCAAACTAGTATTATCTGAAATACTGTATTCAACCCCTCCCGTAATCCCCCAAGCGAGGTTGAGTAGGTTGACCTCTCTTCTAATATTGTATTTATCATCACTCTGTACACCGGTGCCTTCGATGGTGCCTCTAGCTTGGGTCTTCAAGCCAATCGTGATGGCTGGCTCCATAAAATAGCGTAAGTAACCAAACTCACGAGTCCGGAGCTTTAGACCTACGGGGATCTCAAGATATTGGATGCTGTATTTTAGCTTCACATTATTGGGTAGTGTATCCAATGAGGAAGGCAAATCGGAATTTGGCCAGTAAGAACCGCCAAAGTCATGCAGTAATGTCCCCCCATTATTGAAGTAGAAACCAATTCCACTTGTAAAGGCATAATTTTCCCGGAAATAGTATTCACCGGTCATACCTAGCTTGAGTCCTAAATTAGTTCCACTGGGGTTTATCTTTGAGGTATTAGTGTTCATCCAACTGAAGGAAGGACTCAATTGAAATCCAAAACGGAGATCATCTTGAGCCATCATGGATAAACTTAGCGATAAAAAGGCTGCAATAGCAACAATTTTTTTCATCATTATGCAGTTTTTTGATTCAAGAGCAAGCTCTGTATTAAACTACAAAACTGTGCTTATTATTTTCCTGTTCTTATTGGACGACACTTTTAGAACACAGTAACAGAAGTGAGGACAAAAGGATGAAGCAAAGGTATGGCTTGTCATCTTAATATTTAATTTTTTAGTAGCCAGAATATTCAAGCCGGCGCAATTTAAGACCACAAATGACGCAAAAATTAAATCTAGCAATAGGACTATTTTCACTCCTGACACTTCTCGCTTGTGGCAGCCATAACGACAAATATATCCCTGATGTCTCCGATATTGAAGTGGATGTAAAGATCGATCGGTTCGAGCAAGCACTCTTTACCTTGGATACCAGCCAATTTGAAAGCAGCATGGCTGAACTCGAACAAACGTATCCTGACTTCAGCGAAGTATATTTCAATTTCGTCTTGGGTTCAAAAAATCCGGAGGTCGCTCCAGAGGGACATCTTCCATACATGCGAGGATTTATCGGCCACCCTGGTTTAACGCATCTATATGATACCACTCAAGTGCTTTACCAAGATATCAGTGGTATAGAAGAAGAGTTAACACAAGCCATGCAATTTTACCGGTACTACTTTCCCAATGCTGAAATCCCAACCTTCACGACTTTTCTATCCGAATACTCCATTGCAGCCTTCATCTATGGTGAACAAGCTTTAGCGATTGGACTGGACTTCTTCTTAGGCGCAGATTATCCGTATTGGAAATACAATCCGCAGAATTCAAATTTCTCCGATTACATGGTGAGAACCTACAATCAAGATCATTTGGTTTCTAAAACACTGCAACCGCTCATCGAGGATCACGTCGGGCCAGCTAGTGGTGAACGGCTAATCGACCTTATGGTGCACAATGGTAAAAAACTGTATCTCCGAGAGTTATTACTCCCCCATACTCCAGATTCCGTCTTGCTGGAAATGACTCCGGTGCAAGTAAAATGGCTAAAGGACAATGAATTCAATATTTGGTCTCATTTCATAGAAAACGAATTGCTCTATTCCAGCGAGTTTAGGAAAATTCGAAAATTAGTGGAGTATAGCCCCACTGGCCCTACGGACATGCCAGCAGAAGCACCTGGCCGAGTTGGAAACTGGATGGGCCTGCAAATTGTTAAAAGATATATGCAACGCCATCCGGAGGTGAGTATTGAAGCGCTCCTTAACCTTCGCGATGCTCAGTTGTTATTAGATGAGTCTAGGTATCGGCCTCGACGCTAGCTGAAGGAGTAAAGCTAAGTGCAGATCCAGGCTTTAAAGTTTGGCACAAGGCCAATTCCAGCCCCAATGAACCCAAGAATCAGCCGTCCAGGTAAAATAATTGTAAAAGTCCTGGAATATAAAGCGGCAGCTTGATTCCCCACAGTCTTTCTTGGGTACCAAATCCCATTTTTGTTGTAAATTTATTATTGTGTGAAAGCATCGCTAGCACCTTCTTTAACAAACCTCTCCAATGACTCCTCTAACAAGCCCCAACAGGCCTGTGAGGCCCTAGGCGATGCTTAGAAGCGTATGGTTTGAGAAAGAAACATAATAACAAGGCCAACAAAATGGGTTGACTACAGTCAACAAGACCCCAGGCAAGGCCAATATTAAACCAAAAAATATACTGTATGAGAAAAAGAGCGATTCCGGTCGTTGACTTATCTAAATTCACGGAAGGTGATGCAGAAGAACGGGCTGCCTTTGTCAAAGAGTTGGGCAAGGCCTTCCACGAAATAGGATTCGTAGGAGTCATCAACCACGGTATCCCTAAGGAGCTAATCGAACGATTTTATGCTACCTCCAAGGGATTTTTCGCTATGCCGACGGATACCAAGCAGAAATATGAAGTACCAGGGATGGCTGGTCAACGCGGCTACACTTCTTTTGGGAAAGAACATGCCAAGCAGTCCCAGGTAGCAGACCTAAAGGAATTTTTCCAGATCGGCCAAGAGGTAGCTGCCGATCATCCTGCCGCGGATCAATACCCGAATAATGTACACGTGGCAGAAGCACCATCCTTCACTTCGACGGGCATAGAGTTGTACAAAGCTTTTGAAAAAGCAGGTGGGGCGCTTTTACAGGCCATAGCCATTCATTTAGAATTAGGCGAGCACTATTTTGATGATAAGATTGAAGAGGGCAATAGTATTCTACGTGCCATCCACTATCCTCCAATTCGGGTTGAACCGGCCTCAGCCATTCGCGCTGAGCAGCATGAAGACATCAACCTAATCACCTTATTGGTTGGAGCTTCAGCCGGAGGACTGCAACTGTTCAATATGGAGGAAGAATGGGTGAATATTATGCCAGAAGAGGATGAAATCGTGATCAACGTGGGGGATATGCTACAGCGATTAACCAATAACTACCTCAAATCGACCACACATAGGGTAGTTAATCCTCCTAAAGAAGAGTGGCATTTGCCGAGGCTGTCTATTCCTTTTTTCCTACATCCAAAGGGTGACATGGATCTCACCTGCTTGGAAAAATGCGTGGATGAAGCCAACCCTTTGGCTTATGAACCCATCACTGCAGGAGAATATTTAGACGAACGTCTGAGAGAAATAGGATTGAAAAAGTAGGGAAATCCTATAAAATATCGTTAGTATAGAGGTAAGTGACGTAGAAAAGGCAAGATTTTTGGGGCAGTAATGGCAAATCCCTTCGACAATTTGTCTTGTTAAGTTGTTACTTTTGTAAATCATTAAAAAAAAGAGATATGAAAGCTTTATTGCTGTTCAATTTTTTAGGGCCAGAGATGTTGGTTATTTTCTTTGCGATCTTGTTATTATTCGGTGGAAAGAAAATTCCTGAACTAATGAAAGGGATCGGAAAAGGTATCAGAGAATTTAACACCGCTCGATCTACTATCGAAAGTGAGTTGAAAGAAGGAATCAAAGAAGCGGAAAGAAAAGAGAAAGAAAACGCTTAAGACCTTTGATTGCCTGAGACTTACTCTCGCGGCAACGACAGTCTTGATTTATAGCATATCACCCGTTATTCGTGTAAATTGAACGGGTGTCTCGAACGTACATCCGTAGATCAACTTTACAACGACTCGCAAAAAAGGAGTCATTCCACACAAGTCCGTTTGTAGACTTTCTTGTCGGAATGACTCCTTTGTATTTAGAGGACTATCCATAGGTAAGGACAATCCATCATCTTCAGAATTTTCTCTACTCTACTATCGCTTGCGGCCAAATAGACCACCTAATAGTTTCATACCAATGCTTGCCACATCATCAGCGATACTACCATCACCGTCGCTATCCAAGAATCTAGTCACAAGGCTCATAGTTGGATTCTGTGCCGATTGATTTTGCTGCGTCACGGTTCCTGTAAGCAAATTGGCTAAACCTCCTACATCCAATCCCTGCTGACGCTTTTGTTTACCCAATGCGCCCATTAACATAGGAGCTAGCATTGTCATCAAATTACCGGTTTTTCCGGAGTCAAGTCCGCTAAGTTGACTGATCATATCAATAGCTCCGCCCTGGCGATCTCCAAGAATGTGATTCAAAATACCTGCGCCATTCAGCGCGCGGTTATTTTGCTGAGGAGCCTGTCCACCACCAGTGAACATATCCATTACATTATCTAGCACACTACCATCATGATCACGATCCAAAGCGTTGCTAAGTGACTGCGCACCTTCCGGGTTTGATGCATTTTTCGCCAAAGCACCAACTAAAGTATTCATAATTCCAGCAGTTGCAGCAGCAGTTTGCTTTTTATCGGAAGCACCAATCTGTTGGGTGAGTTGATCCAAAACACCTTCAGATAGTTGGCCTTGAAGTAAGTTCATAATATCCATACCCAAATGAAATTTTTTAATGAAGAATTTTGTGGGTTATACGCTAAAAGTAAAAGTGAAGAGTAGTACTCCATTACCTTTGGCGGCTTCTTTCCAAAAGTAGCTAAAAGAAATAATAAAGACAACCGCTCCCAGGGAATAAAGGGACAACAGGAAAAATTGAGGTGACGAAAGGTAGGTGGGCCATAAAAAATGCCCATTGAGAGCAGTAGTTGAAAAAACGCAGCGGCAGGGGCTTGTGCCCTTAAGCCTCCTCACCGCCGCTGATGGTTCAAACTACTCTCTCAATGGGCAAAGAGAAGATGGCCCTGGCTGGACCATCAGTTTTCAAATTGTCATTGGGGTCTTCAAATGGTCAATTGGGGACCAATACTTGGGTTTCGAAAAAGGGATTGTGGCCTTAAATAAGGAGAACATTATTTTTTGACTACGAAGACCATGTTTTGTGGCTTTGTTTGGTGTATGCCTTGCTGGTTTTGCGGGGAGGTCTCCATACGGTGTTTTTCAGTAGGCAATATCTTGCTACCGTCAACACAACGTTTGACTAGTATAAAGCCAAAATCCTTATTTATTTTCGTGTAATTTTCCTCCTAAAAAGACTGTAGTTTTCTCCTAGCATCCCTCAGGATAGTCCTGAAGAGGATCTGATTGGGAGTCGGATAAAAATCTTCTAATTGTAAAATTTTGCTTCGCTAGGTAAGGAGGTTTAGTTAATAGTTAATGTTAGGTGTATAGTTAACGCTATTAGGAGTATTCAGAATTGTTAACTATGCAAAATTCAAAAAAGAAACGTTGTGCCTTTCGTCCTTATTGTCAGGAAGTAGAAAAAAATTTAATTTTTAATAACTTAACCCAAGTTGCGATGAACGAGCACAGAAAAAGAAGATTTTGCTAATAACTCAGCTGAGCGCTTAGTTTTGCCGCAAATATCTGACGCATTTGGGCGCTCTAGAATGAATCGCAACTTGCATAACTTAACTAATAGATAGCTGCCTTAGCTGCAAAAAGGGCTGCTTCAAAATCGAAGCAGCCCTTTTTGCATATTCTTTAGCAGGATGTAATTCTTCTTTTTAATCATCGGATTCCGTCCCTACTCTTCGCACCTTCACCAAAGTACCAGGCTTCAAAGGCCGATCTTTTTGCCAACCGTTTAATAACATCAATTTATTGTAATTCAGCCCAGGGATTCGATTAGCAATGGCAGAGGGTTTCTCCTTCCGCGTTACATAGTAATACTCGAAGCGACGACCAACGTGAATGAGCGTTGGGTTTTTCAAGCCTACATGTTCTAATTCTGACAAGGCGATGTCTGGTATTTCTTCCACAACCGCCATAGGCTTAAACGGTCGGAATCGCTTGAAGGATTTTGGAAAATACAATATCAGTTCCTGCCCCGGCTGAATATCCGAACTTCGCAAGGTGTTCCACATCTTCAATTGTTGTACTGAAACGCCCACCTCTTTTGCGATTGAAGTTAAGTTTTGTCCATTTCTTACAATGTAGATACTCTTGATATATTTGGCATTCGTAAATCGTTTTGCAGGAGCCTCTACAAAAACGGGGCTGCTGAAAACATGACTGTCGAATGCCCCATCAGGTCGTTGGGCTTCCAAGAAGTCCTTTACCGCTGGCATGACACGCTTGGGTAAGGTCAGGTAATGCCCTTCAGCGAGTGTTGGTATCCGTCCTCGCTTGTAAGATGGGTTGAGTGTCTCTATGATTTCTAATGGTAGTTCCGTCAACTGAGCCACTCTGTAGAAGCTAATAGAATTGTAGATCTTGATGGTTTCGGTGATTTGGATATCCAAATCTGGATATTCCGGAACCAATCCATGCTCTTCATAGTAATTGAGCATATAATTAGCTGCAATAAAAGCGGGAACGTAGTTGCGGGTCTCACGAGGCAAAAAACGTTGGATTCGCCAAAAGTCTTTGCTTCGCCCTCTCTTGATGGCCCGTCGTACTCGACCAGAACCCGAATTGTACGCGGCAAGGGCTAAGGCCCAATCATCAAATCGCTTGTATTGCTTATTTAAGTACCGCATAGCGGCCTCAGTAGATTTGTGTGGATCCCATCGTTCATCAACTTGAGAAGTAATGTCCAAGCCCATAGATTTACCGGTAGCCGGCATAAACTGCCACAAACCTCCAGCTCCAACCCGCGAAGTGGCACGTGGTTTGAGCGCAGATTCCACAACCGCTAGATATTTGAGATCATCGGGTAAGCCATGTTCCTTGAGATAGTGTTCAAAGATGGGGAAATATAGAACGGTTCTTCCTAATATTCTTTCCGCATTCTTACGATTTCGGACTAGATACCCTTTGAGGTATCCCTTCACCGCCGTAACATATTTCGGAGCAACCACTTCATCAGACAAAGTATCTAATCTTTCCTTGATAACTTCTTCATCAAAAACCGGGGGTGTAGTGGTAGCATAGGCAGAAACTGAGTAGATGCTCCAAAGCACAAAAAGAGATAAGCATCGTCGGGTAAAAAGCTGCATATTGCCAGGGTTATTTGAGCGGGTCAAAGATAAAAGTTTTCATTATTGTTTCTTAGGTGGATTAGGATAGGTCTTATTATACGGGCCTTTTTTTGGGAAAGTTACCTCCATACTTTTAGGGAATGGTCAAATTCCTAGAAGTTAGATCGTAATAAGACTTGGTGATATATGCTAATTTATTGTAAACCTTAAAGTTCTGTAAGTGCAAAAGAAACAAAACGCATACTCAAGAATTTTTTTTTTAAATACCCTCTACAAACTCATTTTTTGTCTGTATTGTTTATCAGCCTGTCAAAATTCACTAGCTGACCAGCCAGAGAATAGTGCCTTTAAAGTGACTCCAGCTTACTACCATTGGCAAACGAGTTTAGCACTTTCTGATAAGGAAAGAGGTCATCTAGACAGTATGAATTCAGATAAATTATATCTAAAGTTTTTCGACATTGATAAAAAAGGAGACGCTAAGGAGCCCTTACCTTTAGCTCGCCTACAAGTAGACAGTAGCAGCTATATTCCCGATACGATAATACCCACCGTTTTTATTACCAATCGTAGTCTTCTTCATCTTGCAGAAAGTGAAGTAGCTCTACTAGCAGAACGCCTCTATCAATTGATCGAAAAGCTCAGCCTACAGCTTGGGTCAGTTCACATGCCAGAAATACAAATTGATTGTGATTGGTCAGCCCAAACACAAGAAAACTATTTTCTTCTCCTAAAAAACCTAAGAGATCATCATCTAGCCCCTAATCAACAGCTCAGTGCCACTATTCGTCTTCATCAATTGAAGTATCCTAAGAAAACAGGGATTCCCCCTGTAGATCGAGGTATGCTAATGTTCTATAATATGGGTGAAGTCACGCAATGGGTCGAAGCAAACTCCATACTGAATTTGGAAATAGCCAGTCAGTACCTTGTTCCTGCGGCCCCCTACCCAATCCCTTTGGATCTGGCTCTTCCTTTGTTTAGATGGGGGGTTCTTTTTAGAGACGGGAAAATGATCAAATTGATTAATGAATTAGGAATAGAGCAATTGCAAGACAGCTCTCGCTTTCAACAGATAGATAGGCATCATGTACAAGTCACTAAAAGTACTTACCTCAATGGTTACTACCTATATAATGGAGATCAGTTTAGGCTGGAGGCAAGTGAGCCATCGGATCTTTATAAGGCAGTCGAAATGTTGAAGAATTATTTTCCACGGAAAAGCTTTACATTAGCTTATTATCATCTGGATATGCCCATATTACAGCGTTTTCCCCATGTGGTTTTATCCGATTTGGTCGAACAGTTTGAAAATAGAGAGTAAGCCGTAGGCTTGAACTCTACACCCATACTACAACCCGATATGCCCAAGAACAGCAATTTATCCATCTACCGAATACTCCGATTGGGGATTCTCTCTCTCCTCCTCATCCTTCTGTATCCACTTCCCAGTTCTACCGATTGCGGTCCAGTTTACACCCAATTTCATGGTTACTCTTTTTTGAAACCTGAAATAGCTAGACTGAAGTCTCCTTATGCTCCCTTCACCTTGGGTTTTGCCAAGGTTTTTGAACTATATCCTGGCCACAAAACTGTTCAAGAACAACAGAATATTAATGAATGGTGGGAACGCTATTGCGAAGTTCCCAACAAAGCAGATATCGACTACGTAGTCTACGCCTCCAGCATTAGAGACCTGAATGAACTTAGATCTACCATGGAGGGAGAATTGCTCCCCTGGAGTGCATTGGGGCCACCTTTATCTACTAACTCCTTTGCCCGCTATCTATACCGCTATAAGTGTACGGAAGCCATAGACTACTTGATTTTTGCTAAACAATGTGAACCTCATGCCACCTCCCGGCGATCTTGGGAAACGGATCAGAAGGACCTCAATGAGATGGAAAACTTGATCGAACAAGGACAGGTACTCTTCAAAAGGACCAAGTCCGAATATTTCCGTCTTCGATACGTCTATCAAATTGTCCGCCTGGCTCACTACATGAAGAATTATAGACAAACCATTGCACTCTATGAGTATCTCATGCCCAAGGTGGACAATGATCCTAGTCTGATCGAATATTGGGTCTTAGGGCATTACGCCGGGGCGCTGATGGAAGTTGGGCAACCCGTTCGAGCCGCCTATTTGTTCTCACAGATTTTTGACAAGTGTCCCAGCAAACGCTATTCAGCCTTTCAAAGTTTTACCATTAAGACAGATCAAGAATGGGAGGACTGTCTGTTAATGTGTAAGGACAATCACGAGCGGGCCGTACTTCATGTTTTACGAGCAGAGTCTCAAAATGCTAAATTGGTTGAGGAAATGCGCAATATATATCGTTACGAACCGACCAATGAGAACCTTGAATTGTTGCTCCTTAGAGAGATTAAGCGCTTGGAGAAAGATCTATTAGGTTTGGATTTCAATAACCGAAGAAGACAAAACGAAAGACTCTACAATATTCCTCGGCCAGACGCAGGCGAGAAGGTGATCGAGTTACAAAAATTTATTCGAGAAATTGAGGATGATGGCTTAGTGGAAAGGCCAGAAATCTGGAAGCTAGCCGAAGGGTATTTAGAATTGCTGGCCGGAAACTACTACTTCGCTGCTCAAAGTTTCAATGAAGTCAAAGACCTGACCGAAAACGACACCCTACTCAATCAACTGGAAGCCTTCGAGCTCGCCCTCCAAATTAGTGATTGGGCAAAAGCAGAGAGTGAAGTAGAAGACCAAGCAGCGGAGATTCAGAGGACCAGTGAGGTCTATCGAGAATTTCCGGACTTCCCAGATTTCATGCGAGATAAACTCACCAAATTATATCGAGAATCGGGCGATGCCGGAAAGGCATTCTTGGCACAATACTCCATTAGGGATCTCAAGATCAACTCCGGGGAAAGAATGGTCGATAATCTACTAGAGATTTGTCGCGATGAATCAGCCAATCGGTTTGAAAGAACCTTAGTGATGAAGCCCGATGGGACCACTATAGAGGAAGATCTTCTCAATCTAAAGACCAATCATTTTTTGAGTCGGGGAGAGATAGAGAAGGCATTAGAGACCTTTAAGCGAATTCCTTTAGATAACTGGGATGACTTTGGTCTTTTTCATCCCTATTTGGAACAAATTAAAGATACGGTTCGATACTCCCTTCCTACTTCTGCCCAAATCTTCAACAAAGGAGAAATATTACAGGATATGGTCCGCATGGAGTATATGGCGGAGGCAGAACAAGACCGAGATAAGGCTGCAGATATTTACTATCGCCTCGGCTTGGCCTTTTACAATATGACCTACTTTGGGTACAGTTGGAAAATGCTAGATCTATACAGAAGTGGCGCAAGTATGCAGCGCCTTAGGCGAGGTAGTGGAAATTATGTGGTGTCCCATCCAGAATTCCCACTTGGTAACAAGGAGTTTTTTGACTGTTCTGTGGCCCGACTTTATTTTGAGCGGGCGAGAATTACAGCTATCGACCGCGAAATCACGGCAAAAGCCCTCTTTATGGCCGCAAAATGCGAGCAAAACGCCTATTTTGTAGATACTCCTCCAGGTACAGCTCCATTAAGGGAGAACTTCGCCTTGTTAAGAGAAAACTATTCAGATACAGATATCTATCAACTAATCAGATCTAAATGCAAATACTTTGAGGCTTACCTAAACAAGTAGCCTACAACACTAAGCAAAGCGTAAAACTAATATCCTATGAAAAAACTACACATCTGTCTGCTAGGGCTGGCCCTAATGGCCATGCAATGCGAAGAACAACTACCTTCCTTTGAATTAGAAAAACCGTTTAGCTTACAAATCGGGGAACAAAAAGCAGCCGCTGGGGCTACTGATATGATAGTCCATTTCACTCAAGTAACAGAAGATTCACGCTGCCCCAAAGGAGTAAACTGCGTATGGGAAGGGGAAGCAGTTGCAGAACTTGTTCTTGGGAAAATGGGTGCCGACACATTAGCACTAACCTATCGGCCAGGGAGGGAAAAAGCCTCCGTTGGAAGAGCATCCGGATATAGCTTCAGATTAATAGAGGTAAATCCCTATCCTGAGAAGGGACAGACAATCGAGAAAGAAGATTATCAGATTGTATTGGAGATCAAGAAAGAGTAAACTAGACAAAAAAAAGGAGGCAATCACTTGTTGTGATCGCCTCTTGTATAACCCCAAAAAACCAAATGAAAACTATCGTTATATATCTTTAGTCAATTTTGATTAAGACGATTAACTATCAAACCTCTGAGTTCTCTTCTCCACACTAACGAAAGTTCGTTATCTTTCTCGTCTTATAATGCAAAGAAATGTAATATTTTTGAAAAAGGGATAATTTTTTTCGATTTTATTCTTCGATTACCAAAAAAATGCAATTAAGTTCTCTTTGTCGCAAAAATTAGCCTAAATTAGTTGGTTATCAAAAGCTAAAGCCAATCGAAGCCTGTAGGCTGAGGTTCTTATCTTTATCGTCTCTCGTCACAAAAGTCTGCTGGGTATCTAGCCGAACATTCGAAATGTCCGCTGCTGATTTTGTTACATCTGGAAGTCCCCAATTGGCTCTAAATCCTAGATACAATCCTCGATTCAAAAAGAACCCAATCCCTGCTACCAAGCCAAAATCCAAGCGATCAAATAGGTTGTCCTCCACCTCTGATCTAAAATAGTAAGATCCGATGCTAGAAGGGATTTCGATGGTAGATCCTCCGACCGAAACTTGCTCCATAATATCCGATTTTGCCTCTCCCGCTTCGTCACTGAAGTAGTTGTGATTCAGGTTCACCGTAAATAGTCCAATAGTCGATCCATTTAGGGTCTGTCCATTAAAGGTACTTTCGCCAGTACCACGCGAAGAGATCATTACCGCAGCATTTAACCCCCCGGACAATTCTACCCTACCCACTTGAACATATGCCATCAGTGGGATATCCAAGTACGTATTTGAGATCTTTAAATCCGTCACTCGCGTACCTACACCAATGACGGGGCTATTTGTTGCTGGACCGAATATCCAATAAGATGGACCATCAAAGCTGTAGTCCGTTCCTTTCTGATTGAAGAGGAATTCTGCTCGGAAGCCGAAATTATCCGTTAGTTTCAAATTGAAAGCTGCACCGATATGAAAACCTGTGTTAAACCCAAATTCCTCTACTTCAGAACCGCTATTGTCTGTCTCTATTTCTCCTCCAGAAAGTGTTGAAAAATTCAATCCAGCCTTAAATCCTCCAGAGAAACTTTGTGCAGTCAAAACGGTAAAGCCAAAAAACAAGCAACACACGAGGCTAAAAATTCGATTCATGTCAATCAATTTTTTTGTGGTAATGAATTAGGGGAGCGTCGTCTCTATGATAGAGTCTTCCGCAACCAGATTCGGTTGGTTGAGACATCTTCCTTTTCCTCAAAACCGATGATGTCAAAACCATTTCCTATTGCAAATAACAACATCGCTTTGTGTTGGTTTCGAGTTTTAAAGGTAATAGAAAAATACTTGTGCTTTTTTGCCCATTCTTCCTGGGCATCTGCCAATGCTTTTGCGATCCCTTTTCGTCGATGGGCCGGCAAGACCCCTCCCATCCAAGAATAGAAGTAACCATCCCGTTCGTAGCCTACCTTGAATCCCATCGGCTGGTCTTGATCGTAGGCAATGAGGATCAGATGAGGAACACCATTGAGTCGTTTTTCATACACAGTCTCATCTGGTGGATGGTGAAAATTGGGAATTTGTCGAGAGATGGCTACAGCCTCTGTTATATTTCCTTCGACGATTCTCATGCTCTAGATATCTAACTCTAAGAAAACGGGGCAGTGGTCAGAATGCTTTGCATCTCCCAAATGATGAGCCGTTTTAAGTTGTCCGGCTAAGTTCTCAGTTGCTGATTGGTAATCAATCCGCCAGCCTTTATTATTAGCTCTAGCATTGGCGCGATAACTCCACCAACTGTATTCGACTTTTTCTGGATTTAGCTGTCGATAGGCATCCACAAAACCATTGTCAAACCATTGAGTAAGCCATTCTCTTTCCTCGGGTAGGAAACCAGAACTCTTCTTATTTCGAACGGGGTCATGGATATCTATTTCCGTATGCGCAATATTGTAATCCCCTACAATTAATAACTTTGGCCGCTCTTTGCGCAATTCACCAACCCAAGTGAAGAAATCTGCTAAAAATTCCATTTTAAAAGCCTGGCGTTCATCACCAGAGGTTCCAGAAGGAAAATAGCAATTCAAGAGGGTAAGATCGCCAAAATCCGTTCTGAGGATGCGCCCTTCCCGATCATATTTTTCGATACCACATCCTTGCACAACCAAATCGGGAGCTTGTTTAGAAAAAGTAGCTACTCCACTATAACCTTTCTTTTCGGCAGAGTACCAATGATGTTGATAGCCCAGTTCTTCAAAAGGGCTCGTATCTACCTGCTCCAACTGAGCCTTAGTTTCCTGTACACAAAGAATATCGTAATTCCCTTCACTTAGCCAGTCTACCAACCCCTTCTTTACAGCTGCTCGAATGCCATTTACATTATAGGAAACAATCGTTTTACTCATCTTGTAGAAATTATGCTTTTTAGACTTATTCAAATTGATCTACCACCGTTACGCCCACTCCATGGTACGACTCCATTTTGGGTAGTTCTACTACTGCTTCTTTTAGAGAAATGGTTCTGCCAATCAATTTCTCTGGTTGCAACACTCCTCTTTTAATCATATCCAGCATGCGAGGATACTCATAGGCTTGCATCCCATGACTTCCATAGATCTCTAATTCGTGTGCGATTACTTTATCCATCGGAATACGGGGGTGTTTATGGTCTCCCACCATTAACCCCACCTGGATGTGCTTCCCTCGTTTTCGTAGGCTCGAGATAGAGTTAAAGCAAGTGACAGGACTTCCTAAGGCGTCTATGGATACCTGCACACCACCTTGGCTGTAATCACGAATTGCTTCTACAGGGTCACCAACTTTAGTCGCATTGATCGTAGCCACTGCCCCCAAAGCCTTAGCTAACTCCAATTGCTGCGGATTAATATCGATACCAATCACATTCGCTCCCAAAGCATGTGCAATCATAATAGCGGACAATCCGACTCCCCCACAACCGTGAACGGCTACAAACTCTCCTCCGCCCACTTTACCTTGCGCTACAATCGCTCGGAAAGCCGTACTGAAGCGGCAGCCTAAACTTGCCGCCGTCACAAAATCCAATTCATCGGGCAGGCGCACCAAATTGATATCCGCATATTCTATAGCTACAAACTGTGCAAAGGCTCCCCAATGCGTAAACCCAGGCTGAAACTGATTATCACAGACCTGATGATTTCCGGAAAGACATTCTGGACAATGCCCACAGCCTCCCACAAAGGGCAAGGTTACTCTGTCCCCAACTTCCCAGCGAGAGATATTAGCCCCCTTATCCACAATCACTCCTGCCAACTCGTGTCCAGGCACATGCGGTAGTGTAATGTCTGGATCATGCCCCATCCAACCATGCCAATCACTACGACAAAGTCCATTGGCCTCCACCCGCAATACTACTCCTTGTGGACTAGGTATAGGGTCAGGTACGGATTCAATACGTAAAGGCTCGCGAAAGTTATCGTATAAAATGGCTTGCATAGCTTGAGTTGGACAATTCGTTAGGAATGTTTTTTATTAACAGTAGGATACTATCTTCTTACACCTTGACCGTTCGTTTCTGCTCCCACGCCCAGGCTGTTTTCATGATATCTTCTATTCCATACTGCGGCGTCCAGCCTAGGGCGCTTGCTGCCTTATCTAGGTTAGCGTAGATGGCAACTACATCGCCAGGGCGCCTCGGTCCTACCTCATAATTAAGGGATTGCCCAGTAACTTTTACAAAGGCGTTTACTGCCTCTAATACCGACACTCCTTCTCCTATACCTAAGTTAAATACAGTATAGTTGGACTCATTCTTTTGGTCAACAAGAAACTGTAAGGCTTTCGTATGGGCATTCGCCAAATCCATCACGTGGATATAATCGCGAATACAGCTTCCGTCTCTCGTATCATAATCATCCCCAAATACCATCATTTTCTCCCGTTTCCCAATGGCCGTTTCGGTAATCACGGGTACAAGGTTAGAGGCCTTGTGCACGGGAGACTCTCCTAGCAACGCACTGGGATGAGCTCCACATGGATTAAAATACCGTAAGGAGACAAAACTAGAGGTTTGCTGCTTTTGGGCAAAGTCCCGGATAATCTGTTCCCCGATCTGTTTGGTACGACCGTACGGAGATTCTGCTTCCTGTAAAGGTGTCTCTTCCGTAACAGGCAGGGCATCCGTATTGCCATATACGGAACAAGAAGAAGAAAAGATAAAGTGATCTACCTCGTAATCTTCCAGGCAAGTCAAAACATTGAGCAAGCTATTGATATTGTTGTTAAAGTAGCGTAAGGGTTGTTCCACCGACTCTCCAACAAATTTCAGTGCTGCAAAATGGATCACTCCATTGATATCTGGGTGATCGACAAAAATCTGTCTGGTAGCAGCTAAGTCACACAGATCTACTTCATAATTCTGTACCCGAGTCCCTGTAATAGCCTCCACACCATCTAGGGAGTCTGCACTAGAATTGACCCAATTATCCACTGATACTACCTCAAAACCATTATTCAATAGATCTACAATAGTATGGCTGCCGATATAGCCGCAACCACCTGTCACTAACACCTTCATAATTTCTAATTTTAGATAAATCGTAATGAGCAAAGGATAAGTCCTGACTGAAAGTTGAGTTTTTGTAAGGTATAGTGAATACTCGTTGAAGGCATTGGACAATTCTGGTCAAGGCGGGCTTGGGTCTCACAAAAACCGTTAAACAAAGTCTGAAACTTATTTTTTGATCATTACTTAATGTTTAGATTTGCGAACTACAAAACTATCGAAAAAAGACATTCTGTACAACAGATAAGTAGTGGTGAATGAGTGATCTGGTATATTAGGAGTACTATTTTGAATGTAGGCAAGGCGCAGGATTGGGATGCCAGCAACGCTAACAAGCCCAGTTCTGCAACGCAGCATACACTCAAAAGAGCCTCATAAGATCCGGTAGGACTTATCCAGCACTACTCAAAATCTAGATAAGCCTAAAATGATAGAGACTGTTAAAGAAATTGCTAGAGCCGCTGGGGCAGTTATATTAGAAGTCTACAATGAACCAGGAGCCTTCCAGGTTAATCTCAAATCCGATGACTCTCCTTTAACTATTGCAGACAAGAAAGCGAATCGCCTGATATGTGATGGTTTAGAAAAACTAGCTCCACATATTCCAATCATCTCCGAGGAGAACAAGGAAATCCCATTTAAAGAAAGAAAGAATTTTACTCAACATTGGTTAGTAGACCCATTGGATGGGACAAAGGAATTTATTAAACGCAATGGTGAATTTACCGTCAATATCGCCCTGATTGAAAATCAGCAGGTGATTATGGGAGTGGTCTATGCTCCGGTTTTAGGTGAATTGTATTGGGCCGAAAAAGGTCAGGGCGCTTTTCTACAAAAAGATGGACAGGTTGAGCAACTCCAAGCCCCAACATTCGAATGGACGGATCCTGGCCTGAAAGTAGTATGCAGCCGCTCACATTTGAACGATGATACTAGAGCTTTTATCGAAAAACTCAATCAAGCCGAAACTGTAGCTACGGGGAGTTCGTTGAAATTCTTGATAATGGCCAAGGGTGAAGCCCATGTGTACCCAAGACTAGGACCTACCATGGAATGGGATACAGGTGCCGCACAAATCATCTTGGAAGAAGCTGGCGGCCAAGTCCTCCAGCATGAAAACCAGCAACCCATGAATTATAACAAACAAAACCTACTCAATCCCTTCTTCATCGCTTTTGGCAACGCCCCTTTAATGTAAGAGTAAGTCTTTAACCTTATGCCAAATCGAATTCGCTCTACCCCCCCTTCTCCTCATCGTGAGGAAGAAACTAAAATTTACATATCAAGGCCGAAAGGAACCTTGCTTTTATTGATCCTGACCGCAGGAGCAGGATTTGGCATCTCCCAAATTGCTAAGAATCCGAACTTTTGGGGCGGCTATGTTTATCTACTGGGAAGTGTGGTAGCCATGATTGGTGTAACTAGCTACTATTTTGGGCCACGCAAAACCCAATTGGTGATCTCCAAACAAGGAATCCAAAATGAGGATGGATTTTTTCGCTCTTGGTCGGATATTACCTATGCACAAGTACAGTGGGTAAAAAAGAGCAATACCACCGACCATTACTTCGAATATGGTTATATGATGGGTGGGAAAGTCCGGAAATTTCGCACCGAAATAAGTACTTGGGACATCAGCCCAACGCAATTAGAGAAATTACTGAAAGACTACGAACAGCAATATCAATCTTCTCGGTTTATGGGTAACTGAATCTGTACACTAGTTCCTTCATCCGGCCGAGTATCAATTTCCAGTTCTCCAGTGAGCGCCTCTACCCGAGACTGAAGATTACTCAAACCATGCCCTTTCTCTGCTAAGGCTTTTTTCAGGTCAAACCCCTTACCATTATCTTCCACGGTTACCAGTAAAGTGGTGGCATTTTGACTAAGTTGTACGGTCACCTCGGTCGCCTCGGCATGCTTTACGATATTATTCAGCAGCTCCTGCACCAATCGATAAACGGCTAAGTTAATCGCTGCTACCTGGCCATCATCTACATTAAAATGCTGGAAAGTCACCTCCATCTTCCCCGCGAAATTGATATCATCACAAAGGTCTTCCAAGGCGGTAATAAGGCCAAATTTTGCTAGTGATTGTGGCATCATATTGTGCGCAATTCGCCTCAACTCCTCGCTGGCTCTATCTGCCATGTGTAAAGCATGGGTCACGATGCGTTCTTTATCATCAGATCCCAACTGAGTGTCGTTCTCCGGAGGACTTAGTGCTAGTTTCAAGTTTGACAGCATCCCGCCCAGACCATCATGTAATTCCTTGGCCAAGCGTTTCCGCTCCGACTCTTCTCCGGTGATCATGGACTTGAAGGCCACAATTTTTTGTTCTTGTTGTAGTTGGGTCAGTTTCTGATCTTTGATTAAGGTTTCTTGTACGAGGATGGCCTCCTTCTGTTGAATCTGTCGTTGGTAAAATACAAAGGCGAGAATGGTTCCCAGTAGGAAAAAGCCCAAAAGAGAAGCGATCAACAATCGTTGCCGGCCCCTTGCTTTTTCCTCGGCTAAAGTAACACTTTGCTCTGCGTTCTGGGTGCGAAGGGCTAGGTTCTCTTTTTCCTTTTGCAGGGTCTCATACTGAATATCCATTTCATTCACCTTCTCTTTCAGCTGATCCTCGTGTTTTTGTTCATTTTCTTTGAAGAGGCGATCTAGATATTCATAGGCTAGTTTATACTCTCTTCTTGCCGAAAGGGTCTCAGGAAGTATGCTGAGAAATGAGCTCACCAGGTTTTTTGCTCCAATTTGTTCAGCTGCTCGAATACCCTCCAACAAGATCGCGTTGGCCTCATCATAGCGTTTCTGGCGTTGATAAAAGCTGCCAAGAAAAAACTTGAATCGCGTGTTGTCGAAAACCGGGACATCTTCCATTTCGATTGCTTCCTTTAAGTAGCCTTCAGCTTCTTCAAAGGCCTTGGATGCCTCCGCTACGTTGGCCAGGTTCGTATAGGCATAGGCCACCAGCACATTGTCTTTCATCTTCCATCCACCTTCCAATGCAGCCCTGGCATGATAGTTCGCCGAATCTAATTGGTTACTTTGTTCATACACGTTAGATAGGGCTAAGTCAGAAATCACAGATAGACGGCCCTGCTCGTATTGCTTAGCTAAGCGATTAGCCTTTTTTACATAAAAGTCATGCTTTTCTCGGTCATCCAACAGAAGAAATACCGTAGCGATATTAAAGTATGGTGCCGTATTTAAGCTATCTCGACCTAAAGATTCATTCAAAGCGATGGCTTTAAAGTAAAGCTCTGATGATTCCTTCAACTGTCCTTGATCTCGGAGGGAGTTTCCCCAATCATTGTATAACCGGCTGGCTTCACTGAAATAATCTTCAGATAGGAAAGTATGGACGGCGCGCTCCGCATATACTGCTGCCGAATCGTAGCTGCCCGTCATGTAGAAGCTGTAAGCAATGACGCGCAAAGCACGCCCTTGTTGACGAATATCTCCTGAAGCTATACTAGCGCGATAGGCTGCTCTCCCAAGCGGCATAGCCTTGGCGCTATCACTTTTATTCCACCAATATTGTCCTTGCTCAATGAGGCATTCAATACGAAGCGAATCAGAGGAAAGGGTTGAACAATCCACCAAGGTCGTATCCGCGGCAGCCCAGATTTGAGTAGGAATCAGTAGGCTCACCACAGCTAATGCTAGGATAACTTTCTTGTACAGCATGTGTTGGATCAAATGAGCTTCAGTGTATCTTCAGTCCCGATGCAAATGAATCGAGTCCAAAACTGAAGTGAGATATTGTATGATCCAAAGTTACGGTATATAAGCGTAGCAGACTTAGCGGTAAACCGCCAATTTTAGGCCTGAATACTTCTACCTGGATAGGCTAAGATCATCTATTCCAAAGATCACCGACGATATTTATTCGCAAGTATAGTTACAGCCAAATCACCCATCACCGCATTTTCTGGTCGAGGATACGCTGCGCTAAACACGCTAAGATCTCGACGAGTAAGAATCTTGATATTCTTTTCCGAAATGTTCTCATCCTTGTCTTGAACCCGCTCTAACGAAAGGTTCAAGTACTTAGCCAGGAAGGGGTAAACAGCCATGCGCTTACTCTCTCCATAATCATGTCCTTCCCGATTAAAATGAGCGTTTTGAACTTTGTCCTCTTCCCCAAAAACATTGTAAACCCTTTGGATATATGGGAATTCCACATCTGGTGTGTTCTTTGTCCAATCTTCCCCATCCGAAACCAACAGCATAGGTCTGGGCGCGGCTAGGGCAGCAATCTCTACATTACTCGTTTGAAAACCTGGTGCCTTATGAATCGGCATACCACTTTCACAAGTACAACCACCAAAGAAATGGGCAGAGACCTGTACCACGGGTACAGAAACTCGAATCCGCTGATCTATGGCTGTAAGCAGAAAGGCCTGAGTACCGCCCCCAGAAGCCCCAGTGACCCCAATCCGAAAGTCATCAACCACTGAAAGGCTCTGTAAAAAATCCACAACACGCATACTGTTAATCAATTGCACCTTCAAAGCTTTGGGATGCTCATGGCTACATTGATCCGAGTCTCCATAGCCTAGCATATCGTAAGCAAAAACCACTGCTCCCATTCGAGCCAAAGTAGCGCACCTTCGCTGTACATCTTCCCTGAAGCGCCCATAGTCCCCAGGCTTCTTCCAATGGCCATGTGGGCTCAATATAGCAGGACGCCTCCCCTTATAACCAAGTGGCATATATAAATTCCCGGTAACAAATAGGCCCGGTAAGCTTTCAAAGGCAACATTTTCGACCGTATAGCCATCCATTTCTCTTTTACTATGCCGAAGTGCTTTCTTAGAGACCTTGGGTAGTCGCTTAGGTAGTTCAGCTCCCTCTCTTATATTTTTCCGAATTTTATCTGCTCTTTCTTCCCACTCTTTCACATTACTATAGCTTTCAGCCCAATGCTCAAGGGCAGCCTTACCTTTTTCTGGAGTAAAATAATGTCCTTGACATAATTGCAACTGATTAACTGGGGCTTGAGCTTTTAACGTACTAATTGGGAATAGAGTTAGTATCAGAAGAACTCTACATTTAAATAAAATTTTCATGTTAAGTATTTTCGTTGAGGCTGAGTGTTCGTTTTCTAGTTGCTGTCGCTTTCCAAGTGCAAGCTTAGTCTCACCTGCTACTTGCGAGTCTATTGAGTAACCCTAACTAAGGATAAATTCTCGTCTAGTTCTGTTCTTCGGGGGAATGGGTCTTATAAGAAGGAAGGTTCAATATAAGTATCAATGATACAGCTCAAAATAGCCTATTACATAGCACATTCCTAATATATGTAAGGGAGTTTCTAATTCTGTTAAACTCCTTACGAGCACACAATGTTGCATTTGATTGGGCCGGAAAAGAAGGGCCTTACCACTCCACAATTGTCAGCCTCATGTCATTTACTTCGCTGGTTTACAAGCATTAAGAATAGTTTAACAAGGAAGCAACACTTTTTAACAAAAGCCAGGCATTATGAAGTTGTTATCTAGATAAAGAGCATAAACCAGTTTTAATTTAATACTATCCCATCGAACCTTTTTTAAAAAGAGTGTAATGAGAGCTAAAAATTTTTTCCTAATCCCAGTAGTATTTTTGCTAACCATCACAGTCGCTTCTGCCCAGTACTTCGGGCGCAATAAGCCGAACTATGAAAAATTTGATTTCAAGATACATCAGAGTGAACATTTTGACATCTACCATTACCTTGACAATCCAGAATACCTAAAAGAGCTAGCTGCACAATCTGAACATTGGTACCAGCTACACCAAGCTATTTTACACGATACTATAGCGCAAAAGAACCCACTCATTTTCTATAATAACCATGCTGACTTCCAGCAAACAAATACCATTCGAGGAAATATCGGTGTTGGTACAGGCGGTGTGACGGAAGCATTTAAAAATCGGGTTATTATGCCGCTAGCCATGTCCAATCAACAAACCCATCATGTACTTGGACATGAATTGGTCCACGCCTTTCAATTTAATATGATATTAAATGGTGATTCCACCAATCTGCGGAATCTAAGTAACCTTCCATTATGGTTGGTAGAAGGCATGGCGGAATACATGTCTATTGGTGCCGTGGATGCGCATACGGCGATGTGGATGCGTGATGCCGTACTCCGTGACGATATTCCTACTCTAGATCAATTGAATAACCTAGGTAAGTACTTCCCGTATCGATATGGTCAAGTTTTCTGGGCCTTCCTGACTGGGTTACGAGGAGACGAGATCATTGCTCCTTTCTTTAAGGCCACTGCGATGTTTGGACTAGATCGAGCCAGTATCATGGTTTTGGGGATGAGGAAAAAGGATCTTTCCAAGCTCTGGGTAGAATCTTTCCGCAGACACTTTGGAAAGGATCTAGGTGATAAAAAGGAAAACCTAATCGGTAAAGCCCTGATCACCTCGGAAAATGGAGGCCGACTTAACATTGCTCCAGAAATTAGTCCCAATGGACAGTATCTGATCTTCCTTTCGGAAAAAGATCTCTTTTCCACCGATCTCTTCCTAGCCGATGCTAAAACAGGTAAGATTATCCGAAAAGTAGCAAGCGCTAGTCGTGAAGGCCATATCGATGACTTCAATTATATCGAATCTTCTGGAACCTGGTCCCCCAACAGTAAAGAGTTTGCCTTTGTAGGCGTGAGTAAAGGAGATAATATTTTGGTTATCAAGGAAGCTGCTACCGGTAAAACGGTTAAGGAAATTAGGCCTAAAGGCTTACCTGCTTTCAGTAATCCTGCCTGGTCACCAGACAAGAAAAGTATTGTGGTAACAGGTTTAGTGAATGGCCAGATCGACTTATATTCCATCCGTGTTTCATCTGGTAAGGTGACGCAGTTAACAGATGATCGCTACGCTGAAATCCACCCTGCTTGGTCTGTAGATGGCAACTTCCTCTTCTTCTCAACAGATGAGCAAAGTATGAAGAATGGCCGGACCAATGGAAAATGGGCCTTCAATCTAGCAGAATTAGATATCGTTAGTGGTTTGAAGAGTCCTGTCAATATTTTCCCAGGTGCAGATAATCTTAATCCGGAGCAAGACACAGAGGGAAATCTTATATTCCTGTCCAATCGAGATGGATTCCGCAATATCTACAAGTATCATCCCGCAACTGGAGAGGTATTTCAGCTTACTGACCTTCTAACTGGGGTTAGTGGAATCACTCCTGTAGCTCCAGCCATTAGCTTGGATCGCAAGCGAAATCGACTTGTATACACTTACTTCTCTGGCAACAGATATCAGATCTATCAAACCAAGGTGGACAGAATGGAAGCAGAGATGGTAGACCCACAGGAGGTAGACTTCACAGCTGCCGAACTGCCTAAACTGAATAAAAAGATCCAAAGAGTCGTAGATAGCCAACTTGCCAGTTTGGATCAAATGGAAACTCAACCCACTCCTACCTTAGTACAGAAAGATTATCGCCCGAAATTCAAATTGGATTACGTAGGAGGAAGTGCCGGAGCTGGTATTGGAAATAGTCCAGCCTTCGGCACAACGACAGGATTAGCAGGAGGGGTGGATCTACTTTTCAGCGATATACTGGGCAACAACCAATTGTTTAGCAGCCTTTCCTTAAATGGTGAAATCACTGATATAGGGGGAACGATAGCATATATCAATCGCAATAGCCGAATCAATTGGGGAGGTGCCGTTTCTCACACCCCTTTCCGAAGTATACAAGGTGGATATCTTGGTGTGGATACGCTATTTTTTGGAGACGATGCCTTTCGTTTAGCAGATCGGTATAGGTTTGATGTAACGCGAATCTTTGAAGATAAGGCCACCCTCTTTGCGCAGTACCCCTTCAGTACGACACTGCGTTTAGAAGCTGGAGCATCTTTTTCCAGGTACAGCTTTAGAGTAGATCGATTAGACAACTACTATGACGTCTTTGGCAATCTGATTGCCCAGGATCGCCAAAAATTAGACAATGCCCCGCCTGCCTTCAACCTGGGTAATGTTCAACTAGCCCTCGTCGCTGACAATGCCAACTTTGGGTTGACCGCTCCCCTATCAGGACATCGATATAGGTTTGGCGTAGAACAATTTTTTGGTGAATTCAATTATACCGCAGCTACCGCCGATTATCGGATTTATCGATACTATAAGCCGGTAGGACTGGCCTTCCGTGCATTCCACTACGGACGTTACGGTGGCAATAGTGAAGGACTTTTCCCACTATACGCTGGTAGTCCATGGTACCTCAGGGGCTTAAATTCAGCTGCTGCCCAAGATATTTTTGTACAAAATGGACGCTCCTTCAATGACCTATTGGGCAACAAGTTATTGGTAACGAACTTTGAAGTGCGAATTCCATTTTCAGGGCCTCAGCAACTGGCTTTGGTGAAGTCAAAGTTCCTCTTTTCGGATCTAAACTTCTTCGTAGATGGAGGGGTTGCCTTTAACTCCTTCAACGAACTTTTTGAAGATAGCCGGGATATTAGATTCCAAAGAGCAAAGCCAATTTTCACGGCAGGCGCTTCCGTACGTGTCAACCTTTTCGGTGCTTTAGTATTGGAGCCCTATTACGCGGTACCACTGGTTAAGGAAACGAAAGGGGTCTTTGGCCTGAATATCATCCCTGGCTGGTAGCTCTCGAATTGTCGTTTTACTGTTGTGCGTAGTTTGAAAACTACACACAACAGTAAAACTACGCACAACAACTTCAAATTACTTCCATCTCTTCACATCATGCCGCTTTCGAAAATTCTTATCCGCATACAAGCCACTAAGCTGTTTTTTATTCACAATCATATTGCTACCGCGTGATTGCCCCCTAAGCATCTCCCCATAATCACCAAAATCACCGATCATGATAAATTTTGGTGACAAGTGAATCTCCCGTTGGGGTCCACTATTGACGCCGAAGTCAGTCACCAACAGCTTCCGGTAGGAAGTTTCGAGCTTCTTTTCCAAGGTCTTCCCGTTCACAACCAATCTATTCTCGTAAAGGCCGACAATAGCCTTCTTATGTGCCTTAGACACAAGCTTATCCTTTAGAAGTTTTGCCACTAATTTCCTTTTCAGGCGTTTCATCTTTGACCATTCTATCAGGCGCAAAGCGCTGTTAGCATTCAACGCCTCTTGCTCGAGCATGACAACACTTCTCACATGTCCATTTGCAGCTGCCTTACTGCGAATCAAAGCTTGTCCCGTAGTCATCTCTTTGGATACCGCTGCATCTGGGAAGATGGAAGTCTTAAACTCAAGCAGACTTGGCATGTGCTCAGGGTTTATACTCAATCCCTTAAAGTACCCATCTTCCGTATAGCTACCTGCACCAAAAAATTGGCGACTGATCACCAAATAACGTCCTTGACAGGGTGGGATATTAGCATAAAGAAAGTCAGCGTATTTTGAGAATAGAGCCTTGTTCAGCTTTTGGCCATTCACCCGAATTTCACCATCCGGGACTTCCACCAATACATTCTGCTTGATGCTATGGATTAGGTGATCCTTCTGCAAAGATTGAAGTAACTCTTGTTTGAACTGGCGGAGCTCTCTGCTATTTTGATGTGGAATGGGAGCACAGCCTGAGATGACAAGTTTGGGCTGAGGCTGGAATGGAGGCAAGGTCTTTGGTAATTCCAGTAAGTCCAAAGTGGGCATGAATTCAATGGCCTCTGTCGTATAGGTCTCCTCCATATTAGCTCCTGCCATATCCGAAGCATTGGACGTTACGAATTTATCCTCTTCGTTTTCCTTAGCGGCCACTAAAATAGCCACTTGTGGCCGCTCTGGTTCTATCTGAGAAAGTGACTTAACACTGGAGGGAGTAACCTTATACTCGATAGGATCTAATCCAGGGATAACGGCCTGGGCCTCTTGCTCGGTATTTATAGGAAGAAATATACTTGCAATGACAATACTGATAGTTATGGCACTCATTAAAATCGAATTTAAATTGAAGTAATGGAGCCAGTTCTTCCACCAAGGTATAGCTGGTAAGGTGCTAATCAAATGTTCTACCTGTTCCAGACTGAGTTCAGTCGGCCTCGTTCTCAACGATTGAAATACCTCTTCTATCTGATGTCCGGATCTCATAAGGTAATACTTTGAACAGTTTTCAAAACATTAGCTAAAGGTCGCCCTTGGCCTTTTTCTTCCATAAACTGCCGCAATAGCTTCCGTCCACGGCTAATTTTAGTTTTCACCGCTCCAACTGAGCTGTTTTGCATCGAAGCAATCTCCTTCATATTAAACCCACTAATCTCGAAAAGAATCAGGGCATCGCGCTGATGGCCAGGCAGGCGATCCAATTGTCGATAGAGAAGGTCAATATCCAGTTGAAGCTCTGGAGAAATGCCTTGCGCTGTTAACTTGTCCTGATGTTTTTCAACCCATTCGGTTTTAAATCGGCGTTTTCGCCAATGACTGATAGAGCGATTCCTCGCAGTCCGAATGAGATAGTGTAACAATTGATCTTTCTTCTTGATTCGATCAAAATGCTGATAGGCAGAAAGCAGTACATCTTGCACTAGATCCTCAATATCCATTTTGCCATATGCCAGCGCTGAGCAATAGCGGATAAAAGGTTCGTGGCAGCTTGAATATGCCTTCATGAACTGGGCCTGTTTTTGATCTACCATACCATGGAAGTAACTGTTTTCAAGAGGATAGTCGCAGGAAGTAAGAAAAGGTTACAGGAGAAAAGAATTTGATGGAAAATCCGTCCATTATGTGATAGGGTGCCTAATCTTAAATATAGCATACAAATGGTGGTTTTCGTGCAGTAGGAAAAAGCGTAACCACTCCTGCATACTAAGCGCACCCAAGGTAGGATGAGTACCTAGTCGATCCCATTCATAAACCGGAAGGCTTTCGAAAAAATCGATTAGATCCAGTCTACTTCGCTTCAGTTTTTTCAACACCTCTTCTTGCGATAGCTTTTGCCAAGCTGGAAAAGCGGGATCATTGTCCGCCTTATACCGTTCTAACTCGGGGTTCTCTTGGGAAAGAATAAGGAGCAAGCGCTGTAGAAAAACTTCCTGGTATCGAGCCAAATGCGCCACATGCTCAAGGATGGACCATTTATTGGTCATAGGACGCTCCAATACCTTCTCCGTAGGGAGCCCGTTTAGCAGTTCATCTATCTCGAGGTACTGCGTTTTCAGCTTTGTCAACAGGAATGAGTTCATTCAAACAAGATACGAGAAGCCTCTAGGGGAATGCAAAAACAGAGGGGGTGAAATGTTAAAAAAGCCCATCAACTACAAAAATAGTTGACTGACGATTAAAATAGTTTTATACTTGTACCAGAAATAGAATGCATGAAAAGATTAACTGAAAAAGAAGAGGCAATCATGACCATCATTTGGCAACTAGAAAAAGCCTTCGTCAAGGAGGTGTTAGAGCAATTGCCAGAACCTAAGCCACACATCAACACGGTTTCTACTACGATGCGGCGGTTGGTGCAACAGGGTTACCTCAAATACGAAGATTTTGGAACGACTCATCGATACTATCCGGCCATCTCAAAGCAAGCTTATACTAAGAGTTTTATTAAACCTGTTTTGAAGGGTTTATTTGGCAATTCGATAAAAAATGTGGTTGCCTTTTTTGCAGAAGAAAAAGAGATATCTCCGGAAGAGTTAAAGGAGATCATTGATATGATCGAAAACGACGAAGAAAAAAAGTAGATAATATGGAAGTCGTGATGTACCTGTTGAAGGTCAATATTGTGCTTGCCACATTATTTGGCGCCTATTGGTTATTACTCCGCAATGAGCGATTTTTTCAGTTGAATCGTCTCATTTTGCTGGGAATTGTATTGCTTTCTCTATTGATGCCCATCTTGCCGCAGTGGCAAGGAGCACCTAGCAACAATCAGCTTGTGCAGCGGCTTAGTCAAAACATCGCGGACATCAGTCCTTTTGAGGCATTGGCTCCGCAGGAATCATCCGCTACATCGGACAATAAGCAGAAAGTAGACAAAAAAGCCGAACAACTTCCACTGGATACAAGCGCGACGACTGCGTTATCTATCGATTGGCTTGGATTAGCCCGTTGGGCTTACCTGGGCATACTAGGCATTCTTTTCTTTAGCTTTCTATTTCAACTGATCAAGCTCTTTGCTATTCAGTATGAGCGTGATCACATTCCGGATGATGGTTTCGTTCGTGTGCAGCACGATCGTGATATCCCGCCATTCTCCTTCTTCAAGCTGCTGGTGATTAACCCCCGGCAGTATGATGATCAAAAACTAGAACAGATTATTAAACATGAACGCATCCACATCAAACAGTGGCATACGCTAGATATTCTTCTCCTAGAATTAATGTCTATAATCTGTTGGTTCAACCCGGTTATTTGGGTCTTCAAACGGTACGTGAAGCTGAATCTCGAGTACATAGCTGATGAGGCGGTGCTGGGTACCGGTATCAACAAAAAAGCTTACCAGTATCACCTCCTGTTTACCAGTGCGAACGTCCCCAATTATCGGTTGAGCAATATGTTTAATTCTTCACCGATCAAACTTCGAATTAAAATGATGAATTCTAATAAATCATCCAACGCTGGATTACTAAAATATGCTTTTATCCTTCCTGTAGTACTTGGACTGTACATGTTTGTACATCCACAATTAAGTCAGGCACAATCTGCTGAAGCTATTGTATCCTCCCTAGATCCAGGAGAAAAGAAAATTGCTTTGGCCTCAGAGGATAATATCTATATCCTGATCAACCCACAAATCAAAAAGAAAACTTTGGAGGATATCTCCCAAAAACTAGCCCAACATGCGATCTATTTTCGAGTCAAGAACAAAAATTACAATGATGGTCTACTAAGCTCTATTCGGGTGCAAATGGAGATTCCTAATCGCTACAAAGCAACAACCATTGAAGAAGAGGGAGAAGATGGGTATTTCGAGCCTATTATCTTCGCCTTAGAAAACGAAGGCAATGAACAAAATATATTTTTTGGGAAAGGTATACCAGCAAACATCTCGGATAAAGGCCGGGAAATCCTCACGCAAAACCTAGAAAATGGCATGGTCATCCAACGCAAAAAAGGGGGTTGGCACATGACTGGACGGGCTAACTTCTAGCTCAAGGAATTGTTGTGCGTCGTTTCAAACGACGCACAACAGTTTCAACACTCCGCAAGCGCCTGCTCCAAATCAGCACACAAATCTGTAGCATCCTCTATACCTATCGACACCCGAAACATTCCATCTCCTGCAAACTCCCGATAAGACGCTTCTTGCTCCTTATTGAGCCAAAAGGAAGATTGTAAAAGGCTATTCGTATCCATATAAAATAGGAGGCTCTTGTGGTGTCCCAAGGAAACTGCATAATGAAAGATTTTTAGATGCTTTGCCAGTATTTGAGCTGCTCTCGGCCCATCTTCTACTTGAAAGGTAAGCATGCCCGAGAAATTAGCCATTTGCTGTTTTGCAAGCTCATGCTGGGGATGACTGGGCAAACCCGGATAAATGACGCGTTTCACCTTAGGATGAGCCTCCAGCCATTTTGCTACGGCTAGTGCATTGGTTTCATGTGCCTTCATACGAAGTGGGAAAGTAGCCAGGCCGCGCAAGATCAGCCAGGCGTTGAAAGGGCTGATAATACCTCCCAAGCGTACCAAGGCATTTTGCTGCAAAGCCAACAACTCCTCCTTGGGTCCCAACAATGCCCCGCCAATCGCATCTCCGTGCCCACCTAGAAACTTGGTTAGTGAATGAATAACAAAATCTGCTCCTAGCGCAATCGGACGAGTAGCCAGTGGCGTGGCGAAGGTGGAATCCACCGCTACCCAAGCACCTACCCCTTTCGCCAACTGACTCACCTCCGCAATATCGGTCAAACGACAGAGCGGATTACAGGGGGTTTCTAGATAAACTAAACGCGTTTCTGGGCGGATAGCGCTTTTAACGGCCCCAAGATCACTCATATCTACCCGATCAATCTTGATCCCCATTTTGGGTAATATTTCATTGGCTAACTCTGATGCACCAGCATAGGTGACATCACTCATCACCACATGATCTCCAGACTTCAACAAGTGTAGGAAAAGGGCACTAATCGCTGCCATCCCACTCCCGAAAAGAACACACCTTCGCGCTCCCTCCAGCGCTGCCAATTTCTTGGCCAATTGCTGTATCGTCGGGTTCCCCCAGCGGGTATAGACATATCCTGAGGCAGCAGTACCTTCCTGATCTGCTATAGAAAATTGCACGCTAGGATCAGCCGCATAAGTAGTCGACATGACGATATTGGGAGTCGTGGCGCCGGTGGCGGGGTCAGGTGTTTCTCCGGCGTGGACAGCGCGAGTTTGCCAGCCGAGGGGATGGTCTGTAGACATAACTTTGGTAATGTATAATGTTGAGTGTTGAATGAATAATTGTATCTAAGATAAGACGGACTGGCTAGATCTCAACTTCCCAAGACGACAAAGCGCGCGGCAGTCATTCGAAGTTTATCCAAGGCGGGACTTCGTTCAACTTCGGATAACTAGCGAAGCAAAATTATACATTTTCCATTCAACATTATCCATTACAATCATTCCTTCACCTGAAAGGTATACACCTGACTAACCGGCTCTCCATCCAATTGAATTCCTTCAATTCGTACTTCATAGGTACTAGGGGTGTCAGCAGTATAAAAAGATAGCACAGCTTTTCCTTCCTCATTGAATTGAATTTGAGGTTCCCAATGGATGGCGGTACGTAGATCAGCCTTATCCTGGGCAGAGCGGCTTTCCCCATAGGAAGGTTGATAGAATTCACGAGCTTGATGATAAGCGGGGTGGGTAAAGTTCAAAATGCCATCTTGAATCCTAGTTTGCCAGGAGCGAGGACCATTACGTCGGGTATAGACTGAAATGATAGGAGGATTGATACTGATATAGTTAATCATATCCGCCGTTAAGGTTTCAAATATATTGGGAGTTACCACTATACCGTCTATAACAAACCTGAGTGGGACTTGCACATAACCACGCGGGGTATGCAGGAAGAAAGAGAGTACGCCCGTACTTATATCTCTACGGAACCGAGTTCCTGGCTTAAGGATACTTAGCAAAGAAAAAGCAGAGCGCTCCGGTCGAATCCAGTCCATGTCATTGATGTTAAATACATCAAATACCCGGAGATCTGTTCCTCGATTTTCGCGTACCGTCACCTCTTCCAGATCGATTACCCAATCAGTGTTCCGGGAAGAATCTCGCTGCATTTCATTAATCGCATAATCATTCCAGGCTTGGCTAGGGAGGATTGGATCTACGGGAGGTAGCGCCACTACCTTGGGCTTTCCTCTTTCCACAAAATAAAAATCCACTTGGCGTTTGCCACTCATCTTGAGTTCCTGATTGCTGCGCTTAGGATTATAGACTTGTCCTTGGATAATGAAATCGGTGCTGTCGATCTGCGGTAGATTTACAAAGCTGAAATTACCGGAGGGGTCTGTGGTTAGTTTATTGACATAAAAGTCATCACTCAATGAGCTTAGCATGACATCTGCCCTAATACGTTCTTCTTCTTTGTCTTTTTTCGTTGTATAGCCTTGTACCCGGAACCCTTGCTCAGCTTGATGAGCAAGACTAGGAAGATGCTCCAGATCTGCCCATTTGAAGCGGCGCCAGCCGTAAGTCATGAGCATCAAATCAAGCTGTCTTAATCCCATAGGTTCCTCCAAATAATAGGAGGCATTGGGAAGTTGGCCAGCAAGATCAGCATTCAATAGCAACCAACTCTTACTATTGGGTGTATTGTGATCATATTTAACGATTCCCTGATCTACCACCGTGGCGGATAGGTCTGCGAACTGCTCCCCTTTCAAGCTAAGTTCCAATTCGACCTTTTGACGAGGGAAGAAATGAGAATAAGGCTGTTTAATAGCTAGCGCTGCATTTCTTTTTTGGACAGTATTAAAGACGAGACGCTCTGCCACTGGAATGCCTTGGGCATTGAACAAAGTGAAATGCGCTAGTCCCTCCGGCAGCTTAGTCTTATCCAACACTACTGACTCTCCAGCCAACAAATCATCTACTAGGCAAAAAGTTTGCCCTCTTACATGCCCTAGTAAAAACGCACCTTCCAATGAAAGTTGCCTGCTTGCAGCCAACTCAATGTACAATCGATCCTCCCGGTTATTATTTACCTTCATTACAAAACCGGTAGTCTGCGCCTTAGGCAATGAGAATCGAAGATCTTCACCTTCGTACTGCGTCTGCACCCAATAGCTACGTCCAGCTTCTGGCTGAAGGCTAAAAACCCCTATCCCTTGATGAAGCGTAGTCGTTTTCAGTAACTCCTGTTGCAAGTCATCCAACAAATGAATATCCACATTCACCGCTTTTCCTTGTCGATCCCTCACCTTGAAACTGACTTTGCTCCGTAGGCCATTCACTAGATTTCCTCCTTCTGGGAAAAAATCAATGTAGAGAGATGGAGGTACTACTTGAACCTCTTCTGTCTCAGCCATTTCAATCGAATCAGTCGAAGTGGTAGTGATAGCAGGGAGGAATGGATCGAATATGCTTAAAGCCTGTCGGTAAAAGAAGCCAGGATCAAAATTCCGCATGTATTCTGTGTAGGCCCTAATCTGGTACTGGCCTGGCACATAGGCTTTGTCCAGGGGTATGCTACCTTCCAGTCCTTTGTTGAGGTGTAGCGGCTGGCTGACTAGCACTTCACCCGTTGGATTGACCAGTTCTACATACATCACTTTACTTTGGGTCTGTGGTAGATGAGTCAGCGCATCTACCAGATAAGCTTTATAGTGGATTATTTCTCGGTTGCTGTAGTAGGGTTTATTGACATGAAGGAATATCTTTTCTTGGGGCACCGTATCCATATATTGCGCTAAACGTCGATTGGTAACGGTAGCCAACGCGGCATCAAATTGAGCTACGTCAGAGGTATAATCAAAATCCAGTGGCATTAACTCGCCAACTCTTTGCATGGTCCAGTGGCCGTACTCTTCAATGTCCTGGGGGTTTAGGATTCCTCCGGAACGATTGATTAGAATCTGCCCCGTCCTAGATCTCAGCATCGAAGTCGCCCATTTACGGAGGCGAAAGGGGAGCGCCCCGATGGGAGCACGTGATCTCAATCGTGGATCAGTTACCACCAAATAGTCTTGAATCATCAAAGTATCCACCCATAAACCTCGCCTAAGGGATAAGTCATTATGATCTATCTTCTGGTAATCAAGCTGTCTAGTCTCCTCATTCAGCTTCGCCTGCCCAACCAGAAAGGTTTTGCGATTCCGATCCTGGGCATCCTGATTAAGCCATCGAAAAAAGTATTCCTTACCGTTTCGAAAGGCTCTCCCTCTAGCCTTACTAATTCTCCTATTGCCTTTTTTCTCCGTGGCCTCCTGGAAAAAAACTTTACCGGCATAGCGTACATCCCCTAAAGTGTCAATTAGAAAAGTGTCGAGGTAGAAACGCAAGCGATATCCCAAAGATTCATTAGCAACATCAATGTAATCCATCGCTTGAGCCTTTAATCCTTCTTGGTCCTCGCTAAATAGAATGACCTTGGGGTTCTGAATTTTGACTTTATTTCGAAGATCAAGCGGTCCTAGGAACGCGAACTCGAAATGCCTCATCCACTGCGCTCGTTTTTTCGATGCACTCGATTTGACAACTACTTCATCAATATCCAAAGTTTGAGCCTGCAAATAGATTGTTGAAGGAATAAGCTCCTCTGGTTTTATGATTACACTCTTAAGCTGATAGTTGAGATGACTGACTACTAATTCCACTTGACCAAGCCCCCGAATATCCAATTCCACTCTTCCTTCCTTATCAGTGCTATTTCCAATGGATGTACTAGCCACGAAGACAAAAGCATCAGAAACGGGTTCTTGCGTATTGGCATCGAGTATTTGAAGCTGAATAGGCTGGGCAATTGAGATAGAGGCCAGACAAAGGAGAATTCCTAGGAGTAGCGTTCGATCTAATTTCATACTAATCCAAAGTTGGGTTTAGGATCGACAAAAATCAACGGACAAGATGTCCTCCAGCAATCTACCATTTTACCTTGACAAGGTATAGATGGGCATTGGGTTTTCTAAGGATTGAGGACGTTCTGCCGTAGCTATAAAGCCATATTTGTCTAACAATGAGATGGATGGAATGTTCTGGGGGTGAACTTCCGCTTCAATGCTAGAGAGATTCATTTGCTCAAAACCATACTGCAAAACCAAAGGAATCGCCTCACTCATAATTCCTCGCCCATGGAAGGATGGAAGCAATTCATAACCAATATCTGCCTTTGCTTTCTCTTTAGATAAATTCCACAAGCAGATACTCCCGACAAAGCCCTCCGCTTCAAAATGTATACCCCAAATAATCCATTCCCCCTCGATCACGCCTTGCTGCATTTTTTCAAGATAGACTACTGCTTCTTGCTGATGAGTCATTAGTGGCCGATCCAGGTATTTGGCTACTTCAGCGCTGGCTCGGAGGGAAAAAATCCTAGCTAAGTCTTGTCTTCTAAAGGATTTCAAGGCAAGACGGTCAGAGGTTAGTTTGGGGAAAGGATCAAAATTGTACATGGCCTGGTGGATAGATCTTGTAAATCACTCAACAATTTCCAAAGTTTGCAAAGCCTCTACTTCCTTTTCTTCAACCTCTTCCAGCGTTTCTACTTCTTCTTCTTCATTTTCTCCTTTCTTCGGCCAGATATGAAAGCCTCCCTTGGTATAACTACCAATTTGCCAGGTACCCCAAATGCCATTATCATCCACATGTCCGGTATAGGAGACGGTATGACTCGAGTACTGCTTCGTCATCTGACAAGTCAAAGCCTCCGTATCATATGAGCCCTTCCAGGTAAACGCACCTACGGGATCGCTGCCTCCCCCAGTCACAAGCCCCGCTTTAAAATTCAAGAAGAACGCCATCTGTCCTGACTGCATAAAAGCATAGGGGTACTTGTAAAACCCTTCCCAGTCACCACTTGGAAATAGGGGATGCAACTCTTCAGATTGATCTTTTTTACCTTCCATAGAATTCGCTTAGATGCTTAGGGGATAATGGGCGAACTACCGTAAAACAGGAAGCTCCCGCTAATCTTTTCATGAAATAACGGGAGCTGTCCTTTTCCTTACAACAGAAGGAAGAAAATAAGAGTAGGATTAAATTTCCATGATTGTTCGAGGGCGAGAAAATTTTGTTCTGAGCGAGGCGAAAAACGTAAACATACTTGTAAGGTACGGTGAGGCTTTTCAACGAAGAACAGGATAAAATTTGCTGCCCGTAGCCGATTAATGGAACTTTAAACATACTCTATAAGTTTCCGCTAGACGAAACGGTATCCTTGTTTGGCTAGCGGAAGAGAGCGAACTCTCGTTCCCGTAGCCGCGGCAAGCGCGTTAACCAAAGCTGGAGCAGCAGGTGGTGTACCAGGCTCTCCCACTCCCCCCGGATATTCATCTACATCCATAATGTGTACNTCCACAATCGGAGATACATTCATGCGGACCATATCATATTGTGGGAAGTTGTATTGCTCAACTTGTCCATTGTTCCAGGTAATCTCACCGTAAAGAGCTGCCGACAACCCAAAGATAATTCCACCTTGCATTTGTGCTTCGATGGTATTTGGGTTCACATGTTCTCCGCAGTCGATAGCACAATAGTACTTATCGATAGAGAACTCCTTATCACTGACTTTAGTAATCTCAGCTACTTCTCCTACGATAGAACCAAAGGATTTATGTAAAGCAATTCCCCGGAATTTATTCTCCGGAAGTGGCGTGTTCCAATTACTCATTTCTGCGACCTTCTCCAGCACAGCTTTGAAACGAGGATGTCCACCTAGCTTAGCTCGGCGGAACTCAAACGGATCCTGTCCCGCCGCTTCTGCACATTCATCCATGAAACATTCGGTAAAAAACGCGTTCTGAGAGCTACCCACACTTCTCCAGAATCCCACCTCAATCGGAAGATCTAACTGCCCAAAAGCTACGCGACGACTACTCATATCATATGGCAAATGCATGGCTCCTTCTGTAGTAGCTTCATCGTCCTCCGGCTTAACCGCCATCGAAGGCATCAGACGCGTCATTGAACTATGGCTTACAGATTGCAGAGCGATCATGTTATCCCAAGCTTCAATCTCTCCTTTGTCATTTACTGCTGCTTTAAATTGACTAGCCACTGCTGGTCGGTACATATCGTTCCGCATATCCTCTTCTCTTGTAAAGACGGTTTGGATTGGCGTGCCAGGCATTAGCTGGGCTACCGCAGCCGCCTTCTTCACGAAGTCAGGTTCCCCTCTTCGGCCAAAACCACCCCCCAAGTAAGTCGTATGAACAATGATCTTATCCTTATCTGTACCGAGAACTTCATTGACCGCATTTCTCACTACGAAAGAAGCCTGATGTCCTACCCAAACTTGCGCTTGATCCTCCTCAACCAATACAGTACAGTTTAATGGCTCCATCGTAGCATGAGCCAAATAAGGTACATCATAGCGCGCTTCGATCGTCTTCCCACCTGCACTTAAAGCACCATCTACATCCCCTTCATCTTCCGGGGTTGCGATGGGCTTCGCTTTCAGGATATCGGTTAATTGTTGATGGATACTTTCTGAGGATATGGAGGAATTACCCCTGTCATCCTCGGCAAGATCTAGGGCTAGAGCAGCATTCTTGGCTCTCCAAGTATTATCGGCAATAACTGCCGCACCGAAATCTGTCAGGACCACCTTTTTCACCCCCTTCATTCCTTCAATATCCGACTGTTTGTTGATGCCCGTGATCTTCCCCCCGACCGTAGCTGGGTGCCGCATGGCAGCATATAACATATTATTCAAGCGAACATCAAGACTAAATTCAGCATCGCCCGTCACCTTTTCGGGAATGTCCAGCCGCTGGACAGGCTTACGGATTTTCGTCCAATCCTCCTTCTTCTTTAATTCAGGAAGGTTCTTGATTTTGATTTTTGAAGCCGCATCAGCCAGCTCACCATAGGAAAGTCGTTCATTCTTGTCATTAATGATGTAACCATTTTCAGCCTTACAAGAAGACACCGAAACACCCCACTGATCTGCCGCTGCTTTCTTCAACATTTCGCGAGCTGTTGCACCCGCATATCTCATGTTATTAAACCCATCAGGGATGGAAGTACTCCCTCCCGTACCGACAATGCCGATGTAGGCGAACACCTTTTCCATTAGGGAATATCCCTTAAAGGCATTGGGTTCTTTTTGAGTCAACATAAACGTATTGGCATAGGGTCGCTCTGGCTGTGGATGAATGACCTTAATGCTATTCATGTCTATCTCCAATTCTTCGGCAATCAGCTGTGGCAAGGAAGTATAAACACCTTGTCCCATTTCGGCTCTAGGGATGGCTAAGGTTACGGTATTATCTGAAGCTATGGTGATCCAAGCATTCATGGAAGCACCTTCTCCCATACCAGTCCCCGAATATTTTTTGATGGCTTTATTGACGTGCATCATTCCAGCAACGCCTACAACTAAGCCAGTGCCTGCCAAGCCTCCAGTAATGATAAAAGCCCGGCGGCTCCATTTTTTCCGTTTGCTATTCTCTTCTGTCATTATTGGAAATTTATAGGCTACTTAATAGTGAATTTTCTCCGGCTCTCAATTTGGCTGCCGATTTGATGGCAGCACGTACTCTTTGATAAGTACCACAACGGCAAATGTTGGTCATGGCCTTATCGATATCTTCATCAGAAGGATCTGGGTTCTGATCCAGGAGAGCTTCAGCTGCAATGATCATCCCAGACTGACAATAGCCGCATTGCGGAACCTGATGCTCAATCCAAGCACGCTGTACAGCAGAAAGTTGGGTTCCATCATTTGATACACCTTCGATGGTTTTGATCGATTTTCCAGCCGCCGCCGCAACGGGAAGGATGCACGTTCTGGTAGCCACACCATCTAACATCACCGAACAAGCACCACAGGCAGAGACACCACAGCCGTATTTGGTTCCGGTCATGTTAAGTTCGTCTCGAAGCACCCATAGCAATGGCATGGTCTCTTCAACGTCAACATTGACCGTTTTTCCGTTAATATTCAATTCCATTTTTAATAATTTAATTGATCGTATAGAAAAAGGGCAAACAATTATCAGTGCTCTAGGATTTCATTTGGTCATTCCAAGGTAGATAGGAGTAAATCCCTTAGTCAACCCGTGAAGGCTTGAAGAGGTTCATGAAATGGCAGGAAAAGTCCTGTAACTAAAATGTAAACCCAATTAAAAGCTGGGGCTTACCTCTACTCTCTTATTCATTACCGAAAACCACAACGGAGGTACGAAAGACATGAGGATAGCTACGGGATAGCCCATAGGCAGTTGTGGACTCTCTTCAAAATGCCGCAATACTTGATACTTTCTACTTGCTTTGAAGTGGTGATCTGAATGGCGAGTTAATTCATACAAGAAAATTCTACCCAGTTCATGATCTGAGTTCCAGGAATGATGAGGCTGTACTGGTTCGTAACGGCCAGAAGGCAGCTTGTCTCTTTGCAAACCATAATGCTCTATGTAATTTACGCTTTCCAACATCAGAAAACCAACTACTGCGATACCAATCGCGTAACCGATCATATTCCACCCTAAAAGCAAACCAATACTGAGTAGATAAGCCAATTGGATCAATTGAAATCTCAACATTTCATTTTGCCAACTAATTGCTGAAACGCCTATCTTTTGAAGCCTATTTCGTTCTAGCTTCCAAGCATTGAGATACCCCCCTATTACCGAACGGATCCAAAAGGCATAGATCATTTCTCCTCTACGAGCAGATGCTGGATCTTCAGGCGTAGCCACATTCTTATGATGCCCTCGGTTGTGTTCAATAAAAAAGTGCATATAAAGAGCAGAAAGCAATAGAAATTTGGACAAAAATTGCTCAGTCTTATTATTCCGATGCCCTAGCTCATGCCCTACATTAATCCCTATCGTACCCACCACAAGGCCAACATTTAGAGTCATACAGACTACCTCATAGGTCTCCAATGGCCTGCTTCCAAGAATATAAAAGTAATAGGCTACTAACCCCCAGAGAATAGGGATATTCAGGTATAGAAGTAGATCAAAAAAACGATTGCTAAGCTTAGTGGATTCCTCTTCAGGGGTGAGATTCTCAGGTGTTCCGGGCAAGAAGGTTTCTAGAATGGGTATGGCTACAAATCCAACGTAAATGCTCCCCAATGACCACCATCCGCCATAGTATAATCCGAGATAACCAGCTAGTGGTGCAAGGTAAGCGATTAGGTACTTGCTATCCTTCCACATGATCGTTCTTTTTTAGGTTCCATATTTGCCAAATAGGCGCATGTAATATACAGAAACAATAGCAATTACGTACATTTGCACGCATTCAAAAACGCTTGAAGTCGCGCCTTTATCCATTTTGGATAAACAATAGCTAAAATGTGACTGTTAAGTGCATGTTCCTAGATCAGAAAACACGATAGAGAAATGGATCATAACTTTTATTCTTTGAGTGTGAAGAGCGTACGAAACGAAACTGAGGATGCTGTAACACTCACTTTTGATATACCTGCCGACCTAAAAGACACCTTTAAGTATACGCAAGGGCAATATCTTACATTGAAGTTTACATTAAAGGGAGAAGAAGTCCGTCGCTCCTACTCCATGTGCAGTAGTCCAATCGACCCGGATATTTCTGTTACCGTAAAAAAGGTCCAAGGAGGGCTAGTATCCACGCACATCAACAGCAATGTAAAAGGTGGGGATGTGATTGAAGTGATGCCACCAGATGGCAGATTCTTCACGCCATTATCAGAAGAAAATAAGAAAACGTATTACCTTTTTGGCGCAGGTAGTGGAATCACCCCCTTGATGTCTATCGCTCGTACTATTGTTGAAAAGGAGCCCAAGAGCAATATCTACTTGCTTTATGGCAATCGCACGGAAGAGAGTATCATCTACCACGAGGAGCTAGGACAATTGGAAAAGCGTTATGCTGGACAGCTAGCAGTTACACACATACTTAGTCAACCCAAAAAGCAAAAAGGCAAGGGAGTACTTGGCCTATTGTCAAAAGGCACCATGAGTTGGCAGGGTTTAGTGGGGAGAATTGATGCCCAACAAGTTGCTACTTTCCTAGCTAAAAATCCTCCTGCAGGTAAAGAGGTGGAATATTTTATCTGTGGCCCTGGAGAAATGATTGATGTTGTGGAAAACACCCTGTCTAATCGAGGAATCGATAAGGGTAATATTCATACCGAGCGTTTCACCACAGCCGCTCCAAAAGAAGAAGACAAAATAAAGGGGACTGATGGAGCTCAACTAACTGTCCACCTCAACGGTCAAACAATCGAATTGGCTGTTCCTGAAGGTAAAACAGTGCTTGATGTAATGTTGGCGGCCAAACATGATCCTCCTTACTCCTGCACATCAGGAGCCTGTTCTACCTGCATGGCTAAAGTAACTAAGGGTTCCGTTAAAATGGATGTCTGCTATGCCTTAGATGACGATGAGATCGCCGACGGTTATATCCTGACTTGTCAGGCACACCCCACCAGCGATGAACTAGAAGTCACCTTTGATGTATAAATTGTAGTTCCCTTGTGATCCACTTGGAGATGAATCTAAGTGGATCACGGGGTAAATTCCCGCCAGGAAAGGAGGCCTTCCTCTTCCATAATTGTTAAGCAATAGCTAATTTAGCTATCCTACACAACTAGTGTATCCCTAGAAATGTATCCTTTTTGAGCTTTCTGCGTCTCAACAGAGCCTCTACCCTTTAAATCTTCTGATTATGAAAAGGTACATCTTTATCTCCTTTCTTTCTTCTGCTTTTGCCATTTGCAGCTTTGCGCAGACAGCTCCTCTTTCTGTAGGCCCTTTCATTAATACAGCTTATGAGGAAACTGCTCCTTTGATTAGTCCTGACGGGAAGAGTTTATATTTTGTTAGAACCGGCGATCCAAAAAATAACGGCCGAGAAGATGAAGCTGATATTTGGTTGAGTCAGCGACTCCCAGACGGCAGTTGGAGTCGAGCCGTCAATGCGGGAGCTCCGCTGAATAACCGCTATGCTAATAGAGTGGTAGGTATCGTACCGAATGGTTATCAGTTGTATTTGATCAACACCTACAAGCAAGGTAAATCGCAACTGGCGCTGAGCGAAAGACAGGGGCGGATCTGGTCCTACCCCAAAAGAGTAAAGATTGACAGTCTAGCGGCTAATCAAAGTAATATAGATTTCCACTTAAATAGTTGGGGAAACATCATGGTCATCTCCATGACACGTAGGGATGCATTGGGAAAGCGTGACCTATATGTTAGCATTAAGAAGCAAGATGGTTCCTGGTCTAAGCCAAAGCATATGGGTAATGTCCTAAATAGTAGAGGTGAGGAAGGCTACGTTTTTCTTGCCCTGGACGGTAAAACACTATACTTCTCATCCAATGGCCATAAAGGATTGGGTGGAATGGACCTATTTATGAGCAAACGCTTGGACGAAAGCTGGGAAAACTGGTCTACCCCACAGAACTTAGGTGAAGGTATAAATGACAAGAGTGATAATCAATTTATTTCGCTAGCTGCGGCCGGCGAAATAGCATTCATTGCTGCCCAAAATGGTGATGCTAAAGGAGACATCTATAGTGTTCAGCTAGCGGAGGAGCTCCGTCCCGAGCCAGTAGTACTAGTCCACGGTAGATTGGTTAAGCTAGGCGATGACTTCTCGCAGGTCTTGGACGGCCCGCAAGAGGTCATTAATCTTAATTTCCCCCAAGCTAGCAGTCCGTTGGAGAAAAGAAGCCAAAGCTTTCAGCTAGTTGTCCCATATGGAGAAGAGGTAAATCTGCACGCCCAAATCGAAGGATACTATCCGATGAGTCCTTCTTTAGCATACGGAGAAGAGCAACAATCTGCTGCTATAGATTTTGACAGTAGAAATATACTAGGGTCCAGTAACTTCAGTCTCAATTACTATCAAAGAGAAGATGAAATCAATGCGCTAAGCCTACAATGGGATCAACTAAATGAAGATCTGGATGAAATTGAGGAAGAAAGGAGAAAACTACAAACTAGGCTTAAAGATAATCCAAACTATGAGCAGGGTATTATTCCTCAAAATAGTCCTTCGCTCATGGCCATCAAAAGTAAGTATACAGCTCAGTTAAGTGGATTACCTGACACCATTCCGCTCAAGGCTAGCCCACAAGATAAGCAGTTAGATAAAGAGCTAGAAGAAATGAAAAAGCGCTATCGAGCTCACTATAACACCAAAAGCACTAAGGCTAATCAGCAACAAAGTAAATATCGCAATTCCAAAGCCGACGAAAAATTTAAGCGTGTTAAAGATTCCATTGCGCTTGATCTAAAGTCTTCACTCAAACCCAAGGTTCAAGATGAATTAAAGCAAAAATGGGAAGCCGAAGTTCGGAATGAGGTAGAGGCTGAAGTAGATCTACCCACGAAAAAGTATCTAGGCGAAGAAAACCAGGATTGGGAAAAGCATTTGCGAAATAATCTAACTGGAAAAGATATCACTCCCAAGGGCCTCCCCAGCCCAACACTAAAGGAGAAGGCCGATTGGGAAAGGCAATTAGAGCTAGAGGTGAAAACGGCATTGAAGCCGGAGATGGAAAATGGGCTCCGAAGAAATATGGAGGGAGATGTCAAAGAAGCCCTGAAGACTGAGGCGACCTACTTTGCTAAGAAGAAACGAGCAGAAGAAATAGAAACAGCACTGCAACGACGGATCTTGCAACAGATCAAAGAAGAGGAGAGACAGACGGAGCGAATGGGTGATATCCCGGCTTCCTATGACAATCAGCCAGGACCTAGTCGTGCACCAGTCTATAGAGAAGTGCAGCAAGATCTCCTGTTGGTCCCAGCTACCGTAGGTCAGACCATAACGCTGTATCAAATTCAATTCAACCCCAATACTGCTCAATTCAAGTCAAAGGCTTACACTGAACTGGAGCGAGTGGTGCTCTTCCTGCAAGAAAACGCAAAGGTCAAAGTAGAGATCGGTGGCCATACCAATGGCTGGTTGAGCCATTCTCAATCCATGCAACTTTCTAAACAAAGAGCTCAAGCTGTGGCTGATTATCTGACTGGCCATGGTATCCAAGAGCATCGAGTGAGCTTTAAAGGTTACGGAAAAATCAAGCCGCTAGCCTCTAATGATACGCTCGAGGGAAGAAGGAAAAATCAACGGATAGAAATGAGGATCCTCAAGTAGACTTTTGCTCATTTGTACATTTCTGTAGTGTCATCCCATCGAATTTCTAGGCTTTTATGGCTTTAGCTAAACAGTTTTGCTTAATTTAACTGTGAGAACTGAATTCAGGTCAAACCCTAAATTATAGGGCACTAGCGCGTGGATTTATAAAAGCAACGATGGAAAACCAACAGAACAAGCATACGGCGAAAACCGTACTTATGCTAGGGTGCTTTGATAGCAAAACGGAGGACTTCAACTATCTCCATTCCTGTCTAGCAAAAATGGGCGTTAACATCCTTTCACTGAATACAGGCGTATTCGAAACCAATGCCGCATTCTCCATTGATATTACTGCAGCGGAGACCGCTTTGCAAGCCGGAATCTCTCTATCTGAACTCAGATCCAAAAATGATCGAGGGCTCGTCGTTGAAAAGATGGGCCAAGGAGCTTTTCAAATCATCTCAGAGCTAATTGCCGAACAGAAAATAGATGCAGCCATTGGGATGGGCGGCGGTGGCGGAACCTACATTGCGCTTTCTGCCATGCAGGCTATTCCCATTGGCATGCCCAAAGTTTGCCTTAGTACCGTTGCTACTAAAGATCTGTCCCGGCAAGTTGGTACCAAAGACATTGTACTTGTACCCTCTATCGTAGATGTTGCTGGTCTAAATAAGATCAGTAGTATCCTGATTGCACAGTCCGCCGCAGCCTTGGTCGGCATGGTGAATGCACCCCAGGTGGAAAGTCAAACAGCTAAGGGAACGATTGCCATAAGTATGTTTGGAAACACAACTGCTTGTGTGCAGGAATGTACCAGACTTCTAAAAGAGCAAGGTTACGAAGTATTGGCCTTCCACGCCGTGGGAAGCGGTGGTAAAGCAATGGAAAGCTTGATCCATGAAGGTTTTTTTGATGGAGTCCTAGACCTCACTACGACTGAATTAGCAGATGATCTTTGCGAAGGAATTTGTAGTGCTGGCCCTGATCGACTGACTGCTGCGGCTAGTATGGGCATCCCTCAAGTTGTTGCGCCTGGTTGTTTGGACATGGTCAACTATGGTCATCTTGATACCGTTCCTAGTCGATTCCAAGCCCGACAACTCTACAGTTGGGCACCCGATGTCACACTCATGCGCACCAATGAGGAAGAGAATCGCACCTTGGGAACTTCGCTGGCACATAAACTAAATGCAGCGAAAGACCAGGTGGCTCTTTTACTGCCCTTGAAAGGCATCTCCATCGTGAGCAGTGAAGGCGGGGTATTTCACGCTCCAGATACTGACCAAATCTTATTCAATACCATTAAAACAGAACTTAGATCCGATATCCCAGTCGTAGAACTCGATGTGGATATCAACGACCCAGCATTCGCTGAAATGGCTGTAAATCTACTCTTAAAGATGTTGTCAGAACCCCTAACTCCAAAAGCTTAGAGATACCAAAACTGGAGTCTCTCATTACACAATATTTGATTGATACAAACTGAAAAATTACCATTATGCCAAATCCTTGGACGGGGAAAGGAAACCCTTATACAAAGCAAGAAGTGAGGGACAGACTACAAGCTACTCTTGACAAAAATCAGGCGATTATTGCTGCTGGTGCTGGTACTGGGATCAGTGCCAAATTCATTGAGAAAGGAGGGGCCGATCTGATCATCATTTACAATTCAGGCCGCTTTCGGATGTCAGGACATGGCTCTACTGCTGGTCTAATGGCCTACGGGGATGCCAATGCTGTTGCGATGGAAATAGGCGAATTTGAGGTGCTCCCTGTGGTGGAAGAAATTCCAGTAATCTGCGGAGTGCACGGTAGCGATCCCCGTAGAAGGATGTGGCATTTTCTTTTGCAGGTAAAAGACATGGGATTCTCAGGTGTCAATAATTTCCCAACTCATTCTATAGTGGATGGGAAATTCAGGAATATCCTAGAAGAAACCGGTATGAGCTTCCAAAAGGAAGTAGAGATGGTTGGCCTTGCCACCAAAATGGACTTATTTTCTATCGTTTACGTGGCGACCCCTGAAGAAGCAGTCCAGATGGCGGACGCAGGCGCAGACGCCGTCATTGCTCACGTGGGAACCACAATCGGTGGGTCTATTGGAGTCGTAGATGCTACTTGCACCATGGACGACGCCATTGAACGAACTCAGGCCATCATTGATGCGGTAAAAGTCGCTAACCCAGACACCTTCTTTCTAACACATGGTGGCCCGATCAATACCCCTGAAGATGTTAGAATCGTACTTGACCAAACCGAAGCACAAGGGTTTGTTGGAGCATCATCTATCGAAAGAATGGGGGTAGAACAGTCCCTAACTGATCTAACTAGAGCCTTTAAAGCCTTGACACTGAAATAATAAGTCGTCCCCCAATAACCAGAACAGGCTGACCTTATTTGTGCACAAGAGATCGGCCAGATGCAATACACCTAAAAACAAGTAGATCATGAAAAACCTTCCGATCCGCCAAGCCATGGGCTTTGCGATAGCACTTCTTATAACGTCCTGTAGCACCGAAAAAGCCCCCCTCCCTGAGTTGACCTACTTTGGGGAAGAGCCTAGGGTACAGAATCCCTTAAGTCCAGAGGAGTCACAGCAACACATCCAGCTACCGAATGGATTTAGTGCTAACCTTTTCGCAGCAGAGCCGAACATCATCAATCCCATTGCCTTCACTTGGGATGAAAAGGGACGGCTATGGGTAGTACAATCTCAGGATTATCCACATAATTTGGCGAATGATGTTGGAGGGGACAGGATCACCATCTGCGAAGATACAGATGGCGATGGGAAAGCTGATTCTTTTACAGATTTTGCCACAGAGCAAAGCCTTAGCACAGGGATTGTAATTGTTAAAGGAGGAGCACTGGTCGCACAAGCCCCTGAAATTGTCTTTTTGGAAGATACAGATGGCGATGATAAGATGGATAAACGAACTGTTTTGTTTGATGGCTTTGGGACCTGGGATACCCATGCGGGGCCAGCCAATCTCAAGTATGGATATGACAATCAAATCTGGGGTTCAGTAGGCTACTCGGGATTTGAAAATGAATTCAATGGTGAGCTGGTCAACTTCACCCGCGGGGTGTACCGTTTTGATAGGAATGGGCAATCCTTCGAACCCCTTGGACAGTTCAATAATAACACCTGGGGATTGGGCATTACTCAAGACTTCGAGATATTTGGATCTACAGCCAATAACAACCACTGTTGTTATGTAGGTATTCCACTTCGACATTATGATTACCTAAACACACTCCCCTCCTGGGCGATTAATGCTGACTTCATTCAGGGTCATTATGAAATCTCTCCGGCGACCAAAATCCCTCTTCAACAGGTAGATGTACGCGGAGGGTTTACGGCAGCAGCCGGGGCCAATTTCTACACAGCCACCAACTATCCTGAGGAATATCGCAATCAAATGTATGTGAATGAGCCTACGGGTCACTTGGTCCACATCGCCAGAATTGCAGATGATGGTGCTGGTTACAAAGAACTAGAGGATGGAAACATCTTTGCAAGTACAGATGCCTGGACAGCTCCGGTGTATAGCGAAACCGGACCTGATGGAAATCTATGGGTCGCGGACTGGTATAATCCCGTTATTCAGCACAATCCAGATAAGCGAGGTATGGAAAACCAAATTTGGAATGCTGACAAAGGGGAAGGTAATGCTCACCTGAATCCACTAAGAGATAAGAAACATGGTCGGATATATATTATCAAATACAAAGGTAAGACAGATACCAAGATAAAATCCCTTGACCCTACAGATAGCAAAGGTTTGCTAAAGGGTTTAGCAAGCTCCAACATGTTCTGGAGGACGACCGCCCAACGCCTAATCGTGGAAAACCAAGTAACGGAATTAATTCCTGAACTAGGTCAGTTAGCCCTGAAAGACTCACCAGCTGCGAGTCATGCCCTATGGTCCCTAGCTGGTTTAGGAGTGATAGAAGAAGGGATACCCGAGGCTGAAGACGTATTGAAGAATGCTCTAACTGCAAAAACGGAAGGCTTGGTCCGCACAGCTTTGGCCCTGATTCCAGAGACTACTCATGGAACTGCCTTGCTTTTAGCCTCAGACCTTTTACAACATAAAAACCTACATCTACGCCTTGCTGCAATCCTCCGAGCTAGTGAATTACCAGAGACCGAGGCCATGGCCGCAGCAATAAAGGAAATCCAAGATGATCCGGCCAATCAAAATGACAAATGGCTTTCAGCCGCACTCAAGATCTATACTCGAGAGCCTAATCTCGAAAAAGTAAATCCCGAAAATGTTGTTATGGTCATTCCTTCCGCTGAGGAAGAACCGGCCAGCTGGTCTTACACTACCTCCGATCCTGGGGCTAATTGGTACGCCGCTGATTTTGATGCCTCCTCATGGGAGGAAGGTACCTCAGTTTTTGGTACAGCAGACTTAAATGATAACATCAGAACAACTTGGTCTACCAGCGATATCTGGCTCCGTAGGGAAGTGACAGTAGAGGAAGGTTTTAAGAAACCTGTACTCAAGGTCCTGCATGATGAGAAATACGAAATCTATGTCAACGGTAGCCTATTTTTCGCTAATACCGGTTGGGGTAGAAAGTACAAATACATCGGGATCGATGAGGATAAAGCGGCACTCTTTAAGCCCGGAAAAAACCTAATCGCCGTTTATTGTCATAATGAAAGTGGGAATCAGTACATAGATATGGGCATTGGTCGTATTGGTGAGATTGCCGTGGATCGCCAGCTGAACTTAAAGACAGTTTCCCAAGAAATGGCATATGATCAAAAGGTGCTTCATGCTATGGCTGGAGAGCAGCTTGAGATCAGCTTAGAGAATATAGATGAAATGCCGCATAATCTGGTACTTATCGAATCCGGCAGCTTAAATGCCTTCGGGAAACTAGTAGATAAATTTCTAGAGACACCTACTGCTGCGGAAATGGAATACGTTCCGGAGTCTCGCTATGTATTAGGAGCAACTAAAATGCTTAATCCAGGAGAAAAAGGTACGATTCGCCTCAAGGTGCCCGACAAAGCTGGTGATTATCCCTTTATTTGTACCTTCCCAGGGCACTGGAGAATGATGCAAGGGGTACTAAAAGTAAGTCCAAGGGGCAGCTATGTATCTCCCAATCCTACAGCCTTGCATATTGCAGCTATGGGAGGAGGGAGTTCACACGAATTCTTAAAATTCTTTGGAGTTGCTGATGGTAAAGTCATGCACCAGAATGGAGCGAATACTTTTTCCTACACAGAAAATTCGACGCAACTAGAGAAGTTGCTAGATCAAGCCGATCTACTGGTAATCTCTAACAACAAGGCGTTCGAAGCTTCTACGAAGGAGGCGATTTTTGACAGGGTAAATCAAGGTATGCCCATGATGATTTATCATCCTAGTGTTTGGTACAATTGGAAGGACTGGCCTGCTTACAACCGAGACCTGGTAAGTGGAGGATCCCGTTCACACGAAAAACTACAAGAATTTGAGGTCCGGGTTACAAAGCCTAATCATCCGATTATGAAAGGTGTACCAGCCACATTCCGGATTACAGATGAGCTCTATCGGTGGGAAGAAGATCCCGCTGGCCCCGGAGTGGAAGTCCTAGCTGTCGGAAGAGGTTTAGAATCCGGCAAGGAATATCCCGTCGTCTGGACCGTGAGGCATCCAAAAGCAAAGATCGTCGGCAATACCTTAGGCCATGACGAGGATGCACATGGTTTGGCCCCTTATCAAACCATCCTTAATAATAGCTTAAATTGGTTAAAACAGGGTATTAAAGAGCGTTTAGCCAACTAGGCACAGGCCACCTCACCCAGTGAGTAAGTCACCGGGTGAGGTGCCTGCCTAGCTCGCTAGTGCCAGCGCAATCTGGTCCAAGTGCCGCTGATTATGCCATACTACCTTGTCAAATTCATCTTTTAGGGTCCGGCTCCCAGTAGCACTGTGTATAAAATGCTTATCACCTGCCCCGGAATAATGCTGTTGAGCCAGATGGATTACTCCTGCTCTAGTAGCTTTGTAAATAGCTTTATTTACTTCTAGGGGAAAACGCATATAATCCAATCCCTCCGCCCAAAGATCTTGATCAAAAGCCCAAATCACTTGGCCAGGGTTTGAGATCGTCCGGCGAATGCGATCATAAAGGACCGTGTCTGCATCTGTAATATGATGCAGCAGTTGACGAACCGTCCACTTGCCTGGTGCGTAAGTTTTGACCAATTGTTCCTCACTAAGCTCAAAATAGGATAGTGTCTGAGCTTGGGTCCGTTGCAGACCTTCGATAATTTCCATTTCTTTAATTTTATAATATCTCGTAATACTCCTGTAAAGTAATAAGCCTAATCGAAGGTTCCCATCTTCAACTTCTTTAGGATATTTTTTCTTACTGCACAATCAATTTGTACCTTCCTGCTACCAAGCAGTGGTACTAATTTCCAGGGCAGTAAGTTTCGAGCCATTTAACAGAATCCAGGCTACAGATTAGGTGCACCCTTTTGTGGGTGGCACGGCAAAGCACTGTTTGATGCGTCGTGCTTGAGTGGATTACTCCACCAGCTTAGCAAGCTTTTTTAGCTAAGCTTTCACCACAATACAGGTGAAAGTCTTTCCCAAATCAAGTGAACTGTAAGGCTCAAAGCTACGGTCAGTCCCTAAACGGATTTTAGTACTAAATACCAACTGCATCTTCATCTGGTAGTATACGAGAACTACCGGAAATTTTCTTTAGTAGATCACAAGCAATTACCATGAAAATTACCGCGGTCAAGATATGGAAAGAGAATTTAGAATTAACCCGTCCTTACACGATTGCATATAGAACAATTGACAAAGTTGAAAACATTTTTGTCACCATTGAAGGAGCGAATGGATTGCAAGGGATTGGTGCTGCTTCGCCGGCTGTTTATGTAACAGGTGAGGTATTCGAAGATAGCTTACAGCTACTGCAGTCTGAGTTACCTGCCTGCTGTGAAGGACAAGATATTCGCCATTTACCTGCAATCTTGAGAAATATCCAGACTAAATTGGCAGGACATCCAGCAGCAATGGCAGCCGCAGATATTGCCCTCTATGATCTTTTCACAAAATACCTTAAAGTTCCACTGGTAAAATACTTAGGGCAGTGCCATGAAGGTTTAGCTACCTCGGTGACCATTGGAATCATGTCTGTCGAAGAAACCTTAGAAGCTGCCAAAGATTGGTTAGATCAAGGGTTTAAGATCCTCAAGATTAAAACAGGAAATGATGTCGAACATGACATTGAGGTTATTCGTAAGCTTCGAGAGCAGTTTGGGTCAGCATTTGGCATTAGAGTAGATGCAAACCAGGGATATGATCTCGCCGGTCTAGCTAAATTCCTTAAGGGTGTCGATAGGCTGAATTTGGAATTTGTAGAGCAACCTCTTCCCAGAGGAAAATTCAGCGAGTTACAGACTACGGATGAGCATATCCGACAGCAATGTGCAGCTGATGAAGATTTGCATGATCCTAAAGATGCCATTCCACTATTGGCTTCTCCCATGCCGTATGGCATTTTCAATATAAAACTGATGAAATGCGGAGGTATTCAACCCGCACTTTCCATCGCTGATATGGCCAATCACAGCGGTAGGCATCTAATGTGGGGCTGCAATGATGAAAGTATCGTAAGTATTACCGCAGCTTTACATGCTGCCTTAGCTTGCCCGGCTACCCGCTACATAGACCTGGATGGAAGTCTAGATCTAGCCCGAGATGTAGTAGGAGAAGGCTTTGTACTAGAAAACGGAATGATGTACCCAAATGACAAACCAGGTCTAGGGGTTACGCTGCTTTAAACACTTAATACTCATGGAAAAAAGTTCTGCGATTGTTTTTACGGATGGGATGCTTGACACGGCATTTGCCAAGACCTGCCACGGGCTTTTGCGAGGTAGTGATCGCTTCGAAGTTATAGCTGTTATTGACCCTAAGTTTGCCGGTCAAGATGCTGGGGTGATCATGGATGGCCAAGCCCTAGCTATACCTATCTATAAATCCGTAGTTGAGTGCTTAACTCAGATGGATGACAAACCCACTTATGGTGTGGTCGGTGTTGCTACACCTGGTGGTTATCTACCCGACGGCTTGCGAAATAATATTTCCAAAGCCATAGATCATCAAATTTCCATCGTTAATGGCTTACACTCTTTCTTGCAAGATGATCCTGAGCTGGCCGCCAAAGCTCAAGAAAAGGGCATCCAACTCCTAGATATTCGCAAGCCTCGCCCTCGCAGTGAATTGCAGTTCTGGAATGGCTCTATTTTCAAAGTAAAAGCTCCGCGTATTGCCGTTATGGGCATGGATTGTGCCATTGGCAAGCGGACAACTTGCCGATTTCTAATGGAAATGTGTCGCGAAAATGGAGTGAAGGCCGATATGATCTATACCGGACAAACGGGATGGATGCAAGGATACCCCCACGGTTTTATTTTTGATTCTACTTTAAATGATTTTATAAGTGGAGAATTGGAGCGGGCCATTGTCAACTGTTACGAGCAAGAACAATCCGAAGTAATTTTGTTAGAGGGACAATCGGCTTTGCGAAATCCCACTGGCCCGTGTGGAAGTGAATTCCTGCTTTCTGGAGTAGCAAAAGGCGTGATTTTGCAACATGCTCCCGGCAGAGAATGCTATGAAGGAACCGAAGAAATTGGCTGCCATATCCCTGATATTCAGACAGAAATAGAATTAATCAGATTGTATGGGTCAACTGTTTTGGCGGTAAGCCTAAATGAGGAACACCAGACGGAGGAAGAAATGCAAGCCCATCAGAAAGCATTAGAAAAACGATTGGGAATACCGGTGGTTCGGCCATTGAAGGAAGGTGTGGAACGGCTGCTTCCCATTGTTAAATCCTACATTAATCAATACACTGGCTAAACATTTACGATATGTATTATGTAGTGATATAAAAAGGCTTACGCTATAATGAGAGCCTGAAAGATCGTATATTCGCAGTGAAATTGAGAAATTAGGAAACTAAAGTGAGTCCGTCCATTTTGGAAAATCCGTTGACAACTACATCCATCTCTATTGAAAGAGAAGAGATACTACACGATTTTTACATTTGTTCCATCAGTCGAGAAATTAGTCTTTTCATCCGAAAAGATGTATTGACGGGACGAGCTAAATTCGGGGTCTCAGACGATGGCAAAGAATTAGTTCAGATTGCCATGGCTAAAGTATTTCAAAAAGGAGATTTCCGCTCTGATTATTATCGGGGCCATACCTTACTATTAGCCTTGGATCTGTGTAAAATTGAGGATCTATTTGCTCAATTGTATGCAGATGGTAATCACGACCCCTTCTCCGGGGGGCGCCAAATGAATAATCACCACGCCACGCCATTCATAGATGCGCAAGGCAACTTCCTGCCACATAAAGATCACTACAATTTATCTTCTGATATTTCTACCACTGCTGGGCAAATGGCACGTGGAGTAGGATTGGCTTTTGCCTCCAAGAAATATCGAGAGAGTGATGAACTCCAGGATTCGCCTCTATCCAACCAAGGATCAGAGGTTTGCTTCTGTAATATCGGGGATGCCAGCACTTCAGAAGGTGCATTTTGGGAGACTATCAATGCCATCGGCGTGATGCAAGTTCCATTGGCCATCACGATTATGGATGATGGCTACGGGATCTCTGTACCAAAAGCTATTCAGACGACTAAAGAAAGCGTCTCGGAAGTATTGCAAGGATTTCAACAAAGTGATCAAAGCAATGGCATCGATATCTACCAAGTAAAAGGCTGGGACTACGTAGATTTGATCGAAACCTATCAGCGTAGTATCGAAAAGACACGAGAAACGCATATCGGTGCACTTATCCATGTGGATGAATTGACCCAACCGCAAGGACACTCCACTTCCGGTTCTCATGAAAGATACAAGTCCAAGAAGCGCCTAACTTGGGAAAAGGAATTTGACTGTAATCAGAAGTTCAAGGAATGGATCCTGGAAAATGATGTAGCAACGGAAGAAGAGTTAGAAGGGATTGTTCAACAAGCTAAGAAACAGGTACGAGAAGCGAGGAATAAAGCGTGGAAAGCCTATTCCGAACCGATCACCGCCAAATACAAGGAATTAGATCAACTCTTCTTGGCCATCAAAGCTAAAGAAGGCAACAATCCTCGGCTTGAAGGCATCTACGAGGAATTCAAGCACCTGGTAAATCCCTTCCGTGCTGAATTAGTGCGCTGTGTTCGCCGGGTCTTATATGCTACTCGAGGAAAAGCTTACCCAGAAATCGCGGAGTTAAAGGCCTTCATAAAGGAGGTAAAGGGGATCATGCACGATCGCTATCATACCCATTTGTATAGCGAAACGGAACAGTCAGCCTTGAAGGTCGAAGTCGTTCCTGCAGTGTATGCAGATGACGCCCCTTTGAAGAGTGGCTATGAAATCCTTAACCTTAATTTTGATCATCTATTCAGTAAATACGATCACCTCTTTGCCTTTGGTGAGGATGTAGGTAAGATCGGAGACGTGAACCAAGCCTTTGCTGGCTTGCAGGAAAAGCATGGGGCTAAACGTATCTTTGATACGGGCATCAGAGAATGGACCATCGTAGGGCAAGCACTGGGCATGGCCATGCGGGGCTTGAGGCCCATCGCGGAGATTCAATATCTTGACTATCTAATCTATGGATTCTCTCCATTAACAGATGATGTAGCCACTCTCCGCTGGAGAAGTAACAACCAACAAGCCGCACCAGTCATCATGAGGACCCGGGGCCACCGTCTCGAAGGAGTTTGGCACTCTGGCTCTCCTATGAGTGTACTACTTGGCGGCTTGCGAGGCATGTATATTCTTGTACCTCGTAATATGACCCAAGCTGCGGGCATGTACAACACGATGCTCAAGTCTGATGATCCTTGTGTCCTAGTAGAATGCTTGAATGCCTACCGCTTAAAAGAACGCTTGCCTGAAAACATCGGCGAGTTTACCGTTCCTTTGGGTATGCCAGAAGTACTCCGACAGGGCGATGATATCACCATCGTAACGTATGGCGCGTGCGTGCGGATTGCCCAAGCAGCCTGTAAGCAATTAGAGCAGGATGGCATCTCAGCTGAGCTAATTGATGTTCAAACCTTATTGCCTTTCGACCTTAACCACACCATAGTTGAGTCTTTGAAGAAGACCAATCGAATCCTCTTCCTAGATGAGGATGTACCTGGTGGTGCGACTGCCTATATGATGCAGGAAGTACTCGAAAAACAAAAAGGATATCAGTATCTGGATTCGGCACCTACTACGCTACCGGCAAGAGAGCATCGCCCACCTTATGGAACAGATGGGGATTATTTCTCAAAACCCAATGCGGAGGATGTTTACAATACTGCTTTCCATATTGTACATGAGGCAGAACCCGGCCGCTTCGATGATGACGAATAAGGTCCTTTCCGTCGCTCATAGTTAGATAAGTATCGCGACAATAGCATCAAATATTCATATGAAGAAAGTATTTTTTTCTTTGCTGGCATTGATATGCCTAGCTGGCTGTGCAGATACGGCAGCCCTTGACGACTCACTACAAAAAATCGCTAGCTTAGAAGCTGAACTAGCCGAAGTAAAAAATCAACTCGAAAAGGCAGGGCCCTCGGACCTGGCTTTTGTACACAATGTTTATTTCTGGTTGAAAGAAGGCATTACCGAAGAAGAGGAAAAGGCCTTCCTAGAAGGCTTAGTAAGCCTCAAGGATATATCATCCATCGGCCAATTCTATTATGGTCCTCCTGCAGGAACGCCTAGGGACGTAGTTGACAATTCCTACGATTATGCTTTGTCTATCCACTTTAAAGATAAAGCTGCACAAGATGCCTATCAGGTGGATGCCATTCACACCGCATTCGTGGAGAAATTAGCCGACCATTGGACTAAAGTTCAGGTCTATGACAACACCTTGATGGGAGACTAGACCAGCAACTTCCAAGTTTTGGATCGTAGATCAGGAGAGCGATTTGCCAGTTTTATACAGGTAGATCGCTCTTTTTACAAAACGGAAGGGCCTAGTTCAAGTCGTTCCCAAGTCTCGACATCTCTTGCCAGGCCGAGCATAAATCCTCCGCCTCCTGCCCCACATAATTTCAAACTAAAATCTTCAGACTCCAAACCTTTCTGCCAAAGTGGTGCGATGCTAGCAGGAATCATTCGCTGAAAATGCTCAAATTGAAACTGACTAATCTGGCGAAAAGATGATTGCAAGCTTACCTTATCGACGGTTAAAAGGGCATTGATAGCCGCTTCATTAGCGGGCAAGAGTTGTTCTTCTAAAATGGATCGAAATGCTGTTTTTTCATATTGACTGAGGAAGTGGGCTACGAATGGAGCTGTTTTTCTGGACTGGTGGGTATCTACTAGAAATAGAGGAGCGTCTTCATGAGTTACTTGAATCTTAGTCACCTGCGGAACCTCTCCTCTTTGCAAAACCAAGGTTTGATCCATATAACAAACTAAAGGATCAACGCCAGAACTAGATTGATGAAAAAAGCTCTCCATACGGGCCAAAGTTTCTTGCAAGGCAGGAATAGCCTGTAGATTCGATCGGTCAACGGGCGCTTTGGCGTAGCGATCATAAACCGCCGCACATAAGGCTCCGGAACTCCCTAAACCATAACCAGTGGGAATATTGGCCTCAAAATACATACCCTCCTCCAAATCCTTTTCAAACGCCTCACAATCCATTAGCCCTGCCAAAACCGTTTTAGCTTTGATATACATCAGAAAGCTGGGTAAGGACTGCTGGAGGCTGAGATCATCCGGATCTCGTTGCCATCTTCCTTGAAAGCCAGCGTAGGGGGTGGCTAAAGCACGCGCCCCTTTGATGACGATATGCTCTCCAAATAGCAATAATTTTGAGGAATAGGTCTTCATGCTATTTTCCCTTCTCCAATAAGAGGTCACTATAGGAGTACTCTACTAAATCAGATGCCGGAATTTGAAATAACTGCAAATAGTAATTGCATTGCTCCTGCAATTTGGCCTCCCCTATCGATCCATCCTGATCAATAGCTTCTATCTCAACAAAAGTACCAAGATCCACTACCTTATCTAGGTGAAATTTCACATTATCAATAAAGTAAATCTCTCTCATTTTATCAACGACGACCAACTTATCCAGGGCCGCCTCCAACACTTCTTTTAAGTTGGCCGAAGTGGGAGATTGATATAAAAGTACTTCGGACTTCTTAGGACCTGCTTGATTGGATCTCGAATAGTGGATCAGGGCATTTTCAATATTTCCTTGTCTTAGTTTCAATCGGCCATGGTCGACTTTGAAATAGGTATCTACCTGGTGGTCCACGCCTACAAACCGAGCCACTTGGTTTTCTAATAATCGTCGGACGGTTTTAATTTGAGAGCTGCGGGCTTTGATTTCTACATTTAAAGGCATTCAATATGGGTTTAGAGCTTTCTGAATCAGTTCCGGGGGCCTAAAAATAGTCTTTTTTAACACTGGGCAAAATTTCCACCAACTTTGATCCCCAAAACAATTGACTTGTGGGAAAAGGAAAAGCCCCAAGAGCAATCTCTTGAGGCTTTTCTATTCTTGGAAGACAACCCGAAATTACTTGTTGTCCTCGTCTTCTTTCAATTGTTCTCTCAAAGCAGAGAAGGCATCAAGATCACCAAGGGTGTTCTTCTCGATACTTGCTTGCTGCTTCTTAACAGCGGTACGTGTTTGCTGACGCTGCTCTTGTCTTTCTTTCTTCACTGTCTCATCAGCTTCACGACGGATGTCATCTAGGTAACGTAGGTGAGAAACAAGAATTCTCTTATCGTCTCTGTTGAATTCAATCACCTTCACGGTCAATACTTCTTCTGGATCAGCTAGTGTGCCATCCTCTTTCTTCACGTGCTTGATTGGAGCGAATGCTTCCAAACCATATGGCAATTGTACGATTGCACCGCGGTCATCTCTACGCAACACGGTAGCTTCGTGGTAAGAACCAACAGGGAAAACATTTTCGAAAGTATCCCATGGATTCTCTTCCAATTGCTTGTGGCCTAGAGAAAGCTTGCGATTGTTTTTATCGATATCAAGGATTACAATGTCTATCTCTTCTCCCACCTTAGTAAATTCAGATGGGTGAGAATAACGCTTAGTCCAAGATAGGTCAGAGATATGTACCATACCACCGATTCCCTCTTTCAACTCCACAAATACACCATATGGCGTAAGGTTTTTCACCTCTCCTTTGTGGTGGCTTTCTAGTGGGAATTGCTCTTCGATTGTATCCCATGGATCCGCAGCAAGCTGCTTGATACTTAGAGACATCTTGCGATCTTCGCGATCGATGGTCACCACTTTGGCTTCGTATTCTTGGCCCAATTTGAAGAATTCGCGAGCGTTGATCGGCTGGTTGCTCCAAGTCACCTCGGAAACGTGTACCAAACCTTCTACACCTGGCTGGATCTCCAAGAATGCACCGTAATCTTCGATGTTAACCACTTTACCGGTCACGACAGAGCTCTCCTGAATCTCAGCGCTGAGCACCTCCCATGGATGTGGTTGCAACTGCTTCAGACCCAAAGAAATTCTCTTCTTGTTTTCATCAAAGTCTAGTACAACAACGTTGATCTTCTGATTCAACTGAAGGATTTCACTTGGGTGGCTGATACGTCCCCAAGAGATGTCCGTGATGTAAAGAAGACCATCAACACCACCTAGATCCAAGAAGGCACCGAAGTCGGTAATGTTCTTAACCAGACCTTCAAGTACTTGTCCTTTCTCAAGGCTAGCGATGATTGCTTCACGCTGCTCTGCCAAATCGCTTTCGATCAAAGCTTTGTGAGATACAACAGCATTTTTGATTACCTCATTGATCTTCACTACTTTGAATTCCATACGCTTTCCAACGTACGAATCATAATCGATAATTGGCTTAATGTCAATTTGAGAACCAGGAAGGAAAGTTTCCAAACCACCGCAGTCTGCAATCAAACCACCTTTGGTTTTACTAATGATCGTTCCTTCGATGATTGTTCCGTTCGTGTAAGAATCAACGATGTTCTCCCATGCGCGCAACAACTTAGCTTTACGGCGAGAAAGCACCAACTGACCTCTCATATCCTCCTGCTGCTCTACATACACCTCTACAGAATCTCCTACGGCCAAATCTGGCATATCGCGGAATTCTGACATCGGTACCAATCCATCAGATTTGTAGTTGATATCTAAAACGATATCTCCATCCTGAATGCTACTTACTTTACCAGAAACAATTTCGTTTTCCAATACAGAAGTAAGTGTAGCTTCGTACTGCTTAAGGTAATCAGCCTTCTCTTGGTCAGTGTAAGAAGAGCTTTGGCTCTTACTCAAGGTCCAATCAAAATCATCATGCCCTTCACCGGTCAAACCTGGGTAACTGTCAGCAGACATCGTGATTACCGGAGGAGCAGGCTTCTCTTCTTCAGTAGTTTCAGTTTCAGCGGCAGCTTCTTCAGCGGCTGGCTCTTCTGTGGTAGCAGCTTCCACAGCCTCGACTACTTCTTCCGTGGCAGCTTCCACAGTCTCGGCCACCTCTTCCGTTGCTTCGGCTACTTCTTCAGCAGCAGCTTCGACTACCTCTTCTACCGTTTCAGTCGCTTCTTCCACCACTTCTTCAGCAGCAGCCTCTACAGTTTCCGCTACTTCCTCGGCAGCTTCAGCCACTTCTTCAGTCGCTTCGGCTACAACTTCCTCAGCTGTTTCGGTTGCTTCTTCAGTTACTTCAGCCACCGTTTCTTCAGCAGCTTCGACTACCTCTTCGGCAGCCTTTTCAACCTGTTCTTCAGCTTCAGGTTGTACTTCGGGCGTTTCTTGTTCTTGCCCTTCGTTTTCTAAATCTTTTTCGTCTAGCATTGAAAGAATGCTTTTTGTGCCAGTTTCCCAGCGGGTTAAGGAATATTTTTAGCCGCGCAAAGGTACGGCGAATAAGCCGTATTGCCAAACAAAACTTCAGAGAAAATAGAAGGTTACTTTAGACGGCCATACACGTCTACATAGCATGGAATAAATAATCTATGGAGTGACTGATTATCAATTGAATAAGCTTCCGCTCACGAATAGATTAATTCTTGATACTAGCGAAAATTCTTATTTTTAGGCGCAACAGAACAGCTAGCCTGTATGTCTTGTCCTACTGTAATAGATAAAAGAAGCATTCTTAATATCATAAGGTAATACCAATATGAGTGAAGAAAGACCTTGGTTAAAGAACTATCCAAGTGGCGTTCCCGCCAATATCGATGCAGATTGTTTTCCCAGTCTGGTATCTATGTTCGAAGAAACATTTAAGAAATACAGCAACCTTCCTGCATTTACCTGCCGCGGCAAAACCCTCACCTTTGGCCAGATAGACACTTATTCTCGTCAATTTGGTGCCTACCTCAATTCTAGAGGAATCGAGCCCGGTGATCGAATTGCGCTAATGATGCCTAATCTTCTACAATACCCTATCGCACTTTTTGGTGCGTTGAGAGCCGGTATTGTGGTAGTGAACACCAATCCTTTATATACGCCTAGAGAGATGTTACATCAGTTTAATGATGCAGGCGTGAAAGCGGTGGTGATATCAGAGCTCTTCGCCGCCAACCTCGAAAAGATATTAGGAGACACTCAAATCAAGACTGTCATTACGACCTCTGTTGGAGAATTGCTGGGTGCAGTGAAGGGGAAGGTGGTTGATTTTGTGGTTAGGAAGGTAAAGCGGATGGTTCCCAAATTTGACATTGCCAATACGGTGAGTTTTTCAGAGGCCTTGAAACAAGGTAAAAAGTTCACCTTACCAGATCATAAGGGGGGGCCAGATGATGTAATCCTTTTACAATATACGGGAGGAACCACTGGCGTTGCCAAGGGGGCGATGCTTACCAATCGAAACTTGGTAGCGAATATGCAGCAAAACCAGGCTTGGATGCAGCCCTTTTTAAAAGAAACCGAGGAAGTAGCGATCTGCCCACTTCCGATGTATCACATCTTCGCCTTCACCGTTAACTGCCTCGTACTTTTTAGTATTGGCACGCATAATATCCTGATCACGAACCCAAGAGATTTGGGATCATTAGTAGATACCTTCAAAAAGTATCCAATTACTCTAATGACGGGTGTAAATACGCTATTTAATGCCTTGGTGAACAACAAAGACTTTAAAGCACTAGATTTCAGTAGTCTAAAAGTTAGTGTTGGAGGAGGAATGGCAGTACAAAAGGCAGTAGCAGAGGAATGGCAGAGAGTAACGGGTTGTTTCTTATCGGAAGGATATGGAATGACGGAAGCTTCTCCAGTTGTCACTACCAACCCGCTGGATGGTACAGGTAGATTGGGGACGATTGGTATACCCATCCCTTCTACAGATGTACGAATAGTGGATGATGCAGGAGTAGTACAAGGCCCGGGAGGGGTTGGAGAAATTCAGGTAAAAGGCCCTCAAGTCATGAAGGGGTATTACAATCGCCCTGATGCCACAGCAGATACGATTAAAGATGGCTGGTTGTGTACAGGTGATATCGGGACCATGTCAGAAGATGGCTTTTTCCGTATCGTTGACCGTAAGAAAGATATGATTTTGGTGTCTGGATTTAATGTTTTCCCGAATGAAGTGGAAGATGTAATTGCAGGACATCCAAAGGTGATGGAAGTAGCCGCGATCGGGATTCCGCATGAGAAATCAGGAGAAGTGGTTAAGATTTTTGTGGTTAAGAAAGATAAATCCTTGAACGAAGGGGAACTGATAGAATTCTGTCGTGAGAATATGACAGGTTACAAAGTGCCTAAGGCCGTAGAATTCCGAAAAGATCTACCGAAAACTAATGTTGGCAAGATCCTACGAAAGGAATTGAGAAAGGAAGAGGAAGCTAAGTCTTCCTAGAACATATTTAAGTTTCGGTCTTTGAGTTGAGAAGGATGATTTTTTTCCTTCATGGTAAAGAACCCGAGAAATCCCGAATCTAGGCCCTCTCGCCCAGGTTCGGGATTCTTAATTTTATCCTCGCTTAGATCAAAGCTCCTCCCAAGTATACTAGACAATAGTTTAGAAAAAGCTCCCCGATCAGTACACCCGTTAGCATATACTGTACAGGCATCTTAGCTAGCCCAGCCACATAGCAAATCAGATCCGTCGGGATCAAAGGAAACATAGACCAGAACGTGATCACCATTGTAGATCTCCTACTTTGCAGGCGCTGGCTCAGTTGTTGTACTCTCTCCGGATACTTAGCCATTATCTTATCGCTGAAATTCAGTCCCCCCGAATGATAGTACACCAGGCAGGCAGAAAGCAACACGCCTACCATAGAAATAGACAAGACAAAAGCTGGAGAATGGGGAAAAAGAAACACTCCTCCTAGAACAAAGGGAGTGCTGGGGAGTAGAAAAACACCTCGCAGAATAGTGATCAGAATGTAAGCCAGCCAGATATTGAGGCTACACCATTCGATCCAATATTTAATGGATGCAGTGCTGTACAGAGAAGGATACACCAAGTAGGCTCCGATTAAGATAAGAATCATACTTCCCCAGATAAGATAGATGGTCTGTTTCATAGAACTTGTAGATGCGATTTAGTTTCACCAACAAACCTATGGACCAATTTTTCTACTCATAAATATATGTGACCAGCAACTCCTTCCTTGGTTTATAAAATGTTCGCCATTCTAGCAAAGAACTTCATCCCACTTTCAGATACTTTGATCCCTGAACTTATGCCGTTCAACAACTTCTTTGCAAGAAGGCTAATATATCCCTAATATTGAGGGATGAAAAGGCTTAGAAAGTTGCTGCGATTCCTGCTCATTCCTGGGCTGGCTCTGCTATTCCTCAGTAGCGGACTAAGCATCTTATCCATTGGAGTAGAACTTACTGGGGTTTTACTGGCAGGTTTGGCTTTTTGCACCATCAGCTACAAACCTCTACGTTGGCTAAGCAAGCGAACGCCCTTGATAAGATATGCTCCTTACTGGATCAAAAATGAATGGAAGGTTTTATCTGTTTTACTGGGCACTATTTTCTTGATTGGCATCCTAGAAAGTGTAGAAAAGTTTCCGACCCTAGCCTTCATCTTTGCTGAGTTACTGGGCTTCATTCTATTGTTTCGTTTTTTCCACTACTACTTAAAGAAAAAGGGAGCGCCCGCCGACGGTAAATCTATTCTTTACAATTACTCCTTTTGGTACTTGAGCATCAGCGTAGCGCTGCTTTTGCTGATCTTAATTGCTGACGATATGGAATTAGAGGCCATGGCATTAGCAGTGGGCTATTTCTTTGTCTTAATCATTCTAACCATTGGCTGGGTAATTCGACAATTCCAGGAACTCGTAAAACTCAAGAATGAAAAATCAAGAACGGAACTTCTTCACTTAAAGAGCCAGGTCAATCCGCACTTCTTTTTTAACATGCTGAACAACCTGTACGGTTGGGTAGGAAAGGACCCTAAAACTGCCCAAGGTCTCATTTTGAAACTTTCAGATATGATGCGCTATAGTATCTATGAAGGACAAGCGGATTTTGTGAAGCTCGAGGAGGAAGTGGCTTATCTGAAGAACTATATTAGTCTCCATAAAATGCGCTATCATAAAACGATTGACGTGCGTTTCAATGCGGATTTTGAAGGAGAAAAACATCAGGTCATGCCGCTATTGTTTATTATTCTGGTGGAAAATGCCTTTAAACATGGCGTCGAAAACTTGCGGGAAAATGCCTTTGTTGATATTGAACTCTCAACAAAAGGAGATACTATTCATTTTTCCGTAGAAAACAATTACGATGAGCTAGAGCTACCCAGTGAAGCGGGGATTGGACTACAAAACCTCAAGAGAAGACTTGAGCTAGCCTATCCTAAATCACACCAACTTTCCCTACATAGTAAAGGGAATATTTATACTGCTAAATTAAGCCTAACGACTACATGATCAGATACCTCATCATAGACGACGAATTCATGGCGCATGAGATTATCAAAGGATATTGTGATCTCCTGCCGAGCATGCAGTTAATGAAGAATTGCTATGATGCCTTAGAAGCTTTTGAATACCTGAAGGAAAACTCCGTCGATCTAATCTTTTTAGATCTGAATATGCCCAAATTGAAAGGATTTGAATTCTTACGCGTTTTGGCTAAGCCACCAAAGGTGATCGTCACCACAGCCTACGCGGAATATGCCTTAGAAGGGTATGAACTCGATATTGTAGATTATTTGCTGAAGCCTTTCAGTTTTGAACGCTTTCTAAAGGCCGTGAATAAGGCTATTGAACCAATTCCATCTACTTCGGCTCCCACTCCTACCAGCTCTACTAGCAAGCAAGATGAAAAACGTATTTTTTTGCAAAGCAATAAGAAACATACCCAAGTAATTGTTGGCCACATTCAATACATTGAAGCAGCTGGCAACTATTGCAAAATCTTTACTCAGGAGGAAATGATCATGACGCGCAGCAAAATCTCGGATCTCTTATCCAGTTTATCTGCTACCGACTTTCTACAGGTCCACAAATCTTTTGCAGTAGCCATAAAACACATCCAAACCATCGAAGGTAACCGGATTTATATTGGTGAGCACGAGATCCCCGTAGGTAAGCACTACAAGGCCAATGTCAATAACCTACTTCGTTCCTGAAGTAGATTCATCAGCCTTCGTCCAGCAATCAATTACTGTTTTTAAAATAATGAAAACAGCCTCACGCCCCTCTTTCGTAACTACCGCATCGTCTTCTTCATCCTCCACCAGGGCATCCTCCACAAAAGCGAGGAGATCTTCCTGTGGGTACTGATCAAAAAATGCATCTAGTTTATCACGGAAAGTTCTTTTTTTCTGAGCTTGTAGGATCTCCCAATTCTTTTCTTCTTTGGCCGTAAAAGCATCGGTAGAAGTGGCGGGTATTCCCTCGGGCTTAACCGCTTTTACAGCTTCCCAGATGACAAGGATAAGGTACAACATATACTCTTTCTCTCCTTGCGTAAATATCTTTAGTTCTTCATTGAAAAGATAGGCTAAAACAACAGGTTGCTCTTCCCGTAGCAACTCAACGGCTTCCTCATAGGCTCCCCTCGACCCCTCCAGAGAAAGAGCAACCTGATCAATTATTTTCTCGGAAACAAATTCCATACACGAGCTTTACTTAATTGAGCAGGCAAAGCTCGTGATTTTCAGGATAAAAAAGTAATCTCGTGATCTAGGAGTTTGGTGGAGGAGACTGCCATAATATATTCATGACCTTCCATTCTCCATCTAATTTGACCAAGTGCATATAATCAACTCCCCAAACAGCTGTCACCTTTGCCGTAGCCGTTTTGTCCAAAACTTCAAATACGGTCACCTCCTTAACGGAGTTTTCATTGGCTCTGGAACCATCTTTGTTCCACCTTTTGGTCAATTTGATGAGCTGCTCGTAAGTCATATCAGATGCACCTGAATAACTTTCATTTTTCTTGTTGAACCAATACCCCCGTTTTCTTAACTCCGGATGAATACTCCTTTCGATAAAGGTAGTATCGGCTTTGTACAAGCCATCTAAATAGTCCATGGCTGCGCCGTGCACTGCTTTCTCATCTTCCGTCATGGTATCGCCAGAAAGACTCGCGCTAAGGACGGGATATTGGGCATCTGTTGGGGAACATGCCCATAGCATACTCAGGCATAGTAGATAAAGGATCGGGCTAAATTTCTGCATGTCGAATGATTTATTAAGTAAAGTAAAAAGGTGTTGTTGCATGACCATTTTTTGTTTGGGAGTTGTGAGTGCCTGTTCTTTACTTTTGAAAATAGATACATAGAAGGTATCCATATATTTTCCCCAAACTGTGGCAGGTGCCTTTCTAGCAAGCCAGATAGATTTTCACCTGCGACATATCCGGGGTTGATCAAGGCATCCACGAGAGACGGTGGTGGAAAACTCCATCCATCGGCTGGGGGTGATCAAGGAGGTGAGTAAATGGGTAATCCCACGCCCTTGCAGATGCCTGTCCTTGACTGAGCATTCCCATGGGATGATGAACGTAGGTACTAAAATGGTGTATAGAGAAGTAATTGGATTCTAATTTAGCAATATGAGGCCACTTTTCTCGCTATTTGTCTTTCTATTTTGCGCCCATGGGCTGGCAGCTCAACTGGTCAAACAGAAAATTGAGCCCAAGCAAGGGCTTTTACAACTTGCTCCGAACATCAATGTCCCCTACGAAGATGCCGGTTACACCCTAGTGCTTCCACAAGAGGAAAAGGCAAAAGGTTTGATTGTCTTCTTTAATTCAGATCGAGATACCATCAATAAAATCTTCCATCATTCCCTTCCTCTAGGTATCGCCGTAGCCTATGTCAGCACGGGTAATCGGTTCGAATTCTTCTTTGAGGAAAAACAGATGCAGCAGATAGAAACCTATCTGCAGGAAATAGTCACTGATTATAAAATCCCTAAACGAAACCTCCTGTTTTGCGGCATGTCCTTGGCGGGCACCAGAGCCTTGAAACAAGCTATTTTTGCCAAGCGAGGCAACAGTCGATTTGGACTTTCTCCTCGTGCCCTTGCGACCTGTGACTCTCCGATCGACTTTGTTCGATTCTGGCAATCCTTAGAACGAGCCAAACGGCTCAATTATAATCCAATCGCTGTCAACGAAGCCACCTGGGTAACAGCCTATCTAGAAAAGAATCTAGGCGGCACCCCAAAAAACCAAGAAGAAGCTTTCATCAGCTACTCTCCTTACTCTTTCTCCAATCTAGAACCCGGAAATGAAAGATGGTTAAAAGACATCGCCGTTCGTACCTATACTGAACCAGATGTCCAATGGTGGATGGAAAATCGAGGGAAAAGTTACTACGGGATGAATGCCCTGGACGCGGCTGCCCTCATTAATGCTTTGCGATTATTAGGAAACCAGGAAGCAGATTTAATCCTGACCGAAAATAAAGGTTATCGACCTGATGGTAGTCGCCACCCTCACTCCTGGAGCATTGTAGACGAAAAAGAACTAGTGCATTGGTTTAATCAATTACTAGAGTAAGTTACTGCAGCTAAACCTTTTTCAGTGCACATAGGAGCGTCCAATATCATTAGAGAACCTAGCGTTTCGATCGCTTGCGATTGATCCCATTCTAATACCAACCAATCATCATATCGTACTACCTGGCCACTCAGTTGTACCGCCTGGCCTACAACAGGAAGCACAGCTTGATTCACGGCTTCACCATTACCTCCCTTTACGATTAGATAGGCTGTGCTACCATCCGCCAATTTGGTTTTTAGGACCGGCGGTATGCCTCCGGCTATACAAAGTGCAGCACATGACCGATGAACCTTCCCTTCCCCTGGCTTCATCACGCCAAAATAGCATTTGGGGTCCGCTATTTCTCCAGTAAAAGTATACCCCGGCAGTCGTTCGATATCTCTTCGTATAGGTTGGGCCTGCTCTACCTGTAAAACCGCAGCTGGACCTTTTGTTAACTCTAGCAGGGTTTTACCATCGTGATAAATCAGGGTTCCTTCCAGCGTCAGGAGCTTGCCTTCTAATGGCATCTTCCTTTTAGCAGCAGCAGAATCCAAAGCCGCCTCGGCACCATGTTTTCCAAAGCCAATAAGCAAGATACTCTGGATGACCGCTTGCCCCGACAGATCATTGCCTTGCACTACCTGCAGCAGCGGGACAGGATTGGTCGTCAAGATCCCACTCACTACGGTTGGCTTACCAAGCTCGAAACTAGCCGTATTGAAGTCATTCTGACCTTTTACAAGCATAAAAGCTGCGACGATTGCCAACACGCCCACTCCAGCAAGAAAGCTTCTAATCTTACGCCAATGTCCATTTGGCATTTTCGGTAAATATCCGATGTAGAAATCCTGTTCCGACATGATATAGTCTTAAATTTAACTACTTATAGAGATTAACCCCATCTCAAACTATGCTACAAATGCGGGCTTTGAGTTCCAGCGTCCCATCAATTAAGCACCTACTCGAGTTGTATTCCGCCAACTCGCATATGTCAAAATACATAGTATCAATGCAGCGGGCGCCATGATGATGTCGGGCAAAATGAATTCCTTTAGAATCAGGAAAGCATATATAGCTCCGATAAGATCGAAAACGAAACCTGCATAGGCCCACTCTTTAATCCATGAATAAGGTGAAAACCAAATCGCAATCACCCCTAAAACCTTTAAGGCCCCTAAAAGATCCAGTAAATATTCAGGCATTTGAATCACAACCATAGAGGATACAACCGTTTCATTGTGAGTAAATTCACCCATGGCGGAGATGAGTATAAACAATGAGAAGATTGTCTTGATTGAATTGTGAATACCGAGCTTTGTCATATTCCATTGTTTTTACGTTAACTAATGGAACAAAACTGCAGCCCTTTCTTGCCAAAATTCGTTGACTCAAATCAAGAAAAAGCAGTTTATGAATTACGTTTTCTAATCCGACTGATCGTTTCTGGCTCCACTCCCAAATATGAAGCTATCATGTATTGAGGAACTTGCTGTGAAAGGTTGGGATTTCGATTCATAAGTTCCTTATATCTCTCCTCCGGAGATAAATACAGAAAAGCATTCAAGCGCTTATCAACACTTAAAAAGAGATTTTCCGCGATAAGTCTTCCTAGCTTTTCAATGTTCTTATACTTATCATACAATAGCATCAAATCCTTCTTATACAATTTATAAACCACCGATGTGGAAATTGATTCGATGTAATGCATCGAAGGCTTCTCCGATAAAAAACTGGAATAATCACTCACAAAGTCCTTCGAAAAAAAGAAGCTTGTCACTTTTTCTATTCCATCTTTCAGGAAATAGTACCTAAAAGCTCCAGTACTGACAAAGGCAATAAAAGTGCAAATTTCTCCCTCTTTCAAAAGCGGGCTTTTCTTCGGTAATGATTCCTCGTGCAGGCAACTCGCTAGTACTAACCATTCTTCTTCTTCAAGTCTCACAAGTTTACTTAACGTTTCCCTTACCTCGTTCATACTATTATTATTGTCCCTCTAGTCAATCTTCCAAGCTGATTTAATTGCAAAGACCTCTGGTCCAGGCTAAGCTATCACCGCAGGTGGCCGCTTAGTACCTTCCGGATGCGGTTTAGGATTGACATAAACCGTTCCCCCGTCGACCCGCACATCATAAGTTTTGACCTTTTCGGTAAAAGGTGGAGGTGATTGCCCATTCTCAGGCAAGTACTGGTAGCCATGCCAAGGACATGTAATACAACCATCTACTATTTTACCTTCTCCTAAAGGCCCATTTTGATGCTTACAAACATTGTGGACAGCTGATAATTTCCCATCGTATTTGAAAATGGCGATGTTTTCTCCGGCAAGAATCACAACTTTCGCCCGGTTCTCGGCTATCTCCTCAAGGGAGCAAACAGGCACAAAACCTTCCTTTGCATTTCCTATCGCCTTACTTTCGTTGGTATCCGTCTTTAGTCCAACGGTCACGTGTAGCCCAACCACCACCAGCATTCCTACTCCCAGGAGCGTAGCCCCCAATGGTACGCCCTCTTGTTGCAATACCCCTAATGCCACATGTAGAACGATTAAAGCATAAGCCACGTAGACCATCATGTGCAAAGCTTTCCAGACCCTTGGACTTAAGTTTTCTAACCAGAAATCATGGCTAGTGGCAGCCATTAGGAATAAGATCAGTAGCGCAAAGAATCCGAAAATTTGAAAGGGAAACTGGGAGATCGAATCATAATTAGGATTCGAAGTAAACAAAGCTACCAGGGGACTAACATCCCCCAAGGCATGAAACTGGATCAAACTTACAATCGCATGTACCAGCGCGATGATAAACATACTCACACCCAAATGGCGACGATTGTACAGTAGTGGTAAGAAGGCCGCATTCAACCGACATAGAGGGCCGATGACCAAAATCACATGCAGCAAGAGAAATGCTAGCGTAGCTGTGGATCGAATGATCAATGATTCTGGACTGGTACTAGGGTGCAACCAAAGGTGGAAGCCGGCAAAAAGAATAAAATATAACGCAACGAAACCCAGCAAAGCCAAGTCGTATCGCTTCTTCTGTCGATTCCATAGTACAGGGGAATATTCAACGCTCATAATTGTAACACCTTATAATTTCAGGAATGGAGCCATTACATGCATTGGATTAGCTACATCCCTATTCTATTGCATGGTTAAAGCTGTAGTAGCTATTTTTTCCTTTCTAATGGGATCGTATTGGAGTAAGTATTGCCTACCCCCAGCCACAGCGAGACTATCCAAGGTAAAGCGTTGTCGACCCTGTGCCTCCACTTTACCCAATAATCGATAAGTGTCAAGCTTGCCCTCCTCTTTTGGCCCTAGATAAAAAGTAGCCAGGGGGTGCCGAGCAGTCTCTTTGTAATCGATTTCCAGGTAGTAATTATTCAAATCATCCTTTGTTACCCAGGCATCTAAAGCAGGCGTGGTAGCCGCTTCCTTTAAAACCTGAGTTGAAAGCGGATTGAGTTGGGTTCCCGTTGTTTCAATTTCTCCGGGACGCGCCAGGAGCGCAGTTACAAAAGCAATAGGTAGTAAAACACCAATCAACAACCACATGGCGCGATGACGCTTTCGGAATCGTAGTATCATCTTATTTCGACTTTTTCATCCATTTAAGAAGAAGGACTGGCCATAATGCCATTGATCCGGGAAAGATCAGCACCTTAAATAACCAAGAAGTGCCTTTGGCTTTTTCGTCCAACCTACCAGCTCCCACCGTGATGAAAACAATGGCAAAGGCAAAACCCAATAGCAAATAGATTAGGAATATATTGGAGAAGACGAGGGCAAAGGTTTTCATACATGGTTTTAGTTAGCATACGGAAACAACTAAAAATAGTTCTTTTTCACTTTCTATTATAAAGATGACAGCATTTGCAAGCATAATGCACCACTTCGATACACAGAATGTCTCAGAAAACGCATTTCTGCTATCATCTACCTTGAGAAAGTGATAAATTACCCACACAAAACGCATCGCCAGTAAGCCATATGCTAATCACCTTTATCATCTTGTATCTCCTGGGTACGATTGCCATAGGATGGTGGGCTTCACGAAGGGTAAAAACAGCCAAGGATTTCGTGTTAGCGGGTCGAAATCTACCGCTAATAGTTGCTGCCTCAGCCCTATTTGCAACTTGGTTCGGCTCCGAAACCATCATGGGCGCTTCCTCGGAGTTTATCGAGCATGGCGTAATGGGCATCATTGAAGATCCGTTCGGAGCAGCTTTGTGTCTTATACTAGTTGGCGCTTTCTTTGCTCGCCCGCTGTATCGGCTAAACATCATCACCTTTAATGACTTCTTCCGGATTCGCTTCAACAGGCGTACGGAATTGATTTCTGCAATTTTCATGGTGCCCTCCTATTTTGGCTGGATCGCAGCGCAGTTGGTAGCGATGGCGATTATTCTACATACCATTGCTCAGGTTCCGCTTTTCTGGGGTATCGTAATTTGTACAGTAGTAGTTGTGGCTTACACTTACATTGGAGGAATGTGGGCGGTCTCGGTCACTGACTTTGTTCAGACCATTATGATCCTTTTAGGCTTAATCATCCTAGCCACTCAGTTATTTATCGAGGTAGGTAGTATTGATCGACTAGTGGAGGGAGTCCCTGAAGGTTTTTTCCGCTTTACCCCCGAACCTAGCCTACATCATTTTGCCCATTATCTTGCCGCTTGGATCACCATCGGCTTGGGTTCTATTCCTCAACAAGATATCTTTCAAAGAGTGATGGCTGCCAAGTCCGCAGAAACCGCTGTAAGAGCTTCCTATTTGGGGGGTATGGGATATCTAGTTATTGGCTTAATTCCACTCTTCATTGGATTGTGTGGAAAAGTCCTGTACCCCGATATCAATAATGGTAACCCCCAGATGGTTCTCCCTCAAATGGTTTTACAACACAGCGGCCTTTTCTTGCAAATTCTTTTTTTTGGAGCCTTACTGTCCGCTATTCTCAGCACCACCTCTGGTGCCATTTTAGCACCCGCTACAGTCATTGGAGAAAACCTAATCCGCCCTTACCTTAAGGAAGTGACGGATAAAAAGCTATTACAGATTATGCGTTGGTCCGTGGTTGGCGTAGCCATTTGCTCAGCTGTAATGGCCAATTGGAATAGTAATATATTTGACCTCGTTAGTCAGTCTTCTGCCTTGAGCTTGGTCTCCTTGTTTATTCCACTGACAGCAGGCTTATATTGGAAAAAAGCTTCTTGCACGGGGGCTTTGCTAGCGATGCTTGTGGGCATGGGCGTCTGGCTGGCATGTGAAATAATCGGTACTGACATTCCAAGTTTAATTTATGGTGGGATAGCCAGTTGGGCGGGAATGTTAGTTGGTAGTTGGCTAAAACCAGATCAGAGTTATTCGGGCTTTACGTCTAAGGCTGGGGGGAGTTAAGCCAAATACAGCGTCCCCTTTTCCAATTTTTTTTAACTTTGGAAAGTTCAATTCATTCCTCGATGTACGAATTTTTCGAAGATCTTAAGGATAGCATATTTGGTAATGAGCGGCAAGCGGATCTTTCGCGATTTGCTGATCGTATGGGCATGGCTTACCAGAAAAAAAGAGGGATCAAGGATCTGGAGTTCGAACTAATGGATCTAAGAATCTTCAAGGGAAGTAAGCGAAAGACAATTCGTCACTTCTGCACCCAAAAACTGCCCAATATTGAAGGAAGTGTGCAACTATTTGACTATCAATATTACCCAGATAGTGGAAAACGGCAAACCACTATTCTTATCTTTGAATCCTCAGCTTATGACTTTCCGACCTTCCTTCTACGCCCCAAAGGTACTTTCGAAAAACTAGGCACATTACTGAGTAAAGGCAAGCTAGAATTTCACCATACGCCCGCTTTCAACAAGGAATTTGTCTTAAACAGTTCTGCCAAAGACTTGGTTAAGCCGTACTTCCAAAAAGATGTCTTAGACCTCTTACTTACGCTCAACCACCTCACTTTGGAAGGTAAGGGGCGCTATTTAATGATCTACGAAAAAAGCAAATTACAACCCATAGATAAACTCCTACCCTTCTACGAGGACGCCATGGAAATTGCCGAGTTTATGCACCGGGATCCTCCTAGCGAATTTGTTTAACAAGCTTCTACTTCAGCACTTCCACCCCCACCTTTCGCTCTCCTCGTCTAATAGCGTTGACCAAAAGATCTGCCTGTCGAGTTGGCTCTGGAATTCGATATTCACGAGCACAATGCAAAGCAATTTCAACACTTTGCTCCATGCTCATACCATGGCCCGGAGAGATCCAGACTTGTTTAACATTCTCTCGAGTTCTCACGACATGACCAATGGTTTCTCCCTGATCAAGCAAGGCACTTGCGCTCCCCTTTTCTACCCCTAATGCGGCATATTCTCCTAACAGATGCGTCTTCCCACACCCCAAAGTTGGGCAGCCCGTCAAGATGCCAAAATGCGTGGCCACTCCCACCCGCCTAGGATGCGCTATTCCGTGGCCATCCATCATTAATACATCTGGTGAATAAGGCAAATTATTCCAAGCCTTCATGATGGCTGGGATTTCTCGAAAAGAAAGTAATCCGGGGATGTATGGAAATTGCATTCGATCTTCCACAGAGCAACACAACAAAACATCCATACTTTCGTAATCCAATATAACGATGCCTGCATAGATTGTATCCGAAGATTGATCATAAGCAATATCTGCTCCTCCGATCGTTTGAATCGGGCGTGTCAGTGGATTAAGGCGAGTAAGGCCTCGTAGCTCTTTTTGTCGTTCAATTGCTTCTTCAGGGCTGAGTTTCCAATCTTCCATGCAATACCTTTATTATTTGTTTGGTTTCTCTATGGTAAAAAACAATATAGAAGATTAGTTCCCCAATTCTAGTTATGTTATAGCAGATTAACGAACTTTAGAACGTTTTCAAACTGTACGAAATCCCATGAAGCTCTTCAGACTGTTATTTTTACTGCTCTTGTTAAGTTCCATTTCTGCCTCACCTCCCCCTAGTGCTGTCGCTGGCAAAAAAGAGGCCTATAAACACTATTTCAAAGGTGCCTTTTTCTATGGGGAAGAACGCTTCAAATCTGCCTTGGGTCATTTTCGCAATGCTTACAATGCCGTCCCCGAGGAGTTTAACTTCGCACTATCGCTAGGACTTTGTTTGAGTAGAGTGGGAAAAGCGAAAGAAGGGCTATCAATCATTTCAAAAGGAGAAAAGACCTTTAGCGAACGAGATCCCGAGTTCGCCAAAAAGCGCGCCTTAAAGTTCTTTATAGAAGGGATGATTTACCTCTATGGTGAGCAGTATCATAAGGCAATACCGCTAATCAAAACCAGCATCAAACTTCAAGAAGAGATCAAAAAAAATCAAACCTTAAGCATCTTCTATAATGCCCTTGGCTATGCCCAATTGATGGACCAAGGCAAAAATGCCCACCGGAGAAATAACTTGGGCGCACACCTGCATGTACACAGTAGAGATATGGTAAAGAGTAGAGATAATTTTGCCAAAGCCCTCTTATTTGATGCCTACAATCAAGAAGCTAAGAACAGCTATAAGATAATATCTGATTCCTTAGAATTAGAGCAAGATATCGTCATGGGTTCTCTGAGTGAAGAGGATTATGACACCATCGAAATCCACCCTACCTACGGTAACCTTCCTTATAATGCCAGCAAGCTGAAGAAATTTACTGAATACGATGAAATCGTTTTTCTTCTAGATATATCCGGCTCAATGGTGATGGAGAAAGTGACTTGCAAGGATCAAACTCGCTTTCAAGTCATGAAGGAAACAGCCCTCTACATGCTAGAGCAAATGGGGCCAGAGGTTAAGGTAGGGATTGGCACTATTGGAGGAGATTGTGGAACGGTACCTAGATTGTGGATCCCGGTCGGTAGTCGTTCCCGTAAGGATCTCAAATACGATTTGGAATTCTTAGTGCCCGACGGCACTACACCGCTGCTCAACATTCTCCAAGAAACGCCCGATCTATTTTCCAAAAGTAGTGGTAAAAACCGCTCTATTTTTTTCATCAGTGATGGGGCCAATATTTGTCGAGCAGGCGGAGTTGATATTTGTGAATGGTCTGAAGGACTCATGAGAAAGAATATCACCTTAAACGTTTTGACTTTTCTCTATGCCAGCCTGGCCAATACGAATGCGTTTGCCGAATACACTTGCCTAGCAGAAAATACTGATGGTGAAATTCTCTACATGGATATCAATCGCTGCAAACTCATGCCTTTCAATTTTAACCTGGTGCATAGTTGTAGGCCTAAAATTCCCGAATTCAGGCGTGTCAATTGCTGGGGCCCTGCCGTGAAGAACTTGTGGGGAATTTTTCTGGAATAGAGAAATTATTGAGCCAATCGATTGAATTCTAGGCCCAATCTGCTCCGCATACCATAATTCAGATATGGCGATCAACTTTTCATTGTAAAAAACGTTTTTAAAAGTCTAACTTTGCAGCTTTAAAAGAGAAGTTGTTCCGGCAGCGGGACCCCATTACACTACACCTTTTTTCCCTAATGCTATTTTTGACTACTTACTTGCCTTCGTAGGCTTCCAACGAAGTGGTCTATTGCTTTTGGAAAAGGTGTAGAAGGGAGCTTTCTTTTTTTGTTTTTTCGTCATTCATCCAAACAAACAATGGCGTTGATACCCTGGTATGAGCGCCATCAAAGACAGCCTTCATGAGCGATTTTATCAAGCACGAGTGTGGCATCGCCTTAGTAAGACTTCTTAAGCCATTGAGCTTTTATCAGGAAAAGTATGGTTCGGCCCTGTATGGTCTAGAGAAATTGCGCTTACTGATGCAGAAGCAACGCAATAGAGGGCAAGATGGAGCAGGTATCGCGACCATCAAGCTACAGGCTGCGCCAGGGCATAAATATATCAGCCGGAAGCGAAGCAATGCCAGCAATTATCTGGATGACCTCTTCGGCTCTGTTTATGCCAAGCACTTTGAGGATTTGACGGAAGAACAGGCAAATGATGCTGAATGGCTCAAAGCTAATAAACCTTATGTCGGTGAATTGCTTTTGGGACACCTCCGATATGGCACGCATGGCGACAACACCATTGAGACTTGCCACCCCTTCCTACGCCAGAACAACTGGGTAAATCGAAACCTAATTCTGGCAGGGAATTTCAACTTAACTAATGTTGACGAGCTCTTCGCTGAGCTAGTAGAACTGGGACAATACCCTAAAGAGGTATCTGATACCGTAACCGTCCTGGAGAAGATTGGGCACTTTTTAGATGATGAGGTCCAACGCCTGCATACCTGGTTCAAGCCGGACGGGCACAGCAATATCGAAATCAATGAATTGATTTTCGAAAACTTGGATGTACACCGTTTGCTACGACGAGCCAGCCGCAAATTTGACGGGGGATATGTCATGGCGGGTCTAATTGGACATGGAGATTCCTTCGTCATCAGAGATCCGGAGGGCATCCGACCAGCATTTGCCTACCAGGATGACGAGGTAGTGGTGGTTGCTTCAGAACGCCCAGCCATACAGACCGCCTTTGATGTGCACGTTTCGAAAGTACATGAAATAGAACCAGGAAATGCCTTAGTCGTAAAATATAATGGCAAAATCATTAATAAGCCTTTCATAGAAAAGCGCAAGCGCGCCGCCTGCTCTTTTGAAAGAATCTACTTCTCCAGAGGAACGGATCGAGACATCTACCTAGAGCGTAAAAAGCTGGGAGAATTGCTCGCCAAAGATGTGCTGGACTCCGTTGATCACAACTATGATCGTACGGTTTTTTCTTTTGTTCCCAACACTGCTGAGACAGCCTTCTTTGGATTAATGGAAGGTATTGAAAAGTCCTTAAACTGCTACAAAAAAGAAAAGATACTCGCACTAGGAAAAGAGCTCAAACAGAAGAAGCTGGAAAAGATTTTGGCCAAAAAAGCACGAGTAGAAAAAATTGTTGTAAAGGACGCTAAACAACGGACTTTCATTGCGGATACTACTTCTCGCGGCCAGATGGTTTCTCACGTTTATGACGTAACCTATGGGATTGTGGAAAACGAGAAGGACACCTTGGTTTTGCTGGATGATTCCATAGTTAGAGGAACAACGCTTAGGGATAGTATTCTACAGATCGTTTCAAGGCTCCGCCCCAAGAAGATCGTGATTGTCTCATCTGCTCCTCAGATTCGCTATCCGGATTGCTATGGTATCGATATGTCTAAGATGAACAATTTTGTGGCATTCCGCGCCTTGGTTGCCCTGCTAAAGGACAATAATAAGGAGCACCTATTGGAGGAGACCTACGAACGTTGTAAAGCCCAAGAGGACCTTCCCAAAGAAGAAATCAAGAACGAAGTAAAGGCCTTGTACGACCAGTTCACGTATGAGGAGGTATCTCAGAAGATAGCAGAGATCGTCAAGCCAAAGGGCATCAAGCCAAAAGTTGAAATCATTTACCAGACCGTAGAAAATCTCCGCAAAGCTTGTCCCAACAACAATGGTGACTGGTACTTCTCGGGAGAATACCCAACTCCCGGAGGGAACAAAGTAGTTAATCGAGCTTTTATGAATTACATGGAAGGGAAAAACGTCAGGGCCTACTAGTTGCTGTTGGCCCTACAAGCATAGATTACATTGAAGGTACTGAAGAACGGCGTTGTTGCATGAACATATTTATGAAACTAAAATTGCGGTTTGGAAAAATATCATCTATCGATTCCGCTAGACAGGTTTGGTCGGTGGACAACACCGACCAGCACAAACAGCCCTTGTGGGTGTTGTCACCCACAACTCCCAAATAAAAAATGTTCATACAACAACACTCTGAAGAATCCATCCCTCTAAGGCTTAGCTCGTACTAGATCGTAAATTTCCGCTCGAATACACTCGTATTTCCAAGATGATCCCATAATTCTAGGCGAAATTGGTGTTCCCCTGCGGGAAGAGTATCATCAAAGCGATGTATTAAACGATCATGCTTTAAGTCATACTCCATCAACACCCACTTGCCGTCTATCGTACCTCGGAACTGCAAACCCTTAGCTAGTCCAGATGCTCCTACATCATCCTTGATAATAAAGCTAAATTGACTGTAGCCTCGCATATTGGATTTGAATCTTCTGATAGCGATCGTCGGAGCTATCGTATCGACCATAATACAGAAGTCCCCTAATTGACGGATTTTTGTTTTCAATTTACCATCCTCCCACTCTCCGCCAAGATTCACGATTTTATTTCCTCGAGTACAGTTAGCAATAAAGGCCTTATCTCGGAGTTCATCAGGTAGCCTAGTAGGTCGAATCGAAAGATCGAAATATTTATGGATCGGAGTCTTATAATCGTGCAGATGATGTACATTAGAAAAGATTTCCTTTCCTGGGTCTTCTACGGATTCGTACCATAGATAGAGGTTTTCATAAAGCGCGCCCTCTGGCATATGTAGGTATAAAGACCCACTATCTATGATGTTTTCCTGATCATATGGTAGGATATAATTGTATGGTTTCGGGCTAGCTTCCACTGGATCCTCCTTCTGTTTGACCCAAAATCGCAGCTTCGTGATGTTCCCTTTGACATCGCTTGCTTCCATTACCACTTCTTGGGCCCTATCGCTGTTCACCCAAAGCACCCCATCATTTTCTCGTTTTTTGTAAATGGTCAAATCATTACCAGGCAAAGTATAAGTTCGATTAAAATAACTCTTGGCCGTCACTACTTCTTCATAATCCAAATGCGCATTTAGATAGCGCCGTTCATCAAAGGAAAAAGTCTCCATAGTATAATTGTATACCAAGGAATCTTCCACAAACATATCTACCGCATAAACACCATTCCAGTTGCTAACGCCGTTCATATGATCGTACACCTTAAGCCCCAATCCAACACTGGGTTGATCCACATAGACCGTGTCTCCCTTTAGTCCCATCCAATCCCCTTTGGGGTATAGGCTATAGGTCTTTGCCCGCTGTGTTTCTCGCTGACTATTGAGCTCATATACTCGAATTTGATGCATGCGAGGCCTACGTGTATCGGGCACATCCAATCCAAACAAGAGTGGATTAATGGGTTTCTCCGTCTTGCTATCTCGGATTTCAAAATGTAAGTGTGGACCAAAAGAGTAGCCGGTCGTACCCATTTCCCCAATCTGTTCTCCTTTAGTCACGGGAAATTGGCTGGGATCCGGATACAGGTCCAAGTTAAACTGCTGCTTTTGGTACTGCGTGCTCTTCACAAAATCCGCAATCTCTGACTTAAACTTATGCATGTGGGCATAAACAGAAGTATAACCGTTTGGGTGTTTTATATACAGCACGTTTCCGTAGCCTCCTGCCTCCACCTTGATCCGCCACACAAAGCCATCTCCAATCGACACCAATGGCACACCAATCCCTCCTTTAATATCAATACCCGAATGAAAATGATTAGACCGAAGTTCCCCAAAAGTGCCTGAAAGGCGCAACGGAGTATTGACAGGTGCCTGAAAGACATCCGTAGGATAATTCCCTTCTCCCCGAAAGCCCAAACACAAAATCAATCCCAAGACGAGTAATGGCCAATTTCTTGCTTGCATGGATAACAGAATTAGAAAGACAATATAAATAGTCTACGAATATATTTAAAAACAGTTGTGCGTAGTTTGGAAAGCAAGCGCAAGATATCCGAAGTCTCCTTAGAAAGAGCTGAGATAAACTTCGGATATCTGCGTTAACAACAGATACTTGTCACAACTTTCAAGTTCGGGAACCATAGCCCTTATTCGAAAAAAACGCTTGTACTTTACTCTCTACCCCTTCAAGTGACAGGCCAATGTAGATCGCTTCACCATCTACCTTATCTACTAGAACGGGAGCATTACCAGTATAACTCAGATTCTCATCTTTAGTCTCGATAAACGCTTTACTATCATAATAGAAAAGCCACCCCCATTCGTACTCTTCAATTGATTCTTCAATAAGCATTGGAGGATTCTCCCTCAATTTAGCCCCCTTGTAAGTAATCTTATTAAGGGCAATTTTTTTCGCCTGGTTCAAGGTAATCATGAAGTTCTAGTTTCTATTTCTAAGAGCCCAGCTTGATACGATAAGTTTCAATAGAATGCTATTCTGCATATAACCTATAAGACTGCATAAAGTTAAGACAGACTGCCTAGTACTATCATAGAAAGGAACCCTAAAATCATAAAACGAAAAAGCAGCTTTCTGTTCTTGATACTGCGCCTCAAATCTTCTTTCAACTCCTGATTGTCTGTCGATTGCATTTGTGAGCGCATATCTTTAAGGGGAACTGTCCATGTATAATGCTCTGGAATAGGCAAATTATAGTATTGGTATAAGCTGACAGCATTTTCCCTGAGTCGAAAGAAAATACTAATCATAAAGAAAGACAAAGGGATTAGAGGAAGAAGGTCATTCATGAATGATGAAATTTGTTACAGCATACATTTAGGTCAATCTAGAAGAGGCCTTAATGTTAGAGCTATGCGTCGTTTGAAACTTCTATAGATGCGTGTAGCTTGAAACCACACACATCTATAGAAGTTTCCCGTAATACATCAAGAAAGAAGGCTCATTTGCAGGTTTCATATATCTCTTCTAAATGAATACGGAGGGCCTGCCTGTATTGCAGACTGTCTATCAGCGTAGCATTACAGAATTGGTACAAATCTTCGATATCACATGATTTTGGATCGATACCATTAAAAAACAATGGAGATGCCCTATACGTTAGACATCCGATTGTGATTATTTCTCTAATCCTCATTCGTCTTGTTCTATCCAACTTTAGCCACCCTGCATCCTGGCAATCAATTCCACACATCATAAAACCCCAACGATCAGAAAGCTCAAAAACTTGATCTGCAAACTCACAGTCAGTAATAGTCGTATCAATCAAACTCTCAATTAAGCAATAGGCTCCGACCTCATCCTCCTTATCCAGATATTGATGATTCAGAATCTCAGAGGGACTATATTCTCCGATACAATCTGAGGCTGTAATGGCAACAGGATTACTACATGAGAATTTGAATACGAAGAGCGGCAAAAGAAGGATTGAAGAGAAAACCCATTTCATGATCTCCAAGTTAAACCTTATTTTGTTACACCACAGCAAGAATACGTCATTCCCAATCCAAACAATAATGAAAGATCTTCGCCATCCTATCCTATTGATCCTCGCATTGATTCTATTTTCATGCAACAAGAAAAGCGTGGAAGTCCAAGACCCCAATGTATTGGCCACTGGCTTCACCATTCCCTGGGCAATTGAAGTAATTGGGGAACAGGAGTTCTTGGTTACGGAACGCTTGGGGCAGTTGTACCATTATCAAAATGGAGAGCTTACGGAATTGCCTAATATGCCCAGTGTTCAAACGGTTAGTGATGGCTACTTGACTTATGGAGGCTTGATGGATGTAAGTCTACATCCTAAGTTCGAAACTAATCGATGGGTGTATATCAGCTATGTCGGGCTGGACTGGGCCATGCGGGTAGGTCGATTTGTATTGCAGGATAATACAGCGAAGAATTTCCGAGTGATCTTTGAATCCGATGCCTTTTCTATTGGCTCACGGATAGCTTGGCAAGATGAGGAGTATTTCTTTGTTAGCCAAGGTAGTGGAGGAAATCCGTATCCAGAGCCCGGTGGGCAAGACCTTAATTCGGATGTAGGAAAGATTCACCGACTCACCGCTGAGGGCTATGTTCCTTCAGACAATCCGATCTTCGAGGGGCATACCCAACCAAGTAGCATTTGGAGCTATGGGCATCGAGACCCGCAAGGCTTGTTTTATGATGCATCAGCGGGCATCCTGTACTCCAATGAGCATGGTCCACTGGGTGGAGATGAATTAAATATTATTCACAAGGGAGCCAACTATGGCTGGCCCATTTTCTCTCATGGCCGGAATTATGATGACACACAAGTTTCAAACATGACGGAAATGGAGGCGGCTCAAATATCTGAGTTACCAATAGAACACTGGTCACCCAGCATTGCTCCTTCCTGCCTCACCAAACTGCAATCCAGCAAGTTTGGAGAGCACAATGGTTCTTTTGTCATGGGGTCGCTATCTCAGCAGAGCATCATGGCCTATGATGAAAGTACAGGTAGAACACAAAAACTCTGGGCAGGAATAGGGCGAGTACGAGACATCGCAGAATTACCAAGTGGAGACTTGGCCGTACTCATTGATAAAGGTAGTCCAAAGGATGCTAATTCGGGAAGAGTCCTTAAATTAGACAGTTACTAAAATCATGTAATACAGCACATCAAACGCCAACACCTATGTCCATCCGAATCTTAGACCCACACATCCACCTATGGGATCCTTATACCACCCCACGTCCCGTCAGTGGTCTGGTAAAATTGCTAGGGCGCTGGCCTAAGACTTTAGAGAAAGTCACTAGAACATTAATGCCAAGAGCCGCAGTAGATTTCGTCGGACAAGCCGAATATTTTCTGAATCCGCATCTCCCGCACATCTATCACCAAGATACTGGTAAGTATGAAATAGAAGGATTCATCCATATTCAGGCGGCTTGGGAAGGCAAGGGCCCGATGGCCATGGTGGACGAAACCAAATGGCTGGAAAGCTTGGAGATAAAGCCGCTAGCCATCATTGGCCAAGCTCACCTAGAGGATCTCGACCATCTGCCCAAAATCCTGGAAGGACATAGAGCTGCTAGCAAAGCCTTCCGAGGTATCCGGGATATGATAGCCATGCACCCCTCCAAAGGCGTCTTAGACCACAGCCATAGAGGTGAAGCCTGGAAAACCGAAGCTTTCCAACAAGGCTTGTCTAGCCTAGGAGAACAAGGACTCACCTACGATGCCTACCTCTACGCCCATCAGCTCAAAGACTTCATTCAATTGGTCAAACAAGTTCCGAACACCAAAATCGTCTTAGATCACTTAGCTTGCCCCGTTGGGCTAGCCGGAGAACATGGAGGTGTGGGCAAGACCGAAGCCGAGCGCCAGCAAATCAAAGAAACCTGGTACGAGGACCTGGCGACTCTCGCCCAACTACCCAATGTACATGTCAAGTTGAGTGGCCTATTGATGCCCATGGCTGGCTTTGATTTCCATCTTCGCGAGCAAAGGGCAAGTGCCGGAGAAGTCGTGGACGCCATTGGGCCTCATATTGAATATGGATTGAAACTTTGGGGCGTTGATCGCTCTATGTTTGCTTCTAATTTTCCGATGGATAAGGTGAGTGTTAGTTTTGAAAATTTGTATGATGCTTTCTTTCAGATCGCTGGTGGTTTTTCTGAGGAGGAGCAGCAGCAATTGTTTAGGGGGAATGCGGTGAGATTTTATGGGGTGGAGTTAGAGACATTCGAACAGTAGTCAATTTTGGAGACTTCGGCTAGGAGATGTCAACACAGACTAAACGTAGGAATCCCATTCGTCGTCTTCTTCGAATCCCAAAAAAATCTGTTGCAGCTCTCCATTTATTGGATCCTTCTTTCCTTTTATTCCCAAGTAAAAATCTTCTTCTTGATTTTTAAGAATCATAGTTCCGTCTAAAATTCCTAGAATTAAAGAAGTCGTATCCACTTTGATCTGCCTTATGATTGATATAAAAATTTCCTGAGATTCAGAGTCAAGGTTACGGTAGAATCGTAATGCTGAAAGCCAAAATTCATCCTTGACTTTACTCATATCTAATTCATCTAACTGCTTTTTGTATTGATCTTGATCAAGAATAAAATGTCTCAGTTCTTTAACAAAGTTTATAGCGTTCATTTTTCCTTTTTTATAAATGCAGACCGGTACACCTCTTTATTCAGGAAGTTGAATTAATTCCCTTGGAGCGCTAATAGGAATATCAGGTTAAACTCGATACCACCCTGTCCTCTTCCCCTAAGCCGCAACCGGTTTAAAGTAGAGTTTATAGTTAATTTGCTCTAATTCGTCCGGTGTCAGATAGTCGATAGAACTATGCGGCCGG